>JAECRA010000069.1 GCA_015999985.1 Comamonadaceae bacterium
GCAACGCTTCGACAAGCTCAGCCCGAACGGGGTTTGGTCCTGATTCGTGAAAATCTATATGGTCCCAATTCAGCGCATCAGTGAATCAATGAATCGGGCCTGCGAGTGCCGAGCGCCGACTGACGAAATGCGCTGGGGCTTTGCCGGGTATAACTGCGAAATGCTCTGGTAAACGCACTGGTTTCGCTGAACCCGAGTTGATCTGCAATATCCATCACCGTCAGGGTGCTCTGAGAAAGCATGTGCTGCGCCGTCTCCATGCGCACCTGCGCCAGCAGCGGCTGGAAACTGATGTCCTGCTCCTTCAAGCGTCGTTGCATGGTCCTCGGGGTCACGCCGAAGTCGGCCGCTGCTTGGTCGAGCGTGGCGCGCCCCCACCGCACCGCATGCACCATCCACGCACGAAGCGCGTCTCCCAGGAGCTCGGGTTCGTGTCCGGCAGGCATCATCCGCTCGAGATGCGCGCAGAAATCTGCATAGCGCTGGGGATCCGCAGAAGCGATGGATTGACTGAGAAGCTGAGGTGAAAAATGGAGCGCGGTATGCTGCGCATCGAACACCACTGGTGCCCGGAAGACCCGCTGATAAGGTGCTTGCACCCGGGGCGCCGGCGCCGCCAGTGTCACATGATCCAAGGCCCACGACTCGCCCACGCCGCGGCGCAGTGACCGACATAGCTTGCCCAAGGTATAGGCCGCATCGTGCAAGCGGTCTGGGCCCGCGAGATTGTGAATGTCGTAGATCAAGCGAGCGCTGCCATGGTTCTGGACCAGCTCCACACGGGTACCTGTCTGCACCACGGGGAAATAACGCGCCAGAGACTCCAGTGCACTGCCCACAGTAGGTGCGTAGAGAAACAAGCCACCGAAAATGCTGTGACTAGGCCCCATATCAGTGCACGCCATGTCCAGCCCCAAGTGGCTGCGCCCACTCTGCTCCGCTGCGCTGGACAGCATGCGGGTAAAGCCCAGCAATGAAGTTTTGGAGGCCTGAGGCGAAGGGCGATGGGCAGGCCAAGCCACGGACACTCCGTCCGCCGGCATTTCGTCGCGCAGCAGGTGATGCATGAGATTGGTGGCCACACGATTGGCTTCAGCACTGATCGCGCCCACCACGAGTCGACTGGTCATTGCAGCAGGTTCCGGTTGGATGAGAAGCGGTTCACATCCAGATCGTGGCACGGGTTCCGCAAAATAGAACTACTGTTTTATAATTTGCTAATGCGGATTTCGCATTAGGGCAAACCCCAGCTTCGATCCAGCACAGTGTCATTTGCAAGAATCGAGCCAGCCAGCAATATTTTTTCGACCCTTCTTGCCACGGTTTTGCCGTTAAAGGTATGGCTCTCCGCCGACGCCCAGCCAACCTGTATGAGGGGTTTTGTGCTGTGCTGCACTTA
This sequence comes from Comamonadaceae bacterium, assembly GCA_015999985.1. Lineage (GTDB taxonomy): Bacteria > Pseudomonadota > Gammaproteobacteria > Burkholderiales > Burkholderiaceae_C > Ottowia. The sequence goes on from JAECRA010000069.1 coordinate 1,400, forward strand.
CTGAGAAAGTGGCTGGCAGCATGCGGGCGCACGTTCTAACGAATCAGATCAGCGCTTCAATCAAGAACGGTCCGCGCGCGGAAAGCCCCACGCGAAGTTGGCGGACAAAGTCTTGCGCGGTGCTGACCGCCGTGATGGATATTCCATCGTCGATGAAGAGTTGGCCTTTGGCCTGCGGGCTGTTGCCGTGCCGCTTCGCAACCAAGCGGGAGAGGTAGTGTGCCTGCGGCACTTTGCGCAGCCTGGAAATCTCCGATCTGCGCGAGAGGGTGCTGCCGGCGCTTCAATTAGCCGCACAGGAAATCCGTATGCACTTGGCCGGCTAGTCCAGTGAACTAGGCGTATGGGCCACCGATCAGAAGATCACAAATCAAGCACCATTCGATCAGAGCGGCAGCGCGAAACGCAAACCATCATCGACTTCTGTGCTGCCTTCTGAGCGCCGCTGAGCACACTATCGCGGTGTTCCGCCTCGCCTTCCAGAATGCGGGTTTCGCAAGCCCCGCACACGCCCTCTTCGCAACTGAATTCGATGTCCACTCCGGCATCCAGAAAGGCCTGCAGCGCCGGTTTATTCTTGGGTATCTCCAGGGTCATTCCGCTCTTGCGAAGTTCCACGGTGCAATGACCCGTCAACGCAATTTTGGGACTAACAGGTTGTTCAGCCTTGAAGCGCTCGACGTGCACATTGGCAAAGCCCAACTCCGCGCAAGTGGACTCAAAGTTGGTGAGCATGGGTGAAGGGCCGCAGCAATAGAAGTGATCATGCGGCTGGTGTGCGGCCAAGAGCGAGCTAAGGGATGGCGGGCCCCCCGCCTCGTCATCGAAGTGCGTGTGCAAAGTGATGCCTAGGCTGGTTAGATGAGTCAACTCATCCAGAAATGGTGCACTGCTGCGGCTGCGAGCACACAAGATCACGTGGGCATTGCGCCCCAGTTGCACCAGCCTGCGCAGCATCGACAGGATAGGTGTCACGCCAATACCGCCTGCCACAAATACTGAGTGTGCGGGCTGCAGCTCATTCAACGCAAAGAGATTTCGCGGCGAGGAAATGGGGATGTGGTCACCCGCACGTAGATGCTCGTGGATCCAGCGCGATCCGCCACGACTGGCGTTGTCGTTCAGCACCCCAATGGCGTAACGGTTCTCCTCCCCCGGAGCGTTGTGTAGTGAATAGCTGCGCACCATCCCGCCTTGCAAGTGCAGATCGATATGCGCGCCCGCTTCAAAAGGCGGGAATGGCTCTCCCGCTACAGCGGGGCACAGCTCAATGCTCACCACACCCGAGCAGACTATGCTCACGGTTTTCACCAACGCGGTGCGACGCCCTGACTGAGATGAGAGTGGGGCGGAGGGTAAGCGTTGATCGCTGGAAATCAGCAATTCAGTGGTGCGGTCTTGTGCGACCGGATGCTGCGTCATGGTGGTTCTCCTGGGTCGTCGCCGACTGCGAAGCGCAACGACCCGTGATCTGCGAGGGCAAGTAAATATCTGTATGCGTCGCCGGCGCGTCCTCTGGACACGCCACCGCGCGAGCACCGCAAGAGGCTTCGACAGGCTCAGCCCGAACGGTGTTTATCGTGTAAACCGAACTCGGCACCAACCCAAAGAGGGGATACAGGCGCAGAAGGTGTGAATGAATCCGGCGTGCTCCAAAGGGCCGTCAAAAGCCGGACGGCATCAGAGATTCGCTCACGCCATCTCAGTCCTGCGGCACTTCCAGCATGATCTTTCCGATATGCGTGGACGACTCCATCAGCTCATGAGCGGCACTGGCATCCGCCAACGCGAACACCTTGTGAATGACAGGGCGTGCCTGGCCCCGGGCTAGCAGAGGCCACACGTTGTGCTGCAATGCCTGTACGGTGCGCGCCTTATCTTGCGGGGAGCGCGGGCGCAGCGTAGAGCCGGAGTAGGTGAGCCTGCGCGTCATCAAAGACAACCAATCGACTTCCACCTTGGAACCTTGCAGGAACGCAATCTGCACCAACCGGCCGTCCAGCGCCAGGCTGGCGATGTTGCGCGAGATGTAGTCGCCACCCACCATGTCAAGAATCAGATCTACGCCACGGCCATCCGTCAATTCGGCAACGGCCTTGACAAAGTCCTGCTCGCGGTAATTGATGGCTTTATCGGCCCCTGCAAGCTCGCAGGCGCGCGCCTTTTCTGCATTGCCCACGGTGGTGTAGACCCTTGCACCACGGGCTTTGGCCAGTTGAATCGCCGTCAACCCTATCCCCGATGAGCCGCCATGGACCAGGAAAGTCTCCCCTTTCTCAAGCCCACCGCGCTCGACCACATTGCTCCAGACGGTGATGTAGTTCTCAGGCAGCGCGGCGGCTTCCATCATCGACATACCCTCAGGTACGGACATCACCTGCCCCGCAGGAGCCGCCACATACTGCGCATAGCCGCCGCCGTTGGTCAACGCGCATACGGCATCGCCCACGGTCCATTGGCTCACGTCTGCGCCAACGGCAGCGATCATGCCGGAAACCTCCAAGCCCAGTCCAGGCGCAGCACCTGTTGGAGGTGGGTAGGAGCCACTTCGCTGCAGCACATCCGGCCGGTTAACGCCTGCATATTGCACCCGGATTAACACCTCATCGGACTTTATGGTGGGCGTGGACCCATTCTTCAACTGCATCACGGTGGGCGGGCCTCCGTCTGCATGGCATATGCGGAGCATGGTGGCGGGGATGGACATCAAACTCTCCTAGAGCTAGAGCGAACTTCAAGATCCAGAGCGCCACATCGAATCGAGTTGCAAGGACTCGTGCGATGCGGCGTTGTGGGTGTGTCGTGATCAGGGTGGCCTGATCTCGACGCGAGTAGGCCGCAGCGCCCGCTGCTGCGTCAACGCCTCGCGCCAAACATCCACATGGTGAGACAGCGCCCCCCCGCTCACTCACCTACGGCATCACGGCAGGCATCAGGCTCTGGCCCACATGCTCCTGCAACCATTGGCCTTGATGCAGCAAGGCATCGTCCGCTCCGCGCGCCGCCACCACTTGCAGACTCACGGGCAAACCGCCGATGAGCCCAGTGGGTATAGACAAGGCGGGCACCCCTACGAGCGAGAACGGCAAGGTCTGTCCCAGCACCGCTTCACGCACCGTCGTCAATCCGCTCTCCACTTGAACCTGGGTCTGGCCGCGCAGCGGTGGAACCACCGCTGCGGTCGGCAGCAACAGGGCATCACAGCCTGTCAGGATGGCATCGAGTTCGGCTGCGATGGCCGCGCGCGTGTGCAGCGCATCGACGTAGTCAACCGCCTTCAATGTCTGCCCGCGCAGAAGCGGGGGCATTACCAGTTCAGAGAACCCCAGGCCACCTTGCTTCAGCGCGTCGCGATGCACCCACGCAGCCTCGGCCTGCACGATGTCTGTGAAGCACTGCGAAGCTCGTGGTAACTGCGGCGTGGTGACCTCCACCAACTCTGCACCCAGCGCAGCCAAGCGCGCGAGGGTTCGTTCGAAATGATCGCGCACCTCCAGCGACAGGCGGCCGCGCAACCAGCTCGCAGGCACGGCAAAACGCGGTACTCTGGCGATGCGTTTCACTTCCAGGCTACGGGCAGCCATGACCTCGAACAACAACGCGCAATCGGCTACGCTGTGCGCCAGAGGTCCTGCGTGATCGCAGGTCCAGGAAAGGTGCAAAGCTCCCTTTAATGGAATCGCTCCATGTGTAGGCTTGAAGCCTGTCACCCCGCTGAAATTGGCGGGAATGCGGACCGACCCCCCCGTGTCGCTGCCAACGCTCGCCACACCCACACCCGTGGCTACTGCCACGCCCGATCCGCTGGACGATCCACCAGCCTGACGAAGCGGATCAAAGGGGTTTTTTACGTCGCCCGTCCAGACGTTCTCGCCCGTTGATCCCAGCGCGATCTCGTGCATATTGGTCTTGCCGAAAATGACTGCACCTGCAGCACGCAAACGTGCGACCAGCACAGCCTCGTGGCTTGTCAAATCCATCGCATCGCATGGCAATACAGCACGGGTTCCGGCCCGGGTCGGCATGCCGAGAACAGGGTACAAATCCTTGATGGAGATGGGAATGCCCCTCAGCGCACCGCGTGTATTTCCTGCGGCTATGGCTGCATCACACTGCACAGCCAAGGCCTGGGCAGCATCCCAATCCACAAAAGCCAAAGCGTTCAAATCAGCGGTTTGAATGGCTTGGTTCCGGGCGTTTTTCAGGAGCGAAGCCGCGCTGGTAGTACGCTCATCAAGCTGGCGTAAGAGGTCTGAAATGGAGTGCATGAAGGGGGTCCGATCAAAAAACGGCGCACACGTTATCACGTGAACCAGACGTCTCATGATGTGGACAATCTCAGACGCTGCTTTGCGTTGTCGAGTGCTTATGAAAGACTCCACTCGCCTTCAAATACAGGAACTGCCTAAATGCTCCGCCCCACGTTTTTCAAGTTTTCCGCCAAGCTCTGCCTGGCGCTCTCGCTCGCGATTTCCGCGCAGTTCGCATCGGCTCAGACCTACCCCAACAAACCCGTGAAGATCGTCGTCGGGTATTCGCCCGGGGGCCCCGTCGACATCCTGGGCCGCGTGCTGGCGCAGAAACTCTCCACCTCGATGGGCCAGTCATTCATCGTCGAAAACAAGGGAGGAGCCGCTGGGGCAATTGGTGCGGAGCAGGTGGCACGCTCGCCCGCCGATGGCTACATGCTGCTCACCACCGTGCCCAGCGTGTTCACCATCGTTCCGCACACCCTCGACAAAGCGCGTGTGCAGGCTGAAGACTTCGCACCGGTTATCCAATTCGCGGAATCGCCACTGGTGTTGGCAGTGAACCCCTCCGTTCCGGCCAACAACCTGAAAGAGCTCATCGCGTTGCTGAATAAGCCGGACTCCAGGTTGTCCTACGCCTCAGCGGGTGATGGCACTCTGCCCCATCTGGCCATGGAATTGCTGCTATCGCGCACGGGAGGTCGGCCAGTGCACGTGCCCTACAAGGGCAGCGGTCCCGCGGTACAAGATCTCGTGGGCGGTCAGGTGAATATTGCACTGGAAGTGCTACCCACCATTCTCCCCATGGTCAAGGCGGGCCGCGTGAAAGCACTGGCGGTGACATCCCGCACACGAGTGGCTGAGTTGCCAAACGTGCCCACCGTGTCGGAAGCGGGTGTGAGTGGGTATGAGGCGGTGAACTGGTTTGGCCTGTACGCACCAGCTGCTACGCCCAAACCCATCGTCGAACAACTGCGTTCGAATGTGGAGAAAGTGGTGAGCGACAAGGAAATGCAGCAGCGCTTCAGCGAGCTTGGAGCCATCGTTGCAGTACAAGGCCCCGCCGAAACGGCCGAGCGCCTCAAGCGCGAATCCCAGCAGTGGGGATCATTGATCCAGAAGCTCGGACTTAAGTCCAGGCCGTGAGGCAGCACCCAAAAACGGCGCACGTCGTGAGTATCCCGGTCACAATAGTCCCGTCGATCCAGGTTCGCCGATCGGCCTCGCCCTCTCATGGAGATTCCCATGTCGTTCTTGCAAAAAAGCCCCCAGGCCGGAACACAGAGCCTTCGCCGCACGGTGCAACTGCTGCGCGAGCTTAGCCAGGCGGGTGAGCATGGTGCCAGCGCCGGTGAGTTGGCCGAACGTTGCGAGTTGACGCGCGCCACGGCCTATAGATTGCTCGGTGCACTGGCGGAGGAAGGCCTGGTCATTCACGCAACGGGCGTTCGGCGCTATTTTCTCGGACCTTTCGCATATGAGATGGGGCTCAGGGCATTCCCGCGCCTGGGCCTGCGGGAGCTGTGCGCAGGCACAGTGAGCAAGCTGGCCGAGAAGACCGGAGAGTGCGTCTTTCTGGTGATGCGCAGCGGGCTCGATACGGTATGCCTGGACCGGCAGTCTGGCGAATTCGCGGTAGAGGAGATGCCCGTGGACATCGGCTCAAGGCGACCGCTGGGCGTGGGTTTAAGCAGCATTGCCATATTGGGTGCGCTGCCTGAATCCGAACGCGAGGCCATCATGCGGGCCAATGGCATGCGCTACCGGGAAACCGGTTTGCTGGCTGCGGAACGCATCCGGCTGATGGTCAAACGCACGGCGAAAGACCGCTTTGCCTTCACCGCCAGTGACTACATCGACAACGTGGGCGGCTTTGCACTGCCTATCCGCAATCCTGCTAATGGTGTCGCATTTGCCGCGCTCAGCATCGCCTCAGGGGTGAAACGCATGACCGCGCCGCGCGGCAAGGAAATTGTCCCATTGCTGGAGACAGCGGTACACACGATCGAATCCCGATTGTGAAGATCACACACACCTGACTGCGCCCGCGCCTGCCGGGGCCTGGCCCGCGGCATGCGCTCTACCGCGGCGCGGCGTATTCCAACCACCCACCACGCGCTCGAAGACGTTGTCATCGAGTGCAGCGGATGCACTCGCCCCCATGAACCACGCACGTAGGAGGGGGCGGCGCAAGAATCAACGAGGCACCTCATGGAAACCCAACAGAACATCGCCCCCCAAACCCTGACTTCCTTCTACGCACACGCATGGGAAGACCTGTTATCCAACTGCACACGCTGTGGCAAGTGCGTGGAAGTCTGCCCCGTGGTCCCATTCGATGCCACCTTGGCCGCTGCCCAGCCAGTGGACGTGGTCACCGGCGTGCTCGATTTCATGAAAGACAGCAGCCAGCCGATGCGCGAGGACTCGGCCTTGTGGACCTACCAATGCAACGGCTGTGACGAATGCATTCCCGCGTGCCCTGTCGACATCAACCCACGGCGCATGCTCATGCTGGCCAATGCAGAGGTGTCTGCCAAGACACATCCTACGCCGCACATGTTTCAGAAAATGGCACGCGCCATCCGCATTCTCGTATCCATGCAACTGGTTCCGGAAGACGCAGCACGCCTGCTCAAACTGAAGAAACCCAAAGACGTGGACGTGGTGTTTTTCACCGGATGTAACCCGGTGCGCACACCGCAGCTGCTGTTCAACGCCATGAGCGTGCTCGAGGCACTGGGCGTGAACTACGAGGTCATGGGCGGTCCGGCTTCATGCTGCGGCGTCATCCACAGCAAATGGGAAGGTGATCTGCAGCGCGGCGGCAAAGTGAGCGAGCAGACGCTGCATCGATTCGGCACCTTCAACCCCAAGAAGGTGCTGAACTGGTGCCCCTCCTGCAGTATTCACCTGACCGAAACGATCAAGGACTACCGCTCCGTCAGCTTTGATTTCGACCACATCACCAAGTTTCTGATCGAACGCGAAGATGAACTGCACAAACTCTTCACCACGCCCGTGAACATGCGTGTGGTCGTTCACACGCACCACGGCATGCACGATGTAGGGCAAAACGTGATGCGCTTGATGCGAGCGATTCCGGGCCTCACCATCGTCGACGAGATCGAGGAGCCTGGCTACATGTGTGGCGTATCGAGCGCAGAACGCGCGCCTGCCTTGAAAGAACAAGTCCGCGCGCAGACCATAGCGCGCTGCAAGCAAGATGATGTGGATGCACTGGTCTCGCTATATCACGCCTGCCACAGGCAGCTCGCCTCGGACGGAAAAACGCATGGTTTCCAGGTGCTCAACTACGCGGATTTACTGGTTCGAGCGCTGGGCATGGAGCCCTATGCCGATACGCTGGAGCAATTCCGAGGCCGTACCGACTATCGAGAGATGGTGCGCGAGGCAGCTCCCCTGCTCGAAGCCAACGGCATCGATATGGACCCAGATGAACTGGCCAGAGTGCTGCCGGAAATTTTCGCCATGGCGGAATGGCGGGGTGGTTTGTGCAGTTTCTCGCCTGAGGAGTGAGAAGGCGATTATTGTGGACTTAAAGAAACAAAATATGCTCAGCTGAATATTTTTATAAAAACAAAATTCTCATTTCAAATACCAGGGGGATACGTTCCCCATCTTTCCGGCCTAGCTCAGCGGAGTTGTCTGAAGAGATGGGGCACTATCGGGCGGGCGCGCCCTGGACCGCTGAAAGCCACCCCCTGCGCTTTGCGCCTTGAGCGGGTCGCTTTTGACAGCCCTTTCGCGCACTCCTGATTTCATTCACACCTTCTGAGCGCCCCAAGTTAGCCAAAATCGGTGTATTGGAATGACAAATTCTCATGCCTTACATCCAATCCTGAAGTGCTCACAGGCGCCTTGCTCATGCACTATCGCTGCCAGTCTCACCTATCTGGAACAGCCCATGAATTTCGAGCTCAGCGAAGAGCATCAGGCATTTGCCGACTCCGTCCGGCGCTTTGCGAACGATCAACTGGCAGAAGGCGCCCTCGCTCGTGCGCACTCCGAAAACTACCCTTGGGAAACAGCCAAGCTCATCGCGGAGCAGGGCCTGTTGGGCATTGCATTTTCTGAGGAAGATGGCGGACAGGGGGGCACGCTCATGCATTCGGTGCTCGCCATTCAGCAAGTCGCCCTGGCCTGCCCCAAAAGTGCCGATATCGTCCAGGCAGGCAACTTCGGCCCCATTCGCACCTTTGTGGAGTACGCCACGCCGGAGCAAAAGCAGCGCTTTCTGCCCGGATTGCTGGCTGGCCAGAAGCTGATCTCTCTGGGCATGTCCGAGCCGGATGCCGGTTCAGCCGCCACCGACCTCAAGACCACCGCCCAGGAAGACGGCGACAGCTACGTGATCAACGGCAGCAAAGTGTTTTCCACCCACAGTAGCGACGCCGAAATTTATCTTGTGTATGTGCGTTTTGGCCCCGGTGTGGGTGGGATAGGCTCGGTGTTGATCGAGCGCGGTACGCCCGGCCTGATCGTAGGAGAGCCCTCGTCATTCATGAACGGTGAGCGGTGGTCACAGCTTTATTTTGACAACTGCCGCATTCCAAAGAGCAACGTGCTGCTGGGCGCGGGGGGCTTCAAGAAACAGATCTCCGGCTTCAATATTGAGCGCCTGGGTAACGCCTCACGTGCGCTGGCCTTGGGGCGGTACGCTTTCAACCAGGCGCGTGAGCATGCCAAGATCCGCACGCAGTTTGGCCGGCCCTTGTGCGAATTCCAGGGTCTGCAGTGGAAATTCGCTGACATGTCGATGAGGCTGGAGCAAGCTCAGTTGATGCTCTATCGCGCGGCCATGGAGGGTGAGACTGGCCTGCCTACAGCTCAAAGCACCGCCATGGCCAAGCTGGCTTGTAACCTGGCTGGCTGGGAGGTATCCAATGAAGCCATGCAGGTCATGGGTGGCTTGGGTTTCAGCCAGGAATCTCTGGTGGAATACTGCGTACGCCGCACCCGCGGCTGGATGATCGCGGGCGGCTCCATAGAAATGCTTAAAAACCGTATCGCCGAAGGCGTGTTCGAGCGCACCTTCTCTCAACGCGCCCCCAAAGCTGCGTAAGTGAAAGACTGCATGAACGCCCGCTTTTCTCCCGGCCACCTGACCTCCGCTTTGTTGAATCCCGCAAGCGTCGCACTGGTAGGGGCATCTGATGACCCAGCCAAGACGGCAGGCCGGCCGCAGACCTTCCTGCGCAGGGCAGGGTTTCAAGGCCGGGTCTATCCCATCAACGCCAAGCGTGCCACAGTGCAAGACGCTCCTGCATGGCCCAGCCTTGAAGCTTTGCCAGAAGTGCCGGACCATGTCTTTGTCATGACGCCCACAGAGACCGTGCTGGAGGTGGTGGGACAGTGCGTGAAGCTGGGCGTTCCCTTGGTCACGGTCCTGGCCAGCGGCTTCTCGGAGTCTGGCCCTGAAGGGGTGGCGCGTGAGGAGGCCTTGCGGAGCCTGGTAGCAGGTAGCCACACGCGGCTTCTAGGACCCAGCAGTCTGGGCGTTGTGCGGGCAAGCACCGGTTTGATGCTCACCGCGAACGCCGCCTTTGCCGAGCCGGACGTACCGGCTGGCCGCCTGTTCGTGGCTTCGCACAGTGGCAGCATGCTGGGCGCCCTGGTCTCGCGTGGCAAGGCGCGCGGCGTGGGTTTCGCCGGCATGGTTTCGGTCGGCAGCGAGGTCGATCTGTGCATTGGCGAGATCTGCCACGCCACGCTGGACGATCCTTCGATTGAAGGCTATCTCCTCTTTATCGAAAGCTTGCGTCACGGAGCCAAACTCCAGGCCTTTGCCCGCGAAGCCGCCAGACGAGGCAAACCCGTTATCGCCTACAAGCTGGGTCGCTCGCCTGCCGCCGCTGAGATGGCCGCCACCCACACCGGCGCCATTGCCGGCGAAGACGATGTGGCGGACGCCTTCCTGAAAGACCTGGGCATTGCGCGCGTCGACCAGTTCGAGACTTTGCTGGAAACGCTCCCGCTGGCGCGGCGCTTCCCCCTGCCCCCCTCAGGTATGCCAAGCCGACCTTTGCGCGTGGGCGTGGTCACCACGACCGGGGGCGGCTCGGCCATGGTGGTGGATCAGTTGGGGATACGCGGCATTGATGTCACGCCCGCGACGCCAGCCACCCTGGAACGCTTGGCCGCAGCCGGTGTGTCTGCCAATCCAGGTCGCGTGCTCGACCTGACCTTAGCCGGCACGCGCTATGACGTGATGAAGGCTACCCTGGACATTTTGCTGGACGCGCCTGAATTCGATCTCGTGGTCAGCGTGGTCGGCTCTTCCGCACGCTTTCAGCCTGACCTGGCAGTGCAGCCTCTTCTTGATCACGCCAACCATAAGCGCCCTCTGGCGGCCATGCTGGTCCCCGACGCCCCCGGCGCACTGGCCATGTTGACCAGCGCCGGCGTTCCGTGCTTTCGCTCGCCGGAAACATGTGCCGATGCCATCGCCGCTGTCAGTGCCCGCCGCCCCTTGGGCACGCCAGCAGCAGCGCAAAACACATCGTTGACATCCGCTCGTCCGATCAGCGAAGCCGATGCCTATGAAATCCTGGACACATTGGGTGTACCCCATGCGCCAGCAGCCACTATCTCGTTGAGCAAGAAACCCGCGTCATTGCCATTCGCCTTTCCGGTGGTGGCCAAGGTGTGCTCTGCCGAGATTCCGCACAAGACAGAGGTAGGTGGTGTGGTTCTCGGAATCAACAACCAGGACGAACTGCAAGCCGCGCTTGTGAAATTGCAGCAAAACCTGGCACAGCACGCGCCGGGAGTTGCCTGTGATGTAGCGCTGATTCAGCCTATGGTGAAAGGCCTGGCCGAAGTCCTCATCGGCTATCGCGTGGACCCGGAGGCGGGCCCCATCGTGATGCTGGCCGCAGGGGGAATTTGGGCTGAAGTGGCAAGAGACAGAAGCATTCGGCTGGCTCCCGTCAGCATCGAGACTGCCCGCGAGATGGTGGACGAGGTTCGATCGCTGGCGACGGTACGGGGCCTGCGTGGAAAGCCTAAAGGCGATCTGGAAGCCTTGGCCGCAGCGGTGTCGGCGCTCTCGCAACTGGCTGTTCGGCCAGAATGGGGGGTTGCCGAAGCCGAAGTCAATCCATTGCTGGTCATGCCCGAAGGACAGGGTGTGTTGGCGGTTGACGCTTTGGTATTGAAACAAGTACCACCCCCGCATTGATCGAGATGACAGACCCCTCTTCCGCCAGCCATGCCCTTCTTGCCAAGCTAAGCGCCACCGCCCGGCGCGAAGATGTTCATCTGCCAGACGGCAAGGTGACCTGGAGAGCCTGGGGAAATGGGCCACCTCTCGTGCTTTTGCACGGCGGCCACGGATCATGGCGGCATTGGGTACGCAACATCGAAGGCCTTGCGTCGCGCCGCACCGTTTGGACCCCGGACATGCCGGGTTATGGCGACTCAGACACTCTGCCTGGCGATCCCCGTGACGCCCAGCTGCTAACACGCTTGGTCAGCACCTTGTCCAGCAGCCTGGACGCGCTGCAGGGCGAGAAAACGCCGGTAGATCTGGCCGGGTTTTCTTTTGGTGGACTGGTGTCGGGTTGCCTGGCAGCCCATCGCGGACATATACAGCGCCTGGCCTTGCTGGGACCTGGGGGCCATGGCGGCACGCGGCGCCAGCAGGTTGACATGATTGAGTGGCGTGGCCTGGACGAGGCCGAACGGCACGCGGCCTTGCGCCACAATCTGGCCGCCTTCATGCTTCACAACCCCGCAAGCATCGATGCCCTTGCGCTCGAGGTGCATGAGACCTCCGCCACGCACACCCGAACACGCAGCAAGCCCTGGTCGCGCAAACCTCTTCTGGTTGAGGCCATGAAATCTCTTGAGATGCCCGTTCTCGCACTTTGGGGTGAACATGATGTGACCGCTGTCCCGGCGGAAGCTGCTGCGGCTTTGCTCCAGGAGCGCCCCAACCGTGAAGCCCATCTCGTGCCCCATGCAGGTCACTGGGTTCAGTTTGAACAAGCCGAAGCCGTCAACCAGTGGCTGAACAAGTGGTTCAGCTAAGGCTTTTCTCGCTTATTGCGTTTTCTGGCGCTCCAGCACTGGGGCGCACACAGACAGCAACCAGTCTCTGAAAACACTGACTTTGTGCGTCTCTCTTTGGGCCTGTGGGCGAACCAGGTAATAGGCCCGGGAACTGAGCAGCGGCTTGGCAAAAGGACGCACCAGATGACCGGAGGCGAACTCCCCGGACAGCAGTTCGGTCTGCCCAATGGCGGTGCCTAGTCCATCCGCAGCCGCTTGCCAGGAGAGCAAGGTGCTGCCGAAATCCATACGCTCTGCCTGAGCGGCTTCATCCACCAGATCACTAGCCCGAAGCCACTCATCCCAATCGCTGCGCCGATAGCGAGACACGAGCAGTCGCTGGCGCAAAAGAGAGTGCGGATACTGGGTCTCCGGCGCGTGAGTGGTCAGAAAGCGCGGCGAACATACCGGCTCGATCTCATCGTGGAACATGAGGTCGGTCTGCACCCCCTTCCAATGGCCATCACCAAACTGAATGGCCACATCCACCGGGTCGCGGTCGAAGTCGACATCAGGAACGTCGTTGGATATGCGCACTTCAATGCTGGGATGCAGGGTGCGGAATTCCGCAAGCCTTGGAATCAGCCACTTGGCAGCGAAGGTGGTGTAGGTGCGAACTCGCAGCGGACCCTGGCTGGTTCCCTTGGTCAAGTCCTTGGTGGCCTCGGCAATCATTTCAAAGGCCGGGAGCACCTGGCTCGCATAGCGCGCACCCGCTCGCGTGAGCGTGACGCCATGGCGTTCGCGCCGGAATAACTGCACCCCCAGGTAAGTCTCCAGAACCACAATTTGGCGGCTGGCGGCCGACTGCGTGACATGCAGTTCCTCCGCCGCCAAGGTCAGATTCTGTGTCCTGGCGGCTACCTCAAAGACGCGTAAAGGGTTCAGAGGCGGAATGCGTCGGCTCATGAGCAATTCGTAAAGGGTGGATGCCGGACGGGCTGAAGCTGTGAACGAATCCCTTGTGGATGACGCCCCTGGACTCGAACAGTCTCTAACATGAGTTTTTATTATGTCAGACGGTTGAAAAAGCAAGGCTTGCTTGCCATGCGTACCCGCAGAATCGAAGGCTATCCCGTCCGACAGGACACTGACTGCATATACAGGAGCCAACTACCATGACCACCCCCACACAATTGCTCAAGGACAAAGTCGTGATCGTGACCGGCGCCGGCGGCGGCGTTGGCAAGGGCGTTGCCCTGGAGGCCGCGCGGCAAGGGGCTCGCGTCGTCGTGAACGACCTGGGCGTCTCGCTCAATGGCGAGAGCAGTGGCAGCTCCCCTGCCGATGAAGTGGTGGCCGAAATCAAGGCTGCCGGCGGCCAAGCCATTGCCGATGGCGGCAGTGTCGCGGAATGGGAGTCTGCCAGCGGCATTGTCGAGCGCGCGGTCTCTACCTTCGGGCGGATTGACGCCGTCGTACACAGTGCAGGCATATTGCGTGATTCGATTTTCCACAAGATGACACCCTCGGACTTTGAGACCGTAATGCGTGTGCACTTGTTCGGCGCGTTCAACATGGCGCGTGCGGCTGCAGGCCATTTCCGCGAGCAAAACAGCGGAGCACTCGTTCACATGACGTCTACCGCAGGCTTGATCGGCTCAGTCGGCCAAGCCAATTACGCTGCGGCCAAAATGGGCATCGTCGGGCTGTCTCGCTCCATCTCCATGGACATGGCTCGCTTTGGCGTCCGCTCCAATTGCATTGCGCCGCACGCATTCAGCCGGATGATCGAGAGCGTGCCAGGCCTCTCACCGGAAGAACAGGAGCGTTACCTTGAAAAGCGCCGCCAGACCACGCGCCCGGAGCAAATCGCACCTCTGGCTGTTTTCCTGTGCTCGGACGCGGCGAAGGACGTCACCGGCCAAATCTTCGGCGCACGTGGCAATGAGGTCTACCTCTACAACCAGCCTCGCCCGGTCCGCACTTTGCACCGCAGCGAAGGCTGGACGCCTGGAACACTCGCCGAAATGCTGGTGCCTGCCTTCCAAAGCAGCTTCACACCTGCTGAACGCACTAAAAACGTGTTGGGCTGGGAAGCCATCTAAGCAGAAAAAGCAGCAGACAAAAAGTAGCACGAGGAGCATCATGCCTTTGAACGCCAATGCCTTGCGCGAATGGACATTCGAGCCGCGGCACCAAACCTACACCGACCGTGAAACCCTGCTCTATGCGCTGAGCATAGGTTTTGGCGCTGATCCCATAGACGCAAGAGAGTTGCCATTCGTCTATGAGCGCAACCTCAAGGCAGTGCCCACCATGGCAGCGGTGCTGTGCCATCTGGGTGCCTGGACCGTAGACCCCCGCACCGGCATCACGCGCAGCAAAGTAGTACATGGTGAACAGCGGCTCACCTTCCATGCCCCTCTTCCGCCTGCTGGACATCTTGTGGCCAATTCCCGGGTGATAGGCGCTGAAGACAAAGGCGCTGACAAGGGCGCTTTGGTCCATGTCGAACGAGTGATCTCCAACGCAGACACCAACGAGCCGCTGGTCACCATAGTCCAGACATCGTTCTGCCGGGCAGATGGCGGCTTTGGGGATTCCTTCGGTCCGACTTTCACCCCGCATGCGCTCCCCGAGCGCGCGCCCGACCTGGTGGTCGATACCGCTACCCGCCTGGACGCCGCACTGCTCTATCGCCTGAACGTTGACCGCAACCCCCTCCACGTTGACCCAGAGGCAGCCCTGCGAGCTGGTTTCCCACGCCCCATCCTGCACGGCCTGTGCACCTACGGCATAGGCGCGCGCCTGGTCATCTCTCACCTGCTCGACTACGCACCCGAGCGGCTCAAAACGTTCGACGTCCGCTTCTCCTCCGCTGTGTTCCCCGGGGAGACGCTAAGTTTTGAATTCTGGCGGGACGGTGATGTGGTCAGCTTTCAAGCCTTTGTGCGCGAGCGCGGCAAGAAGGTACTGGACAATGGCCGGGCGCTGGTGGCATAAGCTACAACGGACTCACAGACTTCTCATTTGCCTCCTACGTATGCACGCCCTCGTCATGCGCTACGAGCGAATCAACCGCCGCCTGCCCTCACTGGTTGGCCGGCCCCGCCCAACCCTCTCCCATGGGGAGAGGGTTTAAACCCCCCCGTTTTCGAAAGGTCGAAAAGGCTGGCTCTCAAGGCTTCTGCTCCCACCTCTCAGCTCTTAGGAAAACTCCAGGAAAAGGCGGGTCACTTCTTCAGGCTTATCCACCATGGCATCGTGACCGGCATCAAGCTCATGAACTCGCCAACCGGGTGTCTGCCCCAGGTTTTTCACGTAACCATCAAAGCGCTCATTCTTGTAGCGCGTGGTGCGGATGTACGCCTTGCGCGCCACTTTCTCGCGGCCACCAGTCAATACGATCTTCTGCAGTGCCACCCGGTTGGGCTGTGCCGTCATCTTCGAGGTCACCCAGGCAGCGTCTTCAGGGCGATCGAAGACAAACACTTCGGCCTTGGGAGGGTTGCGTGACACTTGGCCTTGGGCCATGGCATCGTCAAGCAGCTTGCGCAAGCCAGGCGAGACCAGATCGGCACCTGATTGGCCATTTTCAGGCACGAAAGAGTCCAGATAGATCACCGAAGCTACCTTGTCATGGATCTTTTCAAGCGCGCCAGAAACGGGCCATCCACCATAGGAGTGCGCCACCAGCACGGCCTGATCAATGTCTTCCCATTTGAACAAATTGACGATGTCCGTGATGTGCGTGTCCAGCGTGATGGCATCGCTCATCAAGTGGGAGCGATCGGCCAGGCCCGTTAGCGTGATGGCATAAACCTTATGGCCTTGTTGACGCAAGTGGTCGGCCACGCGTGCCCAGCACCACGCACCGTGCCAGGCGCCATGCACCAGAACGAAGGTGCGTGGCTTGGTGCCCTTCGCCGTTTGCGCTGAAGCTGAAGTTGCGGCCAGTGGTGCCAGGGCCCCCAATGCGCTCGTCGCCAAGAATCTACGTTTGCTGTTTTGCATATCTGCTTGTCTCCTCTTTTTTTAAATCGGTTTGCGACTATCGATCTCAGCGTCCGACGAAGTTCGGTGGACGCTTTTCCTTGAAGGAGGCAATCCCCTCGCGGTAATCCTGCGTCTGGTGAATCTGAGGCTGCATCAGCGCTTCATATTCCAGGAAATGGTCGAACGGCGGCGACAGCGAGAACTGGAACATCTTCTTGGCCATGGCCAACGCATAGGTCGGTTGGGCAGCCATTCGCTCGGCCATCGCCTGGGCTTGCGACTCCAAATCTGCATCAGCCACCACCCGGTTGACCACCCCTAGCGAGAGAGCTTCATGGGCAGTGAAAAAATCCGTGGTAAACACCATCTCGCGAGCACGCGCCAATCCAATGAGGCGGGAAAGGAAAAACACCGCACCCGAATCTGGCGCCAGACCGCGGCGTGCAAAAATGCAGGAAAAGCGTGAAGTCTCGGACACCACGGCCATATCGCAAGCCAGCATCATGCTGAGGCCGATGCCCACCGTAGAGCCACGCACCGCCGCAATCACGGGCTTTTCGATGTGGTAGAGCGTCTTGATCAGCGCGTGGGCGTTGTGTTGGAGATTGTTGCGAGCCCCCTTCACGTCGCGGGGCGCCATGCGGGAGACATCGGCTCCCGCACAGAACGTGTCACCGGTGCCGGTCAAGATGACCGCACGCACCTCGTCGTCCACGTTCGCTTCATGAAAAACCTCGGTCAACCGTTGGCGCATGTCATTGGCCAGCGCGTTCTTGCGTTCGGGCCGGTTGATGACGATGCGTGCAATGGCGCCTTCGCGCTGATATTCAATCTCTGCCATGAAAACTGCCTAAGGTTGGGTTCAGTGAGATTCTCGAACAGCCGGCGAACCAGCCACCACGAGTGCATCTACCGCGACCGCTCCCCGCCCTACGGGGTACAGCAGCACGGGGTTCAGGTCGATTTCGGCGATGTCATTGGCATGCGCTGCTGCCATTCGCGAAACCGACACCAGAAGTTCTGCCAACGCGCCGATGTCTGCAGCGGGCTCGCCGCGCACACCCTCCAGTATGGCCCGCCCCTTCAGCCGGCCTATCATGCCGTGTGCATCATCCAGGCTCAGTGGGGCAAGCGCAAAGACGGCATCACGCAACACTTCAATGTAGATGCCACCGAGCCCCAACATCACCATGGGGCCAAAGTCTGGGTCCCGCACCACGCCGACCACCATTTCGCGGCCCGGCGGCATCATTTGCTGAACCTGCAGACCTTCGATGCGGGCGCCTGGCATGCGGCTGCGAACGCGCTCCAGGATGCGCTCGGATGCGGCGCGCACCTCCTCTGCATTTTGCAGACCCAGCTCCACCCCACCCGCCTCGGTCTTGTGGGCAATGTCGGGCGATACGATCTTGATGGCGACCGGCCAGCCCACCGATTGGGCAGCAGCGACTGCCTCATCCACACCCCTCACGATTTGCTCGCCCGGTTGCGGCACCTTCCACGCGTCCAGAAGCGCTCGGGTGGTCTTGCCGTCGATAACCCCCTCGTGCAAGGCCGGCGCGCTCGGTGGGATAGTAAGTGCTGGCGCCGAGGCCTTGCGTTGTTCCAACCAGCGCACGCGAAAAAGCCGATAGTTGTCCAAAGCGCACATCGCGCGAGCAAACTGGGGCAGGCCCAGCTGCAAGCCACCTACGCGGGCCAGCGCCGACAACGCCTCTGCTCCGGCCACGCCCGGCGAATGGAATACGAGCGGCCGCGCCAGCTTCGCATGCAGCCCAGCCAGTTCTGTCTCTATGCCCGTGATGCGCTCGGATGCGACCAATGACATGATGACCAGCCCCATATCAATACCAGGCGCCGTCTCCAGCAGGTCAAGGATGCCCAGCAAGGTACGGCCGCCGTCTTCCACCACCCGAGCGGTCACGTCGACTGGATTTTCGGCAGATCCATAGTCCGGAACAATTTCCGCAAGCCGGCGTTTGAACTCCGGTACAAATTCCGGGACTTCAAGTCCTGCTTGCTCACAGATATCGGCTGCCCAACCGCCCGCTCCCCCAGAGGTCGTGATGATGGCGACACGTTTGCCTTTCGGATAGGACCCGGCGCTGATGGCGGCCGCAATAGCGAGCATCTCATCAGGCGTATCCACGCGAATGACGCCATAGCGTTCAAAGGCGGCGTCGTAGGCGGTGTCTGCACCTGTCAGATGAGCGGTATGCGACACCGCTGCTCTCTGCCCAGCACTGGAGCGCCCTATCTTGGCAACGACCAGGGCCACACCGGCATCAGCGGCCCTGGAGGCTACCCCCGCAAAGCGCTGTGGATCTCGGAAGCCCTCCACAAAAAGGAGGATAACGCGCGAGCTTGCCTGCGCGATGAGGTGGTCCACCACCTCCAGCAATTCCACATCCGACTCGTTTCCGGTAGACACCAGATGGCGGATGGGCACATGATCTTTCATGGCGCGGCTATAAAGCGCAAACGCCATGGCACCAGATTGAGACACGATGCTCACACGACCGCGCCGCGGAAGAGCCCCAACAGGCAGCGGCGGGACGTGAATCAACGTAGGGCTGAAAGTGGCCAGCAGGCCGCCTTCCGTGTCGATGAAGCCTTCGGCATTGGGGCCGAGAATGCGCATGCCGGACTCGCGCGCAAAAGCGGCCACGTGATCCTGCAGGCGCTGCCCCACCGGTACTCCATTGGCGCCGGCAGTGAAGATGGCAGCGGCTCGGATGCCTCGCTTTGCACACTGCGCAAGGACCTCCATGATTTGGTCAGCCGCCACGGCAATCAGTGCAAGGTCAACAGCCTCGGGTAAAGCCTCCACGCTGGGGTAGGCCTTCAGGCCCTGGATAAGGTCGCTGCTCGGATTGACCGGGTACACCGGACCGGCAAAACCTCCGTCCAACAGTTGCCGCAGCAACCTGCAGCGAATGCGCTTGGTGTCCTGAGATGCCCCCACCACGGCAACACTGCGCGGGGAAAACAAAGGCTCCAGCGTGCCGGATTTGTTGGATGATTGAGTGGGCATATCCATCATGCGAATCGCTTGCGTGACTCTTCTCGGGCCAACTCGTATTCCGCCGCCAGCCTGTCGACCAATTCCGCCGTACCAGGCAGATCCTGGATGTTGCCCACGCCTTGCCCTGCGCCCCAGATGTGCTTCCAACGCGTCTGCCGGTCACCGCGAGCTCGCACCTCGGCAGCATTGACCTGCGGCAAGTTGTCGGGGTCCAGGCCCGCAGCCACCAGGCTCGCCTTGAGATAGTTGGCAGGAATGCCAGAAAAATGAGGGGTGTAGATGATGTCGGTCGCACTGGCTTGCACCAGCATGGCCTTGTATTCATCTACCGCACCGGACTCACGCGTGGCGATGAAGCGGGTGCCCATGTAGGCAAGATCGGCGCCCATTACCTGCGCCGCCAATACTGAACGACCATCTGTAATGGCGCCCGCCAGGACGATCAAGCCATCATAGAAGGCGCGCACTTCTCGCAGCAGCGCAAACGGACTCAATGCGCCCGCATGGCCGCCCGCTCCGGCGCACACCAGGATCAGCCCATCCACGCCAGCCTCCAGGGCCCGGCGTGCATGCCGCGCAGAAGTCACATCGTGCAGCACCAGTCCACCATAGGCATGAACGGCCTGCACCACCGCTGCCGGATTTCCAAGGCTGGTGATGACCACAGGCACCTCGTGGCTCACGCAGGTGGCCAGGTCTGCATCAAAGCGCGGATCGTTGGGACGAATCACCAGGTTGACCCCGTGTGGAGCTACCTTGCGACCAGCCGCGCGTTCAGCATCCAATGCGGTTTCTATGCGCGTCAGCCAGACGGTCAGCTCTTCCTGCGGGCGGGCATTGAGTACAGGGAAGGTGCCGACCACCCCACTTCTGCATTGCTCGATCACCATCTCCGGATTGGAAATGATGAACATCGGTGAGCAAATCACTGGCAATCTCAATTGCTCGGTCAAGCAAGAGACCGGATTTCTGGCTTCGTCCATTTTGCGCGGCGTGTTTCTGAAGTGTCGTGATTTAGTGTCGTGAATTGGAAGTTCGCTGAACAATTCCGCCGAGAATCGTCGCCAGGCGGTGTCGCAACTCCTCGCGATACCACTCGGTATCCCTGCGGTTTGCTCCTAGCCTGCCACCGATTTCGACAAAATTGTTTTTCCGCGAACTTCCAACTCGCGACACTAGCGGGCCTGACCCATGATCTTGGTGAGCAGCGGAGTCACCGTCTTGAGTTCACTCTGGAT
>JAECRA010000012.1 GCA_015999985.1 Comamonadaceae bacterium
CCCCTCGGGGGGCAGCGGACCTCGCGAAGCGGGGAAGCGTGGGGGCCATTTTTCAAATCCATCACCGGACCGAACTTATGCAACTCATTGAATTCGATGGCAAAGCTTTGCTTGAAAACCATGGCATCCCGGTCTTGTCGCGGAGCTTGCTGGCGCTGGATGAGCGGGCCCAGTTCTCGGGCGATGCAATGGTCAAGGCGCAAATACTTTCGGGCGGACGCGGCAAGGCGGGGCTCATCAGGAGGGCCGGCGCTGGCTCGCTATCGCAGACCGTAGACGCCGTTCGGGCGTTGCTGCGCGAGCGCGGTGAGGCGGGCTGGGTAATGCTTGAGCAGCCCGCGCAAATTGCGGCTGAGCTCTATATCGCCTTCACCATTGACGATGTGGCCTGCGCGCCCTGTCTTCTGTTTTCACGTGCGGGCGGCGTAGAGGTGGAAAGCAGCCCCGAGCAGGTTCAGCGCCTGCTCATCAACCCCTTGAAGGGGCTCGTGGCGTGGAAAGTAGTTGAGTTCTTGCGCGCGGCGGGCCTGGAAGAAGGGTTGATTGGACCTGTCAGCCGCTTTGCCCTGGAGCTGTGGCGAGTCTGGTGTGCCGAGGACGCCGAGCTGATTGAGATCAATCCACTGGCCGTGACGCCGGATAAGAAGCTGCTGGCCCTGGACGCCAAAATCATTCTGGACGACCATGCCGAAGCCCGCCACCCGCGTCGATACGATTGGGTTTCTTCGCGTTTGAACAGCAGAGGCCGGGGTGAATCGGATACTTTTGTCGAGATGCCCGGCAGCATCGGTTTACTCTCCGGCGGCGCAGGGTTGGGCATGACCGTGGTCGATATGCTCGCCGATGCCGGCCTACGTGCAGCGAACTTCGTTGATGGCAGTGGCGGCAACGATCCCACAGTCTATGAAAACAAGGCGCGGCGAATACTCCAGCTTGCGCAGAGTCCGGCCATCAAGGGTGTTTTGGTCTACTTCACCCTCGCGGCAGCATCGTTGGCTCCCATCGTGCGTGGAACGATCAAGGCACTTCAGGAATACCCCATCTCGAAACCGGTGGTGGTCGGCATCGTGGCTGCTGCAGCTGCAGAGGCTGAGATGACCGCGATCGAAGCGAAACGGATTTTTGTCGAAGCAGGTTTCGCTTTCGTCCCTGAGCTGGATGAAGCGATCGCGGAGCTGTCTCTTCAAGTCAGGGCAGGGGAGGTGTCCGCGTAATGCAAGCACATGCGGTCTTGGAGCAGGCGTGACTCCACTCGCTGTCAGGGCATTGGATGACGGACGAATTCAGGTCTTCGCTGGCTTGGTCTTTGGCACGCGCTTTCCCTTCATCTCGATAAAGAAATCGTAGAGTTGTTGTGCAGCAGGCGACAAGACCCGCCCTTTGCGCCTGATCAGGCCCACCTTTCTAGTGACTATCGGGTCCACCAGTGGCACGCTGACCAGCAGAGGATGGTCTGCCCCTGGCATGGCCATGGAAGGGACGGCCGCCACCCCGAGGCCGGCTTCGACCAAGCCCATCATCGTAGTGACGTGCTGGGCTTCAAAAAGGCTTTGTGGCCGAGTTGCCAGCCCCGCCAGAGCTTGATCTATCAAAAGGCGATTGCCGGAGCTCTTGCTGGTGGATATGAAGTCGTATTGGCTCAAATCGCTCCAGCTCACCTTGCGCGCGAGTGCCAGTGGGTGATCGCGCCGACACGCAGCGACAAAGCGTTCTTCAAGCAAGGGTTTGAACTCGATTTCAGGCTCTTGGCTGCCAATGAAGTTAAGGCCAAAATCCGCCTCGCTACGCGCTACGGCCGAAAGCACCTCGTTGGCGCCTGCATCGAATATCTTCACCCGGATCTTCGGATACTGCTCGTGGTAGCGGGACACGACTTGCGATAGGTAGTAGTAGACCGTGGAAGGAACACAGGCGACGGTCACTTCACCCATTCGGGTGGCGGCAACGCCGCGAATGCCTAAAAGCGTGCTGTCAAGATCGTCCAGCAGTTGTTTGACCTTGCGATCGAAGTCGCGCCCCACTGCAGTCAGGCTTACCTTGCGTGTGGTGCGCTCAAGCAGCTTCACACCCAGTGCCTCCTCCAGCTTCTCGATGCGTCTGCTGAACGCGGGTTGTGAGAGGTGCAGCGCTTCTGATGCTTTGCGGAAATTGCCCAGTTCCGCCACTGTTCGAAAAGCCTGCAAGTCATTCAGGCTGAAATTGATGGACATTCCACGCTCTCACAAGTCTGCAATGATCCAAAGTATGCATCAATCGCTTTGTTCGCTTCCGAGCAGGATGTCCCTGTCGCTGCCGAAAGTGTCGACCGCGGGTAGACTTCAGGCACCATGTTAGACCGCATCCGCTCCTACTCCCGCGCAATCCTAGAGCGCGATCCCGCTGCGCGCAGTGTATGGGACGTGATTTTTTCGTATCCAGGCTTTCACGCGCTGGTCTTACATCGCATTGCCCACGCGCTTTGGAAGCGCGGCTGGCTCTGGCTGGCCCGATGGATCTCGCATTGGGGACGATTTCTCACGGGTATCGAAATTCACCCTGGCGCCACCATCGGCGAACGCGTCTTCATTGATCACGGTATGGGCGTGGTGATTGGAGAAACTGCAGAAATCGGAGATGACTGCACGATATACCAAGGTGTGACCCTTGGCGGGACCTCTCTGGCCAAAGGTAGCAAGCGCCACCCTACCTTGGGCAAGGGCGTCATCGTGGGTGCCAACTCACAAGTACTGGGCGGCTTTACGGTAGGTGACGGCGCCAAGATCGGATCCTCCGCAGTGGTCACCAAGCCTGTTCCGCCTGGCGCCACGGCAGTGGGTAACCCCGCACGGATCATTCAAGCTGCGGGCGATGCCTTGCGCGAGGAAGCAGCAGCCAAACTGGGCTTTTCAGCGTATGGGATCACACAAAGTGATGACCCCGTGAGCCAGGCGCTAAGGGGTTTGATCGATGGTACGGCCACGCACGACCACCAAATCTCATTGCTATGGCAAGCAGTTGAAAAACTGGCCTGCAAGCTTGATCCCGACTGCGTGCCGGAGGCCGCTGCCCGTGAGGACAGCTTCGAGGCGAAAAAATTCAACGACCTGGTAGGCAAGTAAGCAATTCAGACTGGCCTTGAGCCTGAAGCAGCTCGTCAGGGGCCGGCTCCTTCCTATGAACGCGTTCTTATCGCGTTCTTGGGCCTGAAAGCCTTGCAGACGCCATCGTGCGTCTCGAGGTAGGGACCTCCGATCAGATCAATGCAGTAGGGAACGGCCGCGAAGATGCCGTGTACCACTGGTTTGCCTTCACCATCTTTCAACCCCTCCAGGGTCTCAGCAATGGCTTTGGGTTGGCCCGGAAGGTTGATGATGAGCGTTTTGCCGCGTATGACCGCAACCTGGCGCGAGAGAATGGCAGTCGGTACAAAAGTGAGGCTGATCTGGCGCATCTGCTCGCCAAAACCTGGCATCTCCTTGTCCGCCACAGCCAAGGTCGCTTCGGGGGTGACGTCGCGCACAGCGGGGCCTGTGCCACCTGTGGTGAGGACCAGAGCGCACCCCGCGTTGGTCAGATCAATCAAAGTCTGACTGATCAGGTCTTTCTCGTCGGGAATGAGGCGCGGCTCGAAAGTGATGGGGTTTTGCAGGGCTTTGGTGAGCCAGTCCTGCAAGGCCGGCAAGCCCAGGTCTTGATAGCCACCGCTGGACGCACGGTCGCTGATGGAAATGATGCCGATAGTGACGGGGTCAAGTTCGTGGCTCATGACGTAGCAGAAGGTTCGTCTTGGTCGGTGTCATCGCTGTCGGCGCCATCTTGCTCTTCTGAATCGGAGAGTTGCTCGCGCACCAGCTGAAACAACTCGCGCCAAGCCCTGCTTTTGCGCGGCGCCAAACCTTTTGATTCGGCCGCATTTTCTTCTGCGGCAGGCGGCGCATCCTTGCGGATCTGCCGTACCAGTGCGCGCAACTGCTGCGAGTCAGTCTGCGGAAACTGTTCAATCCAGGCTGCAACGGCGGTGTCGTCTTTGACAAGTCGCTCACGCCAGTTTTCTGCCGAGTGCAGAAGCAAGGTGTCCTTGGCAGAGCCTTTGCGCTGCGCTTCGAGCGCCGCGCGAATGGACTCGACCGTCTCGTCCTCAAGCTTGCGCATGAGTTTGCCCACGAACTGGCTCTGCCGGCGCCGGCCCTCAAAATTGGTAATGCGCTTGAGTTCTTCCAAAGCTTCGAGCAGTTTCGATGGCAGGTCTAGCGCCTCGAACAGGTCGCGGCGCAGGCCGAGAAGTTCTTCGCCCAGGCCCTGGAGTTCGGAGCTTTGGGCTTTTAGATCTGTTTTGCTGGGCTCATCGCCACCCTTGAGCTCGCGCTTGAGCTCCTGATCTAGCTCGCTACCATCGGCGACAAAGTGGCCACGTACGTAGTAGCCTTTCTTGAATTTGCGGGGCATGGAATATGGATCTACAAGTTAAGGCGCACGGCGCCAGCAAGAGCGGGGAGCGGCAAGTATGATATCCGCCACCATGAATCAAACATCTGCGGGCGCCGGCCAAGGCGCCGAATCCGGTTTTAGCTACTCTCGTGCGTTTTTCGAGGAATTGGTCGATACCGCCATTAAACATGCAAAGAAGCTGGGTGCCACCAACGCTGGTGCCGAAGCCTCTGAGGGTTCTGGACTTTCCGTGAGCGTACGCAAGGGAGAGTTGGAAAATGTTGAACGCAATCGAGACAAATCGCTCGGCGTGACGGTCTACCACGGCCAACGCCGTGGCAATGCTAGCACTTCAGACTTCTCTAAAGCAGCGATCGAACAAACCGTGCAGGCGGCCTACGATATCGCGCGCTTTACAGCGGAAGATCCCGTGGCCGGACTTCCGGATGAGGACGATATTGCAACCGACCACCCCGATCTGGACCTATTTTACCCTTGGGCCGTCACCAGCGAAGAAGCTGCAAAGATGGCCATCGAGGCAGAACGCGCAGCGTTTGCAACCGACAAACGAATTACCAATAGCGAAGGCGCGGGCGTCTCGGCCCAGCAAAGCCATTTTTTCAGCGCGCATACGCATGGTTTCCGCGGTGGTTATGCCAGCTCGCGTCACAGCTTGTCTGTAGCGCCCATCGCCGGCAAAGGCGCGGGCATGCAGCGCGACCACTGGTACAGCTCGATGCGGTCTGCAAAGGACCTTGCCAGCCCGGAGGCCGTGGGCCGGTATGCGGCAGAGCGTGCTTTGAGTCGGCTGAAAAGCCGCAAAATCGCCACCTGTGAAGTGCCGGTGCTCTTTGAGTCACCCCTGGCAGCAGGCTTGCTTGGAGGTTTCGTGCAGGCGGTCAGCGGTGGAGCGCTGTACCGCAAGGCCACTTTTTTGTTGGATTCATTGGGCAAACCTGTCTTTCCCAAGCACATAGATATCGCAGAAGACCCCTTCATTCGCGGTGGCAAGGGCTCATCGCCCTTCGATGACGAAGGCGTGCGTGTACGTGCGCGAAAAGTGGTGAAGGCGGGCCGCTTGGAGGGCTATTTCCTCACTACCTATTCCGCACGAAAACTGGGGATGAAAACCACCGGAAATGCGGGTGGCTCTCACAATCTGTCTCTGACGTCGCGCCTTACCCAGCCAGGCGACGATCTCGAAGCCATGCTGAAGAAGCTGGGTACCGGCCTTTTCGTGATCGAACTCATGGGGCAGGGCGTGAACTACGTGACGGGCGACTATTCAAGAGGGGCCAGTGGTTTCTGGGTGGAAAACGGCCAAATTGCCTACCCTGTCGATGAAATCACGATCGCCGGCAATCTGCGCGATATGTTTACAGGCATCACCGCGGTGGGTGCAGACGCCTATAACTACGGTGCAAAGACTACCGGTTCTTTGCTCATCAATCGCATGAAGGTAGCAGGTAGCTGAGCGCATCAGGCGCTGGACCCCATTGCGGGCAAGCCGAGGAGCCAGAGACGGGTCCTGTCAGGTGGGGGCGCATCCCAACTTGCTTGTGACATGCTTCAGGCCCCGGCACGGGCGCCGACGGGATTCAGGGCAGACGCACTCAGGAGCGTGGGCTGCTGGGACTCCCGGGTAGGCGCCCCCAGCTAGGCGCCCCCAGCTAGGCGCCCCCAGCTAGGCGCCCCCAGCTAGCTACAGTGGATCTCGACGTTTGTCACATTGGAGGAGGACATAGTGCCCGCGCCGTTGACCACTGTGCAGGTCTGGGTGGCAGGTTGTGCGGCCACCATGACGAAGTAGGAGACCCCTTGAGAAACGGGTACGGGGAGTGTAAAGCTCCCGTCGGAAATTAGATGCAGGGTATCACCCTGATCGGTAATAAGCACCACTTCTCCCACCAACCCAAACACGCTACCGCCCACCGTGTAGGCATTGCTAGAGCATGTGACCACGATATTGGTCACATCGGAGGCGGACACGGTGCCCGTGCCGTTGATCACTGTGCAGGTCTGGGCCGCGGATTGTGTGGCCACCGTGACGGAGTAGGGGCTCCCTTGTACAACGGGTGTGGAGAACGTAAAGCTTCCATCGGAACTCTGGATCAGGGAATCGCCACCATTGTTTTGTAGCGCCACGCTTCCCACCAGGCCTGAAACTACGCCACCTACCGTGTACGCGTTGGGTAGAACGGTGACCGCTGTGGTGATTGCATTGGTGTTGGCGCCTCCAATGAGGATGCTCGTCGGCCCTTCTGCGGACGTACCCGTGAGGGTGATGGTGCAAGCACTGCCAGGAGGTAACTGGCTGCCGCATGTGGTGCTCGTCACAGTGAGGCTGCTGCCTTGAGGGATCGTTGGCACCACGTTGGTGGCGGACACCAATGATGAACCGTGGGCCGTCACGGTGATGCTGCCGTAGGTGCCAGGCGCAAATGACAGGGTGGTGGGCGAAGCGCTGATCGTCGCCACGCCACTGGTACACATGGAAGCGACGTTCACAAAGCAACTCGAGTTCTGAGCGAGTTCCAGATTCTGCGCGCAAACGGTGGCGCCAATGGGAAGCGGTGTTGTAGGCAGGTTCGAAGGGACACCAGACGGAAAGCAGGCGGAAATGCTCGCAGGATCGGTGATGGCGGAGATCTTGAGTCTGCCTCCGCTGGCATTGGTGAACTGGATGGGCGTGAAGCCTGTGGGCTCTTGGGCGCTCCCTTCGGGGAGGATAGGGATGTTCAGTGTTTCACCGCCGGCCTGGGTAAATGACAACATTGATGCGACAGCGGCTCTTACGGAAGGGTTGTAACCCAGGGCCACCAAACCGAGGGTCAGGGCCAGTGCGCCACAAATTGAGCGAGCGGCTCGCTGCGCGTGATTGGAGCGGATCAGCCATGCACCCAACACTGCGAGCAGCGCGGCCATCAGGGCAAGCGTCCAAAAGCCGCTAGTGGGTACTGCGGCTATCGCTGCGGATCCGGGAACGGGCGTTGTGGTGATGGTTTGCGCGAAACCTGAAGTTCCAGCCAGGGCGGCTGCTGACCCAACTGACAGTGCAATGGCTCTACCCCACGTTGCGTTCCGTGAGAAGCCTATGGCGACTTGCGCCGTTGAACCGATTCCGCGCATCTGAGTACCTTTTTTCTAAACAACGATCTGCGAACCTTCGTGCAATCGCAATAACGAATTCATTCGTACTGCTTGCCCTCAATATCGCCTATCTTATTGCATTAGATTACAAGTACATCGCTCGCTCACGGCGCAATTCTGAAAGATGGGTTCGGACGCCGGGGTGTCAGTAGCGGCTGACGTAGAGGGGTTGCGAACATGATTCCGGCTGCAGTGGCACACCGGGCGAGCCGCAATAGATAGCTGATTAAAACGCGCGGCCAGAGGGGTCATGCCGGGCTCTTATGGTGCCACTTCAGCCCGGTACTGGCGGATCACTCGACCTAAGTGGCCATCAGCCCAAGTTCAGCCTTCGTCCCGGCGCTGGTGCAACTGCCTGGGGAAATCCGGTCGCTCATTCGGGCGCGCAGGCTGCGGACGTGGCTGCATCTGGCGTTGCTGCTCCATTTGCTGGCGTTGATTCATCTGCTGCTCACGCCACTGGTTTTGCCGCTGCTGATCCCTCTGTTGATCCATCTGCTGACGCTGCTCCTGGCGCTGTTGGGACTGCCTCTGCTGCTGCATGGCGCGCTGCTGCTCCATGAGTTGCTGGTGCTGGCTTTCGCGCTGCTGCTGTTCGCGTTGGTGCTGCATTTGACGCTGCTGTTGATCAAGCATGCCCCGCTGTTGCTGATCCCGCTGCTGATCGAGTCGCCGTTGCTGTTCTTGCTGTTGCTGTACTCGCCAGGTTTCAGAAGATCGACCGTCCCCCATCTGCGGCGGGCGGCGGTTCTCGAATCCGGACTCAGACCGGTCACCTCCAAACTGTCGGCCGGGGTTAGGTATCGATGGTCGGTTCTCGTTAGGGCCGAGATACCCAGGGCTGCCTTGCGGACGGTCACCCCGTGGAAGGGTGGACCGCACGGGGCCAGGGCCACGTTCATTGTCGAATCGTGGGTTGCGTGGGCCGGACATGCCGGACCAGTTGGGCCGGGGTGGTGGTGGTGCATGGCGAGCACCATCCCACTGACCGCCAGACAGCTGGCTGCCTGCTATGAACCGCGGTCTGCGTCCATCTCGAGAGCCGAATTGATCGCGCGAGACTGCGCTGATGGCATTGGGACGGCGTTGGAAGAAGTAATATGAATCACGCGCAGGGGGGCGTGCATTGGCCCAGGGATTCAGTCCGCGCAGGTAGCGTGAACTGGCCCGGTAACCCGGCTGCCAGTATTCGCCTGGAGCCAGCGGAAACCACGCTGCACCCGGGCCGCCTGAGCCCAGTGAGACGCCCCAATTCGTATCGCCACTGGAGCCTCCGATGAAGCTCACGAGCGCAGGTGAGTACACGGGGCGCCGCACGACCGGGCCCGGTACCCAGGCCCACCGTGGCCCGATTTGCGCCCAACGGCCGTAGTGGAAGGGCGCAAAGCCCCAGGGCGCGTCATCTACCCATGTCCAGCCCCAGGGTTCTACCCATCGCCACTGGCCGTCGCGGTAGGGCGCCCAATCGTTTACCGTAACCCGTGGATACCAGACGGCACCATAGTTGGCGTCCTGATTCCAGTCGCCATACGCATCCAGTTGCTGATATCCGGGGACGCCTGGAGACACATACCGCGCCGATGTGGAGCGCTCGTCCAGGGTGTCGCGCGAAGCCACCCATTGATCAAAGGAGTCTCTGTAGGAAATGCTCCCCCGGGTCGAGATTGCAAGCGAGCGCCCTGCAATGACCAATTGCTCGCCTGCGTTGATGCTTACAGACTGGCCAGCGTCGCCGTAGATTGCGCCGCTGCCGCTGAACACGGATATGCGTGTCGTGTCCGCGCGGGGGTCGACGTCAAAGCGGAATTCACCGGGTTGATTGACCACCCAGGCCAGGTTGGGCGTGCCTATTTCAAAGCGTTCGCTCTGCTGCAGATCGCGTACACGGGCGGAGAGCGTGCCGTTGGTGAGGGCCAAGCGGGTAGTGTCGTCATCCAGTTGGGTAATTTCCAGATCCGACTTGCCTGTGAGCCGGAGGGCCGACCAGCCACTGTGCAGTTCAGTTCTTGAGTTTGCTTCCGTAGACAAACGGGTGCCAGACGTCACAGGCATATTGATTAGGGCTGGAGACCAACTGCCGCTGCCGTCTGCGGCCAACACCGCAGTGCCTTCCTGAAAGCTGATGTAGCCCACCCGATCTGGCGGATCTATTTGTTCTGCTTGTGCCCAAGCCAGGGCGGAACACGCCATGAGCAGAGCGGCCAGCAGCCAGTGCCGGGGCTTAGAGAGGGAATTGGATGCTTGCATGGCCAAACTGGGGGCAAGGGGAAGGCGCATCGGTCAATGCGGGTCTTGTCCAGTTTACTTAACGCAGTGGCGGGGCGAACGGTTTGCCTGGAAACGCAGCGCAATGCAAAGCTGGGCTGTTATTTGCAACAGCTTGCAAATTGCGGGTCAACAGCTACGGACTCGGTAGGGCCTTGGGTGTCGCGTTCCCTCGACAGCTTAGGGTGCAGCTAGTCGGACGAATGCGACAGGATCTGCTCGCTCCCCTTGCGAGCGCGCCGCGAGGCGGAGACGATCCAAAGTCAAAAGGCCGCGGAGCAGGCCATTCGTGAGTAGCCGCGGAGCTGGCTTTGCCAGGCCGCTGGCTGCGTCCCCTGGGGGATGGCGCGCCAGCGCCTCAGGGGGGGACATTTCTCCAGGCCGCTGGCTGCGTCCCCCTTCAAGGGGGAAGGCGCGTCAGCGACTCAGGGGGTGACCCTTATGTGTTCAGGGCCGCTTTGACCGCAGCCGACACGGCGCCCATGTCCGCCTTGCCAGCCAACCGCGTTTTCACAGCTCCCATGACCTTGCCCATGTCGCCAGGGCCGCTGGCGCCCAGCTCGGCCACTATGGCTTTGACCTCAGCGGCGACTTCTTCGGCAGAAAGGCGCGCAGGCAGGTACGCCTGAAGCACCTGCATCTCAGCGTTTTCCTGATCCACCAGGTCCTGGCGTTCAGCCTTGGTGAATGCCTCAATACTGTCTTTGCGCTGTTTCACCAGCTTGTCGATGATGGCGACGATGGCTGCGTCATCAAGCGTGATGCGCTCGTCGACTTCTTTTTGCTTCATCGCTGCTTGCAGCAAGCGGATAGTGCCCAGGCGGCCAGAATCCTTGGCCCGCATGGCGGTTTTCATGTCTTCCGTGATTTGGTCTTTCAGGCTCATTTTTCTATCCTTTTAAAAAAAGATCCACCAAAAACAAAGGCTCGCCGAGCGTCCTCGGCGAGCCTTTGT
Organism: Comamonadaceae bacterium; assembly: GCA_015999985.1. Lineage (GTDB taxonomy): Bacteria > Pseudomonadota > Gammaproteobacteria > Burkholderiales > Burkholderiaceae_C > Ottowia. The sequence goes on from JAECRA010000012.1 coordinate 10,778, forward strand.
TCATGAGACGAAGCTCGAATCAGTACAGCTTCTTAGGCAACTGCATGCTGCGCACACGTTTATAGTGGCGCTTGACGGCAGCTGCTTTTTTGCGTTTACGTTCAGCGGTTGGCTTCTCGTAGAACTCGCGAGCACGCAGATCGGTCAGCAGGCCCAGTTTCTCAATGGTACGCTTGAAGCGGCGAAGTGCTACGTCAAACGGTTCGTTTTCCTTAACGCGGATAGTGGTCATTCTTCAGAAATTTCCAGAAGGTGTGGCCAGCGGGTGAGAAGGAAGATCGTGCCTTCGCGCCATGCGCCACTGATATTGCCCCGCCTCTAACTAGTATTTAATTTGGCCGGCGGGGCTATTGCCAGCAAAGCCAAGCATTATATGAGGTTTTTAAGGGGCGTGGTGTTTGCTGATCATAAAAGCATGGAGTTAGGGCTGGAGCGCCCGATCGAGCGCTTTGTGCTCCTGCCCTAACTATTCAAGGTTCTCTCTACCCATGCGGCCTCGCCGCAAAGCCGTGCTGGCGCCTTGGATGCGCAATAGGCTTCGTATCTTCTTGGTCACCGAATTGACTGACCCCGTCATGCAAAATCCATGCTGACAGGAATAATACCGAGGTGGTCATGACATTGAGATTGCTTCATTCAGCTGACTGGCAGATCGGCAGGATCTACTCACAATTTGAGCCCGATGATGCGGCCGCGTTGTTCGAAGCGCGCTTTACGGCCGTGGAGCGGCTAGCGGTGCTGGCGCGCGAGCACAGTGCGGACGCTGTTTTGGTCGCGGGCGACGTTTTTGATGCGCAGACGGTGTCGGACAAAACCATCCGCCGTCTTTTCAACGCGCTCAGCGGTTTTGCAGGAGCCTGGGTGATGCTGCCCGGCAACCATGATGCGGCGCTCGCGGAGTCGGTCTGGACCAGGGCGCTTCGGCTTGGTGTGGTTCCCTCCAATGTGATTACCTGCCTGGAGCCCGGGGTGCGTATCGTCGCGAGCCGCTTTGCGGTCTTGCCCGCTCCTCTGATGCAACGCCACACCTATGGAGATCTCACGGAATGGTTCTCATCAGCTTCTACACCTGAAGGTCTGCCGCGGATTGGCCTCGCCCATGGCTGTGTGCAAGGCGTGCTGCCGGATGAGCTGGATTCGGCCAATCCTATCGCCGCCAACCGCGCCTTCGTGGCCGGGTTGGACTATCTTGCGCTGGGCGACTGGCATGGAAGCCGACGTCTCGATGAACGAACCTGGTATGCCGGAACGCCCGAGACGGATCGCTTCAGGGCCAATGATTCTGGCCAGGCACTGTTGGTGGACGTGGCCGAACCGGGCGCCACACCAGAGGTGCAAGTGCTTCAGACTGGTCGATACCGTTGGCGCCAACTGGACGCGAGGTTGGCCGTCTCCAGCGATGTGGATGAAATTGTGCGAACGCTCGCTGAAACCGGCCCTGACGAGGTACTGCAACTTCGGGTGTCAGGTGTTTGCGACTTGAACGGGCAAGAGCGCTTAAGGCAAACGGTCGAGGCCGCCCGAGCGCGGCTGAGGGCATTGGTATTCGAGTCACACGAACTGCGGCTGGAGCCGACTGATGAAGACATCTCCTCGCTGCGTGCCGACGGTTACGTAGGTGAGGCGCTTGCACAACTGCGAACTGAGCAAACGGGCGATGAAGCGGACAAGGCGCGCGAGGCACTGGTGATCCTGGCACGCATTCTCAACGGGCGAAGCAGTGCTCCCGTGGCGGCGATTACGGAGACCGGAGTATGAAGCTCAAGCGCTTGCGTATAGAGCAGTTCAAACGTTTTCGTGCCCCGTTGGAAATTGACGGGTTCGCAGATGGGCTCAATTTGTTTGCTGCGCCCAATGAATCAGGCAAATCCACGGTGACCGAGGCCATTCGCGCTGCGTTCTTTGAGAGGCATCGCTCGACCAGGGTGGAGCATTTGCGTCCCTGGGGAGACTCTTCCGCGACACCTATTGTCGATGTGGAGTTTGAAATGGACCGCAAGCGCTACCGCCTCACCAAGGCCTTTCTGGGCAAAAAGCGCTGCGACTTGACCATTGAAGGCCAGGCGCCGCTGGACGGTGTGGTGGCCGAGGACCATCTGGCTCAATTGTTGGGTTTCAAGTTCCCCGGTAAAGGGGCGAGTGCACCAGAACATATGGGTATTCCTGGACTGCTATGGATTCGGCAGGGCACCTCGCATGAGCTCGCACAAGCAGTCACTTTCGCGGCAGACCACCTTCGACAGGTGTTGGGCGAATCGCTGGGCGAGTTGACGTCTACCGGTGGTGATGCCGTACTGCAGGCCGTGGAGGAGGAACGCAACGAGCTGCTAACCCCCGCGACAGGAAGTCCCAGGGGAGAGTTCGCGGCGGCATTGCAGCGAAAGCTTGAACTGGCAAGCGCTCTTTCGACGCTCGAGCGCGATATTGCCGCTTATCAAGGCAGTGTCGACCGGCTCGCTGCGCTGCGCAACGACCACTTGCGCGATGAGCAGGAGCGGCCCTGGGCGGCCATACGGGAGCAGCTCCGCGGAGCTCAGGGCAGACTTGATGGAGCACAGGGTCTGCAAGCGCGGCAGGAGAGTGAACAAACAGCCTTGCAGCAGTGGCGCGTGCAAGCCGCATCCCTTCGTTCTGAGCTTGACGCATTTGCACGTGACGATGCAGCTGTCACGACGCGCCAAAAAGCCGTGGAGTTGCGTGCGAGCGCTGAGTCTGCTGTCATGGCGGAAATGCAGTCCTGGGAGCGCCGACATGGTGAGCAAGTGGCAGCGGAAGCTCAGGCAAGACACGTGCTCGAGCGGGTGCGCGCGTTAGGCATGCGGGCCGAGACATCGCGTGCCGTCAACGAGCTTGCGAACACGGTCGCTTCGATGACCGAGCTGCTCGACCGGGCACGAGAAGAGCGAGCGCGTATGACGCGCCTGCAGGCCGAGGCAGAAGGCCTGAAGGTTCCTCCAAAAGACTTGGAGAGAATCTTGAAATTGTCCTCGTTGGTACGGGAAGTGGATGTGCGGCTGGAGGCTGCCGCGACGACGCTGGAGTTTGATCTGCTGGATGGTCAATCGCTGAGCATTGACGATGAGCAGGTTATGGGCCGTGAACGGCGCACGGTGGTTGGTCGTACTGAGTTGCTTATACAGGGCGTGGGCCGCATTGCCGTGCAGGCAGGTGGAGAAACCATCGCGACCCTCATGGCGCAGCGTGAGAGCGAGTCTTCCGAACTGGCCGCCATGCTGCGCAAGCTGGCAGTCACCAATCCGGCCCAGGCGCAAGAGCGTGCTCGCCAGGCCGCGCAGCGTTTGCAAGATGCCAGTGCGAGTCAGAAAGTATTGGCGGCCTTGGCTCCTTCGGGCGTGGACGCTTTGGAGGCTGAGCTCGCATCCCGCACTTCGCGCATGCAGGAAATGGGCGCTGCCCTGGCTGAGTTACCGCAATCCGATCCGGCTGATGCTTTGCTCCCGAACCACGCTGCGGCGTTGGCGGAAGCAGGACGTGCGCTCGCAGCGCTGCAAGATGTTGCGAAACAACTTAATCAAGCCCGTGTGACGGCAGGCCAGGCGCAGAGTGAGCATGCCACGGCTCGCCAGGAGTTGGCTGCCGCTCAGGCTACAGCTGACGACACGGGGCGAGCGGAGCGAGTAGCTGCCGCGAGGCAGTCGCTCAGTGACGCACTGGCGAGGGAGGCCGCAGCGGCGCATCGCCTTCAAGCCACGATAGCGGAGCTTCAGAGCGTGAACCTGGCCCTGTTGCGGCAGGACGTTGATCGCTTGGCGCGCAGTGCCCAGCAGCTGGAAGAGGCCCATGAGCGTCGGCGGCAGGACATCATGCGGCTGGAGGTGGATCTGGAAGCCAGGGGAGCTCTAGGCCTGGAAGAGCAGAGCGCAGAGCTCAGGCGCGAGCAAGATGCCATTGGTCGCCGAGCGGAGGAACTGACTCGCCGAGCGGCTGCGCTTGATCATTTGTTGTCGCTGCTGCGTGAGAAGCGCTCAGCGCTGGCACGCCGTTTGCGCGCACCCTTGCAAAAGCATCTTGACCGTTACCTGGGTATCTTGTTTCCCGGTGCGCGAATGGAAGTGTCCGACGATCTTTCACCCGGTGCAACGACCCGTGTAGGCTCCCATGGCCCGGAAAGCGGCGAGTTCGAGGACCTGAGCGTGGGAACTCGCGAGCAAATAGGCATCGTGGCGCGGCTAGCCTATGCAGACTTGTTGCAGGAGGCGGGGCGTCCCACCTTGTTGATCCTGGACGATGCGCTTGTGAATACCGATGACGAGCGCCTGGGGCAAATGAAGCGGGTTCTCTACGACGCTGCGGAGCGGCATCAGGTGCTCATCTTTACCTGCCATCCGGCCGCGTGGAGAGATCTGGGCGTGGCCCCGCGTGCCATTGGGGGCTGATCTGCGTTTTGACTTTTACCGCTTGCAATGAGTACGTGGTCGTCGAAGCGTTGCCCCAGGCCACTTGGACCTCCGCCCGAAAGGTGGGTTTATTTGCGCAAGAGCAGCGTGAGCGGATGGGGCGCGTCGTTCAGCGTGTTAATTTGGGTGCTTATCAATCGCTTGCGCGCAAGCATGGGCGCTGGCCCAGGCCCACTGAAAGTTATAGCCACCCAGCCAACCCGTCACATCCACCACCTCGCCAATGAAATAGAGGCCCGGCTGGTTTTTTGCCTCCATGGTCTGAGAGGATAGATCGCGGGTGTCCACCCCACCTACCGTGACTTCAGCTTTTCGATAGCCTTCGGTGCCCGTAGGAACCAATTGCCACTCGGATAGTTGCTCGGCCAACTGTGCCAAGGCTTTGTCACTGGCTTCGTTGATGGGACGCTGCAACGCAGGGTTGAGACCGACCCAGGTGTCGGCCAGGCGCGATGGTAGCCAGGCCGTCAGTTCATTGGCAATCAACTTGCGTGATCCACGGGCCTTGGCCGCCAGCAATTCGGCGTGCAAATCAACACCGGGCGCAAGGTCGATCGAGATCGGCTCGCCAGCTTGCCAATAGCTTGAGATTTGCAGCACAGCAGGTCCGGAGAGACCGCGGTGGGTGAACAGCAGATCTTCATGGAAGGTGATGCGTGACTTCTTGGCTTTCTTGTCACCCACTGCTTCGGAGGTGCTGATGGCCACAGGCAATGCAATGCCTGCCATGCCGGCGTAGGGCGTCCAGCTATGGCCGTCAAAAGTCAGGGGCACCAGCCCGGGGCGCGGATCTATCACCCGTAGTCCGAACTGCTTCGCCAGCCGCCAACCAAAGTCCGTGGCACCTATCTTGGGAATGGAGAGTCCGCCAGTGGCCAGCACCAGCGCCGGGGCCTTGGCCAGTCCGCGATCAGTTTCCACGCTGTAGGCGAGGGCGCTGCCATCGTGATCCACGCGGTTGACCCGGCATGGCTGCCACCGCTCTACCAGACCACCATGCGATGGGGCGTTTCGGCACTCAGCGAGCAGCATGTCAATGAGTTCCTGCGCAGAGCCATCACAGAAGAGCTGGCCTTTGTGCTTCTCATGAAAACTGATGCCGTGTTTGTTCATCAAAGAGATGAAGTCGCCAGGGGTAAAACGCGCCAGGGCAGAGCGGCAAAAGTGAGAGTTGCTGCTCAGAAAGTGCTTGTGCGGGGCCGAAGGGTCCAGGTCACGGTTGGTGAAGTTGGCGCGGCCGCCACCGGAGATTCGAATCTTCTCCGCCACCGCCTGAGAATGGTCGATCAGAAGTACTTTGAGTCCGCGTTGACCAGCTTGCGCTGCACAGAAAAGGCCAGCAGCGCCGGCGCCCAGAATAATCGCGTCATAAGAAAACATGGCGTGACTGTACCGGCCTCGTGAGGCTTGCGCTCAAGAGCGTGTCCTGGGCGTGCTCCCTGTGCTTGAGCGGCGCTCACGAGAGTGAGGCCGCAGCCCATCGGCTGTGACGCCGTGGTGAGGCGGTTTACCGGGGATCAGGACTCAACCATGCACGCGCGAGTGATGTGCTCGACCTGTCGGGCAATCGGTGCTGGTACCGGAAGGTTTCCGTCAAGTACGGCCTGCGTGTAAGTGGCAGTGCTGACTGCGTCGATGGCTGGCAAATCAGGCAAGGCCGTCAACGAGCCGCCTTGCGCTTCTTGCACGCAGTGCGTCTGGCCATGACGGAACAACTCCATGCGAGGTGTGCGCCGCGCGTCAGCCACGGGCTCACCTTCAGTGCCCCGCAGTAACAAGGCAATCGTGTTGACCAGGCGAAAGGTCGCGGCCATCGAGATGGCATATTCCGGATGCGTGTAGCTACCCACCACCAAGCTTGCGCCAGCGCAGGGGGTCATCAGCTTCACCAGGCTGTGAGCAGGATTGCGCAACCCTATGGAACGGCGGACTTCGAGCAGTCGGGTCAGGCTGGGCAGAAGGTTTTCGGTGGGTACCCAGTGAAGGCTGCCTTTTGCGATAGGGCTGGCCGCCGTCTGAGGTCCCAAGCCCATGGCCGAAAGAACATCTCCAGAGGTAACGCGGGTGCTTTCTGTGGCGGTTCCGTGCAGCAGTACCGGCAAGCCCTGGCGTGCCAGCAACAGCCCCAACAGTGGGGTGAGCACGGGCAACTTGCGGGCGCCGTTATAGCTTGGAAGCACTACAACAGGAGACTCGCTCGGCGGTATTTTGTGGATGCGGGCATCCACCGCCTCTAGAAAACCCGCCATTTCTTCGGCAGTTTCACCCTTGATACGCATCGCAATGCAAAACGCGCCTACTTCCAGGTCGGAACATTGGCCGTCCAGAACCTGGCCAAACAGGTCCTTTGCTTGCTCACGAGAGAGCGGCCTGGCGCCCTGCGCGCCGCGACCAATTTCCTTCAGATAGCTGCTGATTCCCATGGTGTGATTTTGGCCCTTAAATCCCCAGACTTCGCAGAAGCCGACCTATTTGGCCAGGTTGGGGCAGCACTGGACCATGGAAGCGCACCTTTTGGGCGTCTCCGATGACCAGGGTGGGAAAGGTCTCTATATCGAGGTCGCCCAGTGCGTCCGCTTCATCTTCGATATCGACCCAGCGGAACGCGATCTGCGGATGCTCCAGGGCAGCCTGCTCGAAACCCGGTTGAAATTCGCGGCAAGTGCCGCACCAGGCTGCGCAAAGGCAAACCACAGCGGCATCCGCCGGCAGAGAAACGAGTGTGCTCGCGAGCAAGGCGCGTAGATCTGCGTCGTCCATGTGGTGTTTGTTCAGCGGCAAATTCGTATAGAGCAATAAGGAGGTACGGCCAGGGGGCTCAGGCCGGGTCCATTCCGTTGTCCCTTTTGGACGCTGCAGCGTCAGCAGACCCTAGAAATGCCAAAAGCTGACGGAGCGCGTCAGGCTGCTCAGAGGTGGCAGCTACGCCAGCTGAAAATATGGTCGTGATTTGAATGTCGTCTGGCAATGGGCCGACGACGTCGATTCCTTCCAGGTGCATGAGTTCGCTCATTTGCTGGAAACCCAGGGCAACCTCTCCACTGGCCACCAACGAGCCAACTGGCACGCCAGGAGGAGCAACGATCAGCTTGCTCTTGATGGTCTCCGCAATGCCCCAACGCTCAAACAAGAGGGCCAGTTGCACGCCGCTGGGGCCGGTAGAGTAGCCCACCGTTGGGGCATCCAGAACCGCTTGCTTGACTGCGTCGCCATTGGAGAGATCGGGGCGAGATGCCCCCGAGCGCACTGCGACAGCCACGCCGGAGCGCACCAGGTCGACGCGGCTTCCGGGCACGATGCGCGCACTGCCGGAGAGCTTGTCGATGACATCAGCCGCCAGCACGACCCCATCGAATGCTTCACCCGATTCCACGCGCTTGGCAGCGACCTGCCCGCCCACTGACTCCAGCTTGACCGATACGCCGGGGTGCTGTTTTTCATAGAGGGCTACCAGATCGACCAGGAGATTCTGGGTGGCCATGGAAGAAATGATGCTCAAGGTTGTCGAAGTCATGGAATCCGTCTCAGGGAGGGTCAAGTAGGAAGCTGTGCGCGTATTGTGCCGTTGGACTGGTTCTCTCGCCCACCGCCCGCCCCACAGCCACCCACACAGCCCGTTTTATACGTCCTGTTCTCTGTAGGCGGATAATCCTCCACCATGGCAAGCTTGGTTTTAGGAATTGAATCTTCGTGTGACGAAACAGGGGTGGCACTAGTGAAAAGTGTCGGCCAGGGGGTGCCTCAGTTGCTGGCCCATGCGTTGCACACGCAGATGGCCATGCACGCTGACTACGGCGGCGTGGTACCTGAACTGGCAAGCCGAGATCACATCCGGCGTGTGCTGCCACTGACTCGGCAAGTTCTTCAGCAAGCAGACCAGCTGCTGGAAAACGTGGATGTCGTGGCATACACCCGCGGGCCGGGGCTGGCAGGCGCCTTGCTGGTGGGCGCAGGCGTCGCCTGTGCATTGGCAGCCGCGCTTGGCAAGCCCGTGCTGGGTGTTCACCATCTGGAAGGGCATCTTCTCTCGCCATTCCTCAGCGCAGACCCGCCAGAGTTTCCCTTTATCGCGCTACTGGTTTCTGGGGGACACACGCAATTGATGCAAGTCGATGGAGTGGGCCATTACCGGTTGCTGGGGGAAACCATCGACGATGCGGCCGGTGAAGCATTCGACAAATCCGCCAAACTTCTGGGGTTGGGCTACCCCGGTGGGCCTGCGCTTGCGCGTCTGGCCGAGTTTGGTGATCCGACCGCGTACAAATTACCTCGCCCGCTATTGCACAGCGGTGACCTCGATTTTTCCTTCGCCGGTCTCAAGACTGCAGTGCTGACACAGGCCAAAAAATTTGAAGGTACACCTTGCGATCAAGCCAGGGCTGACCTGGCCGCGTCCACGCAAGCGGCCATTGTCGAAGTCCTGGTGAAAAAATCGATCAAGGCCCTGGACCAAACTGGATTGAAGCGGCTTGTGGTGGCTGGTGGCGTAGGGGCCAACGCGGCGCTTCGCGAGCAGTTGAACGCGGCTTGCTCCAAGAGAGGGGTGCGCGTGCACTATCCAGAGTTGCAGCTTTGCACGGACAACGGAGCCATGATTGCGTTGGCGGCGGCCATGAGAATCGATGCCCAGGTGGAGGCGCCGCAAGCTCGGTATGCTTTCGACGTCAAACCTCGTTGGCCATTGGATTTTGCAGCCACCGTTTGAAACAAGCAGTAAAGCTCGTTCACGGAGTGTGAACGAGCTTCAAAGGCGCTCGCCAGCCTGACCGAAGGCTGGCAAGGAGCTTAGTTGATATTCAATGTCACGGCCTTCGCGGCTGGAGCCTCTTTGGCCAGAGTCAGAGTCAGCACCCCGTTTTCAAGCTTCGCTATGCTAGAGGCTGCATCCACGTTCTGCGGGAATTCGTAGGCCTTTTTGTACTGCCGAGGAGCACCTTCGACGGTTTCTAGTTTCACGCCCTGGCCGTCGATGGAAATGTTGAGTTGCTCACGGCTGACGCCAGGCACATCAAGCACCAGTGTCCAGCTGGTGTCGTCTTCGGTGAACTTCACACCGGAAGCAGAACGGGCGGTGGTGAATGCCTCATCCAGGAAGCGGTCGAGCGAGCGCAGGGCAGGGGCATAAGCAGAGCGGCGGACGGCTGGAGCGGATGTAATGAACATGGTGGTTCCTTGGTCTTTCAGATGTTGAACCCGGCGAAATGTGCGGGCTTACTGCAGAAAATGAGCACGCTTCGGGTCTTTTCAAGACCGCAGATCACGGGAATAAATTTGCGTGACAGGCCTTGAATATCGACGTGGGAACCACAACAGGCGCATGGGAGTCGAGCTGATCCAGCGGGGGCAGGGCATCTGGCGGGCAGTATCATTGGTCGCTTACCGAAGCGCCGGTGTCGCGACTCGGAGGGGCTCTGAACCGGTTCGCCGATATCGGCGCTATGTGGTCTCTCAGCTCCTTTCAAGATCACGAGAGCACACTACGGGTTGCTTCTAGGCTGACATCGGTCTTGATCGATTTGTGTTTTCATCTCACCTCCAACTTACGCCACTACCAGATCTGGATGCAATTTGATTTCTTTTCGCGCTCAACCGCAGCCTGGTTGCTGGCGCCGATTATTTTGTTGGGTGGTTGTGCCGGGCTTTCTCGTGCGCCTGAACCGCTGATCAATTACAAGCCGGAAGCCTTTTCGGCTTCCGCGTACTCCCGTAGTTTCGCGGCGCAACCTTCGCATACTTGCGAAGCTGCTCGGCGTGCCTTGCTGGGACAAGGCTATATCGTGGCTTCCGCTGCGGCTGATCAAGTCACCGCGCGTAAATACTTTCAGCCCAATGCTGACCACCATGTGCAGTTTGAGTTTCGCGTGGTTTGCGCGCCCGATGCGGGCGGTAGCGGCAACTCCATTGCATTTGCAAGTGGCTTGCAAGACCAATACAGCATTCGCAAGGTCAAGGAGTCCGCTTCTCTAGGTGTGGGCGGATTGGGCTCCTTGTCGCTGCCTGTTGAGGGCAGCATGGATTCATTGGTCAAAGTGGCCAGTGAGACTGTGACAGACAGTGAGTTGTATCAACGCTTCTTTGACTTGTTGGCCCAACATCTGGACAGCGTTATTCCGCCCGAGGCTGCAGAGGGGAATGCTTTGGCTGTACCCGCAGCGGCCACAGTCCCGGCGTCTTCAATGTCATCAAGCGAGCAACCAGTAGCAGTACCTAGTGCTTCGCCGCCAGCGCCGACGCCTCTGACATCTGCCATACCTGTTGTGCCCGCTGCCATACCAGCAGCGGCCGCATCTGCCGTTCCGCCTGCGGCGCCTGCTACGCCTGCTACGCCTGCGGCACCTGCTACCCCTGCGGCGCCTGCTACCCCTGCGGCGCCTGCTACCCCTGCGGCGCCCGCTACCCCTGCGGCGCCTGCTACCCCTACGGCGCCTGCTACCCCTACGGCGCCTGCTACCCCTGCGGCGCCCGCTACCCCTACGGCGCCTGCTACCCCTGCGGCGCCCGCTACCCCCGCGGCGCCTGCGGTCCCTGATACCCCTACGGCGCCCGCTATCCCTACGGCCCCTGCTTCAACAGCATCCGCAACGGTTTCCGTCACCCCGGCGCCTGCCGCCAGTGCAGCCGCGCTCTGAATTCATCTGGATTAGATTGATGTCACAAATTTCTCGCCGCACTGCGCTACGCCAGTCTGCCTTGGCCCTATTGGCTGCTGCTCCTTTCGCTGCTTGGGCGCAAGTGTCAGGGCCCATCAAGCTCGCGATGATTGAATCGACGAGTGGCCCATTCGCCAATACCGGAGAAGCTGTCTATCGAAACATCGCCTGGGCCGTCGAGCGCGTCAACGGCCGTGGTGGGGTAGCTACGTCAACTGGCCAGCGGCAGCTGGCATTGGAGCGGTACGACAACAAGGGCCAGGTGGAAGAGTCGCTGTCCGCGCTTCGTGCAGCCATTGATAGCGGTGCGCGTGTGATTTTGCAGGGCAACTCATCTGCGGTGGCGGCTGCGTTGATAGACGCGGTGAATAAACACAACCAGCGCGATCCGCAAAGGCAGGTGCTGTTTTTGAACTATTCGGCAGGCGATCCTGCGTTCACTAACGACGCATGCAGCTATTGGCATTTCCGCTTCGACGCGCATTCAGACATGCGCATCACTGCGCTGATGCAAGTCATCAAGGAAGACGCTGAACTCAAGCGCATCTACCTGATAGGCCAGGACTACAGCTTTGGTCATGCTGTCTTGCGCGAAGGAAAGCGCCAATTGGCTCAGCAACGTTCAGATGTGGCTGTAGTGGGTGAAGAACTCCATCCCGTAGGGCGTGTGAAGGACTTCCTGCCCTACGCCACCAAGATCAAGGCCAGCGGCGCGCAGGCAGTGCTCACGGGCAACTGGGGCAACGATCTGACGCTGCTGGTGAAAGCGGCGCGCGATGTCGGGTTTGAGGGGCGTTTCTACACCTTCTACGGCAACGCCCTGGGCGCGCCCGCCGCTATTGGCGATGCTGGCATTGGCAAGGTGGTGGCAGTGGCCGACTGGCTTCCCAATGTCCCGACGCCAGAAAGCGCGGCTTTCTACAAATCATTTCGGGAACGCTTTCCAAAGCCTCAGGACGACTACGTTCACATGCGCATGCAGCTTCTCGTGGAGGCGCTTGCGCAGGCCATTGGTCGGGCTAAAAGCGTAGAGCCAAGAGCCGTGGCAGCTCAACTGGAACGCGCGGATGTGACCCTGGCGGGACAGCGAGGCCAAATGCGCGCTGAAGACCATCAGTTCCAACAAACACTGGTGGTGGGCGTGATGGATAAGCAGGGCGCGCCCGGTGTACCGTTTGACGTGGAAGGCTCGGGCTATGGATTCCGAGTGGTGCGGCAGATCAGTGCTTCTCAAGCTGCCATGCCCACCACCTGCAAAATGGTGCGTCCAGGCTAGGTTGCGAGCCTGACAGGTGCTGCTGCGGGGCAGAGGAGGACCTAAGGCCAGGCTGACTATCCTGCGCCCTGCATCCCTAGACCAACAGCTTGGCCTTGAGTGTTCCGTTCCCGATGAAGGTCGAGACGAGCTCAATGAGAACCTCACGAACAGCTTCTCCCGCAGGTGTCAGTGGATGGTCTTCCAGAGATACGATCGACTGGGTTCGTTCCAGCACCGGGTCGGTGATCTCGCGCATGGCAATGTCCTGCAGATCAATTACCGGAAACGCATTGCGAGGCATGATGGCGAAAGCCAGGCCTTCGCGTACGGCCGCACGCAGAAGTTCGGAGTTATTCAACTCGTAGCGGACATTGATCGCGCAGTTTTGAGCGAGCGCGGTTCGCTCAATTTGCTTTCGCAGATCCTGGTCACGGTCCGGCATGACCAGAGGCCGGTGTGCGATCTCGCGGAAGGCGATGGTGCTTGCGTTGTCGGTGAACAAGCTGCGATGTCCGAAGAGACAAAAGCGCTCTTCAAACAAGGGCGTTGCCTTCAAACGGGGCAGTTCGAACGCCGTCGGGAGCAGGGCCAGCTCGACTCGCCTGGCCTCCACCATGGACTGGGCTTCGCGCGACATTCCCATACTGAGCTGCAGATGGATCTCAGGAAAGCGTTCTGTAATCAACCGCAGCAAAGGCATGGCCAGGATCAGCGCCACTGAACTGACGATGCATAGGCTCACCAGCCCTCTCGGAGGGCCATTGGCCTCACGAACATCATCGGGCAGGCGGTCCAACTGGCGCAAGATGGCTGTCGCTCGGTCCAGGAGCAGTTGGCCTTGAACGGTCAACTGCACACCCCGAGCATGTCTTTTGAATAAGCTGACGCCCAGCTCCTCTTCCATGGCTGCCACATGGTGGCTAAGGGCGGGCTGTGCAATGTGCAAAGCGTTGGCGGCAGTCGTGATGGAGCCTGCACGCGCAATTTCTACGAAGTATTTAAGCTGCCTGGGGTTCATTCGGACACCATTTTCCTGCTTAAACCGCTGGGCACAGTGCAATTTTTAACTGGGCCGTGGGCCGATGTGCGCAGAGTGCTGCGGCCTCGAACTCCAGCCTTCCCCGCATACGCGGCCACTGCCTGAATTACTTCTAGCGTTCAATTGCGGCTGAAGGCTGAAGGTGCTGTTTGGGTACCGGCGTCGCTCCGCCGGCCCCCAGCCCGGCAGCCACTTCAACGCCTCCCAAACCTTCGATCAGGGCCTGTTGGTCGCTCTTGGCCAAAGCATCCACTGCTTCAGGGTCGCAGATGCGCCTTAGCTCTGCCTCCATCTCACGCAGCTTATCCACGTACTGGGGGTCGGCGGCCAGGTCGTTCAATTCCTCTGGATCTGCTTGCAGGTCGAAGAGCTCCGGGCGGAATCGCACGTAGTAATGAAACTTCCATTGACCCTTGCGAACCATGAAGCCGGCCGTATTGCTGCCGGCAGCATGGTATTCACTGAAAACAACTCGTTCCGGTTGGCTTGGTCCTGCGGCCAGCTCCAACAACGACTGACCGGGTCGGTCACTCATTTCTTTCGCGGCCGGCAGGCCTGCCGCCTGAAGAATCGTGGGGAATAGATCCAGCAGATCAACTGGGGTGTGGCACACCCCCGGCTTTACGCCTGGCCCCACAACCATCATGGGGACGCGCACACTTTCCTGGTAGAGCGTCGATTTTCCCCACAGGCCACGTGTGCCCAAGTTATCACCGTGGTCTGACGTATAGATGAGGGTGGTCTCATCCGTGAGGCCTGCATCGGCCACAGCCTGCGTGATCAAGCCGACGTTGTGATCCAGAAAACTACAAAGCCCGTAGTAGGCCGCAAAAGCCTCCAGCCTTTCCGTCGCACTTTTGAACTGCTTTTCGTTGTCCATGAAGTCGGCATAAGCTTGCACCCAAGGGTGGCGCTTGTAGCCCGCACTCGGGTGCAGCTTGGGTGTGGGCAGGTTCTCAAGAGGGTAGAGATTGAAATACTCTTGCGGGGCGAGCAGTGGGAAATGAGGCGCTACCAGACCTATGTAGAGCACAAAGGATTCGTTCTCCCGTGTACCTGCTTCTCGAATCCAGGTCTGAGCACGCGAGGTCACTTCCCGGTCGTAGGCGGTGTACGGTGATTCGCCCGCGCCAATTCGCTCTCCCAGCATGCGCTTGCCTGAGGGGCTGGAAACATACGGATCCCGAATGGATGCCCACACCATTCCATGGCCCCCAACCACGTGCATGGGGATGTGTTCCCGGTCGAACCCGGCGGGGTCCTCCTCTGCTCGGTAGTGCAGCTTGCCTATGCTCTCAACCCTGATGCCTTCACGCTGCAATACATGACCCCAGCCGCTGGGGGTGCCCAAGTAAGGCATGGCGTTGTCCCAGTGGCGTGTCTGGTGCACACGGCGTCCTGTAGCGAATGCTGCCCGTGCCGGTACGCAAATAGGACTTGGCGTGTAAGCGCTGCTGAACCGCGTACCACGTGCGGCGAGCGCGTCCAGGTGCGGGGTTTTGACAAAATCATGTCCAGCACAGCCCATGATGCGCGGATCATGCTCGTCGGACATGATCACTATGACATTGCGCCGTGGCGCTGGTGATTTGGAGGACTGCATTCAATCCTCCGGGGTATAGCCGGCTGTTTTCACGATCTGTCCCCATCGCGCATGCTCCTCACGCAATTGTCTGTCCAATGCTTCCGGGGTGGTTGTGCGGGGCAGATACTCCTGTTGCTCCAGCTGGGCTGTGATCTTGCTGGATTTCACGGCTTGTCCTATAGCCTGGCTTATTTGCGCAATGGTGGCAGTTGGCGTACCCGAGCGGGCAAACAACGCGAACGATTCGTTGACCACCAATTCCGGGAATCCGGCTGATTTGAAAGTGGGCACGCCCGGCAGGGTTGCCAGCGGCGTGTCGTCGGAAATCGCGAGGATTCGCAGTTTGCCTGCCCTGTGCATGGGCAACAGATTGGGCAGGGTGGTAATAACGGCCGGCAAGATGCCGCCAATGGCATCGGTCACTGCTGCAGAACCGCCTTTGTAAGCCACGTGGGTGAGAGGCACTTGTCCACCTTTGGCCAACAGTTGACCAATAAAGTGCATGGCCGTTCCCGCGCCTGGCGTGCCGTACGCTGCCAGCGAACTGTCCTTGCGAGCCATATCGAGAAACTGACCCAGTGTCCTGGCCGGGCTGTTGGCCCCCACCGCCAATGCAAAACTCATCGTGCAAACGGTGTTGACGCCCGCAAACTGCTTCAGGGAGTCGTAGCGAAGATTCTTGAAGACATGCGGATAAAGCGTGAGGTTGCCCATGGGGGTCATGAGCAATGCGGTTCCGTCAGCAGGCGCTGAAATCAGTGCCTCCAGGGCCAGGCGTCCACTGGCTCCCGCCTTGTTTTCGATGATGGCGTTGTACCCGCTGCTTCTCAGGCCGTCCGCCACCGTTCGAGCCACCGTATCAACGGCGCCGCCGGCGGTGTAGCCCAGCAGTATGCGCAAGGTCTTGTCTTGTGCCAAAGAGGGCGGCGCTACACAACTCAGCGCAGACGCGCCCAAAATTCCGGCAAACTGCCGTCGACTCATGCTCATAGGGTCTCCTGGGATTTTTATTTCGGGACTTATCATCCCTTGGTGCCTCTTGAGTATGAAGAAGCACCAGCCCAAAGAGAAATACTATTTGTGCTGCCGAGCTATATGATTTTCTTTATGTCTTCCGGGGGCTGGCTGGGATCGTCAATGCCAGGTTCATAGGACGTCTTGGGCTGCAAAGCTGGGGGCAGGCTGGTGTTGCCCGCCTGCCTGCCTCGAAACAGCGCTGCCCGGCCCAGCAGCATGGCGGTGACCGGAACCGTGATCGACAGCAAAATGATGATCAACCAGACGTGCAGAACCAGGTCGCCCTGCAGAGTTGAGAAATAGATGATGGAGGCCAGCGTGACGCACCAGGCACTTCCTGTAGACGCCAACGCTGGGGGGTGCATGCGTTGAAAGAAGTTTTTCAGCCTGACCAAGCCCCACGCTGCTGTCACTGCAAAGAGCGCGCTGGTAATCAGCAGGCATGCGACGATGATTTCAGCCCACATGGGCACAGCTTCTTCAGGAGTCATTCGATCACCTCGCCCCGCAACAGGAATTTGGCCATGGCCGCAGAACTTACGAAGCCAAACAAGGCAATCAGCAGCGCAGCTTCGAAATAAGTGCTGCTGGCGTACTGAATGCCAATAACCAGCACTATCAGCATGCCCACGATATAGATGAAATCGAGTGCTAAAACACGGTCTTGCGCTGACGGACCGCGCAACACGCGCCACAGCGCGAGCAGCATAGCCACGCCATAGGCGCAGAGTGTGAAGAGGATGGCGTAGGTGAGTAATGCGCTCATGATTCGAAAATCTTCAAAAGCGGTGCTTCGTAGCGTTCCTTGAAGTAAGCGATGTAGGTCGCTTCGTCCTCCAAGTCCCAAACGTGAAGCATGACTGAACTGGCATCGCGCGCTAGCTCGCACCAGACGGTGCCGGGGACGACCGTGGTAATGGTTGCCAAGGCCGCCAGCGCACCGGGGTCACGCAGCTCAAGGGGGATGACAATGAAGCGGCTTTCAGGAGGGCGCCGTCCTGAGCTCAGGACGCCCCGTAGAACCGCAATATTGGAGAGCAATACGTCATAGCCCACCACCATAATCAGGCGAGCCAGCAACAACGGGTGACGAATGTGCGGACGTCCGGGCCGCAGTGGTTCAAACAGAATCGGCATCAGCAAGCCAAACAGCACGGCGAGGATGACCTGTCCCGCGCTGAAAGAGCGGTTCAGCACCAACCACATGACAATCAACGCGGCTGAAAGCAGAGGGGCGGGGAAAAGTCTTTTCATGGTCGGAGCAGGCCTCCTTCGCCAGACGCAGTTGGAGATGGCACCGGTTTGGTTGAGATCACCGTTCCTATGTATTCCTTAGGATCATGTAATCCGCGTGCTGCCGCATTGGTATAGGCCAACACGGCTTCGGCCTGCCACACCAGCACAGCTATCAGGAGCAACATGGCTCCAATAGGGATTGTTTCAATTACACGCAGGCGGGGGACGGGGCGATCTTGGGGAGCCCAGAAATAGCGCACACCCGCGCGCGAGAGCGCAATCGTCGTTAACAGGCCGCCGCTGATCATCAGTATGAGGAGCACCCACTCAGCCAGTTCGGGAGAGCTGCTCACGCCCTGGCCCAGGCCCGCGGGGTTCAGCAGCGCTGAAAGCATGATGAACTTTCCAATGAAGCCCGAAAGCGGAGGCAACCCCGCTATGGTTAGTACGCAGGCAATGAACGCCAGGCCTAAAAAGGCCATGGCAGCGGGGATGGCACGGCCAATAAGTTCGGTTTCGTCATCATCGAGGTTGACGTCTCGTGCGGGTACCAGGTCGATGGGGTAGCCGAACGCTTCGTCCATCTCCAGTTCACTGACGTAGGCTGGTTTTTCGTCTTCCTCGCGCGAGCGCTCTATCAACTCTATCAACAGGAAAAACGCACTGATCGCCAAGGTGGACCCCAGTGCGTAATACAGTGCGCCGCCGGTCACTGCCGGCTGTCCGAAGCCCAGTGCAGCCATGAGCGTGCCAGAGGAGAGCACAACGCAAAACGCCGCCATTCTCGTCAGGCGCTGGGTGGCGATGATGCCGATGGCTCCAAATGCCAGGGTGGCCAAGCCTATCCATATCAATGCGGAACCGCCAAAGAGGGCAGAAACACCAGCATCCTGTGGGAAAAGCAGTGTCCAGACCCTGAGCACTGAGTAGATGCCCAATTTGGTCATGATGGCGAACAGGGCCGCCACCGGAGCTGATGCAGATGAGTAAGCGGGTGCCAACCAGAAGTTGAGCGGCCAGGCTCCAGCTTTCACAAGAAACGCGATCGCCAGAATGGCCGCGCCTGCGTGCAACAGGCCCCGGTCACTCTCGCCAATGGCCGGCACCATGATGGCCATGTCTGCCAGATTGAGTGTTCCGGTCACGCCGTACAGAATGGCCACCCCAATCAGGAACAAGGTAGAGGCCAGCAGGTTGACGGCGATGTAATGCAAGCCGGAGCGCACACGCGGCCAGCCGGAGCCGTGCAGCAGCAGGCCGTAAGAGGCCGTCAGCATGATCTCGAAGAATACGAACAGGTTGAACAGATCCGCAGTAAGAAACGCGCCATTCAGACCCATCAGTTGCAACTGAAAGAGCGGATGGAAATGGACGCCGGCCTTATGCCAGCGAGCAACGGCGAACAGCAGGCCCCCCAGGCCCAGAATCGACGAAAGCAGCAGCATCATGGCGGAAAGGCGATCCACCACCAGCACGATGCCGTAAGGCACCGGCCAATTGGATGGCAGGTATACGCCCACCGCCTGTGGGCCGCCCATTCTCTGTGCCCAGTAGACCAAAGCAATGGCGACAAACAGTCCCAGCAAGCAGGAAACCACATTGACCACCGCTTTGATCGGCCGGCGTGTGTCTCCAAGCAGCAGCATCAATATAGCTGTCCCCATGGGCAGCAAGACCGGCACGACGATCAGATGCGGCATCAGCCATTCAACCAGCTGCCTCATTCGCGTTCCTCGCCGTCGACGTGGTCGGTGCCAGATAGACCGCGGGAGGCCATGAGCACCACCAGAAACAGAGCCGAGGTGGCGAAGCCAATGACGATTGCCGTGAGGACCAGCGCCTGGGGCAGGGGGTCGGTGTAATTTTCCAGATTAGGTACCAAACCCGGCGTCACGATGGGTTCTTTATCCAGGGACAGGCTGCCCATCGCAAAAATGAACAGGTTCACGGCGTAAGAGAGCAGGCTGAGGCCCATAAGAACCTGAAATGTCCGGGGGCGCAGGACAAGCCAAACGCCCGAGCCGCCCAGGATCCCAATGACCATCGCAAGAATGATTTCCATTAAAGCGCCCTTCCTATCTGCGCATCGCTTCGCCCTGAATTCAATGTTCCTCCTGAGGCGGGTAGGGGGCTGCGGTTACCCGCCCCTGGCCGAACAGGCGCTGAAGACCCTGCGACTGCGCCTGCTTCTGCATCGTCCTTCTTGGCCGGTCTCCGGTGGCTACGAACTGATTGGTGAGCCAGTGCAGTCAAAATGAGCAAGGTGGAGCCGACGACCACCGCAAACACGCCGGCGTCGAAGAAAAGGGCGCTGGCAATGTGTATTTCTCCCACGATTGGAAGTGTCAGGTGGGCGGTGTGCGTCGTGAGGAACGGATAGCCGAAGAACAAGGAACCCAGTCCACAGCACAAGGCCAGGAACATGCCAATGGCAATCCAGCGGATCACTTTCAGTTGAAGGTTGGCCTCCACCCAATGCGTGCCTGCGACGATGTACTGAGTGAGGAATGCAATGGACACCACCAGCCCGGCTACAAAGCCTCCGCCCGGCTCATTGTGTCCCCGCATGAACAGGTGGGCTGCCACCAGCCCTGCAATGGGCAGCAGAAGACGCACCAGCGCGGCGGGCACCATCATGTATCCCAACGCCGTGTCCTGTGCAATGCGTGGGTTGATCAGGTCGGTCGCAAGATCAGGGGGCACGGCCCGCTGTTGCGGAGGAAGCTCGCTGACCTCGCCCGGCGGCCTGAATCTCCGCAGCAGCGCGTATATGGTGAGCGCCACGATTCCCAGTACGGTGATCTCGCCCATGGTGTCGAATCCGCGGAAGTCCACCAACATGACATTGATGACATTCGTGCCGCCGCCTTCGGGCAGGGCGCGGTCGAGGAAGAATGGTGAAATGCTCTGCGGTGCGGGCCGCGTCATCATGGCGTAGGCCAATGCGGCCATACCGCCTCCGGCCACTAAGGACACGACCAAGTCCCGCAGGCGCCGCAAGCGTGTGCGGACGCTGGGCGAAGCCTCATCTACCGGCAACCGTTTAGGCATCCAGCGCAGTCCGAGCAGGAAAAGTATGGTTGTCACCACTTCTACCGCCAGTTGGGTCAGCGCCAGGTCCGGGGCAGAGAACCACATGAAGGTCAGGCTGACGATCAGGCCCACGCCTCCTATGAGAATCAAGGCGGCCAGGCGGTGAAACTTCGCCTGATTGGCTGCAGCCACGCCGCAAATGCAGCCCATGACCCAGAGCAAGGCCATCGCGACAGTACCAGGTACTCGAGTGCGGTCACCCCAGGCAATCCCATGGCGCAGCGATGCCCAGGCAGCCACAATCGCTGCCAGCACCACCAGCAACATCTGAGGTTGCAGGCGGGCAGAGGAAAACAGTTTGAGCAATGCCCGCGCGACCTTGTCCAGCATGACCAGCGTGCGCTGAAACAGCGCTTGCCCATCCAGCCGGTGGATGAGTGGCGGCTGGTCAAACCGTCCTGCTTCAAGTTGCCGCCGCAAAAGCATGTAAAGCACCACGCCACCTGCCAGCGCGACCAGGCTCATGACCAGTGGCCGGTTGATACCGTGCCACACCGCGAGGCTATATGTAGGGAGAACGCCGCCCACTACAGGGCGGGCTGCCACATCGAGCGCCAACCCGATGGTCCACTGCGGAAAAATACCCACCAACAGGCACAGCAGCACCAGAACTTCGACCGGAACGCGCATCCAGCGCTCGGGTTCATGCGGTTCGCGCGGTAAATCGTTGGAGGGTTTGCCAAACAAAATATCCCAGGAGAAGCGAAGCGAATACGTGACGGCGAATATGCCCGCCACCGTAGCCGCTATGGGCAAACCGTAGTCGAGCCAGGGTAGCGCGTGCAGGTCAATAGTCTCCGCAAAGAACATTTCCTTGGAGAGAAAACCGTTCATGAGAGGAACGCCGGCCATGGCTGCACTGGCCACCAGCGCTAACGTCCCGGTTATGGGCATCGCCTGATACAGCCCGTTAAGGCGACGTATGTCCCGGGTGCCGGTTTCATGGTCGATGATGCCCGCCGCCATGAACAGGGAGGCCTTGAAGGTGGCGTGGTTGATGATGTGAAACACCGCAGCCACCGCTGCCAGGTCGCGGTTCAGACCCAACAGCAGCGTGATCAGGCCCAGGTGGCTGATGGTGGAATAAGCCAGCAGGCCCTTCAGATCGTTCTGGAACATCGCCGCATAGGCGCCCAGCACCAGGGTGATGAGGCCGGCTCCCCCGACCAGCCAGAACCACTGCTCAGTACCGGCCAACGCGGGCCAGAGCCGAGCCATAAGAAACACGCCTGCCTTCACCATGGTGGCGGAGTGAAGATAGGCTGATACTGGGGTAGGCGCTGCCATCGCATGTGGCAGCCAGAACTGAAACGGGAATTGAGCGCTTTTGGTCAATGCCCCCAACAGCACCAACACCAGCATCGGCGTGTAGAGTGAATGGGCACGAATTCGATCGCCCGCTCCCAGGGTGGCATCCAGATCGTAGCTGCCCACAATATGGCCAAGGATGAGCACGCCTGCCAGCAAACACAATCCGCCGGCACCGGTAATGGTGAGTGCCATGCGGGCACCTCTGCGTGCGTCCTTGCGATGGTGCCAATAGCCAATGAGCAGAAAGCTGAACAGGCTGGTGAGTTCCCAGAAGAAGACCAACTGAATCAAGTTGCCAGAAATCACCACCCCCATCATGGCGCCCATGAAGGCCAGGAAGAAGGAGAAAAAGCGTGGAACTGGATCTTCCTTGCTCATATAGTAGCGCGCGTAAAGCGCCACCAGCAGGCCGATGCCGGTCACGAGGGTGACGAACATCCAGGCAAATCCATCTACGCGTAACACCAGGTTCAGGCCAGCGGAGGGTATCCACGCCACTTCCTGGCGCAGCACCTGGCCTTGCTGCAATTCGGGAAACATCAGGGCCGCCGTGACCAGGGCAGCACCTGCTACAAGCGCGGACAGCGTAGCTGCGGTGTTACGCGCATGGGTGGGTAGCAGGGCGGCAACTATGGCGCCAGCGAAGGGCAGTAGTAGAAGTGTCAGCAAATCCATGTGACTCTCGAGTCTAACGGGCGGTTTGGCACATCGCGGAAAAAAAAGGACAAAATAGCGCTGATGCGTATTCTGCTGACCGAAGACGACACGATGATCGGCGAAGTGGTGCTGGACGCACTTCGAATCGAAGGGTGGGCCGTCGACTGGGTCAAAGATGGGGCCATGGCCGAAACGGCTCTGGCGACCACGCACTATGACCTATTACTGCTGGATCTCGGTTTGCCACGCAAAGATGGCATAGAGGTGCTGCGGACTTTGCGAGCGCGCAAGCAGAGATTACCGGTATTAATAGCCACCGCGCGCGACTCCGTTTCCCAGCGTGTGGCGGGACTGGATGCCGGTGCGGACGATTACATTATCAAGCCCTATGACCTTGATGAGCTTTTAGCGCGCATTCGGGCCCTCTTGCGCAGGGCAGATGGCCGGGCGGAACCTGCGTACGAATGGGGTGGAGTGTCCATCAAGCCCGCCACACGCGAAGTCACGTTGGCAGGCCAGCCCGTCAGCTTGTCCGCTCGTGAATGGGCCGTACTGGAGCCACTTCTGGCACGGCCGGGGCGCGTGCTCTCACGTGCGCAGCTGGAAGAAAAACTATATTCCTGGCGTGATGACATCAGTTCCAACGCGGTTGAAGTCTATATCCATGGCGTCCGCAAGAAGTTGGGTGCTGGTTTGATCGAAAACCAGCGCGGCCTTGGGTATCGAGTGCCGCCTCTGCCTGCAGCGAACACGCCTTGATGCCTGTCTTGATGCCATCAGATCGCACGTCGTTGCCTGCACCTTCGTTGCGAAAACGCCTGACCAGCCTCCTGCTTCTGGCCGTGCTGGTCATCGCCTGCGTGCAGGCGGCCATGACCTGGCGGACCGCCAGCACGGAAACCGAAGCGGTGTTCGATGCGCAAATGGAGCGCATTGCCCTTTCCCTGACGGGAGGCCTGGCCTCTGCGGTTCTGGGTGATGATGCATTGGCCCCGGGCTCTGGGGCGGATGACCTCATCATCCAGATTTGGCGCGCGGATGGCACGATGCTTTATCGCTCGCGTTCGGCACGTTTGTTGCCTCAGCAGGCGGTATTGGGATTTGCCGATGTCCGTGCAGCTGGAACCATCTACCGGGTCTATGCGCTGCAGACGCCTTTGCAGGTGATCCAGATTGCCCAGGATCTTGCGTCCCGCCGGCAAATTGCAGGGAGGTTGGCGCTCCGGGCAGTCATTCCCATCGCAGCTTTGGCACCCTTGCTGATGTTGATCGTGTGGTGGGTGATTGGGCATGCCTTGGCCCCTGTGGAGAGATTGCGCCACCAGGTCGCTGCACGGCGCGCTCATGATCTGGCTCCTTTGGCTGAAGAGGGCCTGCCGGCTGAGGTACGCCCGCTGGTGACAGAGATGAATGGCCTGTTGTCGCGTCTGGCGGCCTCGTGGGATGCTCTGCAAAACTTTACCGCTGACGCTGCCCACGAACTGCGTTCGCCCCTGGCGGCGCTGCGTCTACAGTTGCAGAGTTTGCAACGCGCGGACGGGTCCGAGGCTCGCCGCGTCGCGAGCGACAGACTCCTTTCAGGCATCGACCGTGCCACTCGCCTCGTCGAGCAACTGCTCGCACTCGCCAGGCAAGAAGGCGGCCATGGCGACGGCGTGCCCCACACCCCAGTCAATCTGAGCCGATTGGCCCAGACCACAGTAGACGAGTTCGCTGGGGAGGCAGCTGCCCGAAGCATCACACTGGTCATCCAGCCAGCCCAGGATGACGAGGCCATCATCTCTGGACAACCGCAGGCCTTGGCTGTGCTCATGCGCAACCTGCTTGAAAACGCACTGCGCCACACGCCGGAAGGAGGGCGCGTGCAAGTGCAGGCGGGGCATGGTTTCCCGGCTCTAGACTCATCAAGCCAGGGCTCGCAGGCCCCGAAGGCATGGCTTTCCGTGGAAGACTCCGGTCCTGGCATTGCGCCTGAAGAACGCCAGCGTGTACTTGATCGCTTCTACCGCGTTGCCGGCGCAGCTGGGCATGGTAGCGGGCTGGGCCTGGCGATCGTCAAGGCCGTGGCCGACCGTCATGGCGCGCAGGTACAACTTGAGGATTCGTCTTCCTTAGGCGGCTTGAAGGTCACTGTGGCATTTTTTTGATCGAGTCCTAAGCCTCACCTAAGTGTCCTTCGCCATATTCAACACAACCGTCAACCGGCGGCCCGATTGAATAAACCGAAAAGGACACAGACATGAACACGATCGAGCTGAAGTCAAAAAAACTCGTCATTGCACTTTTGGCTGCCGGCGTGCTAGGCGGCGCAGGTGTGACGGCAGTGGACCGCATGAGCGCGCCCGCACAGGCGCAAACTTCACCAGTGGCTGGAGCCGTAGCCGCTGCCCCCGGCACGGCGGCTACTCAAACCCTGCCGAGCTTTGCCTCAATCACGGCGCGCAATGGGCCCGCCGTGGTCAATATCAGCACCAGCGGCACGCAGAAGGTCTCGGACGATGATGAAGATGAAGCGCCTGCTCCGCAAGGTCGGTCACGACGCGGCCAGGAAGGCTCCATGGACGACCTGTTGCGTCAGTTCGGCATTCCTCCCGGCATGTTCGGGCAGATCCCGGGCCAGGGCGGCGGTGGAGCGCCGCAGATGCCTTCACGCGGCGTAGGCTCAGGTTTCATCATCAGTCCGGATGGCCTGATCATGACCAATGCCCACGTCGTGCGCGGCGCTAAAGAGGTCACGGTGAAGCTCACTGACCGGCGTGAGTTCCGGGCCAAGGTCCTCGGTGCAGACCCCAAGACTGACATTGCGGTGCTCAAGATTGAAGCCAAGGGGCTGCCCACGGTACCGCTGGGAAGCAGTAAAAACCTACAGCAGGGTGAATGGGTGCTAGCCATTGGCTCGCCATTCGGGTTCGAGAACACCGTCACAGCCGGTGTGGTCAGTGCCAAAGGCCGCTCCCTTCCTGACGACAGCGCCGTTCCGTTCATCCAGACCGATGTCCCTGTGAATCCGGGTAATTCAGGCGGTCCCCTGTTTAACTCTGTGGGCGAGGTCGTCGGCATCAATTCGCAGATCTACAGCCGCTCAGGTGGCTATCAGGGCGTGTCATTTGCTATTCCCATCGAGTTGGCTGCCAAGGTTAAGGACCAAATCGTGGCGACTGGCAAGGTCGAGCATGCGCGCCTTGGAGTGGCCGTGCAGGAGGTTAATCAGGCGTTTGCGGATTCCTTCAAGCTGCCTAAACCCGAAGGGGCCTTGATCGCGAACGTCGAAAAAGGCAGCGCAGCCGAGCTTGCGGGGCTGAAGACGGGAGACGTCATTTTGCATGCCAACGGCCAGCCCATCGTTGCGTCTGGCGACCTCCCTGCGCAGATTGGCATGGCCAAGCCAGGCGACAGCGTGACCTTTGATATCTGGCGCGCAGGGCGTTCGGAGAAAGTTACGGCCCGCTTGAGTGGCAGCAAAGACAAGGCAGAGCAGGTGGCTGACGCTGCGAACGCGCAGAAGGGAAGGCTTGGCTTATCGCTTCGCCCATTGGCGCCGCAAGAGAGGCAGCAGGCGCACGTGGAAGGCGGGCTGCTTATTGAACAGGCGGCGGGGCCGGCAGCCTTGGCAGGCGTGCAACCCGGAGACGTTCTGGTGTCGATCAACGGGCAGCCGGTCAGTAGTGCCGATCAAGCTCGCAGTGTGATTGCCAAGGCTGACAAATCGGTGGCGCTCCTTATTCAGCGCGATGGGCAACGGATTTTTGTACCGGTACATATCGGATAGGGATCTTCTGACTCAATAGAAAAACCGAGGTGCGCCTCGGTTTTTTTGAGTCTGCAGCTGCGTTCGACGGTGGAGTGGCAGATGGAGCCCAAGATCACGTAGAGTTTTTTCGCCAGATGGAACCTCATCTCGTTTTTTGTCACTCATTGGCATGGCCGCCAGGGAGGTAGTCAGGTTTCGCGCGTGTGTTGACTACTGTTGCACCGCCTTGTTCAGGAGAAGGCATGCCGGGTTTCGGGGACATATCAACCAGTTACAGCAGTTGTGCTTCCAAATTGCCCGCAACTACAGCGGAAACAAAAATTGAATCGAGCCACTCGTCCGAAGAGTTAAAACGCGACTCCACTTGGCTGGCTGAGCTCGATCAAGGTCTGATCTTCCCATCGGCCCTAGTCTCTGCGCAAGCAGGTGCTTCGGATGCGCTCGCTTGTGCGCTGGTTCGTTCCAACGTGAACGAATGCTTCAAGCTTGTTGAGAACCTGACGCCACACGCCAAACCCATCAGGAACTGGTTCCATTCATTTGCGGCCACGCTGACTCTTCTGGGTAGCAGGGCGTTCAACAACGCGGAGTTTCGGCGAGAGTCCCACAGGTATGAAAAGCTGCTCAAGTGGGAACTCATGAGGGGGCAATTACAGGCAACCTACCGAGGAGGCGATTCAGATCGATTGGAGCGCTCACGCTCGCCTCTGGTTAGAGAAGGCTACAGCCGCGCCGTCCGCACGGGCCTGTGGATGGCAGCTGCGGACATGCGCACCGAACAGCTTCGAGAGGCTCTCAAGGAAAAAGCGCCCCAACTGGACGACTTTCTGATTTTTCCGGTGAGCCGCGCCGTGAAATATAAAGAGATGAAGCTCACGCACCTGAACGGCGTGGACGATATGGACTTTTCTGGCTTGCATAGCGTCTACATCGAATCCTTGCGTGTGCAATTGATGCTCAAAACAAGTGTCACCATGGACGAGATGGATGGCCACCTAAGCCGCCAAGGTTTGCGCGCTTCTCCGAGCGAATGCGCTGAAATCTGCGCTCAGAGCATGTTAAAAAAAATCGATGAAGGAAATATGCTCGGCGCGCTGCAGTCCTTGGGTAAGGCGTTTCATGGCGAATTTGCCGCGGCCGTCCAACGAGGGCTTTTTGAAGCCCATCTGGCGCCCAATACCATGATGGCCCCAGAGAGCACGGACCCACTGGTTGAAAGTTCTCCTGACCAGCTCAAATGGCTCAAGCTCGCTTATGAGAATTGCTTGAATGCCAGCACCGAAGGGTTCCCTTTTTTTGTGATCCAAAACATCCAGGTCATACGCCATTTAATCGGCGATGTAGGCGAGTTCGCCAAACCCTGTTTGCCAGCCACAATCTGTGGTGAACTGACAGATGCACTGCAGGATGCGGCTCAACTGCTATTCAAAGTAGGTTTTATGGCAAGCCCACAAAGTAATGCGCATGCCTGGTCCTTGCTGATGGAGAGTTTTTATCAGGTGATGCAGGATATTCATCGTGTGATAATTTTTCAGGCAGATTGGTCCGGACGAACTCCTGATCTAAGTAGTTCTGTTGCGTCGCTACTTCTGAATCCATCTCGTGATGGGCGTACAGGTTTGTCCAGTAGTGATACGCAAGCGTTGAACAAGCTTTTGACGGTTGAGCGCGCGCCTCACGCGTTGGCCATGCTGGAGCAGATTTATGTTTCGCTGCCCAAGGGCACTTCCGTTGCTTTCTTGGCAGGTGGATATTACGAAACACCCGGCCTTTTCAAGGAGCCTGTATGTTGTGAATCTGTGACGGATCCAGGGTTGATCGCGAAAGACTTGATTGTCATTGAGCCGCATCCCAACAATGCAGCGAAATTCAGTGTGCAAGCGCATGATCCCGTAGCGCTAATCCGTCATCTTTTTTCAGGTGAATTCAAAAGCGAGTTTGGTGGTCTGCGTCAACGGACCATCGTGATGGATGTCACCCTGAGCCATTTGGGAGAGGCGCAGATTACAGAGGCACTGCTAGCCGCCAAGCCTCACATTGAAGCGGGTCACTTGAATTTGATCTTGCTGCAAAGTGGCACCAAATTCGTCCAAAACGGGATGGATCTGGTTAATATCGGGTATGCCGCTATTTTCAATCAAAAGAGAAGTTGGACAGATTTTCAGGCGGGTATGACTAAAAACCGCATGCGCATCCCAAAAGGTGATGAAGGCTATATAGCTCGCATGCTTTCAAGTGAAAACCTGAAGTATTCGATCGCCTACTTAGAGAAGGTCAGAAAAAATACGAATGCACTACGTGCCATGCTCGATGCCGAAATTGCGTGGGGTCACGACAAAGAAAATGCTTATGAGATATGCGTCAACACTGACTCAAAAAGCGTCTATGTCAGTTTCAGGCTCACAGATGCTTATCTAGCGAAAAAATTGCGAAAAGGCGAAGCCGAAGTATCCATCCAAGAGCGTGCCTACTTCAATGCTCAATTGTATGAAGCCAGCTTCCTGCCCGCTTTTGACGATTTGGCAGTGGTTGATCGCTCAAGTTTCGGTTTCAATATCACCAACTTCGGTGAATGTGGGGAAACCGTCCGCATTACGCTCGGTGTTGAAGAGCACACTTTGCTGATGGAATATGCAAAGCGCATCGTCCAAGCAGGGGCGTCGCTTTACTCCGATCTACAAGCAAATTATTGAGACTTTCATAAATCATGACACACACCCGGTTGGGCTGAGGTTCCGTGGTTTTGGTCAAGCGAAAAATGCCCTCTGAACTAACTAAATAAAACCGTTCGGGCTGAGCTTGTCGAAGCCTCGCGCGGCGCTTCGACAGGCTCAGCGTGAACGGTGATAGGTTGACCGTCATGAATTACGAAAACGTCAATAAGCGCCGGACCTCAGGCCCGTCGCTTAGCTCCCGATCGACCCTCTAAATCCCATACCCCAGGCAGGCTCCGGCATTGGGTCTGCTCCGGCATTCACGTATCAGCCTGCGCTCTTTATCTCGGGCGCTCTCACGGCTTGGGCGTTCAAACTTCACATGAGGGGCACGGCGCTCACGTGGTGAGCAGGATCTTTCAATCTCTTCGGCGCAGGTTTCGGCAGAGTGGCCACGCTTTTTGCGAGCAGCGTGTGCAGGAGATGTGACCATCATCGCGGTCAGGAGGAGCATGGCTGCCCAAGTGAGGTTGGAGTGTGTACTACTTGATCTAGTCATTGAAAATGGGGCTTGCGCAAAGTGGCCTTCCGCTACGATACGAGTCCGCTTTGAAGTCAGCCCAAAAAAAAGTTGAGCACGTTACCATGCGCCAAGCCATATTGAAGCTCGAGGAATCCCGAATCCGCGAAGTCGCCAACGCCGGCATGGGGCGAGCCGATGTGCTGCCGTTCTGGTTTGGCGAAAGCGATGAAGTCACGCCGGAAGCCATCCGGCAGGCAGGTATCGCTTCCCTGCAAGCAGGGGAAACTTTCTATTCGCATAACTTGGGCCTACCGGTGCTGCGCGAGGCATTGTCTCGCTATATGAGCAGTTTGCATGGTCCCATCAGTACGGATCGCCTGGCTGTGACTTCCGGTGGCGTGAATGCGCTTTTCGTTGCCATGCAAACGTTGATCGATGCTGGGGACGAAGTTGTCGCTGTCACGCCAGTCTGGCCCAATCTCACAGCGCAACCGGTCATCCTTGGTGCCAGGCTGCGTTGCGTCGCACTGGCCCCGGATGCGAAAGGCGTCTGGCGCCTGGATGTCCCGGGTCTTTTGGCTGCAATAACGCCCGAAACCCGCCTTTTGATAGTTAACTCTCCCAATAATCCTACTGGGTGGACTCTTTCCAGAGATGAGCAGCAGAAAATTCTTGATCACTGTCGGCAAACCGGGACATGGATTCTTTCAGACGAGGTCTACGAACGCCTGTATTACGCGGGCGACACTCCTCATGGGGCGGCCCCGAGCTTTCTCGATCTTGCCCAGCCAGAAGATAGGCTGGTGGTGGTTCAGAGCTTCTCCAAGAGC
Source organism: Comamonadaceae bacterium (assembly GCA_015999985.1). Classification (GTDB taxonomy): domain Bacteria; phylum Pseudomonadota; class Gammaproteobacteria; order Burkholderiales; family Burkholderiaceae_C; genus Ottowia. Next base: position 40,800 of record JAECRA010000012.1, read on the forward strand.
TTCTTGATGACTGGATGGCGCCTGGGCTGGCTGGTAATGCCTCCGACGATGACGCCGCAAGTAGGCAAACTGCTGGAGTTCAATACCTCCTGTGCCCCGGTTTTCGTGCAACGAGCCGCTTTGGCGGCCATGGATTTGCAGGAAACCATCACGCCAGCCGTTGTAGCCCACCTGAAGAATTGCCGGGACACCTTGATCCCCATGTTGAAAGAGCTGCCAGGCGTTAAAACCAGCCTGGCGCAGGGAGGCATGTACGCTTTCTTACGCATAGAAGGCCATGATGATTCGCTGGTGCTTGCCAAGCGTTTGGTGGCTGAGGCCGGCCTGGGCCTCGCACCCGGGATTGCTTTTGCCCCTGAGTCAGAAGGTTGGCTTCGCTGGTGTTTTGCGTCAAAAGACATCACCCGCCTGGAGGAGGGGGTCCGGCGCCTTTCGCGGTGGTTGACTGAGCTTGCCATGACCAAACTGCCTGTTGATGAGTCGTCAATCAGGTCGGTTCATTCACCTATTCAAGTGCCGCTATAATCGACAGGTTTTGCATTTCCGCAAAACGCACGTGGCGTGCAGTTCCGGCGCACCACGCAAGTCAAACCATTTGGAACGAAGGTAAGAGAATGATCTCCAAAGAGAACAAGGCCGCAGTGGTCAAGGATAACGCACGCGCTGCCAACGATACTGGTAGCCCAGAAGTGCAAGTCGGCCTGCTGACTGCTCGTATTAACGAGCTGACACCCCATTTCAAACAACACGCCAAGGATCATCATGGCCGCCGCGGGCTGCTGCGCATGGTGAGCCGTCGCCGTAAGCTGCTGGACTACCTCAAGTCCAAGGATGCAGACCGTTACTTGGCACTCATCGCCAAGCTTGGTCTGCGCAAGTAAGCTGCGCTCAATGAAAAACGCCTGAAGCCTTCGCTTGGCTCAGGCGTTTTTTTACTTTTTTTCGAGAAGTTCGGCTTTGGAGCGAAGCTGTGTCATTCCAACAATCTCCTCTGGTCCTGAGGTGCTTGCTTGAATGGCATCGTGTTCTGAATCGGGCTTCAGCTTCCGCAGCTCCGTTGTGAGCTGCCAATTTACCCAGGAGCAAACATGAGCATGTTCAATAAAGTCACGAAGTCCTTCCAATGGGGTGACAAGACCGTCGTCATGGAGACGGGTGAGATCGCTCGCCAATCCACTGGCGCTGTGCTGGTCAACATTGACGGCACCGTGGTGCTGGCCACCGTGGTGGCAAGCAAGAACTCCAAGCCTGGTCAGGATTTCTTCCCGCTGACTGTCGATTACATCGAGAAAACTTACGCAGCAGGCAAGATTCCCGGCAGCTTTTTCAAGCGCGAAGCCAAGCCCAGCGAACTCGAAACGCTCACCAGCCGCCTGATTGACCGCCCGATTCGCCCGCTCTTCCCTGAAGGTTTCTTCAACGAAGTGCATGTGGTCATCCACACCGTTTCCTTGAACCCTGAGGTTGACGCTGATATCGCAGCCATGATCGCTGTCAGTGCTGCACTGTCGGTGAGCGGTCTTCCTTTCAACGGCCCTATCGGCGCCGCACGCGTGGGCTACATCAATGGTCAGTATGTCCTGAACCCCGCACGTTCCGAGCGCGAAAACAGCCAGATGGATCTGGTGGTGGCCGGCACGGAAAACGCCGTGCTGATGGTGGAATCCGAAGCGCAACAGCTGCCTGAAGACATCATGCTGGGTGCGGTGGTGTTCGGCCACGACCAAGGCAAGATTGCCATCAACGCCATTCATGAGTTGGTGCGCGAGGCTGGCAAGCCGCTGTGGACTGAAACCGGAGCCTGGGCGCCTGAAGCCAAGGACGAGCCTTTCATCGAAAAAGTTGGCACGCTCGCTGAAGGCAAGCTGCGTGATGCCTACCAGATTCGCAGTAAACAAGCCCGTACGCACGCCGTACGTGATGCGTATGCTTCCGTGAAAGCAGCACTGAAGGGCGAGGGCGCCGAGTTTGATGACGTCAAGCTCGACAACCTGCTGTTTGAACAGGAAGCCAAAATCGTCCGTGGCCAGATTCTGGCGGGCGAGCCCCGTATCGACGGCCGCGACACGCGTACCGTTCGCCCTATCGAAATCCGCAACAGCGTGTTGCCACGTACCCATGGTTCTTCGCTGTTCACCCGCGGCGAAACCCAGGCTCTGGTCGTGACCACGCTGGGTACTGAGCGCGATGCTCAACGCATCGATGCGCTGGCCGGTGAGTTTGAAGACCGCTTCCTGTTTCACTACAACATGCCTCCCTTTGCCACCGGCGAAGTGGGCCGCATGGGCTCCACAAAGCGCCGTGAAGTCGGCCACGGCCGTCTGGCCAAGCGTGCTCTGGTGGCCTGCCTGCCGAGCAAAGAGGAATTCCCCTACACCGTTCGTGTGGTGAGCGAAATCACTGAATCCAACGGGTCTTCCTCCATGGCGTCGGTCTGCGGTGGCTGCCTCGCGATGATGGATGCCGGTGTCCCTATGAAAGCGCACGTGGCAGGTATCGCCATGGGCCTGATCAAGGAAGGCAACAAGTTCGCCGTCCTGACGGATATTCTGGGCGATGAAGATCACCTGGGTGACATGGACTTCAAGGTGGCTGGTACTACCAACGGTATTACCGCCTTGCAGATGGACATCAAAATCCAGGGCATCACCAAGGAGATCATGCAAGTTGCTCTGGCGCAAGCCAAGGAAGCTCGTATGCACATCCTTGGAAAAATGCAAGAATCCATGGGAGAGGCCAAAACCGAGGTTTCCAGCTTCGCTCCCAAGCTCTTCACCATGAAGATCAACCCCGAGAAGATCCGCGACGTGATCGGCAAGGGCGGCGCCACCATTCGTGCATTGACTGACGAAACTGGCTGCCAGATCAACATCGAAGAAGACGGCACCATCACCATCGCCAGCAGCGATGCCGCCAAGGCTGATGAAGCCAAGCGCCGCATCGAAGAAATCACAGCTGAAGCTGAGGTTGGCAAAGTGTATGAGGGCCCGGTGGTCAAACTGCTCGACTTCGGCGCTTTGGTCAACGTTTTGCCTGGTAAGGACGGCTTGCTTCATATAAGCCAGATCGCCAACGAGCGTGTTGAAAAAGTCTCTGACTACCTCCAGGAAGGCCAGATCGTGCGCGTTAAAGTGCTCGAAACCGACGAGAAAGGCCGTATCAAGCTGTCCATGAAGGCGCTGCTTGATCGTCCTGCCCGCGAAGAGCGCGGCGATCGCGATGACCGTGGCGACCGTGGCGACCGTGGCGACCGTGGCGACCGTGGCGATCGCGGTGACCGTGGCGACCGCGGTGATCGTCCACCCCGCGCAGAGCGTGAAAATCGCGTCGCTGAAGATCGCTCGGCTGATCAACAGCAGCAACAGCAACAGTGATGGCCGTGCCGGTGCGGTCAAACAGCCGCCCGGCTCATGCCTCCACACTTGCCTGTGAATGGTCATTCGCGTATGAAATGCATTGAAATCCGAGAGTACGGTGCTCCCGAGGTCCTGGTGCCTGCGGAGCGCAGCGCACCTGCGGCCGGGCAGGGTGAGGTACTGATCCGCGTTACGGCGTCTGGCGTCAACCGCCCGGACGTCCTGCAACGGACCGGCAACTATCCAGTTCCTCCGGGTGCTTCGGATTTGCCGGGGCTCGAAGTCGCGGGCGTCATCCAGTCGGGAGATCTCGGTGCCATGCAAGCTGCTGGATTGGCCGTGGGCGATCGCGTTTGCGCCTTGGTCGCCGGTGGCGGCTATGCTGAGCAATGCGTGGCGCCTGTAGCGCAATGCTTGCCCGTGCCCCGCGGCCTGTCCGATATCGAAGCTGCTTCCCTGCCTGAGACCTTTTTCACCGTGTGGAGCAATGTTTTTGACCGGGGGCGCTTGCAATCGGGCGAAACCTTGTTGGTTCAAGGTGGAACCAGCGGCATAGGTGTGACTGCCATTCAGATGGGCAAAGCCGCTGGCGCCGTCGTGATTGCCACTGCTGGGTCAGATGAAAAATGCGCTGCCATGCTCGAGCTTGGGGCCGATCACGCCATTAATTACAAGACAACGGATTTTGCCGAAGAAGTTAAGAAGCTGACGGCTGGAAAAGGCGTCGACGTCGTATTGGACATGGTGGCAGGCGAATACGTTCGCCGTGAGGTTGAGTGTCTGGCGGAAGACGGTCGCCTGGTCATCATTGCTGTTCAAGGTGGCGTCAAGGCGGAATTCAATGCCGGTCTGGTGCTGCGCAAGCGTTTGGTCATCACTGGCTCTACCTTGCGCCCTCGTCCCATTGAGTTCAAGGGTGCGATTGCGAAGGCGCTCAAAGCCAACGTGTGGCCTTGGCTCGAAAGCGGACGTATCAAGCCTGTCATTCACAGTGTATTTCCGGCTTTGTTGGCCGAGGGTGGATTGCCTAGCGGTGCAGCCCGCGCACATGCGTTGATGCAGAGCAACCAACACATCGGAAAAATCGTGCTGGACTGGCAGGCATCATGAGAATAATGACAAGGATGGCGATATGAGTAGGAAACTGATCGTCGGTAACTGGAAAATGAACGGCAACCTGGCCAGCAACGACGCGCTCGTGCGCGAACTGCTGGGCGGAATTGGACAGCCTGCATGCGACGTCGCTGTATGCCCACCGGGCATCTATGTGGCCCAATTGCAGAGCCTCCTGGCTGGCTCGCCGATCGATCTCGGTGTGCAGAACGTTTCCATGAATGAAAACGGCGCGTACACAGGTGATGTGTCGGCTGAAATGCTGAAAGACTACGGCGTTCGTTATGCCATCGTAGGTCATAGTGAGCGCCGGCAACACCAGGCTGAGAACGATGTGCACGTCGCTCTCAAGGCCAAGCGAGCTCTGGCGGCAGGCATCACGCCCATCGTCTGCGTGGGTGAAACCCTGCGAGAGCGCGAGTCAGGCATGACTGAGTTCATCGTCAAGCGTCAGCTGTCGGCTGTGATCCATCTGAATGGTCACTGCATCAGTGAGATCGTGGTCGCATATGAGCCCGTGTGGGCCATCGGAACCGGGCAGACGGCCACTCCTGAACAAGCCCAAAGTGTTCATGCCGTGCTGCGCGCGCAGATCAAGGCTGCTACTGAGAAGGCTGATCGAGTTCGTATTCTCTACGGCGGAAGCATGAACGCTGCGAACGCCGCTGAACTGTTGTCACAGCCGGACATTGACGGCGGCCTGATTGGCGGGGCATCGCTCAAGTCTGCGGACTTCTTGAAGATCATTGCTGCTGCACGGGCTTAAGGCCTCGTCAGCAAATCCGAATATTGGAGTAATTGAATGAATATCGTTTTGAACTTGCTGCTTGCGGCGCAGATCATCTCAGCGTTGGTCATGATTGGCTTGATCCTCATCCAGCACGGAAAAGGTGCGGACATGGGCGCAGCATTCGGTAGTGGCAGTTCGGGGAGCCTGTTTGGTGCCAGCGGCAGTGCCAACTTCCTCTCCCGTGCAACCGCGGGCCTGGCAACTGTCTTTTTTGCTTGTACTCTTGCGTTGGCCTATTTTGGCGTGGGCGTCCGCTCAACCGCACCTTCAGGCGGCAGCGTCCTGGACCGAGCAGCAGTTGTGGCTCCTGGCGCGTCCCAGGCGGCATCTTCCGCTCCTGCAGCTACGGGCGCCAACGCTATTCCCGGGGGTGGTTCAACTGCGCCTGCAGCGGGCGCACAGGCCCCAGCTACGGCTCCAACTCCAGCGGCTTCAGGCGCAGGTCAGATCCCTTCCAAGTAAGCTTCGTGCAAGTTGTCTAAAAAACCTTGCACGCACCCTGGAAGTGACAGTTTTTCAGGGTAAACTCCTAGATTAATTCGGTAAGCGTTAAATCCCTTAAGAGGAGAGCTTATCTAAGCAGACTTAGCCGTCGTGGTGAAATTGGTAGACACGCTATCTTGAGGGGGTAGTGGCGAAAGCTGTGCGAGTTCGAGTCTCGCCGACGGCACCATAAAAGTACTGAGGGGTTCGCCCCTTCAGTCGCGAGAGAGCAAACCCCATGAATCTGGCTCAATACCTGCCCGTCCTTCTCTTCATTTTGGTCGGTCTGGCTGTCGGTGCCTTGTGTCTTGGTATGGGGGCTTTTCTCGGTCCCAATAGGCCCGATGCGGCCAAAAACTCTCCTTACGAGTGTGGATTCGAGGCATTCGAGGATGCGCGCATGAAGTTTGATGTGCGTTATTACCTTGTTGCCATTCTGTTCATTCTTTTTGATCTGGAGATCGCTTTTCTTTTCCCGTGGGCTGTAGCGCTCAAGGATGTCGGGCTCACCGGGTTTGTTGCCGTGGTGATCTTCCTTGCCATCCTGGTCGTCGGCTTTGTTTACGAGTGGAAAAAGGGCGCGCTGGATTGGGAGTGACAGTGCACGTGATCCACGCAATCCCACAATACGCAGGATAACGGCCATGATCGAAGGCATGATGGAAAAGGGTTTTGTCACCACGAGTTTCGACTCGGTGATGAACTGGGCCAAGACGGGTTCGCTTTGGCCGGTGACGTTCGGTTTGGCGTGCTGCGCGGTCGAGATGATGCATGCGGCAGCTGCGCGCTACGACATCGGCCGTTTCGGCGCCGAAGTGTTTCGCGCCAGCCCCCGGCAGTCTGACTTGATGATTGTTGCTGGCACCCTGTGCAACAAGATGGCCCCTGCCTTGCGCAAGGTCTATGACCAGATGGCTGAGCCGCGTTGGGTAATCTCCATGGGCTCTTGTGCCAATGGCGGTGGCTACTATCACTATAGCTATTCGGTGGTCCGCGGTTGTGACCGCATTGTGCCGGTGGATGTGTATGTGCCTGGCTGCCCGCCTACCGCTGAAGCGCTGCTGTACGGCATCATTCAGCTGCAGCAAAAGGTGCGCCGCACCAATACTATTGCGCGGGTCTGAGCATGTCAGATAAATCAGTTCAGTACGCAATCACGCCTGAAGCTCTGAAGGACAAGATCGTCTCTGTTCTCGGTGAGCAGGCTCAAAATGTTGGCATTGCTTTGGGTGAAGTCACGGTAACCGTGCTGCCATCCGAGTACCTGGCGGTCATGAAGTTGTTGCGCGACAGCGAAGGCTGCCAGTTCGAGCAGCTTCTGGATCTGTGTGGCTTGGATTATTCCGCTTACGGTGATGGCATCTGGGAAGGTGCGCGCTACGCGGTGGTGTCTCATTTGATCTCCGTGAGTCTGAATCAGCGCGTGCGCGTGCGTGTGTTCTGTGCGGATGACGACTTTCCTGTGGTCCCGTCCGTCAATGATCTCTGGAACTCCGCTAATTGGTATGAACGCGAGGCGTTTGACCTTTATGGCATCCTTTTTGAAGGTCACACCGACTTGCGTCGCATCTTGACAGACTACGGCTTCATTGGGCACCCGTTCCGCAAGGATTTCCCGCTTACAGGTCATGTGGAAATGCGCTATGACGCTGAGCGCAAGCGCGTGATTTACGAGCCAGTCAGTATCGAACCGCGCGACGTGACACCTCGCATCATTCGCGAAGAAAATTATGGGGGAGTGCACTAAGGGCGCTTAGCGTCTTTGGCTTATTGACTCATGGCTGAGATCAAGAATTACACCCTGAACTTCGGGCCGCAGCATCCTGCTGCGCACGGCGTATTGAGGCTCGTCCTGGAGCTTGATGGTGAGGTCGTGCAACGCGCCGATCCTCATATCGGGCTGCTGCATCGCGCCACAGAAAAACTAGCAGAGCACAAAACCTTCATCCAATCGCTGCCCTATATGGACCGGCTGGATTATGTGTCCATGATGTGCAACGAGCATGCTTATTGCCTGGCGATTGAAAAGCTGCTGGGCATTGAGGTGCCGATTCGTGCTCAATATATCCGAGTGATGTTCTCCGAGATCACTCGGTTGCTCAATCACCTGATGTGGCTCGGTTCACACGGCAACGATTGCGGTTCGTCCACCATCCTGATCTACACCTTCCGTGAGCGGGAGGACTTGTTTGATATTTATGAAGCGGTTTCCGGTGCGCGCATGCATGCGGCCTATTTCCGTCCGGGTGGTGTCTATCGTGATTTGCCAGACACCATGCCTCAGTACCGCAGCAAGATCCGCGGTACCAAGTCGCTGGAGCAGCAGAACGCGGCTCGGCAGGGCTCCTTGCTGGATTTCATTGACGATTTCACCCAGCGATTCCCTGGTTTGGTGGACGAATACGAAACTCTGCTCACCGACAACCGCATCTGGAAGCAGCGCACCGTCGGAATCGGTGTCGTCACTCCGGAGCGGGCGCTGAATCTTGGCATGACCGGTCCTATGCTCCGGGGTTCTGGCATTGCCTGGGATCTGCGCAAGAAGCAGCCTTACGAAGTCTACGATCGCGTTGATTTTGATATCCCGGTAGGTAAGACCGGGGACAGCTACGACCGCTATCTCGTGCGTGTGCACGAGATGCGTGAATCCAACCGCATCATCAAGCAGTGCGTGGATTGGTTGCGTGCCAATCCTGGTCCGGTGATTGTGGATAACCATAAGGTCGCCCCGCCAAGTCGCGTGGCCATGAAGACCAACATGGAAGAGTTGATCCACCACTTCAAGCTCTTTACCGAAGGCATGCACGTACCCGCAGGTGAGGCCTATGCGGCTGTGGAGCATCCAAAGGGTGAGTTCGGCATCTATCTTGTCAGCGATGGCGCCAACAAGCCTTATCGTCTGAAGATTCGTGCGCCTGGTTTTGTGCATCTGGCGGCACTGGACGAAATGGTGCGGGGCCACATGCTGGCTGATGCCGTTGCCATTATCGGCACGCTGGATATCGTGTTTGGAGAGATTGATCGATGATCTCTGATGTATCTTCCCAGGTGACCGCCAAGGCGGCGCCGTTTTCCGCTGCGACGCTTGCGCGTTTTGCTCGCGAAGTTTCCAAGTACCCTGCCGAGCAGAAACAATCTGCCGTCATGGCTTGCTTGGCCATCATTCAGCAGGAGCAAGGCTGGGTCAGCCCCGAAAGCGAACAAGCTTTGGCCGGCTACCTGGGCATGGCGCCCATTGCCGTGCACGAAGTGAGCAGCTTCTACAACATGTACAACCAGCGTCCGGTGGGCCGCTACAAGCTCAACGTCTGCACCAATCTCCCGTGCCAATTGCGGGATGGCGCCAACGCGCTGGCGTACCTGGAGAAAAAACTCGGCATTGCCGCCGGTGAGACGACGCCTGACGGCATGTTTACCTTGCAGCCAAGCGAGTGTCTGGGTGCATGCGCTGACTCGCCCGTCATGTTGGTCAACGATCGTTCCATGTGTAGCTTCATGAGCGAAGACAAGCTCGACCAGTTGATCGATGGCCTGAAGAATGCGGAGGGCAACCAATGAGAGCCGATCAGGTGTTGTCGCAGTTTGCCGCCACGGGTGTGCAAACCTGCTTCCACGGTCGCCATATCAATCCTCAGATTTACGCAGGACTTGATGGTGCAAACTGGAGTCTGAAAGAGTACGAAGCTCGCGGAGGCTATCAGGCGCTGCGCAAGATTCTGGGAAAAGATGGTGGTGAGGGGCTCACGCCAGACCAGGTGATTGCCACCGTCAAGGAATCTGCCTTGCGCGGGCGTGGCGGCGCGGGTTTCCCTACGGGCCTGAAGTGGAGCTTCATGCCCCGGCAGTTTCCGGGTCAGAAATATCTGGTCTGCAACTCCGATGAGGGCGAACCCGGGACATGCAAGGATCGCGACATCCTCATGTACAACCCACACATCGTCATTGAAGGCATGGCGATTGCCGCCTACGCCATGGGCACCAGCGTGGGTTACAACTACATCCACGGTGAGATTTTCCAGGTGTATGAGCGTTTCGAAGAAGCGCTGGCCGAGGCGCGTGCTGCAGGCTACCTGGGTGATGGCATTCTGGGCAGCGGATTCAGCTTCCAGTTGCATGCTCATCACGGATTTGGCGCTTACATCTGCGGCGAGGAAACCGGTTTGCTGGAGTCTCTGGAAGGCAAAAAAGGCCAACCACGCTTCAAGCCGCCTTTTCCTGCCAGCTTCGGCATGTATGGCAAGCCCACCACGATCAACAACACCGAGACCTTTGCGGCGGTGCCTTGGATCATTCGCAATGGTGGTCAAGCCTACCTGGAGTGCGGCAAGCCCAATAACGGCGGCACCAAGATCTACTCCATCAGCGGTGATGTCGAACGACCTGGCAACTACGAGATCCCCATGGGAACTCCGTTCTCCACGCTTCTTGAGCTTGCAGGAGGCGTGCGCGCCGGCCGCCAGCTCAAGGCTGTGATTCCGGGTGGGTCGTCATCGCCCGTTTTGCCTGGTTCGATCATGATGGATTGCACCATGGACTATGACTCCATCGCCAAGGCGGGTTCCATGCTGGGTTCGGGTGCAGTCATCGTCATGGACGATTCACGGTGCATGGTGAAATCTCTGCAACGCCTGTCGTATTTCTACATGCATGAGTCTTGTGGCCAGTGCACACCGTGCCGCGAAGGTACTGGTTGGCTTTGGCGCATGGTTGATCGCATAGAGAGCGGCCACGGTAGGCCGAGCGACATGGATCTGCTTGATTCCGTCGCCGGCAACATCATGGGCCGCACTATCTGCGCGCTCGGAGATGCAGCCGCCATGCCGGTGCGGGCCATGCTCAAGCATTTCCGCCACGAATTTGAACACCACGTCGAGCATAAGACCTGTATGGTCTCTGCTCACGTTTGATCCGGCTAAGAAGCGCCATGGTTGAAATCGATATCGACGGCAAAAAGGTCGAGGTGACCGAAGGCAGCATGATCATGCATGCTGCGGACAAAGTCGGCACCTACATTCCGCATTTTTGCTACCACAAGAAGCTGTCCATTGCTGCTAACTGCCGCATGTGCCTGGTGGATGTGGAAAAGGCTCCCAAGCCTATGCCTGCCTGTGCCACGCCCGTGACGCAAGGCATGATCGTACGCACCAAGAGTGCTAAAGCGGTTCTGGCGCAGAAGTCCGTCATGGAGTTTCTGCTCATCAATCACCCGCTGGATTGCCCTATCTGCGATCAAGGCGGTGAGTGCCAATTGCAGGATTTGGCAGTAGGCTACGGCGGCTCAGGTTCGCGCTACGAAGAAGAAAAACGCGTGGTGTTCCACAAGGACGTGGGCCCACTGATCTCCATGGAGGAGATGACGCGTTGCATCCACTGCACCCGCTGTGTGCGCTTCGGCCAGGAAATCGGCGGCATCATGGAGTTGGGCATGTCCAATCGTGGCGAGCATGCCGAGATTGGAACCTTTGTCGGGCTGTCGGTCGACTCTGAGCTCTCCGGCAACATGATCGATATTTGCCCGGTGGGCGCGCTCACCAGCAAGCCTTTCCGCTACAGCGCCCGTACCTGGGAGCTTTCTCGTCGCAAATCAGTCAGCCCTCACGATTCGACCGGCGCCAACCTGATCGTTCAGGTTAAGAACCACCGCGTCATGCGCGTGGTTCCTCTGGAAAATGAGGCGGTCAACGAATGCTGGATTGCAGACCGAGATCGTTTCTCCTACGAAGCACTGAATGGTCCTGAACGCCTGACATCTCCTATGCTCAAGCAAGGCGGTGAGTGGAAAGAAGTGGACTGGCAGACCGCACTTGAATATGTGGCGACCGGCCTGAACAATATCAAGTCAGAGCACGGCGCAAATCGTATCGGCGCGTTGTTCAGCCCTCACAGCACCCTGGAAGAGCTTTACCTGGGCGCAAGTCTGTTGCGCGGCTTGGGCAGCGAGAACATCGATCATCGCTTGCGTCACACCGAGTTCGCTCAGCCCGAAGGCGTGCGCTGGCTCGGAACAACGATTGCTTCACTGTCTAATCTGCAGTCCGCCCTGATTGTTGGCTCCAACCTGCGCAAAGATCATCCGCTCTTCGCGCAACGTATTCGCCAGGCAGTTCGAAATGGTGGAGCGGTCGCTGCTATTACCTCGAATGCACTCCTGACATCCGCAGATGCTTGGGCCATGCCGCTCACGCATTGGATGGTGGGTGCACCTGGTGAGTGGATCTCGGCATTGGCCGACGTGGCTGGTGCCATCGCGGCAGAAAAAGGTGTGACTGCTCCTGGCCAGGCCCCTGCTGCGGACCAGGCCAGCGACGGCGCCAAGGCGATCGCGCGCATGCTTGCATCCGGTGAGCGCAAAGCCATCTTGCTTGGCAACGCAGCAGCCCATCATCCGGATGCTTCCAGCTTGCTGGCGCTCGCCAACTGGATCGGTGAGCAGACCGGCGCGAGTGTTGGCTACCTGACAGAAGCCGCCAATACGGTGGGCGCCCAATGGGTCAACGCTTTGCCAGGGCAGGGCGGCCAGAATGCCAGCCAAATCCTGGCAGGCAACATGAAGGCTACGCTGCTGTTTAATTGCGAACCTGCTTTTGACGCTGCCAACGGTCCTGCCGTATCCCAAACGCTTCAAAACAGCGAGATGGTCGTGACGCTAAGCCCGTTCAAGGCCAATATGGACGTCAGCGATTTGCTGTTGCCCATCTCACCGTTTACTGAAACCTCCGGTACCTTCGTCAACGCCGAGGGACGTGTACAGAGCTTCCATGCTGTGGTGCGGCCGCTGGGCGACACGCGTCCTGGTTGGAAAGTGCTTCGCGTTCTGGGTGACATGCTGGGCGTGCCCAACATGGCTTTCGATTCTTCTCAAGAGGCTTTGGAGCGTGCACTCGGTGCAGCGGGCGTCACTGCACTGCCAGTTGATCGTTTGAGCAATGCCACCACGGCCACCGCTAAAGCCAACTCGGCTCCCTCCGCGCAAGCGGTCGAGATGAAGCCTGTAGGTATCTATGAACTCGATGGCATAGTGCGCCGTGCACCATCTCTGCAGTTGACTGCAGATGCTCGCCAATCTGTTCGCGTCCTTGAGGGAGCCACGTCATGATCGACGCACTCTACAACGGGGGCCTGAATCTTTTTGCAGCGACCTGGTGGGCTCAGCTGGCCTGGCCAGTCATCTGGATCATGATGAAAATCGTCGTGATCCTGCTGCCTCTGATGGGCGCCGTCGCCTATTTGACTCTGTGGGAGCGAAAGCTTCTTGGCTGGATGCAGGTGCGTCACGGCCCTAACCGTGTGGGACCGTTCGGGCTGCTGCAGCCCATCGCCGATGCGGTCAAACTGCTCACCAAGGAAATCATTCAGCCGACAGCAGCCTCGAAAGGCCTGTTCCTACTTGGCCCGTTGATGGCGATCATGCCTGCGCTTGCTGCCTGGGCTGTCATTCCCTTCGGTCCCGAAGTAGCGCTTGCCAACGTCAATGCGGGCTTGCTGCTCGTCATGGCTATCACGTCGATCGAGGTGTATGGCGTGATCATTGCCGGTTGGTCGTCCAACTCCAAGTACGCCTTCCTGGGTGCATTGCGTGCATCTGCGCAGATGGTGAGCTATGAGATCGCCATGGGCTTTTGCTTCCTGGTGGTACTTATGGTCTCCGGCAGCATGAACCTGACCGAGATCGTGCTGGCCCAAGGGCGCGGCATGGCTGCCAGTGGTGGCGTTGGCTTGCTCTCCTGGAACTGGCTGCCGCTGCTGCCTATCTTTGTGGTCTACCTGATCTCCGGTGTGGCCGAAACCAACCGCCACCCGTTCGACGTCGTTGAAGGTGAGGCAGAGATCGTTGCCGGCCACATGGTTGAGTATTCGGGCATGGGCTTCGCCGTCTTCTTCCTGGCCGAATACGCCAGCATGTGGTTGGTGTCCATTCTGGCCGTGATCATGTTCCTGGGGGGATGGTTGTCGCCTTTTGCTGCCCTGGACTTCATCCCTGGTTGGATTTGGTTGGCGATCAAGACGTTCGCCGTCGTCTCCATGTTCATCTGGATTCGCGCGACTTTTCCGCGTTTCCGCTATGACCAGATCATGCGTCTGGGATGGAAGATTTTCATTCCAGTCACATTGGTGTGGCTGCTTGTCGTCGGGGCGTGGATGCACACACCCTGGAATATCTGGCATTGAACCTGGAACCGGCAGTTGACCGCTTGTAATTTTCATGAGGGCCGCATGACCGCTTGCTTTTCTGGCTCTCACCCAAGGGGTGAGGGTGCCGTACATCTGATCGGTTCGCCATTCGGCGTGCCGGCGGCGTTCACTCGTCGCTTCTAGGTCGGACGGAGAATGACCATGGCTTCCGTAGCTGCTTCACCTTTTTCTGTTAAAGACTTCCTCAAGAGCTTCATGCTCGTGGAACTGCTCAAGGGCATGGCCCTGACCGGCCGTTACGCCTTCAGTCGCAAGGTCACGGTGCAGTACCCTGAGGAAAAAACACCTCTGTCCCCGCGCTTTCGCGGGCTGCATGCCCTGCGCCGTTATGAAAACGGCGAAGAGCGTTGCATTGCTTGCAAATTGTGTGAGGCTGTTTGTCCCGCCGTTGCCATCACTATTGAATCGGATGTGCGTGCGGATGGATCGCGCCGCACGACCCGCTACGACATCGACCTGACGAAATGCATTTTCTGCGGCTTCTGCGAGGAAAGCTGCCCGGTCGATTCGATTGTCGAAACGCACGTCTTCGAATACCACGGAGAAAAGCGGGGCGACCTGTATTTCACCAAAGAGATGCTGCTTGCAGTGGGCGATCGGTACGAACCCGAAATCGCCGCTGCAAAAGCAGCTGATGCCAAGTTCCGCTGATACGGCCCGGCTCGCTTAACTAGAACGATACGATCCATGGACGTCACGACTGGTTTCTTCTACCTGTTCTCGTTAGTGCTGCTGTTTGCAGCCTTCCGAGTGATCACTGCGCGCAACCCTGTGCATGCAGTGTTGTACCTCATGCTGGCGTTTTCGCAGGCATCGGGCATCTGGCTATTGCTCAGAGCTGAGTTCCTGGCCATCGTGCTGGTGCTGGTCTACCTGGGCGCAGTCATGGTGCTGTTCCTCTTCGTGGTGATGATGCTGGACATCAACATCGACAGTATGAGACAAGGCTTCTGGAAGCATTTCCCGCTGGCGCTTGGCGTGGGTGCACTCATTTCACTGGAAATGGCTGTGGTATTGATTGGCGGCTTCCGCTCCGGTCAGGCTCCTGTCATTCCCGAAACCGTGCTGAATGCGGCCGGTCAGATGGTGCAGTACTCCAATACCAAGGCGCTGGGCACTCTTCTCTACACCAAGTATCTCTATCCACTGGAAATTGCCGCCGTCATTTTGTTGGTGGCCATGATTGCAGCCATTGCTCTTACACTGCGCCAGCGCAAGGACAGCAAGGCTCTCAATCCTTCCGTGCAGGTTAAGGTGCGGGCGCGCGACCGTCTGCAGGTGGTGTCGATGGCTCCTACACAAGAAGCACCTCCACCGCCTCCCGCCGAAGAAGTGCCACCTTCCGCTGAAGGAGCCAAAAAATGACTTTGACACTTGCGCATTACTTGACACTGGGCGCCATCTTGTTCGCCCTTTCGGTGGTGGGTATTTTCTTGAACCGAAAGAACCTCATCGTGCTGCTCATGGCCATTGAGCTCATGCTGTTGGCCGTGAACATGAACTTCGTGGCGTTCTCCCATTATTTGGGTGATATGCATGGTCAGGTCTTCGTGTTCTTCATCCTGACCGTGGCTGCCGCTGAGTCAGCCATCGGTCTTGCGATTCTCGTGCTGCTGTTCAGAAACAAGAACAGCATCAACGTAGACGAACTCAATTCGCTCAAGGGATAAGATGAGTCAGACCCTTTCCGCTTCCACGCTGCTCGCGGTGCCTTTGGCCCCGCTGGTGGGCTCGGCGCTGGCAGGCATTCTTGGTACGGCGTTTGGCGGCAACCGCATCGGTCGTACAGCCTCGCATACCGCGACTATTCTGGGCGTGTTCATTGCCTTGGTTATTTCCGTCATGACGCTCAGGAGCGTCGTCATGGATGGGGCCTACTTCAACGAAACACTCTATGAGTGGATGGTTGTTGGCAACTTGAGAATGGAAGTGGGCTTCCTCGTGGATAGCCTCACAGCCATGATGATGTGCGTCGTGACCTTCGTGTCGCTCATGGTGCACGTCTACACCATTGGGTACATGGCAGAAGATGACGGCTATGACCGTTTCTTCTCCTATATCTCGCTGTTCACTTTCTCCATGCTGATGCTGGTGATGAGCAACAACTTCCTCCAGCTGTTTTTTGGCTGGGAAGCTGTGGGCCTTGTCTCCTATCTGCTGATTGGATTCTGGCACAACCGTCCTACTGCGACCTTCGCCAACATGAAGGCGTTTTTAGTCAACCGCGTCGGCGATTTCGGCTTCATTCTGGGCATCGGGCTGATTGCAGCTTTTGCCGGTACGCTCAGTTATTCTGAGACCTTTGCCAAGGCAGCAGAACTTTCCGCCATGCAATTGCCTGGCTCTGACTGGGCGCTCATCACGGTTATCTGTATTTGCCTGTTCATTGGTGCCATGGGTAAATCTGCCCAGTTTCCATTGCACGTGTGGTTGCCTGACTCCATGGAAGGCCCAACCCCCATTTCCGCGCTGATTCACGCCGCCACCATGGTGACGGCAGGCATTTTCATGGTTGCGCGCATGTCGCCGCTGTTCGAGCTTTCAGATACAGCGCTCAACTTCATCCTGATCATTGGATCGATCACCGCACTCTTCATGGGCTTTCTGGGCATCATCCAGAATGACATCAAACGCGTTGTGGCGTATTCGACGCTCTCGCAATTGGGCTACATGACCGTGGCGTTGGGCGCATCGGCGTACCAGGTAGGTGTGTTCCACCTGATGACGCACGCTTTCTTCAAAGCCTTGCTCTTCCTTGCTGCAGGCTCCGTGATCATGGGGCTGCACCACAACCAGGACATCCGCTGGATGGGTGGCGTTCGCAAGTACATGCCCATCACCTGGATCACGTTCCTGCTTGGTTCGCTGGCACTGATTGGTACACCATTCTTCTCGGGCTTCTATTCCAAGGATGCCATCATCGAGGCGGTTCACGCCAGTCAATTGCCGGCTGCAGGCTTCGCATATTTTGCGGTGCTGGCGGGTGTGTTCGTCACGGCGTTCTATTCGTTCCGCCTGTACTTCCTGGTGTTCCACGGTAAGGAGCGCTACGACCAGAACCCGGATGCGCACCATGACGAACACCATGCGCATGATGACCACGGTCATCACGGTCACGACGAGAAGCCACATGAGACCCCATGGGTGGTGTGGTTGCCTCTGGTGGCGCTGGCTGTGCCCTCAGTATTCATAGGCGCCATGACCCTGATGCCCATGCTCTTCGGTGACTTCTTCAAGGGCGTGATCTATGTGGACGGTGCGAAGCACGGTGCCATGGCTGAACTGTCGGAAGTCATTCACGGTTGGCTGCCGATGGCGCTGCACGGCTTCATGACGCCTCCGTTCTGGCTGGCGCTGGCAGGCGTTGCGCTGTCGTACTACATGTACATGATCAACCCGGCCTTGCCTGCGCGTATTCAGCGCATGTTCCAACCCATCTACACCCTGTTCGAGAACAAATACTACCTCGACTGGTTCAACGAAAACGTGATCGCCAAGGGCGCGCGCGTGATCGGAACGGGACTATGGAAGGGTGGGGACCGTGCAATCATTGATGGCGCCATCGTCAACGGCTCATGGAAGCTCGTGGCCTGGATTTCCGGCGTAGTGCGCCGTCTACAGACCGGTTATCTCTACCAGTACGCACTGGTAATGATCCTGGGTATCTTCGTGCTCATGACGTACTTCGTCTGGCTCAACAAATAATAGGAACACCAAGAAAATGGGTTGGTTGAGCCTTGCCATCTGGACGCCGATTGTTTTCGGCGTGGTTCTGCTGGCGTTCGGTCGTGAAAGTCAGGCGCAAATGGTGCGCTGGCTGGCTCTGATCGGATCGATCATCAGTTTTATAGTGACGCTGCCGCTGTATACGGGCTTCAAGCTCGGAACCGCTGCAATGCAGTTTGTCGAGAAGTCGCCCTGGATTGAGCGCTTCAATGTCAATTACCACCTGGGCGTAGACGGAATATCTGTCTGGTTCGTGCTGTTGACCGCTTTCATCACGGTGATCGTGGTCATTGCGGCCTGGGAGGTCATTGAGCGCAAGGTCAACCAGTACATGGCGGCCTTCCTCATTCTTTCCGGCCTGATGATCGGCGTGTTCTCCGCGCTTGACGGCCTGCTGTTCTATGTCTTCTTTGAAGCCACTCTTATCCCGATGTACCTCATCATCGGTATCTGGGGCGGCCCGAACAAGATTTATGCGGCCTTCAAGTTCTTCCTGTACACACTGCTCGGCTCCTTGCTGACGCTCGTGGCATTTATTTATCTGTACACCCGCTCCGGTGGCAGCTTCGATATCCTGACCTGGCACGCTCTGCCGCTGTCGGGTACTGCACAGACCTTGATTTTCTTTGCCTTGTTTGCTGCCTTTGCGGTCAAGGTGCCAATGTGGCCTGTCCACACCTGGTTGCCTGATGTGCACGTGGAGGCACCTACGGGGGGGTCTGCAGTGCTGGCGGCCATCATGCTGAAACTGGGTGCCTACGGTTTCCTGCGTTTCTCGTTGCCCATCACCCCTGACGCGTCTCAGGAGTGGTCGGGACTCATGATCACGCTGTCACTGGTCGCCGTGATCTACGTGGGACTGGTGGCTTTGGTGCAGCAGGACATGAAGAAGCTGGTCGCCTATTCGTCCGTAGCTCACATGGGTTTCGTGACGCTGGGGTTCTTTCTCTTCAACGACCTTGGTATCGCGGGTGGCATCGTGCAAATGATTGCCCACGGCTTCGTGTCTGGCGCGATGTTCCTGTGTATTGGTGTTCTGTACGACCGCGTGCATTCACGAGACATCTCTGCCTATGGCGGGGTTGCCACTACCATGCCTCGCTTCACGGTTTTTGCACTGCTGTTCTTCATGGCCAACTGCGGCTTGCCGGGTACAGCGGGCTTCGTGGGTGAGTGGATGGTCATCCTTGGCGCAGTCCAAGCCAACTTCTGGATCGGCCTGTTGGCCGCTACAGCTCTGATTTCCGGCGCGGCCTACACCTTGTGGATGTTCAAGCGCATCTACTTTGGTCCCGTGACCAACGACAACGTGCGCGGTCTGACCGACATCAATTCGCGCGAATTTTTCATGCTGAGCCTGCTGGCATTGGCGGTGTTGGGGATGGGTATCAATCCCAAGCCATTCACCGACGTCATGGACGCGTCTGTCGCGAACCTGATCAAGCAGGTTTCGGTGTCCAAACTGAATTGAGGGCCAGGAGATGATTGACGGATTCAGTTGGATTTCCATTTACCCAGAGATTGTTCTGCTGGCGATGGCCTGCGTGATCGCCCTGGTTGATTTGCTGGACAACAGCCAGCGTAGAACCGCGACCTATATCCTCTCGGTTCTGACCTTGCTGGTGCTGTCTGTGCTGACAGGCATTTATGCCTACGGCGGTCAGACCATTTACGGTTTCGGCGGCATGGTGGTGAGCGACTCGCTTGCCAATTGGTTGAAATGCTTTGCCGCATTGGCCAGTGCCGTGACCTTGGTCTACGGCCGCACATACATGCGTGAGCGGGGCGTGCTCCGCGGAGGTGAGTGGTTCGTTCTGAGCCTGCTTTCCTTGCTGGGCGTCTTCGTGATGATTTCCGGTAACAACTTCCTGCTGATCTATCTCGGCCTGGAATTGCTGACGCTGGCCAGTTATGCCATGGTGGCACTGCGGCGCGACCACACGGTGTCGGTAGAAGCGGCCATGAAGTATTTTGTGCTTGGCGCCATGGCTTCGGGCTTCTTGCTTTACGGCCTGTCCATGCTCTATGGCGCGACCGGAACTCTTGATATTGGCGCGGTCTACAAGGCTGTGGCCTCTGGTCAGATTCGACATCAAGTACTGATTTTTGGTCTGGTGTTCCTGGTGGCCGGATTGGCGTTCAAATTCGGCGTGGTGCCGTTCCACATGTGGATTCCCGATGTCTATCAGGGCGCACCCACTGCCGTCACGTTGACCATTGGTGCCGCGCCCAAGCTCGCCGCCTTTGCAATCGCCATTCGCTTGCTTGTGGAAGGCTTGTTGCCCCTGGCATTCGACTGGCAGCAGATGCTGGGCTTGCTGGCCGTAGCCTCGCTGCTGGTCGGTAACCTGGCCGCTATCGCACAGACGAATTTGAAGCGCATGCTGGCCTATTCGACCATTGCGCAGATGGGTTTTGTGCTCCTGGGCCTGACTGCCGGCGTGGTCAATGGAAATGCGCTCTCGGCTGCCAACGCTTATAGCTCTTCGATGTTCTACATCGTGACCTATGTGCTCACTACACTCGCGACCTTCGGCATCATCATGCTGCTCTCGCGTGAGGGGTTTGAGAGCGAGGAAATTGTCGACCTGGCCGGTCTCAACCAGCGCAGCCCGCTGTATGCCGGCATCATGGCCGTCTGTCTTTTCTCGCTGGCCGGCCTGCCTCCCATGGTGGGTTTCCAGGCGAAGCTTTCTGTGCTCCAGGCTCTGGTGAGCACGGGCCAGTCGATTTATATCGGTTTAGCCGTGTTCTCGGTAATGGTCTCTCTGATCGGCGCTTTCTACTATCTGCGCGTAGTCAAGGTGATGTACTTTGACGATCCCGTCTCTGATTCGCCGATTTCCGCGCCAGCTGACATGCGCGCTGTACTGACGCTCAATGGTGCCTTGGTACTGGTGCTTGGTATCGTTCCTGGTGCGTTGATGGCCCTGTGCGCCAAAGCCGTCGTGCAGATGCTGGGAACCTGAGGGGATGTCCCAAACTTTCGCGATCTGGTTCCTGATTGTGGCGGCGTTCATTGGCGCCAATCTACCGTTTGTGAACCAGCGTCTTATGTTGGTGCTGCCACTGCCCGGTGGCCGAAAATCCTTGGGCTGGCGTCTGGCCGAGCTGATCGCCTGGTTTTTCATCATCGGCGGTATAGGTATGGCGTTTGAGCAGCGGGCCGGACAGATAGCGCCGCAAAGCTGGGAGTTCTATGCCATTACGGGTTCGTTGTTCCTGACTTTCGCCTTTCCCGGCTTCGTGTACCGCTACATGTTGCTTCGGGGGCGTTGATCTCGTTGGTTCGTGATGAGCTCCGATAAGAAGCTTGAAGAGACCAGAGTCAGTAGCACAGAAGTGCTGCAGGGCGATTTCTTGCACGTCTTTCGCGACACCGTGCGATTGCCTGATGGTGAACAAGCCAGCCGCGAATACATCGTGCATCCTGGCGCGGTCATGGTGATTCCACTGATTGAAGCTGAAGATGGTACGGTGAGCGTGCTCATGGAGCGCCAGTTTCGCTACCCGGTAGGGCAGGTCATGATTGAGTTTCCGGCAGGAAAGCTAGATAAGGGTGAAACGCCCTTGTCATGCGCTCAACGTGAGTTGCGTGAAGAAACCGGATACTCTGCGACTCATTGGGCCCGTGCGGGGTTGTTGCATCCTGGTATTTCTTATTCGACAGAATTTATAGAGATCTGGTTTGCGCGAGGGCTTTCTGTGGGTGAGGCCCAACTGGATGACGGGGAGTTTCTGGAGGTATTCACCGCAACACCCGAGGAAATTTTTGAAGGCTGCCATAATGGTTCGATCACAGACGGAAAAACCTTGACAGGTGCTTTGTGGTTGCAGAATGTCCTGGCGGGAAATTGGACCCTGCATTGGCAGTCTCTCCATACTGGCGACAAGGGGGCATCGTGAAAGTGTTTGATCTGCAATGTGCCCATGGCCATGTATTTGAGGGCTGGTTTTCGTCTGAAGATGATTTTCAGAATCAGATTTCCAGCCATCTGCTGGCGTGTCCCATGTGCAGCGAGACGTCCGTCACCAAGCTGCCTAGTGCTCCTCGCCTGAACTTTGGCGCGGTGGGTACGGACTCTCCAAAAACCGAAACTACCAAGTCGCCATCAGGGGACGTCGCCGCAGATTCGGTGGCAGCTCTCCCACCTGCAGCACTGCAGGCTGCGTGGATGCAAATGGTGCGCAGGGTGGTTGCCAATACGGAAGATGTGGGCGAGCGTTTTGCGGAAGAGGCACGCCGTATTCATTACGGTGAGGCAGACGAGCGTGGAATTCGGGGCCAGGCTAGTCAGGAAGAAACGGAAGCCTTGCTAGATGAGGGCATTGCAGTCGTGCCGCTTCCGGTGCCCCACGGCTTCAAGGAAACCTTGCAATAAGACTTGGGCTTACCCGGTTTGATAAGCCAGTTGGCCTCAAGCGCAGCGCTTGAGTGTTGAGCCGACTTCCTGTGAAGCTACGACAGCGCGAAGCGCATCGGTGTCCACGATACGAACGTGTCGTTGTTTGACTTCGACTAAGCCTTCTTCTGCGAACTTTGAAAAAGCGCGGCTTACCGTCTCGAGCTTGAGACCCAGGTAGCTGCCTATTTCCTCGCGCGTCATCCGCAGCACCAGCTCTGATTGGGAAAACCCCCGAGCATGTAGCCGTTGCACGAGATTGAGCAGGAAAGTGGCCAGACGCTCTTCGGCTCGCATACTGCCAAGCAGCAGCATGACGCCATGTTCGCGCACGATCTCACGGCTCATGATCTTGTGTACGTGGCTTTGCAGGGCTGGGACCTCTCGGGAAAGCTCTTCAATGCGCTCGAACGGCATGACGCACACTTCCGCATCTTCCAATGCTGTGGCGTCGCACGTGTGGTGATCTCCGACGATGCCATCGAGCCCTATGATTTCGCCGGCCATCTGAAATCCGGTGACTTGGTCTCTGCCATCTTCGGTGGCAATGGACGTCTTGAAAAAGCCGGTACGGATGGCGTAGAGGGCGACAAAGCGTTCCCCGTTGGAAAACAGCGGGGCACCCCTGCGGATCTTACGGCGAGTGGCGACCAGTTCGTCCAGCCTGCCCAGATCCCCGATGGACAAGTCCATGGGCATGCACAACTCGCGAAGGTTGCAGTTAGAGCACGCGACTTTGATTGCTTGAGGAGTCATGGTTCCCAGCTACAGTAGGCCTAGTGCCCCAACCCAGAGGTATCGGAACCAGATGAAAGTGATGGATTCGTTCCCAGGCCTAGACGCAAATCCTCGCCATAGCCGTAGCCATGGCGAGGATTTGCGAGGCCGGCGTAGGCAACGACGGCATGGGTGCGAAGACGCGCTTTCATGATTCGATACCTCTGGGTCGGGGCACTACTAGGCTAGCGTGGTGAGTTGGAGGCTCGCTCTGAGCGCTGAATCCATAAGAATCGGTGCCAGCGAGGAAAACATAGGCAGTACCGATGGAAATGCCGAGACAAGGCCGATCGGTACTGATCGTACATGGCGCGGTGTGCGCGCCTGATCCCCACATTTTTTAAAGCGAACTTCCAATTCAAGACACTAGCATTGGAAGTTTCATTGTAGGCCACGAAGCAGATTTGATCTGGGGCAATTTGCCCATGTGCGCCTTGATCTCTTGATCCTGGTCAAGGACATTCGTATCTTCGTGCGTCACCATTGTCTCTGCTGCAAAGGATGCTCAGATGACAATCGCCACCCCCGAATTACTTGAACGTTTCGACGTCCCTGGTCCACGGTACACGTCCTACCCTACAGCAGACCGGTTTGTAGAGGCTTTTGGCGAAGCGGCCTACACACAGGCGTTGGAGCAAAGGCGCATGGGACCAGCTGCGATGGCCTTACCTTTGTCGCTTTATGTGCACATTCCATTTTGTGAGTCCCTCTGCTACTACTGTGCCTGCAACAAGATCATCACTAAGCATCATGAGCGGGGCGCCCCCTACCTGCGCTACCTCACACGCGAAGTTGAATTGCACGTTGAGCGCATGGGTTCCGGCGCCAGTGTCAGCCAGTTGCATCTGGGTGGGGGATCGCCCACGTTCCTGAGCGACGATGAGTTGACCGAACTCATGAGTATGCTGCGCCGCCATTTCAATTTGGCACCAGGGGGTGAATACTCCATCGAGATCGACCCGCGCACTGTGGATGAGCAAAGGCTGAACACCTTGTCACGCCTTGGATTCAATCGCTTGTCTTTTGGTGTTCAGGATTTTGATCCGCAGGTGCAAAAAGCCGTTCACCGCACACAACCTGCAGAGCAGGTCTTCTCGTTGGTGGAGGCTGCCAGGCGTATTGGTTTTGAATCGATTAACGTAGATCTGATTTACGGCCTGCCCAAGCAAACTCCCACGTCGTTCAATCGCACGCTGGAGCAGGTGGCTGAACTCAGGCCCGACCGCATTGCACTCTACGGTTACGCCCATTTGCCAGAGCGCTTCAAGCCTCAGCGGCGCATCATTGCTATCGACCTGCCTGGCGCAGGCAACAAGGTGACGATGCTCTCGCGTGCTTTGGCTGCTTTTGAAGCCGCTGGGTACGTGTATGTGGGAATGGATCACTTTGCGCTCCCTAACGATGCGCTTGCCGTGGCGAAACGACAAGGGCGATTGCACCGCAACTTCCAGGGCTACAGCACGCAGCCCGATTGCGACTTGATTGGTCTGGGCGTGTCTGCCATTGGTAAGGTGGGCGCCACCTACAGTCAGAACGCCAAGACTCTGGCCGACTATCAGGACGCCCTAGACCATGGTCACCTGCCGATTGCTCGCGGACTGGCGGTTTCGCGCGACGATCTGGTGCGGCGTTCAATCATCATGGCTTTGATGTGCCAAGGCAGACTCCAGTTTGAATCCATTGAGATCGCGCACCTGATCGACTTCAAAAGATCCTTTGCCGCGGAGCTGGAGACACTGCGTGGCATGCAGGAGCAAGGGCTGGTAGAGTTGTCCGATACCGGCATTGAGGTGACTTCCATGGGATGGTTCTTTGTACGCGGCGTAGCCATGGTGTTCGATAGATACTTGCAAGACGACCGTACGAGAGCGCGTTTCTCGAAAATCATTTGAAGCCCCGTAGACTTCTCCAAGACATAAAGGGGTTGCCGCTTATCCAGCGTACGCCAATTCTCCGAGACGCTCGGTCTGCGCGATCCCTCCATAAAAGAGTTTCACAGGTATGTTGGCCTCTCTTGCATTCACTGCCTTCCTGATGGGACTGGCTGGTGGCCCGCACTGCCTTGCAATGTGCGGCGCCGCATGCGCAGGTATCGGCCAGACTGCCGGAGACAGGCGCACGTCCGCCCTGGGTTTGTTTCAGCTGGGGCGGATCATTGGCTACTCCGCGCTGGGAGGCGTCGCTGCAGCGTCGCTGCAGGGCATTGGTTGGCTGACCACGCAAAGCGCTGCCATCCGGCCTGTCTGGACCCTTTTCCACGTCGCGGCTGTTGTTCTCGGGCTGCTGCTGCTGGTTCAGGCGCGGCAGCCGATTTGGTTGGAGCAGGGGGCACGTCGCGTGTGGGCCGCCGTGCGTGGATTTCAGCAGCGCCGCGGACGCAGTGCTCCTCTGGCCATCGGCGCACTTTGGGCGTTCATGCCCTGCGGCTTGCTTTATTCCGCGTTGATGGTGGCTGCACTTGCCGGCAGCGTCGTGGGCGGCGTGGTGACCATGGCCCTCTTTGCGCTGGGCAGCAGCGTCTCGCTCATGATCGGGCCGTGGCTCTTGTTGCGGCTTCCGGCAGGAGCCCGCGGGGAATGGGGCATGCGCGCCGCTGGATTGGCTCTGCTGCTGGCCTCAGGCTGGGCGCTCTGGATGGGGCTGGCACATGATCAAGCGCCTTGGTGCATTTCCCCCACCTGACTTGCCTTAGAACGAGCAAGTGAACGCGTTCTTACAGTGCCGAAAGCCCTTTGTAGAGCATATAGGCAGCCAGAAGATACAAGATGGTAGCCAGCACGCGCTTGAGCTTCTTGACGGGCAAAGCATGCGCGGCACGTGCACCGAGCGGGGCCATCAGCACGCTGCATGAGGCAATGATGACCAGGGCCGGCAGCCACAGGTAGCCGAAGGAATAGGGCGGTAGTCCGTCAATGTGCTGGCCGGCCACGATATACCCCGCGACGTTGGCGACAGCGATCGGGAAGCCGAGCGCAGCGCTGGTGGCCACAGCGTTGTGAATGGCCACATTGCACCAGGTCATGAAAGGTATGCTCACAAAGCCTCCTCCTGCCCCGACCAGGCCAGATAGGAAGCCGATCGCACCACCCGTGCCTAGTAAACCCGCGGGGCCCGGAATCTGCCGTGTGGGCTTGGGCTTTTTGTCGAGAAACATCTGAGTCGCCGAGAACCCGACAAACGCTGCAAATACCAAGGCCAGCACAGAGCCCTTGAGCAGTGAAAAGATGCCAAGGCTGGCAGCCATGGCGCCGAGCACAATGCCGGGGGCCAGGCTCTTGACGATGTCCCAGCGTACGGCCCCTCGCTTGTGATGGGCGCGAACACTGCTGATCGAGGTGAAGATGATCGTGGCCATGGAGGTGGCGATGGCCATCTTCACTGCCAATCCTGGGGCGACTCCGCGGGCACCCAGAATGGCGGCGATGAACGGTACCATGATCATGCCGCCCCCAATACCTAGCAGGCCAGCAAGAAAACCGGTGGCGATGCCCAGGAGCGCAAGTTGGAATATCAGCAGCGGTTCAAAGGGCATTGCACGGGGGCCAAATGGTCGAAAAAATGCCAGACGCCCCCGTAGGGCCATCCATCATCGACATTGCTGCTTTGAAAGAGGGGGTCAGAGCGCGGGCGCCTGAACGCTTGAAATAGGTGTCTGCGAATGCCACCGAGCCGTCATCCTGAACGCAGGGTTCAGGTGGGCGAGGTCAGACTGATCTTGGGTTCGTCTAACGCGAGACGATCACGCTGACCAGACGATGTTCCAAGCCCTTGCTCAGAGAGCATTGGTTCAAGGAAGTATAAAGCCCGGCATGCACCGCAGACATGGCTATTTTAGCTCTCTTGCTGACCGAAAGATGTCCCGTGCGATAGAACTCGATGCAAGAATTGAATTCATGCGGGCCGCCGTGGACGTCAATCTCTTCTAGAGTAGGCGTCCGTCATCGCCCAGAGCTTGGTCCAGGCGGGTGAGCAGCGCGTTCAGGGTGGCTTGCTCGGCGACGCTCATGCCGGGTTCAAAATCTCCCTGGCGTGATTGATCAGCAGCCTCAGCGGGTGCCGGTTTCGGATCTGTCAATTCGAACGCCAGGTTCAGGGCAGCTAGAACGGCGATGCGGTCGCGGGCCTTGATTTTTCCGGCGTCCCGGATCTTGCACATGGCGGCGTCCAGGTGTTGCACGGCTTCGTGCAGGCGCTCTTCTCCACCTTCAGGGCAGCCGAGCAGGTAGCCCTGGCCCAGGATTTTGACTTCCACCTGCTTCATATGCTCCCTTTGTCCTCAGGTGACAGGACGCCAGCGGCCGCGGGCAGCCGGTCGATCAGCGAGTCGACCCGGGCGCGGGCGGCCATCAGGCGCGACTTGAGGCTGTCGCGTTCGTGCGTGAGCGATTCAACTTGCTGCAACAGCAACTCATTGGTACGGCGCAGTTCCTCATGGCGCACGAGTAACCGCTCTACGCGCTCGGAAATCTGTTCGATCAAAGGAGGGTTGGTCATGACGCGGCGGCAATGGCAGACTCCATCATTGTAGGTGCATAGGGGCACTGCACCTTACAATCGCCCTGTTGGTGCTCGCGTTCGTGGTTCGCACGACGCAGTTCAACGGGAAGCAGGGGGGCGCCGCGCATCGTGCGTGGAGAGCCTAACCTGCGCTGCCCCCGCAACGGTAAGCGAAGGGAGTGTTGCCATGCACGCTCCCGCCCATGTTTCATACAGCCACTGAATGCCCTGAACAAGCACTCGGGAAGGCGAAGCAGGGGAGACCTTCGCCAGCCCGGATACCGGCCGACAAGGAGGGAGGGCGCTTTGCCATCGGGCAAGGCGCACTGCTAGTTCGCCCCATATTCCGGCGGGGAAGCCGGTAGGGGGTTTGTCACCCACGTTCATTCTCATGAGATACCCGCTTCCGTTCAAGCAGGCACTGCTGCCGCTCGCCTTGGCCTGCGCCTTCACTGCACACGCTCAAACCACACCCCAGACGTCCACAAACGCCACATTGGGCGAAACCATGGTGACTGCCGCTCGCACGGCACAGCCTTTGACTGATGTGCTGGCCGATGTCACGCTGATTGACTCTGAGCAAATTCAACGCAGTGGGGCTGTCAGCATGGTTGATTTGCTGGCACGCCAACCCGGAATCGAGCTGTCACGCAATGGCGGCCCAGGCTCCACCAGCAGTGTGTTTGTCAGGGGCGGTGAGAACCGGTTTACCGCCGTCTACATCGATGGCGTACGGGTAGACTCCCAATCAACCGGTGGAGCCCCCTGGGAATCCATTGCCCTTGGACAGGTCGAGCGTATCGAGATCGTCCGAGGCGCAGCAGCTGCCGTGTATGGCTCTGATGCTGTCTCTGGCGTGATCCAGATCTTTACCCGCAGAGGTGAGGGTGCAGTTGCTCCCTATGTGGGCGTTGGAGTGGGCAACCACGGTCGCAAGGTCGTCGAGGCGGGCCTTTCTGGCAAGGCCGATGCTGTGGACTATGCACTGGGCATCACCCGCGACACCAGCCGTGGTTTTGACAGCCGTCCAGGCACCAACCCAGACATTGACGGTTACCGCAACACCAATGCCAGTGCCCGCGTGGGCTGGCAGATCAACAATGTTCACCGGCTGACGGCCAGCGGTACGTACAGCGACATGGACGCTCAGTACGATGGCTTTACCCCCAATCTTGACGACCATGGGTTGAACCGCTTGCGCACTGGCGGGCTGACCTGGTCCGCGCAGTGGACCAAAAACTACAGCACACGTTTGTCCGTGAGCGAGTCCCGGCAGGTCTATGAGACCAAGCCTAGCGTCTATCGCACCGAAACCACCTTGCGCGATTACCTGTTTCAAAACGAGTGGCGCAGTGGTGGCCATCTGGTGACCGCTGGACTTGAACGCCGCACGGACCACCTGGTCAACAGCCCTATTGATCAAGGCCGGCACCAGAACGCCCTGGCGCTTGGCTACGGCTTCACAGGCGGAGCACACACGGTGCAGGTCAACTTGCGCCGTGATGATGACAGTGAGTTCGGCGGCCAGACGACGGGCGGTTTGTCTTACGGCTACAGCTTCGCTCCTGGCTGGCGCGTCACTGCGGGTGCAGCCACCTCTTTCCGCGTGCCTACGCTTTATCAGCGTTTCTCCCAGTACGGCCAGCCAGCGCTGCAGCCGGAGAAGGGACGCAGCATGGAGTTGGGCGTGCAATGGGCCCAGGGCGGCAGCCGCCTGGGCGCTACGGTGTACCGCAATCGCGTGCGCAATCTCATTACATTCGGATCTCCTGGCCCATGCGCGGATGCCTTTGGGTGCTATGAGAACACAGGTCGAGCCGAATACATGGGGATCACCATTTCTGGTGCGCACAAGCTGGGCTCCGTTAATTTGAGTGGCTCGCTCGATCTGCAGGAGCCCAAGGATCTGAACACCGACAAAGTACTGGCACGCCGAGCCCGGCAACTGCTGAAACTGGCGGCAGATACACGGGTGGGAGAGTGGACGTTTGGCGCCGAAGCGGTGGCTTCTTCCATGCGCTTCGACAACGCATCCAACTCCAACCGGATGGGTGGTTACGGTTTGGTCAACCTGTATGCCACGACCACGATTGCACGCGAATGGACTCTGTTGGCGCGCATCAATAATGTGGCCAACAAGGAGTATCAACTGGCACGAGGCTACGCAACTGCAGGGCGCGAGCTCTATGTTGGCTTGAAATGGACGCCAAAATAAGCTGTTGTGCGGCAGAAGGGGGTGGCACCCCCTTCGCTGGTCCATCTCACCTTTCCTCCGGTTCGGGGAGAGGCTGCTGAGGCCGGCTTACACCTATCTCACACATGACTGAGCTGAAGCTTGCACGCAGCGAACTGATCATTGGGGGTCAGAAGAGTGGGAAATCACGCCGAGGTGAGGAGCTCGCTGCGGCGTGGCTGCACGCCAGCGTGTCTCACAAAGCGGTGCTGATCGCCACTGCACAAGCGTATGACGATGAAATGCGCCAACGCATTGCACGCCATCAGCGGGAGAGGGCCCTGCGTGTGCCAGGGCTGCGTACACTTGAAGCCAGTAAAGACTTGCATACCGTCCTTCAGCGAGCTGGAGGAGCCGAGACGCTTCGGGTACTCGATTGCCTGACCTTATGGCTGACCGGGTTGCTCATGCCGATGGAGACAGAGAACCAGGCCGTTGCCGCATTCGAAGATCCGGAGCAAGCCATTGATCGGTTGCTTGCAGCCATCGAGGCTTCGCTCGGCCCCGTCGTGCTGGTAGGAAATGAAATCGGTCTGGGGGTGATACCCATGGGCCGTGAGGTCAGGGCCTTTGTGGATGCACTGGGCGTACTCAATCAGCGCGTCGCTGCGCGGTGCGAACGGGTGGTGTTGATGGCAGCCGGACTGCCGTTGTATTTGAAGGGCTCACCGTGAACGTTTGGTGGATTTTGAAACAGAAAGTGGTTGGTTCAAGTTCGCGCCGACTTCTTGATGTCGCGCTCATGGCGCTTTTTACACTTGCCGCGGTCCCGGCCGCCCATGCCTATCAGGTGGCTGACGATCAAGGCACCGTCATTCAGTTGTCGGCGCCGCCGCAGCGTATCGTCAGCCTGTTGCCCTCACTGACTGAAACCGTTTGCGAATTAGGCGCTTGCTCTCGATTGATCGGGGTAGACCGCTATTCCAATTGGCCGGCAGATGTTCGGAAGTTGCCGCAAGTGGGAGGCGGGCTGGACCCCAACATTGAAGCCATCGTGGCGCTCAAGCCCGATCTGGTCCTGATGGCGACGTCTTCACGTGCGGCCGAGCGCTTGCGGGCACTGGGGCTGAAGGTAGCAGCACTGGAGCCCAAGACCGGTGCGGATGTGCGCCGGGTCATAGACAAGCTGGGCCAGATCTTGCAGGTCGCTGGAGCGGACAGGGTAGCGCGAAGCATTGACGAGGGTATTGCAGGGGCAGCCCGTTCTGTGCCGGTTCATCTGCGAGGACAGCGCGTTTACTTTGAAGCCAGCCCGGGCCCCCACGCGGCAGGGCCTTCGTCGTTCATTGGCGAAATGCTCACGGCCTTGGGCATGCGCAATATCATCGAGCCCGAATTGGGGCCGTTTCCCAAGATCAATCCGGAGTACGTTTTACGTGCAGACCCCGATCTCATCATGGCTGGCGAGCGGAGTAGCTCGGAGCTTGGCAAGCGCCCCGGTTGGCGCAATCTTCGGGCGGTGCGAGGCCAGCACATGTGCATATTCGATGCCGCGCAGGTGGACGCCTTGCTGCGCCCTGGGCCACGCATGGCTGAGGCTGCGCGTCTCATGGCCCGCTGCGTGACCGAGAAAGGGCCGTCCGTGGGAGCTCCTCGTTGAATGCTCGTGCTGCCTGGCTGGCGCTTTCGCTGCTCGGGCTTTCCGTTTTGGCCGTTGCGGTGGGTGCTGGCATTGGCAGCACTGGCTTCGAGAGCGTATGGCGCATGAGGGACGACCCGGTTGCCTGGCAAATCGTGACCGAGGTTCGACTGCCGCGCACCGTAGGCGCCTGGTTGATAGGCGCCTTGCTGGGTCTGGCTGGGGCCGTGGCCCAAGGCTTGTTTCGTAATCCCCTGGCTGACCCTTTTCTTCTCGGCAGTGCTTCGGGTGCCATGCTGGCCGTGGCGATTGCTTTGGCGCTTATGGGCGGCGGCACCGTTACGGCCACGTGGGTGGGCAAGATGGGCCTGACAGGTGCCGCCTTTCTGGGGGCCTTGGGCGGGGTCTTGCTCACCCTTTTGCTTGCAAAAGGTGTGCAGCACACCATGCGCCTGCTGCTGGCTGGCGTGGTTGTTGGCTATGTGCTGGGCGCCTTGAAGGATCTCGTCACTCTTTCCGCACCCGAGGTGCTGTCTGCCATGGTGGGCTTTGTGCTCGGTAACACCGCCTTCATAGGTTGGAGTGCGTGTGTGGTGATGGCCGCCGTGTTGCTTCCGGCCATGGCGTTGGCGTGGGTGCTGGCACGTGTGCTGGATGGACTGAGTCTGGGAGAGGCCACCGCGCAAAGCCTGGGCTTGCCGCTAGGGCCCATGCGCGCTGCCTTGATCGGTGTGCTGGCGCTGGCCACTGGTACTGCGGTGGCGCAAGCGGGGCTGATTGGATTTGTAGGGCTGGCCGCTCCTCATTTGGTTCGTCCGCTGGCTCGCGTGACTCATGGCCCCTTGGTGTTGCTCTCCGCGATGATGGGTGGTGTCCTTCTTATGCTGGCTGACATTGCAGCGCGTGCCCTCATCTGGCCGCAAGAGCTGCCAGTAGGCGTTCTCACGGCTGTTCTGGGGGGCGGTTACCTGCTCTGGCTCATGTACCGGAGAACCAAGTGAACTCCGTGATCGCTTCCGCAAAATCAGTGGCCATCTCAGTCCATTCGTCAGAAACGAAAATCGGTGCGACGCCCATTCTTCACGAGACGGACTTGGTACTTCCACCCAAGCGGTGGACCAGTATCGTCGGGCCCAACGGAGCAGGAAAATCCACGCTATTGCGTGTCCTGGCCGGACTTTTGCCTACCGCTGGTCATGTTCAGCTGCAGGGCCGTCCGCTCAATCAGTGGCCTGCCCGTGACCGGGCTTGTCAACTGGCATGGCTTGGGCAGGGCGAAGGTGGGGGCGAAGATCTCACCGCCTACGATGTCGCCCTGCTAGGGCGTCTACCTCATCGCAGCTGGCTCGCTCCGGCCTCTGCAGCAGACCATAGTGCAGTCGAACGCGCGCTAAACAAGACCCAGGTCTGGGAGCTGCGAGATCGTCGGTTGGGCGATCTTTCTGGCGGCGAGCGGCAACGGGTGCTGCTGGCTCGCGCTCTGGTTGTTGAAGCGCCGGTATTGCTGATGGATGAACCTCTGGCTCACCTGGACCCTCCGCATCAGTCGGACTGGTTGACCATCGTGCAAGGGCTGGTGGCAGCCGGGGGCACCGTGGTCAGTGTCCTGCACGAGTTGTCTATCGCATTGCAAGCTGATGATCTGGTGATTGTGCGCAATGGCCGGATTGTTCATTACGGAGCCTGCTCAGATCCCATGACCCATGCGGCTCTTCAGGCTGCTTTCGATAATCGAATCACCATCCACGCCTTGGAAGGCGGATGGGTGGCACTGCCGCGCGCGCCGCGGCCCATGTGAAAAAAGGCTCAACATGCAAATTGAAACACCGCCCACCGAGAAAAGGTACGACAAACCCGCTGGAGAACGGCGGGGGCTCATCATCGTGAACACCGGAGACGGCAAGGGTAAAAGCACCGCGGCGTTTGGTCTTGCGCTGCGCGCCTTTGGCCGGCAACATGTGCACGGCAAGCAGGTCGTGATCTATCAGTTCATGAAGGTACCGTCCGCTCGATTTGGTGAGCACCGCATGTTCGAGCAGATCGGCTTGCGCATTGAAGGCCTGGGCGACGGTTTTTCCTGGAAGAGCAAGGACCTTGATCATTCCGCTCAACTCGCTCGAGACGGCTGGGAAAAGGCCAAGGCGGCAATTTTGGGCGGAGAGCACTTTCTGGTGGTGCTCGATGAAATCACGTATCCACTGATCTACGGCTGGCTGCCGCTGGAGGATGTGTTGCAGACACTCAAGGACAGGCCTGCGGACGTCCATGTCTGTCTGACTGGTCGGCGTTGCCCTCCTGAGATCATTGAGTTGGCGGACACTGTGACCGAAATGACCTTGATCAAGCATGCCTTCAAAGCGGGGGTGCCGGCCCAACGAGGTATTGAGGACTGAGAGGCTTGGAACTACTATCGCGTGCCCGCGTGCACCGCGATCTTAGAGCTGTGCTCCACTTCAACACCAGCGACAATTCCTCAGATGGCCCGCTGGAGAAATCAATATGTCAGACCTGACGAAGCACACCTATCCCACCCCTGTGGGCGAAATGATCGCGGTGTTCACGTTGAAGGGCTTGCGCATGCTCGAGTTCGAAGGGCAGGCCCGTGTCGACCGTGAGATGGCGCAGGTCGAGTCAGCGGCTGGTGGGCCTGCGACACTCGGTCAGAATGCATTGACAGAACAGATGGGTCGGGAATTGACTGAGTATTTTGCAAGTCGGCGCCGTGTCTTTGACATACCGCTCGATCTGCTGGGCACGCCGTTTCAGCAGCGCGTGTGGAAGGCGCTGCTTGAAATTCCCTACGGCCAAACATGGAGTTATGGCCAGGAAGCTCATCACATTGGCAGTCCAACCGCCAGCCGGGCGGTGGCCGCGGCCAATGGCCAGAATAAAGTTTCCATCGTCGTGCCTTGCCATCGTGTGATCGGTAGCAATGGCTCGCTCACTGGTTATGGGGGAGGTCTTCCGCGCAAGCAGTTTCTGCTTGCACTGGAGCGCGGGAACGTGCAGCCGCAAGGGCAGCTTTGGAAAGCACTTGGATGATTCCGGAGATGTCCTGGACCTGGTGGGGTGTTTTGTCAGAAACGGATATGACTGGAGCTGTTTTGCTGGCCTGCGTGCCCGCGTTGGCCATCGCCATTGACCGGCTACTGGGTGAACCGCCGGTGCAATGGCATCCGGTGGTGTGGATGGGGCGCTGGCTGGCTTGGGCGGGTGACCGACTGGCACCAAAAGCTGAGGAATCTGCGCTGTTGCCTCAGTGGCACATTTTCTGGATGGCTGCGTTTTCCTGGTGTGGTGCGGCGGTCTTCGTATTCTCCGTCAGCTGGTTGATTCAATCCTGGGTAATGACTCAGCCATTCTGGCTGGCTGCATTGGCATTGAGCTTGTTGCTCAAGCCGCTTCTTTCCTGGGCGATGCTTCACGATGAGGTGTTGTCCGTGGAGCGTGAATTGTCGCAATCCCTCAAAGCCGGCCAGACGCAGCTCAAGCGCCTGGTGAGCAGAGACGTTGAAGCCCTCTCATCAGAGGGAGTGCGTGAGAGCGCCATTGAATCACTGGCCGAGAATCTCAACGATTCCGTCGTGGCACCCTTGTTCTGGTTCGTCCTGCTGGGCTTACCTGGGGCGGCGCTTTTTCGCTTTGCCAACACCGCTGATGCCATGTGGGGCTACCGGGGTGCTCGCAATGGGCGTGACTGGCAATGGGCAGGCAAGTGGGCGGCGCGCGCTGATGACGTGCTGGGCTGGGTGCCCGCGCGCATCACCGCACTGTTGATCTGCGTGTGGGGCGGGCTGCGCGGATGCAACCGTCTGCCGCTGGAGGCTCGCCGAACGCCATCGCCCAACGGCGGTTGGCCTATGGCAGCCATGGCGCTTGTATTGGGCATACGCCTGTCCAAACCAGGTGTGTATGCACTGAATGAAAGCGCTCGTTCGCCGGGCCCATCCGACACTTTGCGAGCCTGTGTGATCGGCTCACGTACTGTGCTGGTTGCTGCTTTATTGAGCTGTGGCGTTCTTCTGGTGGTGCTGGCATGAGCCTGTCGGCCAGTCGCACCCATGGTGGTCCCGACATGATGGGAGTGCCTATACATGACCTCTCATCCAACTCCAACGCGTGTGGACCTTATCCGCCCGCCGAAGAGGCTCTGCGTGCTGCCGATGCACGCCATTACCCAGACCATGCCTATACATCGCTCGTCATTCAACTGGCCGCATGGCATGGCGTTGCGCCCTCGCGTATCGTCCTTGGCGGTAGCGGCAGCGAGTTGATACAGCGCCTTAGCGTGGCGATAGCCCTTGAGGCATTGAACTCCGGGCAGACAGCCGCCGTCTGGCTGCCTGAGCACGCTTATGGTGACTATGCCTATGCTGCCCACGCTGCAGGCCTGGTGCGCGTGCCCGATGCTGAACAAGCGGATTTGATCTGGGCCTGTGATCCTTCAAGTCCCGTCGGTCAAGCCCACGAAGATCTGGCGGGTCAAGTGGCTGCTTTGCGGCTCGGGCAAACCTTGGTGCTGGACCAAGCCTATGAGCCTTTGCGCCTGAGCGGTGTCTTGGCATTGGATGACCGCGCGCTTGGTGCGGTGTGGAGAATCATCACCCCGAACAAGGCCCTGGGCTTGACGGGGGTGCGTGCCGCCTATGCCATTTCCCCGCGTCAAGAGGCCGGGCTGCTAGCGCGAGTGCGGGCATTGGCGCCGTCTTGGCCGCTGGGCGTGCACGGGGTGGCACTACTTCAATGCTGGGCCACTGTTGACGCCCATCAATGGCTGTCCGAATGCCGGGAGCAACTTAAGGTATGGAAAGCGCGCCAGGTAAGCCTGTTGGATTCGTCCGGGTGGAGCGTGTCTCCCAGCGTCGCTAATTTTTTTGTGATAGCTCGCAGTGGCGGTCTACAAGCGGAAACCGAGTTTGATATGAAGTCCTGTCTGGAAGCGCTGCGCATACGAGGGTTCAAGTTGCGAGACTGTACGAGTTTTGGCTTGCCGCATCGCGCGAGGGTAGCCGTGGCCAGTCCCACCGTTCAAGATGAACTGATGCTGGCACTGAAGGGGCAGGAGAGATGACCGCTCGTTGTGTCATGGTGCTGGGTACCAGCAGCGGAGCTGGCAAGAGTTGGGTGACTACCGCGCTTTGCCGCTATTACGCCAACCAGGGTTTGAAGGTCGCGCCTTTCAAGGCTCAGAACATGAGCAACAACGCTCGTGTGGTGGCCAATGTCGTGCGCGCTGCTCCTGAAGCCACAGGTGAGAAGTCCGGGGTCTCGCAGCCAATGCATGAAGTGGGGGAGATCGGTTCAGCGCAGTATTTTCAAGCGCTTGCAGCGCGCGCTGAACCTGACGTGCGCATGAACCCGCTGCTTCTCAAACCTGAAGCAGATACCCATAGCCAGGTGGTGTTGATGGGGCAGGTGAGTGCTGAGTTGACCGCATTGCCCTGGCGCGGCCGAAGCGAGCGCGTGTGGCCTCAGATCGCTGCTGCTTTGGACGCCTTGCGAGCCGAAAATGATGTGGTGGTGATAGAGGGGGCTGGCTCGCCCGCAGAGATCAACCTGATGGCCAATGACATCGTCAACCTCCGGGTGGCGCGCCATGCAGATGCGCGCTGTCTTCTGGTGACGGACATTGATAGAGGCGGTGCTTTTGCCCACCTATACGGCACTTGGGCACTATTGCCCGAGGAAGATCGCGCAAGGATCAAAGGCTTTGTGCTCAATAAGTTCAGGGGCGACGCGGCCTTGCTTGCACCGGCGCCGCAGCAGATAGAAGAGTTGACCCAAGTGCCTGTAGTGGCTGTGGTGCCCATGCGTTTCGGCCATGGCCTGCCTGAAGAAGATGGCTTGTTTGATGACAGTGCCATAGGTTCTTCGGTTCTCGGGAAAGAAGCAGTTAACGGTGCGGTGCCTGGAGCAGTCTCCTCAGGGCTAGACACCACCAGCCTTAGGCCCCATCACATTGCCATCATTGCGTATCCG
The DNA here is from genome assembly GCA_015999985.1 of Comamonadaceae bacterium. GTDB lineage: Bacteria > Pseudomonadota > Gammaproteobacteria > Burkholderiales > Burkholderiaceae_C > Ottowia. The sequence continues at coordinate 77,929 of JAECRA010000012.1, forward strand.
CGCATCAGCAATCTGGATGAATTCCAACCGCTCAAAAACGTCCCCGGACTGCATGTCACCTGGGCCCGTACGCCGTCTCAGATACGCGGCGCTGACACAGTCATTTTGCCGGGTAGCAAAGCCACGGTGTCGGATCTGGCCTGGCTGCGCGACCAAGGGCTGGATGCCGCCATTGCGGAACACGCTGCTCGTGGCAACCGGGTTTTGGGCATTTGTGGTGGGCTACAGATGCTGGGAGAGGCGCTGATAGATATTCACGGTGTGGAGAGCCAGGGCAATGCCCCGGGTCTAGGTTTGCTGCCCTTGGTGACGTCCTTTGAACCGCAGAAAACGGTGCGCCGCAGCCGGGTTCGTCTGGGTGAGTTGAACGGGCTTTGGGCGGCACTTTCTTTGGTTGAAGTGGCCGGCTATGAAATTCACAGCGGCCAGACTGCTCAGCACCCTGCCATGGCTGCTGCCGGTGATGTGGCTCGCGAAATTGCCGCAGGACTTGCTTGGCAGAATGTCACGGGTAATGTGTTGGGCATTTACTTGCACGGCATGTTCGAAGATGCTGCTGTGGTCCGAGCGTTGTTTGGCTCGCAGGCGCTGTCGTTGGAGGATGTGTTTGAGCGACTGGCTGCAGAGGTTCAGGCGGACTTTTCGCCTGGAGTGCTGGATGCTTTGATTGCTTGAATTCTTGGATCTTCTCCATCGCCCGCTGAGGGATGGTGGGCGGGGTCGGGTGCGGTAATTTAACCCCCTCTCCCTTTGGGAGAGGGTGGGGCGGGGCCGGCCAACCGGCGGTTGAATTATTCGTGGCGCTTGATAGTGCCTTCTGCTCTTGCATTGAGGTCGGAGGCCGGGGAGTGCGCCCGGCAGCGCACCTACTTCTTCTTTGCTCCGCCACCGGATGGCCGGCCCAAGAAAAGTAGGCAAAAGAAAGGCGGCCCCGCTGGCCGTGACCCTGCGCTTCGCTCCGGGCAACTTGCGCTGCTCGGTCGAGGGGCGGTGTCGCAGAAACTCCCTGCGTTC
>JAECRA010000070.1 GCA_015999985.1 Comamonadaceae bacterium
TTTGCCAATAGCTCGCGCTATTGGCAAAAAACTCAACGCAGCAGACCTCACGGAGGCAGTGATCTGGCGGGGCCGGCCGTCCGGGCCGTGAGGGGTTATGCAGAGGGTCCTTAGCAAAGGGCCAAGCCATTGCAAACCAGCCCCCTTGCCGCTAGCGAATGCTGCGACTTCTCATATTGTAGCCTTAAGAACTATTTTTCGATATCAAATGATATCTTTAGTGTCTATTGGTGTTTTCGCCTGTAATTGCCGTGTAGCGGCCGATCCCCGCCCAACTCCGACGCTTTAGCACGGCCAGCGTAGGTCGATGTCTGCTTAACGCGGGGCGCAGGGCAAGTCCATTATGTGGAACCGCGCCTATGTGGCTAACTCAATTCGCCGTAGGTTCCAGAAGATTTGAAAGGCCCACCAGCCACTCAGCGCCTGAAGCCAGGCTGTCCAGTCGTAGTGATGATCTTGATCCGCAGCTTCTCCACGGGGTGACCCCTGGCCTGCAGCACTTCAAGCAAGGCGGGCGTCATCTGACGCAGCTTGGCTGCCGCTGAGCTATTGGGCACCAGTAGGCACCAGCTACCTTCTTCCAATGCTCCAGCTTGCACCGCGGCTTGCAGCAGTTTGGGCAACAGCGGGCGGATCAGCGCCAATCGGATGCCAGACTGGCTGGCCAAATGGCTCAGATGAGACAGGGTCGGGGCGCCCTCTACCGCCTGAAGCAGGGAAACGGATGTGGAGCGGCGGTAGGTTTGCATGGGTACTTCTCAGGGTAGACATTATGGAAATGCAACCCCTAGCGCGCTAAATTCACGCCCATGGATTGAACAAGAATTATCGCCCTAGCCGGGGTTCTTATTGCGCAGGTAAAATGTTTGGTTACTCGCGCGAGCGAAGGGGCTGCCGGTTTCACAGGCTTGCAATGCAGGTTCTGCGTTTTTTGACTTGTATTCAAGCTGGCCGCCCTCAGTTTCCGTATTCATTTCTGATGTCTTAGGGGTTTTGGTCGCCTGTCGTTTCAACGCGCATGGCGGCCGCGTACGCATGGCCACCAATCTCCTCACCAAGATCTTTGGCAGTCGCAATGACCGTCTGCTCAAACAGTTCCGCAAGACCGCGGCCCGCATCAACGCGCTTGAACCTGACTTCGAGAAGCTAAGCGATGACGAGCTGCGCGCCAAGACGCAGGAGTTCAAAGACCGGCACGAAAAGGGCGAAACCCTTGACCAGCTGCTGCCTGAAGCTTTTGCTCTGGTGCGCGAAGGCTCCAAGCGCGTGATGAAAATGCGCCATTTCGACGCGCAGCTTATTGGCGGCATGGCGCTGCACGAGGGCAAAATTGCGGAGATGCGCACTGGCGAGGGCAAGACGCTCACTGCCACATTACCCGTCTACCTCAACGCCCTGGCTCGCAAGGGCGTGCACGTGGTCACGGTCAACGACTACCTTGCCAACCGTGATGCCCAGTGGATGGGCCGGCTTTACTCGTTCATCGGCCTTTCCGTAGGCGTGAACTTGCCGCAAATGTCCCGCGAGGAAAAGCAGGCCGCCTACGCGGCAGATATCACCTACGGTACCAATAATGAGTACGGCTTTGACTATCTGCGCGACAACATGGTGTACGAGCCGGGTGAGCGCGTTCAGCGCAAGCTCAATTACGCCATCGTCGATGAGGTCGACTCCATCCTGATCGATGAGGCCCGCACGCCATTGATCATCAGCGGACAGGCGGAGGACCACACAGCTACCTATGTGTCGATCAACAAGGTCATCCCGGCCCTGACGCGTCAGGAAGGTGAAGCCGATCCCCGCACCGGACTTGGCGTCACCAAACCTGGTGATTTCACTGTTGATGAAAAAGCCCACCAGGTCTACCTCACAGAGCAAGGCCACGAGACCGCCGAGCGCGTCCTTGCTGAGCAAGGCCTGATTGCTCCGGGTGCCAGCCTGTACGACCCATCCAACATTTCGCTGATGCATCATCTGTATGCAGCGCTGCGGGCCAACCATCTCTACCACCGCGATCAGCACTATGTGGTGCAACAGGGCGAGCGTGGGCCAGAGATCGTGATCGTCGATGAATTCACCGGCCGTCTGATGAGCGGCCGCCGCTGGAGCGACGGCTTGCACCAGGCCGTGGAAGCCAAGGAAGGCGTGCAGATTCAGGCTGAGAACCAGACCCTCGCCTCCATCACCTTCCAGAACTATTTCCGCCTGTACAGCAAGCTGGCCGGTATGACGGGCACGGCAGACACCGAAGCGTACGAATTCCAGGAAATCTATGGCCTGGAAACGGTCGTTATTCCGCCGAACAAACCCAGCCGACGTGACGACCAACTGGACCGGGTCTACAAGACCACCCAGGAGAAATACGCTGCTGCCATTGCCGATATCCGGGAATGCTACGAAAGAGGGCAGCCGGTCCTGGTGGGCACCACTTCGATCGAAAACTCGGAAATCATCGACGAGCTGCTCAACAAGGAAAAACTGCCGCACCAGGTGCTCAACGCCAAGCAGCATGCCCGGGAAGCCGACATCGTGGCCCAGGCCGGTCGGGCCAAGATGATCACCATTGCCACCAACATGGCTGGCCGTGGTACGGACATCGTGCTGGGCGGCAATATCGAGAAAGCCATCGAAGCGCTGGACGCCGATCCCTCTTTGGATGAAGCGGGCCGCAAGGCCATGGCCGCGAAGCTGCGAGAGCAGTGGCAGGCAGACCACGAAGCCGTCAAGGCGCTGGGTGGTTTGCGCATCATTGCCACCGAACGCCATGAAAGCCGCCGCATCGACAACCAGTTGCGTGGCCGTTCCGGCCGCCAGGGCGACCCTGGTTCTTCGCGCTTTTATCTGAGCCTGGATGACTCGCTCATGCGCATCTTTGCAGGTGACCGTGTGCGCTCCATCATGGACAGGCTGAAAATGCCGGAAGGCGAAGCCATCGAAGCCGGCATCGTCACTCGCAGCATCGAGAGCGCTCAGCGCAAGGTCGAGGCTCGCAACTTCGACGTTCGCAAGCAACTGCTCGAATATGACGATGTGGCGAACGATCAGCGTAAAGTCATCTACCAGCAGCGTAACGAGATTCTGGACTCGTCCGAACTCGATGCGCAGATTGAGTCCTTGCGCCAGGGATGTTTCACAGATCTGGTTCGCCAGTATGTGCCGGCAGAATCCGTCGAAGAGCAGTGGGACATCCCTGGCCTCGAAAGAATTCTGGCCGATGAGTGGCACATCGATTTACCGCTGCAAAAGGAAATCGAATCCTCCAGCGCCATGACCGATGAGGAGATCCTGGAAAAGACGCTCCAGGCGGCGGATGAAGCTTATGCAGCCAAGCTGGAGCTGGTCGGAGTGGAGAATTTCCGTCCGTTTGAGCGTGCCGTGCTGTTGCAGAACATCGACAGCCACTGGCGCGAGCATCTGAGCGCGCTGGATTATCTGCGCCAGGGTATCCACCTTCGCGGTTATGCACAGAAGCAGCCCAAGCAGGAATACAAGCGAGAAGCCTTCGCCCTGTTCGGACAGATGCTGGACATCGTCAAGGACGAAGTGACACGCACGCTGATGACCGTGAAGATCCAGTCTGGCGAGCAGATTGAAGAAGCGGCCGAGAGCCTGGAGCAGCGCGCTGAGAAATTCAGCAACGTGACTTACACCGCTCCTACCGAAACGGGTGAAGCACAGACGCTGCCTGCCTCTGCGCTGGCGCTGGGTCTGGAGGACGAAGTACCTCGCGTGGGCCGCAACGAGCCTTGCCCTTGCGGTAGCGGCAAGAAATACAAGCAGTGCCACGGCGCTTTAAGCTGATCTCCGGCATATTTCCAGAAAGCCAAGCATGCCTGTGAATCTCACCGCCCCTGATCCTTCCAGCTTGTTGCCTGTCGCTGGCGTGCAAATAGGCATTGCTGAGGCCGGAGTGCGCAAGGCTGGCAGGAAAGACCTCACGGTGTTCCTGATTGATGAAGGTGCCAGCATTGGTGGCGTTTTCACCACCAATCGCTTTTGCGCTGCGCCGGTGCAAGTGTGCCGTGAGCATCTTGAAAACCAGAAGACCGCTCCTGTTCGCGCCATGGTGGTCAATACCGGAAACGCCAATGCGGGTACGGGCGAAGACGGTCTGGCGAGGGCTCGGCAGACCTGCGCTGCCCTGGCTGAGTTGCTCAAGGTGGCGCCTGAACAGGTGTTGCCGTTTTCCACGGGCGTCATCATGGAGCCGCTTCCGGTAGATCGCATCATCGCTGGCCTGCCTGCCGCTTTGGCAGACGCCAAGGCCGATCATTGGGCGCGCGCCGCCGAGGCCATCATGACCACGGACACCTTGCCCAAGGCCTACAGCGCCAAGGCGATGGTGGGTGGTGCCGAGATCAGCGTGACGGGTATCAGCAAAGGCGCCGGCATGATTCGCCCGAACATGGCGACCATGTTGGGATTCATGGCCACCGATGCGCGTGTCGATCCGGCCGTAATGCAGCAGCTGTCGTTCGAGCTCGCCGAGGGTTCCTTCAACCGCGTGACGATCGACGGCGACACTTCGACCAACGACTCTTTCATCGTAGTGGCCACCAATCGGGCCGATCATGCGCCCGTGACTTCGCTCGATTCGGCAGACGGTCGTGCGCTCAAAGAGGCGCTGCTGGCAGTAGCCCGTCAACTGGCGCAAGCCATTGTGAGAGATGGCGAGGGCGCCACCAAGTTCATTACCGTCCGTGTGGAAGGTGGCGAGACTGCCGCTGAATGCCGGCAAGTGGCGTACTCCATAGCTCATTCGCCACTGGTCAAGACCGCGTTTTTTGCCAGTGACCCCAATCTTGGCCGCATTCTGGCGGCCGTGGGGTATGCGGGCATAGGTGATCTGGACCAGACGCTGATCGATCTGTATCTGGACGATGTGCATGTGGCCGTCAAGGGTGGGCGCAATCCCGCTTACCTTGAGGAAGACGGCCAACGTGTCATGAAGCAATCTGAAATTACGGTGCGCGTGCTGCTCGGACGCGGTTCGGCCAGTGATACTGTCTGGACTTGCGATTTCAGCCACGAGTACGTCAGCATCAACGCAGACTACAGGTCCTGATGGCGCGCTGGCGCGCCAGGGCCCCTGCGCCCTGAGCTGGTTTGGGGTGGGCTGCTGGGCAGCTCTCCATCCCAGTAGTTTTCGGCGCTTGATCTTTTCTTTGGGCGCGCGTTGGTAACCGAGGGTGTCACCTCACGCTTTGGTTTGAAAAGTCGGCGATCAGTTATTGATGGATTCTTATGGACTCGATGGTTTCAAAGTTGATTGATCGGCTTGATAGCCTGATCACGCGGATCGAGACGGTGTTGCCTCAACCTTTGTCGGCACCGGATTGGAGTCAGTCGATTGCATGGCGCTATCGCAAGCGTTCTTCGGGCCATGGCTCTCTGGAGCCTGTACGCCATGTGGCAGCCATGGCCTTGGCTGATCTGAAAGAAATCGATCAGCAGAAAGAAAAAATTGAGCGCAATACGCGCCAATTCGTTGAAGGGCGACCAGCCAACAATGTTCTATTGACGGGCGCGCGCGGCACAGGCAAGTCGTCGCTCATCAGAGCCTGTCTGCATGCCTACTCCGCGCAGGGCCTCAGGCTCATCGAAGTCGACAAGACTGATCTGATCGATCTTCCCGACATTGTGGAGGTCGTCGCCGGCCTTCCTGAGAAATTCATCATCTACTGCGATGACATCAGTTTCGAAGAGGGCGATGGGTCCTATAAGGCGCTGAAATCCATGCTCGATGGCTCTGTGGCGGCCAACACACCGAACGTTCTGGTGTATGCCACCAGCAACCGTCGGCACTTGCTGCCAGAGTACATGAAGGAAAACCTCAGCTACCAGCACACCGAAGATGGTGAGGTGCATCCAGGTGAAGTCATTGAAGAGAAAATTTCGCTCTCAGAGCGTTTTGGATTGTGGGTCAGCTTCTACCCCTTCAGCCAGGATGAATACCTCACTATCGTGGCTCAATGGCTGTCGTCACTCGGTGCCTCAGCGCAAGAGATCGCCGCAGCGCGGCCAGAAGCCTTGGTGTGGGCGCTTGAGCGCGGTTCGCGTTCCGGCCGTGTCGCCTATCAGTTCGCACGCGATTTCATCGGGCGTCGTGCGCAGCAGGCGTGAAAGAGTCTCTGATCAAGGCTGATACCCACCTACCTCGCGCTGCAGGGGCTGACAGGCCTGTCGTCGATGTGGGCGTAGGTGTTTTGTTCAGGCCTGACGGCTCGTTTCTACTCACATCCCGCCCATCGGGTAAAGTGTATGAAGGCTACTGGGAGTTTCCTGGTGGCAAGCTTGAAGCTGGCGAGACTGTAGAGCACGCACTGGCCCGTGAGCTGCATGAAGAGCTGGGCATTCAAGTCGATCCTGGCGCCATCATCCGTTGGCGCGAACAGCTGGTGGACTACCCTCACGCCTTGGTGCGCTTGCATTTTTGCAAGCTTACCGTGTGGCAGGGTGAGCTTTCCATGCGCGAAGGCCAATCTTTCGCATGGCAGAGCTTGCCAGTCAAAGTGGAACCAGTCTTGCCTGGGGCGATCCCCGTTCTGCGCTGGCTGGAAGAGGAATCCTTGCTGCCGTGAGCGTGGGCGGGGGCCAGATGGCCTTCCTGGCCTTTTATTGCAACGGTGAGCCCGATTCCGGTGTGCTGGCGCCGTCGTCTTCCTGCACCTCCATGCGAAAGCTTTCACTGGCCCATGCGCCGAGATCGTGCGTCTTGCACCGTTCGCTGCAAAACGGCCTGAAGCGGTTCTCCGGCGAATACAAGCTAGGACCACTACAAGCAGGGCAGCGGACGGTGCGAGCCTTGGATGCAGTCTGCGAAGGGGGAGGCGGAACGTTTTTCATGCGCAGAGTGTGACTTCGAACGGAACTTCTTCGCGCGCCGTATGCAACTTGCCGTCAGGCCCGGGCCGCATCAATCGCACTGAAACCACGAGGCGATTTCCGCTGATTTCCGGCACCAGACCCAGTGAGTCGTCAATGCGCAAACGAAGCAATTGAAAGCTGCGACCCTGCGGAAGCGTTTGCTGAAACTGCCCGCTGGTCGACATGACCTTCTGAGGTTTGCCGGAATCTCGCAGCACTTGCATCAGCAGGGTCAAGGCCCTGGCCAATGGACCCAGTGTGCTGGACCAGCGGTCAAGGTCCGCTTTGCGGCTGGCGACAGGTCCATGTTGCCATGAATGGTAGGCTGGCAAATCAAACTCGCAGGTGCCGCCAGGAATGACGGCGCGGCTGCGGATGCTCATGAGCCATTCGTTGTCCGTCAGATCATGGCCAGGTTTGCCGATTTGTTGACTGAACTGCGTAAAGGCTGTTTCGATTTGTCCAAGGATGAAGTCGAGCGAGGTTTCGGAAATGGCCGGGTTGCCACGAAACGCCGACATATGGCTTTTGAGTTTCTCCAGGTCCTTGAGCACGTCCGATTTCAAATCGGCACGGCTGCTCACATCCATGATCTCAAAGATCGTGATGAGGGCGAAATGATGATCGAGCGCCGACTCCCTGGGCAACAACTGCCCGAGGCGTCCAAACAGATGTTCGAGCCGGAGGTAGGTGCGAATGCGCTCGTTAAAGGGATATTCGTAAAGTATCACGCGTGTGTTGCAGGGCTGGGCTGCCCACCATCATAGTCCCAAGCTGACCACCAGGGATTGCACGCTCTCACGTAAGGTCGAAAGTGACACTCCCGCGCCGTTGTAGATCACGATATCGGCTGCGCAAAGGCGTGACTCACGCGAAGCCTGAGCATCGATGATGCGCTGAACCTCCTCACTGCTTATACCGCTGCGGGCCATGACGCGCTCGATCTGCGTTGGTGCCGGGCAGTCAATCACCAGCACACGATCAAGCTTGCCGCGCCAGCGTGCGCCGGATTCGACAAGGAGAGGCACATCGAACACCAGGCACTTCTTTCCCTGGTCACTGGCAAGCCTGGCCTGTCGGTCCACCTCCTGGCTGACCAGTGGGTGAATAATGCCTTCGAGCTTTTGCCGGGCAGACGGATCGCTAAAAACCAATTGCCGCATCGCTGCGCGATCAAGTGCGCCATCTGCACCCAACATCTGTGGCCCGAAGGCAGCCGCGATGGCGGGTAACGCTACACCGCCTGAGGCCGTGGTGGCGCGGGAGATGGCATCTGAATCGATGATCGCAGCACCGCACTCCGCCAGCATCTTGGCCACTGTGCTTTTTCCGCTACCGATTCCGCCCGTCAGCCCAAGACGCAAAGGCTCTTTCATGTCATTTGTCCGTAATGCCGCATGAACCCTGCGGCCAATCACGCAAGTCTAAAGGCAGCGCAAAGACGCCCAAGGTCGGGGGGGGTGAGAACCCTCTCCCACTCGTGGGAGAGGGCAGGGTGAGGCTCGCCCTGGCACCGTCGTGCTTCGTTAGAGATCATGGCTGCTGAGAATTGGTATCGCGCGCCAAGGTCTCCCCCTCTCGGTCTCCTATCCCAGACCAATCACTCGCAAAATACTCTGAGGACCAAACAGCATGCCGGTAATCCCGGCCATGGCGAGAAACGGTCCAAACGGCACCACACCGCCTTCACGCAGCGAGCTGCGGAGCTTCATGCCTATGCCCACGATGGCGCCGATGACAGACGCCATGAGAATGATGGGCACCAGTGCTTGCCATCCAAACCAGGCCCCTAGCGCTGCAAGCAGTTTGAAGTCGCCATAGCCCATGCCTTCCTTGCCTGTGGCGAGCTTGAACCCCCAATACACAAGCCAAAGCGACAGATATCCGGCCACGGCGCCCCACACGGAGCTGGTCAATTCAACACCAGTCCAGCCCAGCGCAGACGCGATGAGACCACCCCAAAGCAAGGGCAGCGTAATGTCATCCGGAAGCAAGGTGGTGTCCCAGTCGATCAGCGTCAGCGCTACCAACGCAGCCGTGAAGAGGCACCAGGCACCTGCCGTAGGCGTCAATCCCCAGTTCCATACGCACCAGGCGAACAAACCGCCCGTCACGAGCTCTACCAAGGGGTAGCGGGCACTTATGGGCTTGCTGCACTCGGAACATTTCCCCCGCAAGAAAAGATAACTCAGCACCGGAATGTTTTCATACCAGCCAATCTGGTGCCCACAGTGAGGACAGCGCGAGCGCGGAACAACCAGGTTGAAGGCTTCCTGTGGTGCGACTTCCTGGTCCGACATTTCCGCATACTCCGCGGCCCATCTCCGTTCCATCATCTTGGGCAGACGGTGGATGACGACATTGAGAAAGCTACCGACGAGCAGCCCCAACAGGCCGCCCACGGCGGCATGTAACCAACTTGGAAATTCCATCAGACGACCTGGCCCAGCTTGAAGATTGGAAGATACATGGAGATCACAATACCCCCAATGACAGTGCCCAGGACCACGATGATGATGGGCTCCATCAGGCTGGAAAGCCCTGCAACCATCTCATCGACTTCTGCTTCATAGAAGTCCGCTGCTTTGCCCAGCATGTGGTCCAAAGAACCGGATTCCTCGCCGATGGCAGCCATCTGGATGACCATGCTGGGAAACAGATTGACGTTGGTCATGGCGGTCGTGAGGCTGGTGCCGGTGGAAACCTCTTGCTGAATGCTCTCCGTCGCGGTGAGATAGACCGAGTTGCCGGACGCGCCACCTACGGAGTCCAGCGCTTCCACCAGCGGCACACCAGCCGCGAACATGGTCGACAAGGTTCGCGTCCAGCGCGCAACGACCGCTTTTTCTACCAGTGCTCCAAAAATAGGCACCTTCAGAAGCACGCGGTCCATGAACTTCTGCATCTTTTCGCTGCGCTTCCAGGCCTGCATGAAAAAATAGCCTCCGCCGCCCAAAGCACCGAAGATAAGCCACCAGTACTTGACGAAGAACTCGCTGATGGCGATGACAATCAAGGTCGGCGCGGGAAGGTCGGCGCCGAATGACGTGAACACATCCTTGAAAGAGGGGATCACAAAAATCATGATGATGGCCACCACCACAAACGCCACCACCAGCACGGCAATGGGGTACATGAGTGCCGACTTGATCTTGGACTTGATCGCCTCGGTTTTCTCCATGTAGGTGGCCAACCGGTCGAGCAGAGACTCCAGAATACCGGCGGCCTCGCCAGCTTCCACCAGATTGCAGTAGAGACTGTTGAAGTACAGCGGATACTTGCGGAACGCGCTTGAAAGAGATGTACCCGTTTCGACGTCCATGCGAATGTCATTCAGCAGTTTGGTGACGCTGGCGTTGGGGTTGCCGCGGCCGACGATGTCGAACGCTTGCAGCAATGGCACCCCCGCTTTCATCATGGTGGCTAGCTGGCGCGTGAAGATCGCAATGTCCTTGGGCCTGATTCTTTTGCCCGAGCGCATCCGGCGCTTCTTGATCTGCGTGGCCAGAACGCCCTGGCGGCGCAGCACAGCTTGAACCTGTTTTTCGCCCGCTGCCCGGGTTTCACCGCGCACGATCTTGCCATTGCGGTCCTTGCCTTTCCACTCGAAGACAAATTCCTTGATCTGCTTGGCGCTTGCCGCTCGGGTTGCCATACGGAGTTCTTTCTAGTTATGCGGTTTACAGGTTGGTCACAGCCTGGACCTCTTCCATGGATGTAACACCCAGCTTGACCTTGTGCAATCCCGACATGCGCAGCGAGCGCACACCTTCAGCGCGTGCTTGCGAGGCGATTTCCAACGCATTGCCGTCGCGCAGAATGATGCGCTGCATCTCCTCACTGATGGGCATGACTTCATAGATACCGACACGGCCTTTGTATCCGTTGTTGCAACTGGCGCAGCCTACGGGCTTGTAGGGAGTCCAACTGCCGTCCAGCTCTGCCTCTTGATAACCGGCCTCGATAAGGGCTTCGCGGGGAATGTCTATGGGTGCTTTGCAATTGGGGCAAAGGCGGCGGGCCAGGCGTTGCGCGGTGATCAGGATCACGCTGGACGCAATGTTGAAAGGGGCTATGCCCATATTGCGCAGGCGTGTCAGCGTGGTGGGCGCATCGTTCGTGTGAAGCGTCGAGAGCACCAAATGCCCCGTCTGGGCGGCCTTGATGGAGATGTCTGCAGTTTCCAGATCACGGATTTCGCCCACCATGATGATGTCGGGATCTTGGCGCAGGAATGACTTTAAGGCTACGGCGAAGGTGAGCCCCGCTTTTTCATTGACGTTGACCTGATTGACGCCGGGCAAGTTGATTTCGGAAGGGTCTTCCGCCGTCGCGATGTTCACGCCGGGCTTGTTGAGCATGTTCAAGCAGGTATAGAGAGAGACCGTCTTGCCGGAGCCGGTGGGGCCCGTGACAAGGATCATCCCATAGGGCCTCTCGATGGCTTTGAGCAGCCGAACTTTCTCTTCCGGCTCATAGCCTAGCGCCTCGATGCCCATCTTGGCACTGCTGGAGTCCAGAATCCGGATCACGATCTTTTCGCCAAACAGCGTGGGTAATGTGCTTACCCGGAAGTCAATCACGCGGTCAGGGCCGATCTTGAGCTTCATCCGGCCGTCCTGGGGAACGCGCTTCTCGGAAATATCCAGCCGTGAGATCACCTTGATGCGGGAGGCCAGTTTTTCCTTGATGGCCACGGGGGGCGTCGCAATCTCCCTCAGCTCGCCGTCTACCCGAAAGCGAACGCGATAATGATGCTCAAAAGGCTCAAAATGCAGGTCCGATGCACGCATGTTGAAGGCGTCGATCAGCATCTTGTGCAAGAACTTGACGACGGGCGCATCTTCTACATCGGTCTGAGGCGCCTCTTCTTCCAGGGGGACATTGGCGTCCAGCGTGGCTTCATCGAACTCAAAGTCAGATCCGACGATGCCCTCCATCGCCTGAGTGGTCGACTGGTTGAGCGCTTCAATCAGCCGCGTCAGCTTGTCGAACTCTCCGATCACCCATTCCACGCCCATTTGCGTGGTGAACTTGATTTTTTCGGCCGCTTCGAGGTTCGAAGGGTCCGCCGTGGCAATGATCAAGCGGTTGTTGCGCTTGCCAAGTGCAAGCAAGCGATAGGACTGAGACAGCTTGCCGTCAATCAGGTCCACGGGCAAGCGCGCGGGATCCAGGGCTTCAATGTCGATCAGAGGCGCAGAAAAGGCCGTGGACATCGTGTGGGCCAGGTCTGCGGCAGATACAGTGCCTGACTCAGTCAATTCAGCAATGAAGTTCTTGCTGCTGGCCAGCGCCTTGCGATAGATGTCATCTGCCGCTTGCTGGCTCAGCTTGCCGGCCATGACCAACGCGCGGCCCAGGCCAGGAAGTGCGGCAGCTTGAATCTTGGATATGGAGTCGACGGTGGCCATGCGTAAAGTATGTACTACTAAGTTACCCCTTCAATCATCGCCGATCATTCCATGTCTGTAAACGAAGTAACCGGGCCAAACAGCAGACTGTATTGGTGAATCAACACTTTGCGTGTGAAGTTTCAGTGCGTGTTGCTTCGAAACTCAGATTGTGTGAATTAATGAGCGGGGCGGCCGTTTCTAAAATTGCTGGGCTTTTACGCGTTTCACCCCATTTCACCGCCTGAATTGGTCACCGGGTGCAGACTCAGTCGGAGCTTCTGACTCCAGTCCTGCGAGACTGGGGTGAGGGCGACCGCCTGACGGATTTTTATCGTTTCATTCGGCGCGTGCTTTTTCGGAGTGAGATGATGGGCTGACATTGCCGTATCTCCTCGGCCCTTGAGCTAGTATGCTGTCCCGTAGATACCTGTACATGAAATCGCGCCTTCGCACCCATGGCAGCGCCTAGCCGGCCGCGCCTAGCCGGCCGCGTTTAGAGCGTCGCGATACCACCCGGTATCACTGCGGTTTGTGCGGGGCCGCCTAGGCCTTGCCCTGGGCACGAATGCATCAATTTCATTTTGTTCAGGTATTTACGGGACAGCACACTAGCGGTATGGATTCAATTACCCAGATCACTCTCGGCGCGGCCGTCGGGGTGGCCGTCATGGGCCGCCGCACCGCGGTTTGGAAAGCAGCGCTGTGGGGTGCCATCGGTGGCACCTTGCCGGATCTTGATGCTTTCATTGACCACGGTGACGCCATTCTCAACATGACGAGGCACCGCGCCGAGAGCCATTCGCTATTGATGCTCACGTTGCTGGCGCCAGCGATGGCTTGGTTGGTTTCGCGCTTGCACCGAGAGCCGGCATCGTTCAAACGATGGTGGTTGGCGCTGTGGCTGGTGCTGATTACGCATCCTCTGCTCGACACCATGACGGTCTATGGCACGCAATTGCTGCAGCCGCTCACCGATCATCCGTTTGCGATCGGCAGCGTCTTCATCATTGACCCGGCCTACACACTTGCGCTACTTATCGGGGTGATAGTGGCGCTTTCCATGAAATCTGCTCGCGCACTGGCGTGGAACGCAGCCGGATTGGCGCTCAGTACGCTCTACCTTGCCTGGAGCTTCTGCGCGCAGCAATACGTGACGCAGATCGCGCGCGCGTCACTTCAACAGCAGGGCATTGAGGCGCAGGGTTTGCTGGTGACACCCGCCCCATTCAATACCGTGCTTTGGCGCTTGGTGGCCATGACACCAACGCATTACCGGGAAGGCTATTACTCCTTGCTCGACGACGATCCGCACATTGAATGGACATTGCATGACCGCGGCGCGGCACTCATGTCGCAGCATGGCCACGACCCCTACCTTGCACGCATTGCGGCCTTTTCGCACGGGTTTTACAGCGTTTCTTTAGACGACGAAAATTTGTTCGTCACTGACTTGCGCATGGGGCAGGAGCCCAACTACACCTTCCGCTTTAACCTGGGTACCGATGCCGCGCGTGCCCATGGCGGGCACAGGCCTACATTGGCCGGTTCTCGCCCAGACCTGGAACGCGCATTGCCTTGGCTCTGGCGCCGGCTGTGGGGTGAGCGAGTACCGCCCATGTCATTCATGTCTGAGCGTGCTAGACCTCTAGAGCCTTGAGGGTAAACCGTCTAGCAGATTTCAGGGCGTGCGCGATAAAAGCACCGGGTGCCCGGGATCGCTTTTGCCCTAGTGGGACCGACGACGGCTTTTCAAGGATGGTGGGCGGCGCGCAGGGTTCACCGCCAATGCGACGATAGCGATGCCGCTTGCAATAATTAGGGCGTCTTCAATCAAGCCGCTGCGGGACTGGCCGATGCGCTTCATTGCGCTCTTTCTGGCCTCCAGCGTGACGTAGGCGAGGGGCACAGCGGTGGCGACCGCGGTGAGTGCTCCTGGTTTTTCCTGTCCTCTAGGCGCGAGCGCCGCACCTGCAATACCGGCACTCAGCACTCTGGCAAGTAATCCCAGAAAGACGGTCCGGTCGGGCGCGGATTTCATTTTGTCACCTGCCAACTCACCAATTCCCATCGCCAGTGCGCCGAATTTGAACAGGGGACGGTTCAGAAGTGCAAGTTTTCCTGGCGTTGAATGGCCCAGAAGCCGCGCGGCCGACAACGTCGCCATCGGCGTCATGGAGCGTGCGCTCGCGACTGCCCCAATCAGTGCGGACCAGAGCAGAGCAGGGGGTTTCATGTTCTTCCCATCGGTGTTTCAGATGGCAGAATCTTCAGGGCTCTGGAGCGCAGAAGCCATGCCCAAAACTCGCAAACAGCTGTAGGAGGCCGAGCAGACGCGGACAATGAAAAACGTACGACTTGGCTATTCCTGGGGCATCAGACCGCGAAAACGGAGCTCATCATCTTGACCTCAAGAGGGGATAGTTGAAGCTTTGTTGCCCGGGTTTTCCATGTGACCACGATTTTCGTGACCTCATCAACGATGGTCTGTGCTGCGGTCGCGTTGAGGCGGTAGTACGCTGCCGTGGACACCAATGTCCGGAGAGAGGGCGCTGATGATTTGCCGTCCCAAGTCAGCGAGTGGTCGCTCTTGGCGGGATTGGGGTTGATGTCGAAAGCAGGGGAAAGCCGCCAGCCCGTGAGCGTCAGGAGAAAACCATGATTGCGTAGATGGTCGTCCCGGTTCCCCACCAAGAGATTGAAGACAGCGCGCCTAAATAGCTGGTGCATGTCCT
Source organism: Comamonadaceae bacterium (assembly GCA_015999985.1). GTDB lineage: Bacteria > Pseudomonadota > Gammaproteobacteria > Burkholderiales > Burkholderiaceae_C > Ottowia. The sequence goes on from JAECRA010000070.1 coordinate 14,996, forward strand.
CGGTCAGTCCTGCTCCGCCGTAGGTCTCAATGGCCTCGAGAATGTGAAGGTAGCTTCCTTCCTCCTGGCCATCGCGGCGCTCAAGTAAGGTCATCGCAGAAGCATACATCCGGCGCCCGTAGTCGCTGCCCGGCATGGCAGCCTGGCGGTCGAATCGGCTGACGCAGTAGGTGTAGAACCGGTCGCTCAAGAGCACTCGGTGTGCCTTGGGCATCACGATGCCGGCATCGTGAGCCAGGAGGTAGACCAAGTATTCCCAGCTTCCCCAGTCGTACTGGTCGTTGTGCCCTGGGAACTTGGCCAGCCAAGTCGTGCCGTCCTGCATGGTGAAGGTGGCCTTGGGTCGTGCTCCTCCCAGCGACGAGCCGGGGGCGATGAGCATGGCTAGCCACTTTTCGTACTCGGGCATGGCCTCAGGGCGGGGGCCGTCGAGCTTTCTGGCGACCTCGGCCAGCTCACGCAGGTCGGTCGCGGGGGACGCAGGCATTGGGCTGTCGTCGAGGAACGGCTCCTGAGGGCCACGCCGAAATCGAAGAGCACCGGCTCGGGTGAAGTCATTCACGCCGAGCATGTAAAACAGGTCGTTCGTTTTCACCGTGGGCCGCTTTTCATTCTCGGCTGCATTGGCCTCCCGCCGCTCCATCAAAACCCGGCCCCAGCGGTCCGGCGCGCAGTCGGAAAAGACGCCAAACCCTCTGCCGTCCGCAGAGTGCTGCTCGCCTGCGTATAACGGAAGCCGAGGGTCTATCGACAGGGCCCCTGGAGCTTTAAGCCATGCCTGTGTGTACTCAAAGGAGGGAGCCAGGTCGACCCGTTCGGCAGCAGGGAACAGGTTTCCGATGTGCATGGCAGGGCTGAGCTCCGGGGCGTCCAAGTGAACTTCCAGCACGGGGCGGTTCGCGCGTGCGCTTTTCGTAGCCATCGGGTTCCTTCAGGGTCAGGGGGCGTTCACACGTCCCCGGGTGCGCAGGGAAACGGAATCCTGCAACTTCCTGCCGAGGATGTCATCGCTCGCCACCTTGTTGATGTCGCCTTCGAGGCCCAACACGCGCAGCGCCTTCAGGTATGTTCCGAGCGCGACCGCAGGGTCGCCGGCCTCTAGTCGCGCCAATGTGTTGCGAGAGATGCCCACGCGTTCTGCGAAGAGCGTCGCCGGGAGGTCGCGTCGGCAACGGGCAAGCTCGATACGTTGGCCGAGGTCCGTGGCGAGCTTCGTCAAAGACAGTGAAAGGGGGTGTTGAGTGCGTGGCATGAGTGCTCCATATCTACAACAGTAATGGTGCTTATTGTTCATTGTATAGATATATGCACTATCCTCCCCGACCGGTGAGATCAATATCTTGAGCAGTTATGGAGTTATTGCTCAAGATATGGGGCGCAAATTGACGGCGTTGAAGTGGATGCCCCCATCAAGCTCTCTCCGTTGGTCCCCCACTTGGCTCCCGGAACTCCGAGCGAGGTGCTGAGGCATTAGCTTTGTACTAATAGTGGGCGCCGCGCTGATTTCCGGCGCTTGGCTGATTCCATGGAACTTGTCGCACGCACCGGTTACTTAAGGTCGGGGCTTCATATTGATGGATTTCCCGGTCTTCTCGCGGATTGTTGAGCATGTCGGATTCGCTCGAATGACGCCTCATCGTTATTAACTTTTGGAGAGCAGTCTTTTGAATCGCCCGCTATTTCTTGTCCCGATACTCCTATTTGCTTGTTATTGCGGGCTCGCCAGCGCAAATGGCCAGAGCGGCGCGGCAGCGCCCCAGCCTATTGAGGCGGTCTGGCTCACTAGTCAGGCCTGTATGGGGTCAGCCTCCGAAACCATGACTCGATCACCAGAGGCGGAGAAAATCAAGGCTGACAGGGCCGTTGACCTGCGCAAACTTGGCGTGCGCTACCAGATTCCCAGGCTTCCAAACGTCGAAAAATTCGTATTGAAGCTTGCTCTGGACGACAAGTCGCGAGGCCTCACCGACAACTACCTACTGATCTCGAATGGTGAGCTCAACCCTCCACTGGGGGCGCTGGTCGTCACGACGCTTCCGCCTCACACCCCATCCGCCAAAGCGGTGTTTGATGTTGTAGATTCGATGCAGCGCGACCTTGCAAAATCATCGTACATTCTTCTCGAACGCCGTGAAATCGCTGACCTTGAGATGGGTCAAGGGATTGAATACCTTGCACCCGGTCGAATGAGCAGCCCGTGTTTTCCGACATCGCGTTTCAATTTCTCTAAGCCCGATCAAGCTATTAAAACCGTGGGTATCAGCCGGTTCTTCGTGCGGGGTGGGCGATTGGTCGAACTGTCGTATATCGTGAGCGTTCCCGAAGGTATGACGCCCAATGAGCGAAACAACGTCGCTCGCGCTGAGATGGATAGCTATCTTTCAGGACTCACCTTCGCGGAACCGTCGCATTGATAGGGGGCAAGGGTCGGGTGCCAATTTGATTGCACAAAAATCGCGTGCTTCTTGTAGCCCCCGGGCACTCATTCTTAAGTCCTTGTGGGAGACCCTAGCTGATGGGATTCCCCGGCAAAGCGCCCTCCCGAAAACGCTCGACAGGGCGGTATTACGACCGCCTCAGCAAGAGTTGGGACGCTAATTCCAGCAGGCTGTCTGTGTATTCATTGGGCGGGAGCATGCGCGCTGCGTCTATGGCTCTTTGGGCCTGATCGGCTGCCGCGGCGCGTGTGCGCTCCAGCGCGCCGGTCTGGCGCACGATTTCCGCAATGGCGGGCAAATCTTCGGTACTGCCCGTTTCAATGGCTTGGCGAACGAGGCGAGCCTGCTCTTGTGTGCCCAGGCGCATGGCCAGGATCAACGGCAGAGTGGCCTTGCCCTCTCTGAGATCGTCGCCGAGGTTTTTACCCATGACCTCGGCATCGCCATCGTAGTCAAGTACGTCGTCGATCACCTGGAAAGCAGTGCCGAGTGATTGACCGTATTCAGCGCAAGCGGCTTCAACCTGCGCATCAGCTCCGGCGAGCACGGCCCCCAGTCGGGCGCTGGCTTCGAACAGTTTGGCCGTTTTTGAGCGGATTACACGAAGATAGCCTTCTTCGTCCAGCGCGGCGTCATGCATGTTCATGAGCTGCAGAACTTCGCCTTCAGAGATGATGTTGGTTGCATCTGCAAGTATCTGCATCACCCGCATGCTGCCTGCGTCCACCATCATCTGGAAAGCGCGGGAATAGAGAAAATCGCCCACCAGAACGCTGGCGGGATTGCCGAACACTTCGTTGGCCGTGCTGCGACCCCGGCGAAGCGTGGATTCGTCCACCACGTCGTCGTGCAGCAAGGTGGCAGTGTGAATGAATTCGACCACTGCCGCTAGGTTGAATCGCTGCTCACTCCGGCAACCTAAAGCGCCACACATCAGAAGAAGGAGCACGGGCCGAAGACGCTTGCCGCCCGCGGAAATGATGTAGCGCGCGACTTCCCCTACCAAGGGCACGCCAGAATCGAGCCGCCGGGCAATGGTGGCGTCGACCTCGCGCATATCTGCCGCAACGAGATTCAAGGCCTGATTGGTGGTTGTGGAAGAGGCTGACAAGGGCTGAGACTACTGGGTTTAGAGCGCTGCAACCGGCAGGTGCAGCGATCGGCATTATGACAAATGGCCTTCTCACTTGATGGTGCCTGGCTTTTGCTCGAAGTTACGGCCTCGAGGTTCAATCGGCGTCGCGCGAAAAGTCCGCGAGAGCCATGGCGGGCACTGCCTGTCCATATTTGGCGGAACCCCAAAGTGCTGCTAGAATGCTGGGTTCTGCCAGAAATAGGTCTGGTAGAGGCTTTTCAATTCATGAAGAGGTTCACATGTACGCGGTCATAAAAACCGGTGGCAAGCAGTATCGCGTTGTCGCTGGCGAAAAAATTAAAGTAGAACAGATTGCTGCGGATGTTGGCCAGGAAATCACCCTTGATCAGGTGCTGGCTGTCGGAAGCGGCGGCGAGTTGCAGATCGGGGCACCCCTGGTGTCCGGCGCCACAGTAACGGCTACGGTCGTTGCCCAAGGCAAGCACGACAAAGTGCGCATTTTCAAAATGCGTCGTCGTAAGCACTATCAGAAGCGCCAAGGCCATCGCCAGCTCTTCACCGAACTCGAGATCGGCGCCATCAACGGCGGCGGCAAGTCCAAGGAGTAAAGAACCATGGCACAGAAAAAAGGCGGCGGCTCAACGCGAAACGGGCGCGATTCCAAGCCCAAGATGCTGGGTGTGAAGGTGTTTGGCGGTCAGAGCATCAGCGCTGGCGCTATCATCGTCCGTCAGCGTGGTACACGCTTCCATGCTGGCACAGGTGTCGGCTTGGGCAAGGACCACACGCTCTTCGCATTGGTGGATGGCCACGTGTCATTCGCTATCAAGGGTGCTCAGAATCGGCAGACAGTGTTTGTAACACCAGCTGCCTGATCACTGACGCTCTATGCGCCGGAGCCCCGCCAAGCGGGGCTTTTGTGTTTTAGGGCGTGTTCAGAGTCTCTGCGCGAGGGCCTCGTCCTTGAAAAGGCGGCGGCTGCAGGCGCAGTACCCAGGCGACGATCGCCGCAGATGCGGGTTTCGGGCGCCATGGGAGACGCGGAGACTGTGAACACGCTCTCTTAGGCTTCCTCTTGCCGCGAGAGGCGGCATGAGGCCAAAATCTCGGCCTGAGGCCAGGAGAAAATCATGAAGTTCGTAGACGAAGCATTTATAGATATCGCCGCCGGAGACGGTGGCAATGGCTGCGTTTCGTTCAGGCATGAAAAGTACAAGGAGTTCGGCGGCCCCAACGGGGGTGACGGTGGACGCGGCGGCCACGTTTTCGCGGTGGCTGATCCGGCACTGAACACCCTGGTCGATTTCCGCTATTCCCGCCGGCACGAAGCCAAGCGCGGTCAGCACGGCATGGGCTCCGATATGTTCGGCGCCGCAGGCGATGACATCGTGTTGAAAATGCCCGTTGGTACGCTTGTGACCGACTCTGAAACCGGTGAGGTGCTGTACGAGCTTCTCACGCCAGGCGAGCGAATCATGATCGCCAAGGGCGGTGATGGTGGCTTTGGCAATATGCGCTTCAAGAGCGCCATCAACCGTGCGCCGCGCCAGAAGACGCCAGGCTGGCCCGGTGACAAGAAAAGCCTCAAGCTCGAATTGAAGGTGTTGGCTGATGTAGGTTTGCTTGGCATGCCCAACGCCGGCAAGTCCACTTTCATTGCGGCCGTCAGCAACGCGCGGCCCAAGATTGCCGACTACCCTTTCACGACATTGCACCCTAATCTGGGCGTAGTGCGTGTGGGCCCTGAACAGAGTTTCGTGGTGGCCGATATTCCCGGTCTCATAGAAGGCGCATCCGAAGGTGCAGGCCTGGGCCACCAGTTCCTGCGCCACCTGCAGCGCACGCGCGTGCTTCTGCATCTGGTGGATTTCGCTCCTTTTGATGATGCAGATCCCGTCGCTCAGGCCAAAGCCATCATTGCGGAACTGAAGAAATACGACAAAGCGCTTCATGCCAAGCCGCGTTGGCTGGTGCTCAACAAGCTGGACATGGTCCCGCTGGAAGAGCGCGAAGCGCGCGTGAAGGACTTCGTCAAGCGCATGCGGTGGAAGGGCCCTGTTTTCCAGATTTCCGCGCTGACCCGCGAAGGTTGCGAGCCGCTGATTCACGCCATCTACAAATATCTGCGTGCCGAGCATTTGGCAGAACAACCGCCAGAAGCACCCGATCCACGATTTGCTGAATGAGACACCCCCTGAGTCGCTTGCGCGCTTTCCCCCTTGGGGCGAAGCTACCAGCGGCCGGGCAGAGCCCGCTCCGCGGTAGCCTTCTAATGGCTTGCTCCGCAGCCTCCGGGTTGGCGAGGGGCGGGGGAAGATTTTCTAAGAAGGCTCATAAGGCCTTCTGTTCCAAGCTAGAGACCTTAGATTTCCCAGGCAAGGGGAAGACCAACCCTTCGCGGGCCGAGCGAAGCAATGGCCCGAGTCAGGTCTCCCACCCCTTTGGCCGTGCCGAGGAGCGCAGGGCAAGGGGAGGGCAAGAGCACTGCAAGATGCTCTTGCTTCGTGAACTAGCTTGCGGCAGCTGTTTGAGCGTATTGAGCGAAGCGAAAGCAGCGAGTTCTGCCGCACCGCCCCTGGACCGAGCACCGGAGGTTGCCCGTAGCGAAGCGAAGGGTCACGGACAGTGGGGTCGCCTTTTCTTTGGTTTCTTTCTTTTGGCGACGCAAAAGAAAGAGACTGCGC
>JAECRA010000013.1 GCA_015999985.1 Comamonadaceae bacterium
CTTGCACAGACCATGCTTTTAGCGCCCACTGCGCATGCCCAAAGCAATTCTCAGCAAGCCGCTGAAGCCGCCCGCAAACACCGAGCGGAAAAAGGCCAGCCTCAGGCCCCTAGAGCCGCCCCTGCTCGCTCCAACGCGGCGGCGGCACCTCCGCCACCTGAACCTCGGGCCTACCGCTCCAGCGCCAACCCGAACGCCAACCCCAACGCAAGCCTGAAAAGCTGCATGGACCATTCAGGTATGAACCCCCTCGCACGTGACCGGTGCATGCGCCAGCACTGTGAGGGCCGCTGGGGGCAAGGCGACTGCCCAGCCAGTGGCGGAGACTTCATGGCCAACAAAGGAGCTTCCAGTACGCCTCTGGGCCAATGCCTCAAGGAAGCAGGAGGCAATCCGTTCAAACGCGACGCCTGTGGCTGGCGTCACTGCAGAGGCAAGTGGGACGCCACCGCCGAATGCGCAGCCTTGCAGCCACGCAAGACGGAGCAGCCGAGCGACTGAACTCCATTCGCTCGCAGCCCTATAGATTCGTTCAGATCCGTTCGAGCTGAGGTTCTATGGTTCAGGTCAAGCGGAAAGTGACGTTTGAGCCAAAAAACACCGTTCGGGCTGAGCCTGTCGAAGCCTCGCGCAACGCTTCGACCCTTCGACAACCTCAGGACAGGCCAAGCTCAGCGCGAACGGATTGGTGATTCGAGCCCGAATGCGGGCCCGTACGCCTCAGGCGGTCAATTCCACCTTGGCGAATTTTCGCTTGCCGACCTGAACGACGTAAGTGCCGGCCTGCAGTTTCAGGCCTTTGTCGCTGATGACACTCGAATCTACGCGCACGCCACCGCCATCAATCAGGCGACCAGCCTCACTGGTCGACGGCGTCAGGCCTGCAGACTTCAGCACCGCGCCAATTCCCAAAGGCGCACCGCTGAGGGACACCAGAGGAATGTCGTCGGGTACTCCGCCCTTGCTGCGGTTGATGAAATCCTGCTCTGCGGCGTCAGCCGCAGTGGCGGAGTGGAAGCGCGCCGTGATCTCCTTGGCGAGCATGACCTTGGCATCTTTGGGGTTTCGGCCCTGCGCGACCTCCTGACGAAGCGCATCAATGTCTGCCATCGATTTGAACGACAGCAACGTATACCAGCGCCACATCAACTCATCAGAGATTGACAGCACCTTGGCAAACATCGTGTTGGGGTCTTCCGTGATGCCGATGTAATTGTTCTTCGATTTCGACATCTTCTCAACGCCGTCTAGCCCCTCCAGCAGCGGCATGGTGAGAATGCACTGAGGTTCCTGCCCATACTCAACCTGCAGGTGGCGACCCATCAGCAGGTTGAATTTCTGGTCGGTGCCGCCCAGTTCAATATCACTGCGAAGTGCGACCGAGTCATAGCCCTGCATGAGGGGATAAAGGAACTCGTGAACGCTGATCGGTGTTCCAGCTTTGAAGCGGTCATGGAAGTCATTGCGTTCCATCATCCTGGCCACGGTGTATTTGGCAGCCAACTGGATCATGCCGCGCGCACCGAGTTGATCACTCCATTCGCTGTTGTAGCGCAGCTCAGTCCGCGCGGGATCAAGCACCTTGTACGCCTGCGTCTTGTAAGTTTCGGCGTTTTGCTGGATCTGTTCGGCAGAAAGCGGTGGCCTGGTGGAGTTGCGCCCGGAGGGATCGCCGATCAGGGTCGTGAAATCGCCAATCAGAAAGATGACCGTGTGCCCCAGATCCTGAAGCTGGCGCATCTTGTTCAGCACCACGGTGTGACCGATGTGAATGTCGGGCGCGGTAGGGTCCAATCCCAGTTTGATGCGAAGTGGCTGGCCGGTTGCCTCGGCGCGGGACAGCTTTTTGAGCCAATCTTCTTGAGGAAGTAACTCCTCGACGCCCCGCAAACTAACGGCCATGGCCTCGCGGACACGGTCGGTCACGGGGTAATTTGTAACAAGAGCTGAGTTCATAAGGTAGTTTTTCTTGTAGGCATATGCCTACGTCGGTATACTGCCCCGACTTAAGACCCGTGATTTTAGGGTCCCGTCTCTCCAAAGAGCGACTGAAAGCGGTAATTTTCCTTGTTGCCGTGTCCAAAACCCCCCAGATTTCAGGACACTAGTGAAGCAAAAGCTGATTTCAACGGGCCTCGCGCTCGCCGATTTGATTCATCGCCACCCGAAACGCATCACTGTTGTGATTGCTGCGTTCCTGCTTGGCGGCGGTGGTGGTGCATTCGCCGTGGCCTCCTTGGCACCTACGGCGCCTACCGAACCTGTGCGTCTCGTTTCTGAAGACGTACTGCCCTCTTCCCTGGCAGCGCAAATTGATGCGTTGGACCAATTCGCGTTCAAGCTCTACCGGACCGAAGTCACCCGCTCCCCCGAGACGCCAGAAAGCCTTCTCAGGCGCCTGGGTGTCGCTGATCCTGCAGCAGCTGCGTTTCTGCGCAGCGATGAAGCCTCACGCCAGGCTCTGTTTGGCCGAGGTGGCCGCACGGTCACCGTAGAGGCCACTGCAGAACAGGCGTTGCTCACGCTGCGAACACAGTGGCTGGAGAAAAGCTCAGACGATCAGTTCAAGCGCCTGGTCGTAGAAAAAGGGCCTAAGGGGTTTGTCTCTCGCGTGGAGACGGCTCCTCTGGTGGCTTCGCAGCGCTTGGCCAGCGGCATCGTTGAATCTACCTTGTTTGCTGCTACAGATGAGGCTCGTCTTCCTGACAGCATCACCAAGCAACTCACCGAAATGTTCGACAGCGACGTCGACTTTCACCGTGGTCTGCACAAAGGCGATCGCTTTTCTATCGTCTACGAAACCCTGCAAGCCGATGGTGAGCCCATGAGCTCTGGCCGAATTTTGAGCGCCGAGTTCACCAATCGCGGCAAGACGCTTCAGGCCATGTGGTTTCAAGAGCCTGGCTCCAGGGGCGGTTACTACGCGTTCGATGGGCAGAGCCTTCGCAAAGCCTATCTTCGTGCGCCGCTTGAGTTCACACGCATGAGCAGCGGCTTCGGTCTGCGCACCCATCCGGTGCTCGGCTACCAGCGAGAGCACAAGGGAGTGGATTACGCGGCTCCTACAGGCACACCCGTTCGCACCATCGGCGACGGCGTCGTGGAATTTGCGGGCGTTCAGAACGGTTACGGTAACGTGATCTACGTGAAGCACCGTAATAAGAGCACCACCGTCTATGCCCACTTGTCGCGTATTGCCGTCAAAACGGGCGACAACGTCATGCAAGGGGAAAACATCGGCGCAGTTGGCATGACCGGCATTGCCACGGGCCCCCATCTGCATTTCGAATACCGCATCAACAACGAGCCGCAAGACCCGGCCGTTTTGGCTGAACAGCGCGAGAATGTGCCAGTCTCTCCCGGCAGCAAAGCAGCTTTTGCCCAACTGGCCGCTGGCATGAAGATGCAATTGGCTGCTGCAGGGCAAATTTACGGCGCCAGTGCGCAGTAAGAACGGGCAAGGTTAACGATTCAGGAGTTCGGTTGCAGTTTGCAGCCGAACGAAGTTGAACCAAGCTCCCAAACAAAAAGCCCGCTGTTTAGCGGGCTTTTTGCTGGGGAACAGATTCTCTTATCAGCTATCAGCAGTAGTGAAAGAAGAGCCACAGCCACAGGTGGTGGTTGCATTGGGGTTCTTGATGACGAACTGCGCACCTTGGAGATCTTCTTTGTAATCGATCTCAGCGCCCACCAGATACTGGTAGCTCATGGCGTCAATCAACAAAGACACGCCGTTCTTGGTCATGGTGGTGTCGTCGTCGTTTGCGATTTCGTCAAACGTGAAACCGTACTGAAAACCTGAGCATCCGCCGCCTTGCACAAAGACGCGCAATTTGAGCTCGGGGTTGCCTTCTTCCGCAATCAGATCAGCCACCTTGGCAGCTGCGCTGTCGGTGAAGACGATGGGTTCGGGCATTTGCGTGGGGGTCTGGATATCCTGGGCTAGAGCGCTCATGTCGCTACTCCTATGATTTTGCTTGAAAAATAGTATATCAAATCAGTCGGATTTCTGCTGAGACAGGGCTATTCACCCTCGGGCGCCGGCGACTGGACCGGCACCTTGACCATCACATATGCTTTTACTGCTTATCGAAATCCAGCGTGGGCTCCGTGGGTTCTTGCAGAGGCTCCTGGCGCTCCACAGCCACGGGAATGGGCTTGGTCACCTGGGGCTGCAACTGACCGGCGATGACAGCGCCCTGCTGCATCTCCAGCGTCTTGTATCTCACATCTCCTTCCACGCGCGCCTTGGACTGCAGTTCCAGCAGTTCTCGGGCATGTACAGGGCCTGTCACGCTGCCTGAGATCACCACGTGGTCTGCTAGCACTGCGCCTTGCACACGGCCTGTTTCGCTAATGACAAGGGTGTTCGAAGGCCCAGGGTCAGCAGTCACGTTGCCAATCACCTCACCATCGATTTGCAGCCCATCTTGAAACGTGCAGTCGCCCACGACCCGCATGCCGGGGCCGATGGTGCTACGAGTGGATGCCTGCTTTTTGATGCCCAACATGAACCGAACTCCTGAACGACTGAACGCCCAACGTTTTACCACGTCACAAAGCAAAAACCGCGCATCTCGTGAAGAGAGGCGCGGTTTGAAGCAAGTTCCTGAATGAGCCCAAGCTTGCTTGAGCCCATCGGAGCACACGAATTAACGCTTGCTGAACTGCTTGCGGCGGCGAGCGGAGTGCAAACCGACCTTTTTACGTTCGACTTCACGTGCATCACGTGTCACGAAGCCCGCCTGGCTCAGCGCCGGCTTGAGGGTTTCGTCATAGTCGATCAAGGCGCGTGTGATGCCGTGACGGACGGCGCCGGCTTGGCCGGATTCACCACCGCCGTGGACATTGACCTGCACGTCGAAAGTTTCGACGTTGTCAGTCAGCACCAGGGGTTGCTTGCAGATCATGATGGACGTTTGGCGGCCGAAGAACGCGCCAATATCCTTGCCATTGACAGTGATCTTGCCGCTGCCTTTTTTCATGAACACGCGGGCAACGCTGGATTTGCGTCGGCCGGTGCCGTTGTTCCAATCACCGATCATTTAGCCACCCCGTTGGAAAGTGCTGCGATTTCAAGCACTTTAGGTTGCTGAGCGGTGTGCGGATGTTCCGCGCCACCGTAGACCTTCAGTTTCTTGATCATGGCGTAGCCCAGAGGACCTTTGGGCAGCATGCCCTTGACGGCCTTTTCCAGTGCACGGCCAGGGTGCTTGGCTTGCATGTCGCGGAAATTAGTTTCGCGAATGCCACCTGGGTAACCAGTGTGGCGGTAGTATATTTTGTCGAGCTCTTTGGCTCCGGTCACCCGGATCTTGGAAGCGTTGACGATGACAATGAAGTCACCTGTATCGACGTGAGGCGTATAGATGGCTTTGTGCTTGCCGCGTAGACGGAGGGCCACTTCGCTGGCAACCCGACCGAGCACCTTATCGGTGGCGTCAATCACAAACCACTCGTGCGTCACGTCAGCTGCTTTAGCGCTGAACGTTTTCATGAGTTTTTTCCTGTGAAGGATTTAATTCGGCTCTTTTCCACGGTCGGCACTCTTCTTTAGAGAGTCTCTTAGGTGGGGTTCGCCCTGAAAAGCATAAATAGAGAGTACTTTTGAATGCTTTGAATAAATCTTGCATCCGAAAATCCCGCCTATCCACTGCGCTTGTCAAAGCGTCTGTCGCGGAGCCTAAAGGCGCTGCAGAACCCGGCATTATATGTGGATATGGCCTTACCCCACAAGTGCCCCCTTACCGCGCCGAACATGGACTGAAAGCGTGGGTCCACACGCCTGAAACAGGCCCGTCAACCATTTAGCCCTTACCATCAGCCCATGTTCAGTTATCGCCACGCATTTCACGCCGGCAGTCATGCCGACGTCCTCAAACACCTCACGTTGATCGCGACGCTGCGTCATCTGATGCAGAAACCCACGCCATTGACCATGGTGGACACCCATGCCGGTGCGGGCCTTTACCGTCTGGATGGCGACTATGCAGAAACCTCCGGTGAAGCTGCCAATGGCATTTTGCGCCTGGCCAAGTTCCCTGCTCCAAAAGGCGCACAAGCCGAAGACGATGCGCTGGCCGATTACCTTGAGGTCATTAAAGCGTTCAATACAGACGACGTTTGGCGGGTCTACCCTGGCTCGCCTTTCGTCATGCACCATTTGATGAGCGAGGCCGATCGTGCCAGCGTGCGCGACCGGCTCAAACTTTTTGAGATCCACCCCACGGATGCCAAAACCCTGCAAGGCAATATTGGCCAACTGGAAGCTGGGCGTCAGATAACCGTCTCGGCCCAAGATGGCTTCGAGGGGTTGAAAGCTCTCCTGCCTCCGCCCCCTGCGCCCGGTGGCTCACGCCGCGCCGTGGTGTTGATGGACCCGAGCTACGAGATCAAAACCGACTACGCCAAGGTCCATACCGCCATGCAAGACGCCATGCGGCGCTTTCCTACCGGTGTTTACCTCGTCTGGTATCCCATCATCGGTCGGCCAGAAGCGCATGACTTGCCACGCAAGCTAAAGACCATGGCGATGCAGGCCGAGCGCCCGTGGCTGCACGCCACATTGAATGTCGGAGCGCCCGCGGCAGATACCAGTGGCGACCAAACCCGCCCAGACCGTCGCGGCCTCACCAGCAGCGGCATGTTCGTCATCAACCCGCCTCATCCATTGAAACCCACCTTGGAAGCGGCGCTGCCAAAGATTCTGAAGGCACTTGGTAACGGCTCTGGCCAGCGCTGGGAAGTTGAAGCTCAGCGCTCTTGACATCTGCCCAGGCGTGTACACCCGCGGCTGGGAGCGTGCAGCGCAGCATCGGGTAAACCCCTAAAGATCACTCAATAATTAGCCGACCGCTCGGTCGGCTAATTATTTATACTCGGACTTTCCGGAAGTCAGGGCGTGAGGACGCCCCCAATCCACTTGGGCGCTGAGCGCCAAGGAGATCCGCATGTATACCCAATCGTTTTCCGTACCCGATGAGGCAGATGCCAAGACCTCAGGCCTGAGGCCAGTACCCAAGCCCCTGAGCGAGGCGGAAACCGCGCTGCAGGCCACTTTTGACGAAAAAATCAACGCAGACGGCAAAATTGAGCCCCGCGATTGGATGCCAGAGGCCTACCGCAAGACCCTGGTGCGGCAGATCAGCCAGCACGCTCACTCAGAAATCGTAGGCATGCTGCCTGAGGGCAACTGGATCAGCCGTGCGCCCAGCCTCAAACGTAAAGCCATCCTCATTGCCAAGGTGCAGGATGAAGCTGGCCATGGCCTGTATTTGTACAGCGCTGCGGAAACCCTGGGCACGGGCCGTGACGAGATGCTCGACGCCCTTCACTCAGGCAAAGCCAAGTACAGCAGCATCTTCAACTATCCCACGCTCAACTGGGCAGATGTAGGCGTTATCGGGTGGCTGGTGGACGGCGCAGCCATCATGAACCAGATTCCCCTGTGCCGCTGCTCTTACGGCCCGTATGCACGCGCCATGGTTCGCGTCTGCAAGGAAGAGTCGTTCCATCAGCGTCAGGGCTATGAAGCCTTGCTGGTCCTGATGAAAGGCTCCCAAGCCCAGCGCGACATGGTGCAAGACGCTGTGAACCGCACTTGGTGGAAATGCCTGGCCATGTTTGGCCCACCTGACGCCGACAGCCCCAACAGCGATCAAGGTCGGCGCTGGGGAATCAAGCGCATCAGCAACGATGACCTGCGCCAAAAGTTCGTGGACGCCACGGTGCCACAGGCCAAGGTGCTGGGCGTGACCTTGCCCGATCCCGATCTGAAGTGGAACGAGGAGCGAGGCCACTACGACTATGGCGCCATCGACTGGGATGAATTCTGGCAGACCGTGAACGGCCACGGTCCTTGCAACAAAGAGCGCCTGGCCACGCGGGTGAAGGCGCATGAAGACGGCGCCTGGGTGCGTGCAGCAGCTCTGGCGCATGCGGAAAAACAAGAACAGCGTTCGATGAAAGAAGCAGCATGACAGAGCCCACAATGAACGACAAGTCCACTCCGTCCTCCAAGCCTGCAGGCACCAAAGCCCTGCGCGACTGGCCCCTGTGGGAAGTGTTTGTCCGCAGCAAGCAAGGTCTGGAGCACAAGCACTGTGGCAGCCTGCATGCCAGCGATTCGCAGCATGCCTTGCAAATGGCGCGTGACGTCTACACGCGCCGCCAGGAAGGCGTGTCGATCTGGGTGATTCCTTCGAACCAGATCTCCGCCAGCGAGCCAGAAGACAAGTCCGAGTTCTTCGATCCGGCCAGCGACAAGATTTACCGCCACCCCACCTTCTACGAAATCCCTGAAGAAGTGGGACACATGTGAGGTAAATGGGTCAGGCGCGCCGCTTATCTGCGTTCAGCGCCCCACCAGACAAAACCATGAATACGCTCAACGCTCAAAGCTCCCCTGTCAACGTGGCGGCTCCTGCCGCTTATGTCCTGCATCTGGCCGACAACGCCTTGGTGCTGGGCCAGCGCAACGCTGAATGGTGCGGTCACGCACCTATCCTGGAAGAAGATTTGTCGATGGCCAACAACAGCCTCGATCTCATCGGCCAGGCACGCATGCTTTATCAGCACGCCGCCGCACTGCAAGGAAACGGCGCCACGGAAGACAGTCTCGCGTACTTCCGGGATGTGCCCGATTTCCGCAACTACACGCTGCTGGAACTGCCCCACAGTCCGGCCCTGCTGCCGTCCGCCGCCGCAGAGCGTGACTGGGCGACCACCATCGTCAGGAATTTTCTCTACAGCAGCCTGATGGTGCTCGTGTGGGAACGTCTTGAGCAATCCACCGACACGCACCTGGCGGCAATCGCTTCCAAGAGCATCAAAGAGGTGCGCTACCACCTGCGCCATTCCCGTGACTGGGTCATTCGCCTTGGTGACGGCACTGAGGAATCCCATCGTCGCGCGCAGTCTGCTGTAGACCATCTGCTGCCCTACACAGACGAGTTCTGGGTAGCTCACAGCGTTGAGCGAGACGTAGCCAACAGCGGCGCCGGGGTCGAAGTGGCCGGTCTGCGCTCCGAGTGGGATGAAATCGTCAACTCCGCGTTGGAAGAAGCCACGCTGCGACGCCCCGCGCCCGCCAAAGGCTACGTGACCCAAGGCAAGCAAGGCATTCATTCAGAGCACCTGGGCTATCTGCTGGCAGAAATGCAAAGCCTTGCACGCGCGCACCCCGGAGCCATCTGGTGAACCACGGGGCCGGCCAAATGACGCGCGCGGACCATCTGCCTGCAGCCACTCTCCCGCACGGGGGATTACTGCAGCCTGAGTTTGACCGTATCTGGCAAGCCCTGGATGAGCTGACCGACCCGGAAATCCCCGTGGTCACACTACGGGAAATGGGCATCTTGCGCGATGTTCGGCTGGGAGCAGATGGTGTCGTGGAAGCCGTCATCACGCCTACCTACAGCGGCTGCCCAGCGATGGAACAGATTGCTGACGACGTGGCGGCGGCGCTGGAACGCGAAGGCGTTAACGGCCGCGTCGTCACACAGTTGGCCCCTGCCTGGACCACCGACTGGATGACCGACGCCGCCCGAGAAAAGCTGCGCGCCTACGGTATCGCGCCACCGCACTGCGCCAGCGCATCGGCCGAAGGCTCCGTGATTCAGTTTTCTGCTGCGCGGGCTTCAAGCAAAAGCCAGGCCCTCGACGTTTCATGCCCACAGTGCGGTTCTAACAACACCACAGAAATCTCGCACTTCGGCTCCACCGCTTGCAAAGCGCTTTACCGCTGCCTTGACTGCATGGAGCCGTTCGATCACTTCAAGAGAATCTAGAGATGTCCACCCCGCGATTTCATGATCTCACTGTTGCCCGCGTCAGCCCTGAAGCAGCCGGTGCAGTTGCCATTACGTTCGCCGTGCCCGAAGAGCTGCAGGACAGCTTTCAGTTCGAGCCGGGCCAGTTTCTTACCCTGCGTAAAACGCTCAATGGTGAAGACATTCGGCGCAACTATTCCATCTGTTCTACACGCAAACATTACACATCTTCGAGGGAGCTGGAGGTCGGCATCCGTCCCATGGAAGGCGGTATTTTTTCCAACTGGGCGGCGAGCGAACTGAAAGCTGGGGACACGCTTTCGGTGATGCCACCAGATGGCCGCTTTGTCTCAAGGCAGCCCCGTGCACTGCACCGTGTAGGCTTTGCTGCGGGCTCAGGCATCACACCCATTCTCTCCATCGTCGCGAGCACGATGGAAGAGCATCCCACGGCCAAGTTCACGCTGGTCTATGGGAACCGCCGCATGGCCAGCGTGATGTTCAACGAAGCCTTGCAAGACCTCAAGGACAAGTACAAGAATCGGCTGACGCTGATTCACATTCTCTCGCGCCAAGCGCAAGAAGTGCCCTTGCTGGAAGGCCGCATTGACGCCGCCAAAGTGCAGCAGCTGTTGAGCACACTGCTTCCGCCAGCCAGCATGGACGAAGTGTTCATTTGCGGCCCCGAGGAAATGATTGAGGTGACGGAGACCACGCTCAAGCAAGCAGGCGTGCCTGCTGACCGCATTCGCACTGAGCGCTTTACCTCTCCTCGTCTGGAAGAAATGAGCGTCGAGGCACGCCGCGCTGCCATTGCTCAGCCTGACCGGGAAGCGCCAGTGGGGCAAGTGCAGCTCACGGTGTTGATCGACGGGAAATCACACGAGCTTTCCATGCGCAGCGATCAGCACGTGCTGGATGTTGCGCTCTCGGCTGGATTGGATCTACCCTACTCTTGCAAAGCCGGTGTTTGCTGCACGTGCCGCGCCAAGGTCATGGAAGGTAACGTGGTCATGGACAAGAACTTCACGCTTGAACAGGACGAGATGTCGCAAGGCTTTGTGCTGAGTTGCCAGGCGCGGCCTACTACTGGGAAGTTGGTGGTTAGTTATGACGAGCGGTAAGGTCGCGGGTTAATTTAGTCTTCCGTTTGGGAGAGCCTGATACACGCGCGCCTGGCGACTTGAGTCCAAGCCGGAGGCACTGATCGGTTTGACGCCCTCTCTTGCTCCCTCACCCTTTGGCAACCCGATGGAGTTTTACCCTCTCTCCCTGGGAGAGGGCGGGGGTGAGGGCAAGCGGCGGTTGATTGATTGCTGCGGTTACTAATTGCCTTCTGTGCTTGCCTAGAGGTCGGAGGCCGGGGAGTGCGCCCGGCAGCGCAGCCACCTTCTTTCGGCCGGCGCTCCGGTGCTCCGCCAAAAGAACCTGGCGCAAGAAAAGGCGGCCCCACTGTCCGTGTCCTTGCGCTTCGCTCCAGGCAACCTGTGGTGCTCGCGCCAAAGGCGGTGCGGCAGAACTCGCGGCGTTCGCTTCGCTCACTCTGCTCAGACAGCTGCCGCAAGCTAGAGCACGAAGCAGTGGCATCTTGCAGTGCCACTGCCCGCCTTTGGCCCTGCGCTCCTCGGCACGGCCAAAGGGGTTGGATACCCATTCGGGCCATTGCTGCGCTCGGCCCTCGAACAGTCAGAAGTTCCTTAACACTCACCGTCGACTTGTTAGGGCCATTGTCTCAATGATTGCGCCGACACCAATGGAGTTCGCTCTCCAGACACCAGTCAGTCCCCAGTCTCCGGAGCACTGGCGATCACATCGCCACCCACTGAATCCTGGACCTCTTTGAGTACCACCGTATCATGCCCTCGCGCTTTGATACCAATGGCAGAAGCAGCTGCTCCACTGAGGTCAATCACGCGACCAGGCGTAAAGGGGCCGCGGTCGTTGATGCGCACCACCACCTCTTTGCCAGTGCGTGGGTTGTGCACCAACACTCGGGTGCCGAAGGGCAACGTTTTGTGTGCCGCCGTCATATCGCCGGTGTCAAAGCGTTCACCATTGGCGGTCTTGCGGCCGTGAAAGCCTGGCCCGTACCAAGAGGCGACTCCACTTTGCAAAACGCGGCCAAGCCGCAAAGCAGCACCCACGGGTGCTGCCTCTTGCGCAGCAGAAGCGGTTGCCCGCGAATCGGCGCGCAGGCTCAACCGACCCTTGAAGCCAGAGTAATTAGAGCAACGCATGTCATGCACGGCCTTGGCCGAAGAGCAAGACATAGTTGAAGGGGTGGAAGCATCCGAGCGCACCGTCTGGGCCCAAAGTGGGCCAGTCACCAGCCAACAAGCGCCGATTAACAACCATCGGCCTACTGGTGAACGGTGAGCACTTCCCGAAGCCGACGCGCATTGAGGCGCGCCGGGAGAGGTGTCCCGTAGCATTGGGCGCATTCTAGCGGCTTTATTTGCTTGGGGAAATCCCAGGTTGTTACAGTAAGCACGCCACCCGCGGGGTCACCCCACGCGCTTCATCAGCTCCAAAACCCCTGCGGTTTGATTCAATGTGTAGATATGAAGTGCAGGCGCTCCACCGTCACGCAAGCGCTGGCAGAGGTGCGCAACCACGTCCGCGCCAAAGTCCTTGATGGAGGCGATGTCGTCTCCAAAGGACTGCAAACGCAGGCGAATCCAACGGGGTACTTCTGCGCCACAGGCATCGGAGAAACGCAGCAACTGAGTCGAATTGCTGATGGGCATGATGCCGGGAATGATGGGGATGTTCATGCCATGCTTGCGCAGCTCTTCCATGAAACGGAAATACGCATCGGCGTTGAAGAAGTACTGTGTGATGCCCGAGTCCGCACCTGCGGAAACCTTCGCTTTGAAGGCGTCCAGGTCTGCCTGCGGTGATCTGGCTTGCGGGTGCACTTCAGGATAGGCCGCCACGGAAATATGGAACGTGTCGCCCGTCTCGGCGCGAATGAACTCCACCAGCTCGCTGGCGTAGCGGAATTCGCCTCCCATGCCATAGCCGCTAGGCAAATCGCCACGTAGCGCAACCAGTCGCTTCACCCCTGCAGACCGATAGCTCGTCAGACGCTCGCGAATGGAATCACGGGTCTGACCGATGCATGAAAGGTGAGGCACACCGGAAACGCCCTCTCCCAGAATCTCTCTCACGGCGTCCAGGGTGCCCTCTTGCGTGGAGCCCCCGGCACCAAAGGTCACAGAACAAAACTCAGGCTGGAGCGCGTAGAGCTGCTGCCGGGTCGCGCGCAGCTTCTCTGCGCCTTCAGGCGTCTTCGGCGGGAAAAATTCCAAACTTATTGGGAGACTCATGATGCTCTCGAAGGGAGAAGTGCCGAAGTGGCATGAATAAAGAATTCGCGGTTACCGTCACCGCCCTTGATGGGGCTATCGAACCAGCTCAACACGCGCAGAGCTGAGTCAGCACAAGCTTGGCGCAGGCGCTGCTCGACCACCGGATAAAGCGCTGCGTCGCGCACGATGCCGCCTTTAGCTACTTGGCCCGGTTGCAGTTCAAACTGCGGCTTGACCAGCATCAGCAAGGCACCATCCCTGGTCAGCAGCGGCGCCAGTGCAGGCAGAACCAGTGAAAGCGAGATGAAAGACAGATCGCCTGTGATGAGATCAAACTCAGGCTTGGCGACTCCAGCAGCTTGCAGGCCAGCCCCACTTAACTCCCGAGCGTTCATACCCTCAAGGCATTGCACACGGGCATCATCTCGCACACGCGGATGCACTTGGCCATGGCCGACGTCTACACCCACCACATGCGCAGCGCCCTGCGCCAGCAAACAGTCTGTAAAGCCTCCGGTGGATTGCCCCACATCAAGGCAATGCCATCCAGCGACGTTCAGCCCAGCCGCCTGCAGAGCGCCTTCGAGCTTCAGGCCGCCGCGAGAGACATAGCGTGCCTCGGCGACATCAAGCAACTCAATTTCAGCATCTGCAGGCAGATCTACGCTTTTGGTGAGCTGGCGCCACCCCCCTGGTGCACGCCAGCGCCCGCCCGCTGCGATCAAGCGCTGCGCCTGACTGCGGCTGGCGGCCAGGCCGCGCTCCACGAGCAGTTGATCGGCCCGCATCTGCCAGTCCTACCGTCCTGCCAGTCTTAGTACCGGTAGGTGTCTGGCTTGTAAGGACCAGCCTTGGACACGCCAATGTAGCGTGCCTGTTCACCAGAAAGCTCGGTCAGTTTGGCGTTGAGCTTGGCCAGTTGCAGGCGGGCTACTTTCTCGTCAAGGTGCTTGGGCAACACGTAAACCTGGCCCACTTGATAGCGCTCTGAATGAGCGAACAGCTCGATCTGGGCAATGGTCTGGTTGGCGAAGGAAGACGACATCACATAGCTGGGGTGGCCCGTGCCGCAACCCAGGTTCACCAGGCGGCCTTTGGCCAACAGGATGATGCGCTTGCCGTCTTTGAAGATCACGTGATCAACCTGTGGCTTGATCTCTTCCCACTTGCACTTCTCTTCCAGGCCAGCGACATCGATTTCATTGTCAAAGTGACCAATGTTGCAGACGATGGCCTGGTCTTTCATGGCCTTCATGTGCTTGTAGGTAATGACGTCCTTGTTGCCTGTGGCCGTCACGAAAATGTCAGCCAGCGGGGCTGCATCTTCCATGGTGACCACACGGTAACCTTCCATGGCCGCTTGCAGAGCGCAGATAGGATCGATCTCGGTAACCCAGACCTGGGCGGAGAGTGCGCGCAACGCTTGAGCAGAGCCCTTGCCCACATCGCCATAGCCGCACACCACGGCCACCTTGCCGGCCACCATCACGTCAGTGGCGCGTTTGATGCCATCGACCAGCGATTCGCGGCAACCATAGAGGTTGTCGAACTTGGACTTGGTCACTGAATCGTTGACGTTGATCGCACGGAACATCAGCGTACCCTTGGCCGACATCTCATTCAGGCGATGCACCCCGGTGGTGGTTTCTTCAGTCACGCCCATGATCTCTGCGCTCTTGCGGGAGTACCAGGTAGCGTCTTCCTTGAGCTTGGCCTTGATCGCAGCGAAAAGAATCTTTTCCTCTTCGCTGGTGGGGTCGGAGAGAACCTTGAGATCTGTTTCGGCCTGCTTGCCCAGATGCATCAGCATCGTGGCATCGCCACCGTCATCCAAAATCATGTTCGGGCCTTCGCCTTTGGAGTCTTTGGGGCCAAAGTCGAAGATGCGGTGTGTGTAGTCCCAGTAATCTGTCAGTGTTTCGCCCTTGATGGCGAACACTGGCGTGCCGCTGGCGGCAATAGCTGCGGCTGCGTGATCTTGCGTGCTGAAAATATTGCAAGAAGCCCAGCGCACTTGGGCGCCCAGTGCTTGCAAAGTTTCGATCAACACCGCAGTCTGGATCGTCATGTGAAGGCTGCCCGTGATGCGAGCGCCCTTCAGAGGCTTGGATTTGGCAAATTCCTCACGGATGGCCATCAGACCGGGCATCTCCGTTTCGGCGATACCGATTTCCTTGCGGCCCCAATCGGCCAGTTTGATGTCTGCGATGGCGCTGTCAGCGGCCGCGGGTGTTTTCAGGCGTGCGTTCATGATGGTTCCAAAACAACTTGTGTTGAACCACTGAAGCCAAGCGGGAATAAAAAAAGCTCACCGCACTTGCATCAGTGGATGAGCGTCGTTGCAAAGAAAGGTGTCCGAGCCTCACGCCTGGCAAAGAATGCAGGCGCTGCAACGCTCCTCGGAATGAGGTGGATTATAGAAGGCTATGCGCACCTGTTGCGAGCAGGCAGCCCTCCAATTCAGATTGGGCTTACTCAATTCTTCGCGAAATCGCGAATGGCCTGGTAGAACTGGTCAGAGCCATCCTTCGGGTTGTCGGGGCGAATTTCCATTCGGCTGACGCCATCTTCCTCCTTGCTCTTTAATCTATCCGGGACAAGTGAAAAGTACATGGGGCTTATGAAACGCGCGCCTGCATCGTATTGCTCGCGAAGCGCCGCCATAGCTGCTCCGGCTCGCTTCCACTGCTGGGGATGGAACTCCGGTGCACCGTAGTCCTGCAGATTGCGCTCCCTCATGAAGCTGCGTAGCCAAGTGCTATTGGTCGCCCCTCCGTACATATTGATGCCTGGCCGCCATGGCAAGTTGGACTGCAAGGTGCTCTCCACTGCAAATAGCTGCGGATTCCATGACGAATTGATGCGCGGAATAATCTGGTGGGAAAACAGATTCTCCGTCGGTAGACCTGCCTCCCGAGCGGTATTGAAAAATGCCTTCATGAAATCCAGGGACTGCTCATCACGGTAGCGATTCCACTCACGGGCCAGGGGGTTGTAATAGACATCTTGCAGTGGCCGGGGCATATCGAGCCAGGAACGTATACCCGGCAACGCAACATGTTTGGGCAGCGGGCGACTAAAACCTAACTTGCGCAACACCTTGTCTATGAATGCGCTGCCCCAGAAGGACCACCCGTCTGTTTTCAGGCCCTGCACTCCGGCGGGTATATCCCCTGAAACCTTGGCCTGGTCGCGCCCCACCACTAGAAAGAGAGCTTCGGCCAGCAGGTAGCGCTCTTTTCCGGAGACCGCGACCACTTGCGCGAGATGGCGACCCACCGGCAAGGCGCTGAAATCCAGGTCGTACCGAAACCCCACGTTAGGATTGCTGATCTCTTCCACGGCGCGGTAAACGTCCAGACGATTCAACCCCCGCGGCATGGGTGCAACCAGCTTGCCGTCCACATAGAGCAGAAGTTCATTGACCCGATTGTCGGGATCGAATAGCCAGCCCGAAACGGGCAAATAGCCGTCGGCCCAAGCGTCGTAATGCTCACTGAACCGGCTCATGGCCTCCTTGCGGATATTTTTACTGGGGGCGGGGACGGTAGCGAACGAAGTTTCGCTGAAGCCCATCGCCGCGTTCAGCTTCTCTACACTTCCAAAGCGTGTTGCCAGCATGCGCCGGAAACCCTCTACCGAAGCGGGGCTGTAGTCAGTTACCCGGATGTCTTCGTACGCGCCCATTCCGTTCTCGAAGTCGGGAAAGAAATGATGAATCTCGCCCGCGAGCGTGATGCCGACAATCCGATCGCGCGCCTCCGCAGGCATTGCCATAAGACGCTTAATGACAAAGCGGAGTGCCGCAAAGCGATACTCATTGACTGGAAGCGTCGCATCGGTCGACAAAGTGAATGGCGCGATGGCGAAACTGAAATACCCCAGTTGAGGTGGCTTACCATCGGCAAAAAGCGACAAGTTCCGCGGATCTTTAGCCAACGCGAGGGGCAACGGGCCCTGGGTGTCGAAGTGGGTGGACTGCAAATAAACCACCACCGGCCGCTTCACCTCGGTCAGTAGGCGCAGCAAATCATCAACCCGCTTTTCGTCGATAACCCACCCCGTGCCGTGCGCTTTATAAAGGCTGAGCAGTTGGAGCGTAAGTAGATATCCAACCTGTACCTGTCCCTTTGGGCCATCGGGCTCCAATTCGTCCAAAAGGCGGTTAAGCGCGGCCGAATTGTTTTTCCCATTGCGCTCACAAGCTGCTTGTGCTCTCGCCAGATTCGATTGCTTTTGATTGGTACGGGCCTCATCACACAAGAGAAGCCCAGCCACGGTCGGCACAATATAGAAAGGCTTGCGTGTCGGCAGCTCGGCTCCAGCTACCGAGCCAACTTGACAACTCAGAACGACTACCGCAGCGAGCCTAAGCGACAGTGATCGAGTCAATGAACACATTAAATGCAACATCAGTCGAGTCTCCCACAGCTCATGCATTTCACTTAAGGTGTTTACGTGACAGCGGATGATCAGCAGGAACTGCTGATCGAAAGTGATCAATCAAAGACGATTTTTTAGTCTCAGGGCAGGCTGCTCCGCCCACTTCCAAGAGAGCCAGGCCAAGACCAGCGTCACGAAGGTGGTCATCACCAAACCCAACGCAAAGGGCAGGCGGTTGTCACTAAGCCAGATTACCGTTTGCTGAACCGGATAGGCATAAATATAGAGACCGTACGAAACATCTCCGTAACGCCCGGCGCGCCGTAGAATCGGCAGAGATCCGGTGCCAAACAACACCACCACGACTGGCAGACCCAAGGTATAGGCAATCTCGGGGAAGCCGCCCATCCACAGCGGCAAAATGATAGCCAACGCCGCAAGCCAGATCTTGGCGCGGTGTGGAAGCCAAAGCGAACGCAACTGATACAAAGCAGCGCCGCAGAAGAACACCACCGCCATTTGTACATGCATACGGATCGGTTGGTCATACCCCGTCTTGAACAGGAAGAAGAACCAGAACGCGAAAGCCAAAAATGCGACGGGCAAAATGAATGTGCGACGCATAAGCCCCAGCACTCCGACCACCAAAAGCGCCAAGTAGCACTTGATCTCGATCGGAATGGTCCACAGGGAACCATTGGCGCTCTCAGGTATGGGATTGCCAGAGAAAACTCCTGGCAGTTGAGCCTTGAAAGTCCAGAGATTCAGCTGCGTAAGGTAGTCCCAAGTCTTGGGCGAGGCGAAATATGCCGCAACGCCAAGTTCGCTCACCAACGGCCCCAGAACCAAAGCCACCAGCAGACAAACCACGACCAAGCCGGGCCAAACACGCAGCAAGCGCCGCGCGGCAAAGCGCCATGCGTTGGGGTCATGCGACCAACTACCTGCAATGAGGTAACCGCTGATTGCGAAAAAAATCAATACACAGGTACCACCAAGGCCTACCCCGAGCATCACAAGTTCGGGACGCCCCGTGAGCGCGAACTGGTGACTCACCAATACGCCCAGAGCAGCCACTATTCGCAGGAAATCAAAATTATTGTCTTTATGGGGTTCAGGCTGCATGGAAAAAAGTGGCGCCGATAGGAAGGATCGAATTTGTCCGAAAATAGCACCTTTCGCAGGGTCTGACGCCTTGCTTTGCTTTTCACCGGAAATTCGTTTTGTCTATCGTCTCCGAAACACGGCGCCGCCGCACCTTTGCCATCATCAGCCACCCCGACGCCGGTAAAACCACGCTGACGGAAAAACTGCTGCTTTTCTCTGGCGCAATCCAGATCGCTGGCAGTGTGAAAGCGCGCAAAGCCAGCCGCCATGCCACCAGCGACTGGATGGAAATCGAAAAGCAGCGCGGCATCTCGGTGGCGTCATCGGTGATGCAAATGGTCTACCGCGACCACGTAGTCAACCTGCTCGACACGCCCGGGCACAAGGATTTCTCGGAAGATACCTACCGCGTGTTGACCGCAGTCGATTCCGCACTCATGGTTATCGATGCTGCCAACGGGGTGGAAGCGCAGACCCGCCGGCTGATCGAAGTTTGCCGTCAACGTGACACGCCCATCATCACCTTCGTGAATAAGATGGACCGTGAAGTGCGCGACCCGCTGGACATCATGGACGAAGTGGAGCGGGAGCTGGGCATGCCCTGCTGCCCCATCACGTGGCCCGTGGGCCAGGGCAAAGCCTTCGGGGGGATCATTAATCTGCGAACCCGCAGCATGACCGTATTCCAATCAGGCAGCGATAAGCGCCCGCAGGATTTCGAGGTGATCTCACTGGACGAGACCGACAGACTGCGCGCACGCTTTGGCCAATCGTTTGACGATGCCATGGAGAGCATGGAACTCGCCGTAGGGGCATCGGCTGAATGGGACCATGAGGCCTTCCTCGCCGGAAAGCTCACTCCCGTCTTCTTCGGGTCAGGGGTCAACAATTTCGGTGTGATGGAGGTTTTGGACGCCGTCGTAGATATGTCGCCCTCACCCGGCCCACGCAAAAGCTCCTTGCTGGTCAACAAACAATCCGTCGAAAAAGTCATTCAACCCGAAGATGAAGGGTTCTCCGGCGTGGTGTTCAAAGTGCAGGCGAATATGGACGCCAACCACCGCGACCGGATTGCCTTCGTCCGCGTCGCGTCAGGCAAGTACACGCCCGGCATGAAGATGAAGGTGCAGCGCACCGCCAAGGAGTTGCGCCCCACCAGTGTGGTCACCTTCATGAGCCAGCGCCGCGAGGCTGTGGAAGAAGCCTATGCGGGCGACATCATCGGCTTTACGACGCATGGCGGCGTGCAGCTCGGGGACACCATCACCGACGGCGCCAACCTTCAGTTCACCGGGCTGCCTTTCTTCGCACCCGAGATGTTCATGACCGTGGTGCTCAGGAACCCGCTGCGCACCAAACAGTTGCAGCAGGGCCTGATGCAGTTAGGCGAAGAAGGCGCGATTCAAGTCTTCAGACCTGAGGCTGGCGGCAATATGCTGTTGGGCGCAGTCGGTCAATTGCAGTTTGAAGTGGTGCAACACCGCCTGAACAACGAGTACGACTGCGACGTGCGCTTGGAAGGATGCCAATATACGGGGGCACGCTGGATTACAGCCGATACCCCAGCCGAATTGCGCGCGTTTGAAAACGCCTATCCGCTGCGTATGGCGCAAGATGCTGCGAATACCTTGGCTTACCTCTGCACCAGCCCCTACGACGTTCGGCTAGCACAGGAGCGGTTTCCTAAGATCCACTTCCATCCGTTGCGGGAGCATGCTGGATTGGCCCTTCAATCGGGGAATTGATCTGTCTTAAGACTCCCGCTCCCAAGTGCGAAGACCATTCCACAAGATTAGCTTAGTCAATCTGCGTCCAATTTGGACTGACGCACGTAGACGACGGCCTTGCGATGCAGTGCGGTGTCGAGCAACAGATCAGTGTTGGCCATCAACTCTCACCTGTTGAGCACCAACTAAGCCCGTTGAGACTGTCACGGTGGTGGGCGGGCCGCTCATGATTCCTCATCGACATGCCAAAGGATCGCTTTATTGGGCCCATCGATCACCGCGCCCTCAAGGGCGTGACAAACAACACTAAAAATTGTCAGCAACTGGCTCATGCCTAGAATAGGCTTCAGCATTGAATCCTGAACATTTGAGGAGTTATATGATGAACTTTAGATACCTTACTCCAATTGCACTCGCATGCGCACTGACCGCAGGTTGTGGCGGTGATGACTCGCCAACACCTGTGTCTGCAAAAGAACTTTGTTTTTCTCCCGACAATTCACTGATTGGATGGAAGGCAGATCTTCAATACAACGAAGGCAAATCCAACGGCCAACGCCGTATTTCTATGCTCCAAGCACCTGTCGCGGGAGATATAGGCACTCTATTCCCAGGCGTTACTGGTGCTTCTGATACCGACCCATCACTAAGAATTCGCGTCACTAGATCCTATTCCACCTCTGTTCTTCTAACGGGGATCACCTACATATCCACCTTGGAGCGCGTCGAGGAAGGCCGGGTTATTACGTTTGCAGAGCATTTAAGCTACAGAACTTATAGTCGGAATACTACCTATGAGCCTGGAAAGAGAGATTTACGATTGGAGTTAGTGGATGGCGCTACTGGAAGCACTGCAACCCAGCAATACCGAGTGAGCACTGATACAGGTCCCAGTCTCACCACGCCAAACGTTGAGCAAAGCACGACATTTCTTGGAGTTCAGTCTATCGAAACGCCGGCAGGAGTTTTAGAAGCCTGCGCTTTTGAGAGTACTACGACCCCTCTGCATGTAGATGAGCCGACAGCACCAGAAAAAATTGTCGAATGGATTTATCGTGGGGTAGTCGTGAAAACTGATCTGGGTGCTGGCCGACTCAACGATGTACTTACATCCGGTGAGGTAAACGACTTGCCGATTAAATAAAGCTTGCTGATTAAGATCGGCGGCCATAGTCCCACTGAGTCTTCTTCCCGGCATTACCGATGGTGTCCAGCCAATCAATTTTTGAGCATCATCGGCGCAACTTAGAGGAGAAGGCGATTCAACCGGGGCCTAAAATTCGAGGAGCTATATCGTGAGATTTAGATATTTAACTGCAATTGCACTCGCATGCGCGCTGACTGCAGGTTGTGGCGGTGATGAGTCCACAACACCTGTGTCTGCGAAAGAACTTTGTTTTTCTCCCGACAGCTCAGTCATTGGATGGAAGACAGATCTCCGATACGTTACAGAAAACGGCCTAACACCCTCCAGGCTACGTCAAGAGGTCCGAGCACCTGGCGCGGGAGAATTACGCTTTCTATTCCCTGGGGTTCCTGGTGTTTCAGATATTGACCCATCGCTAAGAATGCGCGTCGAACGTTACCTCTTCCCAAACTCATATAGAAGCACATTGGAACGCGTCGAGGAAGACCGGGTCATTACGTTGGCAGAGCATCTCTCTTACAAAACTTATACCGAGGAAAATACGTATGAGCCCGGAAAGAGAGATTTTCGTTTGGAATTATCAGACGGAGTCATTGGAAACGCCGCAACTCAACAGTACCGAGTTAGTAGTGCTGCCGGTTGGAGTGTCTTCACGATAGACCTTGAAGAGACCACCAAATTTCTTGGAATTCAGTCTATTGAAACCCCGGCAGGAGTTTTTTCAGCCTGCGGTTTTGAGAGCACTACGACTAATTTGAATCTTGATGGACCGACTGTGCCAGAAACAACTGTTGAATGGATTTATCGTGGCGTGGTGGTAAAGACCCAATGGAACTCTGGGCGAAGCAGCGAATTGCTGACATCCGGTCAGGTGAACGACTTACCGATTAAATAAAGCTTGCTAATTTAGATCGACGGCCGTACCGCCACCGGGTCTTTCTCTCGGCTTTCATGGTGTCCAGTCAATCAATTTGTGAGCCTCATCGTCGCAGCTTAGAGGAGGCAATTCATCAGGGGCCCAGTGCGTGGTTGGGTGGGGCCTGTGTCATGACAGCGCAACATTTTTGCTTAGCAGACGCAAAGTCGCCCTGTGCTATTGCCGCAAAAACCAATCACGGGTGCTAGACGCTAGCGGTCGTAAGCGGTCAGCCACACCACCTGACACTCGCAATGGGTTGGCTCTGCAGATCAAGTTGCCGAGCCTCAGCGATAGGGAAGCAACTCGTCGGTGCGGCTGTCAGGACGCGAGAGCAATCGCTCCAGTACGTCCGGACCTATCCGGAATTTTGTGGGCGAGGCATACCATGAGTGAAAGAGAGAATGGATATGCCGATGGAGAAACCGAAGAAGCGAACACTGGCCTCGCAGGCAGCGGCCCGAGGGCCGCTGCCTGAGCTACCTGAAGGGCTTGTTGATGAGTTGGTCAAAGCTCCAATGACGCCTGGCGAGGTCCAGGAGCTGTTTTTATCGTTCCAGAAGGCGGTCATTGAGCGCGCAATGAGCGCGGAGATGAACTTGCACCTGGGATACCGGCCTGGCCAGGCCATGCCCGAGGGGCAACTCAACGAGCGCAACGGGGCCAGTGGTAAGACGGTGATCACTGATCACGGCCCGCTGCGCGTTGATCTTCCCCGAGACCGCGATGGCAGCTTTGAGCCCATCTTGATCCCCAAGCACGAGCGCCGTTTCACCGGCTTCGACGACAAGATCATCGCGATGTACGCCCGTGGCATGAGCGTGCGCGAGATCCAGGGCTTCATTGCCGAGAGCTATGGCACGCAGGTCTCGCCCGACTTCATCAGTTCTGTGACCGACGAAGTCATGGCCGAGACAATTGCCTGGCAGAGTCGGCCGCTCGAGCCGATGTACCCGGTCGTATTCTTCGACGCCCTTCGGGTCAAGATTCGCGGCGACGGGGTCGTGAGCAACAAGGCGGTCTATCTTGCCCTGGCCATTCAGCCCGACGGCCAGCGCGATGTGCTGGGCCTTTGGATCGAGCAAACCGAAGGCGCCAAGTTCTGGCTCAAGGTCTTCAATGATTTGAAGACGCGCGGGGTACACGATATTCTGATCGCCGTCGTGGATGGCCTGAAAGGGCTAGCCGAGGCCATCACCACAGCCTACCCCAGCACTTCGGTGCAGACTTGCATCGTGCATTTGATCCGCAACAGCCTGGACTACGTTAGTTGGAAGGATCGAAAGCTCGTCGCGCAGGCGCTGCGGCCAATCTACACAGCGGTCAGCGAGGAGACAGCCCTGGCGGCGCTGGAGGCCTTTGCCGCAGGTCAATGGGGTACCAAGTACCCCTCGATCGTGCAATCGTGGCAACGCGCCTGGGAACACGTCACGCCGTTCTTTGCGTTCCCACCCCACATCCGACGCGTGATCTACACCACCAACGCCATCGAGAGCCTGAACATGCAGATGCGCAAGATCATCAAGACCAGAGGACACTTCCCGAATGACGAAGCTGCAATCAAGCTGTTGTGGCTGGCACTGCGAAACGTCCTGGCGAAGTCCGTCCGATCCGCTTTCGACTGGAGCAGTGCCATGAACCAGTTTGCTATCCTGTTCGGTGAGCGCTTTACCAGCGCTCGCGGATGACGGGACTAATTAATTGTTCAATCGCCTCGCCCACGAAAATGCGGATAGGTTCGTACGTCCTTGAGAAAGGCACAGTGATCTTGCCCGCGCAGCCCAACGCAGTATGTAGGCTAGTCGATGGCACGGTATTGTTAGCCACTCCTATTATGTAGTCCAAGCTTCGACGTAGGCGTCCCTTCCGCAGGCGGCTCAGAAAGGAGCACCGTGATGGAATGAGATCGTATAGCTCATTTGACAGAGAACCAAACGTATTCGCGATACTCTCCAATCTTCTCAAGGTGCGGATTTTCCGCCATTAGAGAAGACAATGTTTTGTGTGATACGACTCGTTCTGCTCCTGTCATTGAGAAGTCAAACGCTTTAGGATCGAAATGCACGGTTACCGCATCCATCACTGGCGTCGTCGCGCGATAGTGCAACCAACCAACCGGCTTTCTAGCAGGTACAAATGTCAAATGTTGATAGCGATTAACAACTGACCAGCTATCGTCAGGAAGTTGCATGCTACGCCACATAGACTGATGAGGGTAGTACAGGGCTCCATTAATTACGGGAACTCCGAGTGCTGCCAAAGTCGTAGCGGGTAAAGAAGCTTCATCAACGACAAGTGTGCGCGCAAGCTCAGACTTATCTACTTTTGTAACGAATGCTTTAACTGCCGGAGCGAGGGATATAGACAACGGTGCCTGGGACATAGGCGTGTAACTGAAGCCCGCTCCTAAAGTCATTACTAACAGCGCTAGCGTCAAGCCAACGGTCTGTCTATTACACATCCACCACGCTATCACAGCACACATAAGAGTAATAGCTAGCCGGTAAGGCAAAGAATTATGTGGAACCAGCATGGGACTAACATTCGATAGCACCCACCATGCCAACGCACCACTGGCTAAAGCCAAAGAGCCTCCAATCAGACTATAGACCAAACGAGTTTTTTGCTGCACGACTCCTGGAGCGGCCATAGATGAGTGCGGCCACAGCATCGATGCCAGTACCATTACGGTCAGGCCAAGACCTACGTCCATTCGATTAGTGGTCAAGACGCCCCATTTGGTGGTCTGAGCGAGCCACAAAGGAAAGCCGACGAACGAGTAATAAAAATAGATCGCGGTAAAGGCAGTTAATGTCAACCAAGTAGCCCTTAAACGAGGCGATCTAAAGACACCTAGGAGAAGCACGGCCACCATGGCTATGGGCACAAAAAAGTAAGAACTCAACTCGGGTCGGTTCGCTCCTGACCCTAAGCCGTCCGCATTGGCAAACGACTCCATTCCCAAATAGCCTCGCAAGAACCAGATCAACGAGGCACTTCCACCCAACTCTGCCTGCCGCCCCCCTGGATAAACGGTTGCCTGCATCTGCGCTACGGCATCACGAGTGTCTATCCACCAGCTTCCCAACAGCCCCCCCGCCGTTGCAATTACACAAAGCAAAGCCAACCACTGACCTGGACCCCAGGTGATCTCACTTCTATGATCAACCATCCACCCTAGGGCCAAGAATGCACACAAACTACCCATGATCACCAGCCATGGGGGATACAGCACTAATACCCAGCTCGATAGCACCCACCCGAGAGCAACTCCCAAGAATATAGCTTTTGCAACTGCTTTCGTGCGGAGCAACACAGTTAGCAAACATACCCCAAGCACAGGAAATAAGCTGGCATACAAAGACCAATTGGACCAACCCGCAGCATACGGTGCTGAGCAGAACGCGAGAGCTAATGCCAGATTTCGCCCTGCATGGGCGCCACCGATAATATTCAGCAACCACCAAACCGCCAGCAAGCATCCCCAAAACTGAATCTGCCATTGCCACGCCATAGCTTGCCGAAAAGGCAGGACGAAATACCCCCAAGTAGCAGGTCGAGCCACCGCCGCGAACTGCGCGATGGGGACTCCGAACATCCCAACGACCCCCATGTTTTGACCTTCAGGACCGATATTAGTATTTACAACTGGAAATTTTGGTTCATGATGCAACTGAGCCAATACTGCGGGAGTAATAACGGCCCACTCGTCCCATCGATCAATCTGGTGAGGACGAGACGTCCAATCACTACCCGTTACTTCAAAAAAAGAACTACCGGCAGCGCTCTTGGCCCAAAGTTTCCAGGAACTCCCTGTAATCCCAGATACGACCAATACTAATCCGACAAAAAGCATGCCTGCAACGATTTTCCTTTGGCTTCGTTCAACCCACTCGCCCAGCATGCCGCAGAATTTTTGAAAACGCGGTGTAAAACCAAGGCCGATAACGAGCAAAACTACCGCCAACACCATCCAATGCCTAGGTTTGGTTAGAGAAATATGCGCCGCAAACTCACCACCTGATTTTAGAGTCAGCGCGTGATATTGCCCTTCGTATTTAACCTTAAGAGGTATTATAAAATACCCCCCACGCTTAAACATTGGAGACTTCAATATGAACTCAAATTCAGATTCTCCGCTCGACTGAACTTTCTCGGAGAAATTCTCAATAGCAATATCGGCTCGCTCAGATTCCAATTTAAAAAAACCTGCAAAATCAG
This sequence comes from Comamonadaceae bacterium, assembly GCA_015999985.1. GTDB lineage: Bacteria > Pseudomonadota > Gammaproteobacteria > Burkholderiales > Burkholderiaceae_C > Ottowia. Next base: position 26,583 of record JAECRA010000013.1, read on the forward strand.
CGGACGCCTTCCCCCTTACCTTTAACTCAGTGCCATCTTGACCGTAAACAACCTGCACCTGCTGGATCCAAGCAAGCGGCATAGGCGATACAGCGGCCACACCACTCCCCCATGAAACCATAAACACAATTGCCATCAATAGTTTACGCATGCAATTCATTGTATAAATCCCCGGTTTCCACCTTGATATATTTTAAGGATCCGGATTATCAAACTATAATTAATTAAAAATCGAACATCCTAAGGCTCTTGCACTAAGGATCCACTCCAAATCTTGAATTCTGATTCAAGAAAAAATACAACAGATTCCGCTGTACTAGACAACCAGCCATCCTAGCCCACCCGAAAGCAGCAGATCCCCCGTCGCAAACAGCGCTCAGCCGACCAGTCGCCGGGATTTAGCAAGTGTTTACGTCGAAGTAGACTACACTTTCGAAGGTCCCACCAACCTTGCAACCCAGGGGTCAAGCAAGCCTGATCCGCATGCCGCACAAAAGTTACGCAGTCCACCACGCCCCTACGCTCAAGACTATGCCATCAGTTCGCTTTGTGCATGCCAGCAGTTTATACTGGAGCGAGACGGCGAGCGAGCGTTGGTGAAAATAAATGATCAGACCGCCTCTAATCATAATTTCCTCCAACCGCCGGTACTGATGCACTCAAGAATTAACGGTCTATTTTTTGATCGACTGACCTTCAATTGATAAAAAATAGAGAAAGAACAACTCTTATAAAATAGCGGCAGCAAAAAATCTTGGTTTCACATGCCCACGCTAACAAACGGAAATTTAAGTCAACTCCACCATGAATATTGCTCTAAGCCTTTATACCATTGCATGCGTGGTGGGCATTTCTATCGGGCAGCTTCTATTCAAGAAAGCCGCAGCAGCATTACCCCCCACCCTTTCACTTCTCGCACTCCTACAGAATGGTTGGCTCATCGCTGCCCTCGCACTCTATGGAGTAACCACGTTAGGCTGGGTTTGGGTTCTTCGCCACGCACCACTGCATCTTGCCTATCCCTTCATGGGTCTCGCTTTCCTGATCGTTCCTACACTCGCTTGGGCGTTTCTAGGTGAACCATTGCACTGGCGTACGCTGGCAGGCGGCGCATTGATCATGGCTGGCGTTGCGCTGGCCTCCACGAGTTGAGGAGCATTAGCTGATGCGCATCGCAGTTGCCATCCCCTGCTACAAAGTCACGCAGCATGTGCTGGGCGTGATCACAGCCATTGGCCCAGAAGTAGAAGCTATCTACGCCGTCGACGATGCCTGCCCCGAAGGAAGCGGTCGCTTTATTGAAGAACACAACATCGATCCCCGAGTGCGTGTTCTCTACAACGCAGAGAACCGCGGTGTGGGGGGCGCAATCGTGACTGCCTATGAAGCCGCCATTGAGGACGACATGGACATCGTAGTCAAGATCGATGGCGATGGTCAGATGAACCCGGGACTGCTGCCACACTTCGTGCGCCCCCTGGTGCGCGGGCAGGCCGACTACACAAAGGGCAACCGCTTCTACCGCCCGGAGTCTCTGCGCGGTATGCCACCTATGCGGCTGTTTGGCAACGCCGTGCTGTCTCTGATGACCAAGTTCAGCTGCGGCTATTGGTCTTCGATGGACCCGACCAATGGCTATACCGCCATCCACACTGCCGTACTGCGCAAGCTTCCTCTGGAAAAGCTGGAGCGACGCTATTTCTTCGAAACCGACATGCTCTACCACCTCAACACCATTCGAGCGGTGGTGCATGACGTGCCTATGGACGCGGTTTATGCCGATGAAGAATCTAACCTGAAGATTTCCAAGGTGTTGCCGGAGTTTCTGCGCAAACACGCGTCGCGGCTGGTCAAACGCTACGCTTATCTATATCTGCTGCGCGACTTCAACATTGGCAGCCTCTACAGCATTCTGGGCGTTCTGCTGTGTTTGATGGGTCTGGTCTTTGGGGGCATGCATTGGCTGTACAGCATGTCCACTGGAGAGCTCGCTTCGAGTGGCACGGTGATGTTCGCCGCACTGCCGCTCATCATTGGCATACAGTTTCTGATTGCATTTCTGCACTACGACGTGAGCAACGTCCCTCGTGAAGCGCTGAGCCCAGAACTGACTGACGAACACTGAGACGCCGCTCAAAACCGATCTGCAATGGATACAGGCCCTGCGCGGCGTTGCCGCGTTGATGATCTTGTTTTTTCATATGCTTCCTCATTGGGACCTGGTCCCAATTCTCGCGCTGACCAACACCGTCACAAGGTGGGGTTTCTCGGGCGTGGACATTTTCTTCGCGTTGAGCGGCTTCGTCGTTTATCGTTCCGCCCGTCGCTCCATCCCAGCGCGAAGAGTCAGGCAGTTCGTGAAGAAGCGACTGCTGCGCATTTATCTGGGCTATTGGCCAGTGCTCCTGCTCATCGCGTTAACGACGGTGTTCGTCTACCACAGCAGCCTACCCGATCTCAAAAAGATGGTGTTCAGCACCCTGCTGCTCTATCCCAACATCTGGGATAACTGGCTACCACCCGCCTGGTCGCTGACGATGGAGATTTATTCTATCTTTGGATCGCCCTGATTGCACTCGTGCCCCAGCGACTCCAGATCAAAGCCATTCTCGGCGTGATAGCGGTGCTGATCGCTTGGAACGCTGTCTGGCTTATCTTGGATCGGCCCACGGTAGTCAACGGCAGCAACCTCTCCGATATGGCCTGACCGGGTTGGGGTTGGAATTCCTGGCTGGTGCCTTGCTGGCTCACGCGTATGAGTGCAGGGCACGTATCTTCCAGACTACCACTCCGACGGTAGCGCTCTGTCTTGTGCTTATGGTCTGTGGCCTGGTGCTGGGTATGACTTCGCCTTATTTCGACCGTGTGGAAATCATGCGTGCAGCAAGCTTCGGTGTCATGGGACTCTCTGCGTTAGTACTTGCGTTAACTCTTGAGCACACTCGCTTCGTACCACCGGCCTGGCTGGTAGCCGTGGGCAATGCGTCCTACAGCCTGTATCTGTTGCACACGTTCCTGTTGGATACGAGCGGTAGAGTTCGGTACTGGCTGGACATTACTTCGCCTATTGCGCTATTGCTTTTTCTGCTTGCACTGCCGGTTGCCATCGTGTTCGCGAGCCTTCTTCGGTTTCGCTACGTGGAAAAACCTATCATGAAGGCCGCCTTGTAAGTTTGCCGTATCCTCGACTTCAATATCAAACGACTCGATTACGCGCCAAATCGCAACAGAGTCCGAACTCTAGCAATCTAGAGGTCTGCGATCTGATCTCAAGAACCTCGTTTCGGGCTTCCCGCAGCGGGCACTTCAAACCAATGAATACCTTGAAATTGGCCCAACCAGCGTAAGGAATCGTTTGTCTGCAATAGCAATGCGTCGGATGCCAATGTCGCCACTCGCTCTGCGCCGGTAAGCGAAAAGTCGAAACGCTGGGGATGAACGTGCACATTCACGTGATCCAACACAGGGGAAGTTACCCGATATCCTCGACTTGTATCTTCCTTGACATCTAATACAAACGTCAAATGTTGATACCGATTGACGACCTCCCAATCAGCTTCCGTTAGCCTCATCCGCCGCCAGAACTCCGCATGCGGGTAGTACAACACGCCATTCACAACAGGTACACCCACAGCTGCAAATGCTAAAGCACTCGTGCCGACATCGTCTATCACAAGTGTCTTCCGGAAACCATTTTCCCCGTCAGCTCCTGCAACAAAAGTCCGATGGCCTTCTGCCAACCGGACTGAGCCCGGCGCACGAACAATGGGATTGAAGTGCAAGGTGGCAATCAAATGCGCTGCAAATAACATGGCAACAGCTGAGCCCACCCGCCCACGCAACATCCACCAGCACACAATCGCCCCCACAACAGCCATGGTAGTAGCAAACAACCAATCGCTCGCCGGAAGTAGTGCTTCAGGCGTGTTATTTATGACCATGAGAATTAGACTCGCGTTGGCTAGGGCCACCAACGCAGGCCATGCGATCGCTCCCATCCAGCTATCCTGCTTTTTCGAATTGCTCAGCAGTGCAAAAAAAATGGTCGAAGCTAACCCCATGCCAAGTTCCATTCGTCCAGTCGGCATGTGGCCCCACAGCGTGTATCTAGCCATCTCTGCAGAAACGCCGACAAGCGAAAAAAACCAATAGCATGCGACGAACAAGACGCAGCCTAGCAACGCAAATTTTCTGCCAGCCGCTTGGCGCCAGTTCATCACTCCCATGGCTAACCAGAGAAGTGGCAAGTAGAAATACGAGCTCACTTCTGACTGGTTCGTGCTCCAACCTGGAAGCGCAGCCACTGTTTCTGCGTTGTGATAGCCGCGCAGATGCCACCACCAGCTCATATCACCCCCAGTCAGTGTTCCTCTGGAACCTGGATACTCGGTGGACTGAATTAGCGCGACTGCATCTTTAGTGTCTACCCACCAACTGCCCATCAGGGACAACATGACCACGCCTGCCAGCACCAGACCTCCGACTTGCGGCCAGCCAAATCGCAGGTGAACACGCTGATCAACAAACCAGCCTACACTTAGAAAGCCCAGAATAGTCCCAAGAATAATCAACCAAGGAGGGTATAGCACCAGCACCCAACAGGTCGCTAACCAACCCAAAATCAAGCCCAGTAAGGTTCCTTTGAATACGCCCACAGTTCTCAGCAATGTGTTTAGAGTCAGAAACGCCAATACCGGGAACATAGTGGCATACAGCGGCCAGTTCGACCAAGCGGCAGCATAGGGAGCGATACAAAAAGCGCCAGACAAGGCTAAATTTAGTCCTCGTCGATCGGGGCGTAGCAGGTTCAGCAAGCACCAGAGTGCGAGCAAGCAGCCCCAAATGGGCATTTGCCATTGCCATGCCATTGCTTGCCGCAATGGCAAAAAGAAATAGCCCCATGTTGCAGGTCGAGCGAGCGCAGCCCATTGCGCCACAGGCACACCGGTCATACCGATCACCCCCATGTTCTGCCCTTCTGGACCGATATTACGGTTGACCACCGGAAAGCGCGGCTCGTGATGAAGTTGAGCTAACACGTTGGGCATGAGCACGCGGCCCTCATCCCCTCGAATGCCACGCAGCTTGAATATGCGCCCCGAGCCGGCCTCTACACTCCAAAGTTCACGACTAAAAGGATCCGTCAGCATCACCCCAAAAGAGCTGCCGGTTATACCCGCCAACACCAACGCTACGAAGCCGCTAATGATCACAATGTGAACATTTCTTCCTGACAACCAAGCGGGCGAAGGCCTGTCGTGAAACCGAGTCGCGAGAGCACCAATCAATACCATTACCACGAACACAATCGCAGCAAGCCAAATATGGCGAGTCAGGACCCCCTCTACCTTCAACCTAGAGCCTTGCCCCGACAAACCGGGCAAATCGAACTCAGTTCCGTCAGAAAACTCCGCACTGACGCGCATGGCATGAGAGCCTATCGCCAATTCGCGTTCTAGCATCACGTTGAACGAGAACCCGCGCCCAATCCATTCGGCTGTAGTCGGACTTGCGAGAGATACATCACCTCGCTCGATCCAACTAATCGTCTGCACCTGCATTGCCCTGTCCCGCAGATACATCTTAAGCGCGGGTAAATCTCCGCTCGCACTCATCAGCACCCAGCCTCGAACGCTTACTTCTTTGTTCGCAGGATCGTAGGAGGCACTTTCGATTACTCCTCGTAGTGGCAAATGCTCCTGTGGCCATACGTTTGAGGTGGCTAACACGAGAGTGAAAAAGAGAAGAAGCAATCGCTTGATGTGCATGTGCGTGCGAATCGTCTAGGTCAAGAAGTTACAGTCGCTACAGTACCAAAATCACTCATCAGCGCCATCGCTCCTAATCGTGAAGCAGTTCGATTATGCTTGTTACTAACTTCATGACTGAAGTCGGACCGACCGACGTGTTCGTGTGCAACGCTTCCCTCTTTTTTCGGTTGACTCCAGATGAACCCTGAGACTATGCTGGTACCCCTAAACCACAAAGCCGAACACTCGTGGAATGGTGTGCGGGGAGTCTTCACCGACATCGACGACACGCTGACGACCGATGGCGCGATCACCGCAGATGCACTCGAAGCGATATCCGCTTTGAAATCGGCAGGGCTGCACGTGATTGCGATCACCGGCCGCCCAGTGGACTGGAGCATGCCGTTCGCGCAGGAGTGGCCGGTGGATGCCATCGTCGCAGAAAACGGCGCGGTTGCGTTGGTGAAGCACCGCAAGCTTTACCAGGAAGACACCGCCACGCGTGCGACCAGGTTTGCCCGACTTCAAGAAGTGGCGACTTGCGTTCAACGTGAAGTACCCGGTGCGGTGTTGGCTAGCGACTCTGCGGGCAGAGAAACGGATATCGCCGTCGACCATAGCGAATTCAACCACTTGAATGAATCACAGATTGCCCAGGTGGTGAAAGTCATGCAGCGCGAGGGATTGAATGCGAGCGTGAGCAGCATTCATGTGAACGGATGGCTTGGCGATCACAATAAATGGCAGGGCGCTTGCTGGATTACGCGCACGCTGTTCGGCCGCGAACTGCAGGGCGAAACTGACCGTTGGGTGTACGTGGGTGATTCGACCAATGACCAGCTCATGTTCGAACGTTTGCCGCACAGTGTGGGCGTGGCCAACATCCGTAGATTCGAAGCCGAGCTTCAGCACAAGCCCCGCTACATCACGCAAGGCGAGCGGGGGGCCGGGTTCGCTGAAGTGGCTCGGACGTTGTTGAAAGACAAGGGGCTTTGATGATGTTGAGCAGCACGCCCTGTCACATATCATGAAGCTGAACCGTAGCTTATTGTGGTTCGCAGCGGCCGGGGTTTTAGGGCTGGTGGTAGACATTGCCGTGCTGACTGCATTGCGTGACACCCTGGGGGTTTACGCGGCTCGCGCGATTTCTTTTCTGGCCGCTGCCACGGCAACCTGGTTGGTCAATCGCCACTTATCGTTCGCGGGGCGAACAGCGGGCATGAGCATCTGGCAGGAGTATCTGCGCTACCTGGGCCTCATGCTGGGGGGTGGTGCGGTCAATCTGGCTGTTTATTCATTCCTGGCCTGGCGCTACTCACAAGCGCCATTTTGGTTGGCCATGTATGTGGGCGCAGGTAGCCTGGCGGGTATGACCGTGAATTACCTGGGGGCCAGCCAGTGGCTGTATCGCCATAAGTCGCCTGACAAGCGGCCTTAGCAAGGGCTACTAACGTCAGGGAACGTTGGTTCGGACGCAGGTTGCGTCGTGGCTCTACGCCAATTTGCTTTTCAAAAGTATAAAACCGTTCAAGCCTGTCGAAGCGTTACGCAAGCCTTCGACAGGCTCAGGCCGAACGGTGTTTGGAATTTGACTGAGCCATAGAACCTCAGCCCGAACGGCTCTTAGCGATCTACCGCAACCCGGTATTAAATCTGCCGAGCAGGAGCTCGGCGGTCCCAGGCGAGACTCAGCGCAACAGCTTCTCAGGACTGAGCGACCGCTTCACGCCCACCCAGAGCCTTCCAGAGCGTCACTCGATTGATCTGCTCGGCCAGGCGAAGAGTCAGTAGCGTTTGCTGGGCTGCATACAAGCTGCGCTGGGCGTCCAGCACGGTCAGGTAGTTGTCTGCTCCGGATGTGAACCTGGCCTCTGACAGGTCAAAGGTTCTCTGGGTGGCTTGGACCATGGCTTCTTGCGCTCGCAGGCGTTCGCTCCACTGGGCGCGGTCGGCCAACACGTCAGACACTTCCCTGAACGCAGTCTGAACAGCTTTGTCATACTGAGCCACGGCAATTCGCTGATTCGATTCAGCCACCTGAACGCCGGCCTGCAAGCGGCCCCCATCAAAAATGGGGATTCTGATCAAAGGAACAAAACTCCAGGTGGAGTTTCCGCCGCCAAACAGACCATTGAGCTCATTGCTGCCCGTGCCCAGGCTGCTTGTGAGCGATATGGTGGGGAACATGGCTGCCCGGGCGGCGCCGATGTTCGCATTCATGATGCGCAGGTTATGTTCCGCCGCCTGAAGATCAGGGCGCTGCAGCAGCAGTGTGGAGGGCAGACCTTGAGGCGAAGGCAAGAGGGCCGTCGCCCCGCTGCTTGATGAGCTCAGGAGGTTTTCCGTAGGCAGCAAGCTTGCGGGAACCGTCCCACCGACCAGCAGTTGCAAGGCGTTGCGACTCCGGTCCACCTGAGAGGTGAATGCTGCGACATCGCCCCGAGCCGTTTCCACAGTGGAAAGGTTCTGCGCAAGTACCAAGCCTGAGGTCGAGCCAATGTCAAATATCTTCTTGGTCAGCTCGTAGGATTTTTCGCGTGCGTCCAAAGTGACCTTGGCCAACTGCAAGCGCGCCTTGTCTGCAGCCAGATTCAGCCAGGCATTGGTGACATCCGCCACAAGCGCAATCTGCACGTTTTGCTGGTTGTCCTCTGACTGCAGAAAACTTTGAAGTGCAGCCTCATTGAGGTTGCGCACGCGCCCCCAGAAATCAATTTCGTAGCTGGCGAACCCGAGCTGGGCAGTGAACTGGTTATTGACGCTAGAACGGCCTGTACTGCTCAGGTCCTCGGCGATACGAGTTCGGGACGCCTGGGATTGCGCGTTCACGGAAGGCAACAAGTCAGCCCGTGAGATGCCGTATTGAGCGCGCGCTCTTTCAATGTTCTCGATGGCCACTCGCAAGTCACGGTTGTGGCTAAGCGCCAGCGCCACAACCTCACGGAGCTGCGCATCCTGTATCCAGGTTTGCGCTTGCGCGAAGGCCAAGCTGGCCTCACTGGCGACCACGGGCGTGCCAGTGCCGGGCGACAGTGTTTCGGGCACTGCCAGCGGAGGTTGCTCATACTTGGGTGCAACGTTGCACGCGGAGAGCAAAATGGCTGCCAGTAGTGAAGCCGTGGCTGGCTGCATGATGGTGATGCTTTTCTTCATGCGGCAGATGTCTGAGAGTGGGGGTCAGTCCCGTGGGGCGCTGCTGTTGGCGATGGCTCCGCATCGTCAACACGAGACCGGCTCTTGAACCAGCTGCGAACCAGCAGGAAGAACACCGGAACCAGGAACAGCCCCAGAACGGTGGAAGCCACCATGCCGCCCAGCACCGCCGTGCCGATGGCATTGCGCCCCCCTGCACCCGCGCCAGTTCCTATGGCCAATGGCAGCACGCCAAAGCCAAAAGCCAATGACGTCATGAGGATGGGGCGCAGTCGAATGCGAACGGCTTCCACGGTCGCATCAAACACATCTTTTCCTCGCTCTTGCAGCTGCACCGCAAATTCCACGATCAAGATGGCGTTCTTTGCCGCCAGCCCTACCGTTGTCAACAAGCCCACCTGGAAATAAACGTCGTTGGTCAGGCCCCGTGTGTAAGTCGCCAGCAAGGCCCCCACCACACCCAGTGGTACGGCCAAAATGACGGAGAAAGGTACCGTCCAGCTTTCATACAGCGCGGCCAGACACAGGAAGACGAAAAGAATGGAGATGGCGTAAAGAAGCGGTGCCTGAGCGCCTGACTGACGCTCCTGCAACGAGGCTCCGATCCACTCATAGTCAATGCCGCTTGGCATTTCCTTGAGAATGTCCTGAACGATCTGCATGACCAATCCGGAGCTGACGCCCGGTGCGGCGTTACCGGCTAACTCGTACGACGGTGCACCGTTGTGGCGCACCAACTGGGGAGAACCGTACGCCCAGTACGAAGTAGAAAAAGCGCTGAAAGGCACCATTTCGCCATTTCTGTTCCGCACGGTCCACTTCGCAATGTCTTGCGGCAGCATCCGGTGCTCGGCGTCGCCTTGGATATACACCCGCTTGACGCGGCTGTTGTTCAAGAAGTCGTTCACATAGGTGCCGCCCATTGCACTGGAAAGCACGCTGTTGATGTCCGCATAGGACAGATTCAGCGCCGCAGCTTTTCGGTCGTCGATGGACAGCCGTAGCTCCGCAGCGTCATCCAGGTTGGTGGTGCGCACATTGGTCAGCTCTGGACGTTTGCGCGCCTCTGAAATGAATTTGTCCTTCGCTGCCAGAAGGGCCGAGTGCCCCAGGTCGTTCATGTCCTTAAGCTGGAAGCTAAACCCTGCACTCGATCCCAGTCCGCGTACCGCAGGGGGCATGTTCACGAAAATGCGAGCATCTCGGATAGAAGCCATATCACGCGTTGCCTTACCGGCAATGGCTGAAGCCGACTGCTCTGTCAGAGGTCGCTCAGCCCAAGGTTTGAGACGCACAAACCCGCGTGCCGAACTCTGGTCGCCGCTCAGCCCCGAAACCTGGTTGAAGCTGATGACATCGGGCTGCTTGGCAAAGTACTCTCGCACCTGATCCAGAACATCCTGCAAGCGCGCATCCGCTGCACCAGAGGGCAGATTGATGTTGACCGTGATATAGCCTTGATCCTCTACCGGCAAGAAGGACGTCGGCAAACGGGCGAAAAGCAGCCATGCTACGCCCATGATAGCCAGGAAGACCAAAAGTGCCCGTTTGGAGCGACGCAGTATGCCTGCCACCCCCTTTTGATAGCGGTCCGCCGTCGCGTCAAAGTGATGGTTGAACCAGCGAAAAAAACGATCGCTCAAGCCAAAGAGGCCTCGGCGCGGGGTCGCATGGGCGTCCATGTGGGCTGGAGGCTTCAAGATGGTGGCGCACAAGGCGGGAGTCAGCGTCAAAGCAACAAAGACCGAGAGCGCCATGGCCGCCACGATGGTGATCGAGAACTGTCGATAGATCACCCCGGTAGAGCCACCAAAAAATGCCATGGGTACAAACACTGCGGACAATGTCACTCCAATACCTACCAAGGCTGGCGTGATTTCTCTCATCGAATGCCGAGTTGCCTCTTTCGCGGGCATGCCAGTCTCATGCATGACACGCTCAACGTTCTCCACAACCACAATGGCGTCATCCACCAAGAGTCCAATGGCCAGCACCATGGCAAACATGGTCAAGGTGTTGATGGAATAGCCAGCGGCAGAAAGGATGCCCAAGGTTCCCAGCAGCACCACAGGCACGGCAATCGCAGGGATCAGAGTGGCGCGGAAATTCTGCAGGAACAGGAACATCACCAGCACGACCAGGATCATCGCCTCACCCAGCGCCATTACCACTTCTTTGATGGACGCGCGAACAAACGGCGTGGAATCCGAGCTGACGAAATAATCAATCTCGTTGGGGAAGAATGGCTTGAGCTCAACCAGCTTGGCAGCTACGCGGTCAGACACCTCCATCGCGTTGGCGCCATCTGCCAGCACGATGCCCATGCCGGCGCCTGCCAGGCCATTGATCTTGGACTGGACAGTGAGGTTGTCCGCGCCCAATTCAACCCGCGCCACATCTTTGATCGTGACCACAGAGCCGTCTGTGGACGTTTTCAGTACGACATCCTCGAATTGTTCGACGGTTTGCAGTTTGGTGCGGGCAGTGATGGTCGCATTGAGCTGCTGGTTCTCGACCGCCGGCAGGGCGCCCAATTGACCTGCCGAGACCTGCGCGTTCTGCGCATTGAGCGCGCTGATCAGGTCTGAGGGCATCAACGCGTACTTCTGAAGCGATGCGGGATCCATCCAGATCCTCATGGCATAAGGAGAGCCGAAGACGCTGACGTCGCCCACACCATCGATGCGGGCGATCACATCTACCAGGTTGGCATTCAGGTAATCGCCTATGTCCACTCTGCCCATAGAAGGATCGGTGGAATAGAAACTGTAGGTGACCAGGAAATCCTGACCGCCTTTATTGACGAACACGCCGCGGCTTTTGACAGATTCCGGAAGCCTGTTGGTGGCCGCCTGCAGCTTGTTTTGCACCTGCACCTGCGCCACGTCAATATTGGTGCCAGGGGCAAACGTCAATGTGGTTCTGGCTCGCCCCGAACTGTCAGCAGTGGAGGTCATATAGAGCATGTTGTCTATGCCCTTGAGCTGCTGTTCAATGATCTGGGTGACCGAGTTCTGCACTGTTTCCGCAGAAGCGCCGGTGTACTGAGCGCCAATGGTCACTTGTGGCGGGGCAATCTCGGGGTATTGCTCAAGCGGAAGCTTGAAGATAGACAACGCCCCCGCAAGCATGATGATGATGGCAAGGACCCATGCAAAGATGGGCCGGCTGATAAAAAACTGGGCCATGTGCGGGGTACTTCTAGGTTACTTCTGTTGATTCGCAGCGCGCAGCGCGGCAGCGGCGGCCTGCGGGTCCACCTTTTTGTCGGCGCTCTGCGGGCGATCACCGCCCTCCACAGCCTTCACCTTGTCACCTGGCTTCACGCGCTGAAAGCCGTCAATGACCACGCGGTCACCGTCCTGCAAGCCAGTCTGCACCAACCAATCGCTACCGATGGCTCGGCCCAGCTCCAAAAATCGCTTTTCTACCGTGCTGTCTTCTTTCACGAGCAGAACGCTGGCGCGACCCTTCAAGTCCAGGGAAACAGCCCGCTGAGGCAGAAGGATGGCATCAGGCGCCAATCCGGTAGGAAGTTTGGCCTGAACATACATGCCGGGCATTAGCACGCCATCAGGGTTGGGAAACACCGCACGCAACGTCACGGTTCCCATGGTGGGGTTGACGATCAGGCCAGAAAAACGAAGCTTGCCTTCATGCTTGTATTCGCTTCCATCTTCCAGAGCAATGCGAACAGACATCTGCTCGCCTTCCAGCTTCTGGTAGAGCCCGGCCGCCAGATCGTTCTTGAGCTTGAGCAGTTCGGACGTGGACTGCGTGAAGTTCACGTACATCGGGTCCATCTGCACGATTTCAGTGAGCGGCGTGGTCTGATTGGCCGTCACCAGCGCACCGGGGGTCACGCTGGATAGGCTAATGCGCCCGGAAATAGGCGCCTCAATACGGCTGTAGCGCAAGTTGATACGCCCATTTTCCAAAGTGGCCTTGGCCACCGCGACGTCCGCAGCAGATTGTTTGACTGCGGCCTGGCTTTCCTCAAACGCCTGTTGGCTGATGGCGGTGATCTTGACCAGTTCCGCATTGCGCCGGGCTGTGGCCTCCAGGGTTCGCTGGCTGGCCTCCGCTTTCGCGAGTACCGCCATGGCACTGGCCTCCGCAGCACGAAGGCTGGCAGCGTCCAACTGATAGAGCTGTTGGCCCTGCTTGACCAGCGCGCCCTCCGTAAACAGGCGTTTTTGCACAATACCTGTGACCTGTGGACGCACCTCAGCGCTCAGGAAAGCTGAGGTGCGGCCTGGCAAGGTGGCGTCCAGCCGCTGGCTTTGCTTTTTAAGCACGGTGACACCCACTTCAGGCACACGAGGCTGCGCCTGGGGGGCAGGCGCACTTTTGCCACAGCCGCTGAGCACCGCAATTCCCAGCGCAAATGCCGCCCAAACAGCTGTGCGTGGCTGCTGCGCCCGAACCTGCGCATGACCAAGCGGCATTCCCAGCCGGCGTCGGGGTAATGGCTGGATCGGTTGCAAATCCGCTGCGTTTCTCTTGAAAAAACGCCTGGTTGACGTGGCAAGCATTATTGGAAATCCGGATATCAATGAGCCGTATTCTTAGGGCGCAATGTTGATTTGTGTAAAGCGGCGGGCTAAATGTAAACGCAAGTTGCGATGGATGCACGCATAGTTACAGAACGGGCGTGGAGTTATGCGCAGTTGGTGCTGACGCGAGCAGCCAATGCCTGCAAACCAGCATTAAGACTGACTGAACACGCTTTTGTTCCGGACTTTGCAATTAGCGCTCGAGCACTCTTTTAAGCGCCTCTCCAGTATGGGTGCCAATCTTCACTACAGCTTCGGGCGTCCCCACTGCCACAACGCGACCACCGCCATCGCCTCCCTCTGGTCCGAGGTCAATGACCCAGTCGGCTTCAGCAATAAGGTCCAGATCATGCTCAATGACCAATACGCTGTGACCGCCATCAACCAGACGATGCAACACATGAATAAGCTTTTCCACATCCTGCATATGCAAGCCGACCGTTGGCTCATCCAGAACGTAAAGCGTGTGCGGCGCCTTCTGGCCTCTTCTTCCCACATCGTCACGCACCCGCGCCAGCTCCGTCACGAGCTTGATGCGCTGCGCTTCACCCCCTGAAAGCGTCGGTGAGGGCTGGCCCAGAGTAAGGTAGCCCAGCCCCACGTCTTTAAGCAGCTGCAACGGGTGCGCGATATTGGGCATGGTGCTGAAAAAGCCCACCGCTTCATCCACCTCCATGCGCAGCACATCGCCGATGCTTTTACCGCGCCAGGTTACGGCCAGGGTTTCAGGATTGAAGCGCGCGCCATGGCACACCTCGCATGGCACTTTCACGTCTGGCAGGAAGCTCATTCCGATGGTGCGCATGCCCTGGCCTTCGCAACCCGGGCAGCGCCCCTCGCCCGTATTGAAGCTGAATCTTGCCGGGCTGTATCCGCGCGCTCGCGCCTCCAGAGTTTCGGCGAACAACTTGCGCACCGTGTCCCAGAAACCAATGTAGGTGGCGGGGCAAGACCTTGGTGTCTTGCCGATGGGAGTTTGATCGACCTCGAGTACGCGGTCGACTGTTTCGAAGCCGCGCAGGCCCTTGCATCCCACCAGCGGCGGCGCCTTGCCGGCGTCCATGGCGTCGCGTCCGGCCTTGGTGGAACGTTGACCCACCCAGGCAGCCACGTTGGCCAGCAACACGTCACGTGCCAAAGTCGATTTTCCTGAACCACTGACTCCGGTAACTGCGACCAGGCGCTTGAGAGGCACGGCCACGTCGACGTTTTTCAGGTTGTGCAGATTAGCTCCCAGGACCGACAGCGTGGTCTCTGGGGAAAATTCCACCGGACGGCGCGGCTGAGCGGGGTGACGCATCGCATCGCGCAGGTAACGGCCCGTGGCGGAATCCGACGCGGCTTCAAGGTCAGCGGAGGTCCCCTGCGCAACCAAATGCCCGCCGCGCACTCCAGCGCCGGGTCCGATGTCAATCAAATGTTCGGCTTGGCGGATAGTGTCTTCATCGTGCTCCACCACCACCAGCGTGTTGCCTTTGTCGCTCAGCGTTTGCAGTGCGTTCAGCAAGATGCGGTTGTCGCGTGCGTGAAGACCGATGGTGGGCTCATCCAGCACGTAGCAAACGCCTTGCAGGTTGCTACCCAGCTGTGCGGCCAGACGGATACGCTGAGCCTCACCGCCGCTCAGTGTTGGTGCGCCACGGTCCAGGGTCAGGTAGTCCAGCCCCACCTGCTTGAGAAAATCAAGGCGGCTCTTGATCTCCGGGACCAGGTCGCGGGCAATGTCCGCGTCACGTCCTGTGAGGTGAAGGCCCTCAAACCAGTTGCGCAAGTCTTGCACGCTGAGGTGCGCGAGATGGGCAATGCCTATGCCCTGGTCAGGCGCCGTCTCCGCCGCGGAGCCCGGCGCTTCCAGCAGCACCGAGCGCGCCGTAGCGTTCAAACGAGTGCCGTGGCAGGTGGGGCAGGCTACATCCGCGACATCTTCTACATCCGGCTCTGCAAATGTCTGCTCCCGACCCTTCTGGTCGTCGGCCAAGACGGAGTCGTCGAGTACCTTGCGTTGCTCCTTGGTCAGCTTGACCCCCGTTCCCACGCAGTCCGGGCACCAGCCGTGCTTGCTGTTGTAGCTGAACAAGCGTGGATCAAGTTCGGCGTAGCTCGTCGAGCAGATGGGGCATGCCCGCGTTGTGGAAAAAGCATCTGCACGGCCAATGTCTTTTGTTGACCTGCCCTCTTGCATGGCAGGGCCCAAGCCATCCAGATCGCTCAGCACGTGGACCACGCCTTTGCCGTGCTCCAGCGCCCGGGCAATGGCTTGACGCAGTTGCGTCTCGTGGGCAGGCGACACGACCAGGCTCAATACCGGGAGTTCGATATTGTGTTCCTTGAAGCGGTCAATTCGAGGGAAGCCAGTGGTGGGCAGAAACTCGCCATCCACACGCAGGTGGGTGTAACCGCGTGGCCGCGCCCAGTCAGCCAACTCGGTATAGACACCTTTGCGGCCGACGACCAAAGGAGCCAACAGGCCAATGGTCTGATCGCGATAGCGCGTCATGATCTGGGCAGCAATGCGCTCAGGGGTTTGCGGCTGTACCGCAGCGCCGTCGTGAATGCAGTGCTGCACACCCAACTTCACATACAACAGGCGCAGGAAGTGCCACACCTCGGTCGTCGTGCCCACCGTGCTCTTGCGACCACCACGGGACAAGCGCTGTTCAATCGCCACCGTAGGCGGTATGCCATAGACGGCATCCACATCAGGCCGACCCGCAGGTTGCACGATGCTGCGCGCGTATGCGTTGAGCGACTCCAGATAGCGCCGCTGACCCTCGTTGAACAAAATGTCAAAAGCCAGCGTGGATTTGCCCGAACCCGACACCCCGGTGATGACGTTGAACTTGCCGCGCGGGATTTCCACGCTGATGTTCTTCAGGTTGTGCTCGCGCGCATGAATGATTTCGATATTGTTCGAGCGCTGAACCTGAGGCGGCGCGGGCAAATACCCAGCAGGGGCTTCTTTAACACTGAGCGCAGACCGATTAGCCATCAGGCTTTCATACTCGCGCAACGCTGCGCCGGTATGAGATTGAGGGTGACGAGCGACTTCGTCCGGAGTGCCTTGCGCTACCAGTTCACCACCTGCCTCGCCGCCTTCGGGCCCAAGATCAATCAGCCAGTCGCTGGCGCGCATGACATCGAGGTTGTGCTCGATCACGATCAAGGAATGGCCGGCATCCAGCAGCTTGCGGAATGCACGCATGAGCTTGGCGATGTCGTCGAAATGCAAGCCTGTGGTGGGCTCGTCGAACAGAAAAAGCGTGCCCTTGGTGGCCTTGGGTTGCCTGCTCGCTGTGCTGCTCTTGGCCGCTTCAGCCAGAAAGCCCGCCAGCTTCAAGCGCTGAGCTTCGCCCCCGCTCAAAGTGGGCACGGGCTGGCCCAGTTTGACATAGTCAAGGCCCACGTCTACCAGCGGCTGCAGCACCCGGACGACCTCACGGTCACGCGCAAAAAGGCCCACGGCTTCGGCCACCGTCAGATCCAGCACGTCGGCCACGTTCAGGAACACGCTCCCGCGCTCTGCGGTGTGCCGCTCAATGGTGACTTCAAGGATCTCAGGCCTGTAGCGCTTGCCATCGCAATCCGGGCATCGAAGGTACACATCAGAGAGAAACTGCATCTCCACGTGCTCAAAGCCAGAACCTCCGCAGGTAGGGCAGCGCCCATCGCCTGAGTTGAAGCTGAACTTGGCCGCTGTATAGCTGCGCTGGCGGGCCAGCGGTGCGTCGGAGAACAGGGTGCGAAGGGCATCCCAGGCTCCCACATAACTGGCGGGGTTGGACCTTGCCGTCTTGCCAATAGGCGATTGATCGACGAAGACCACTTCGCTGAGATGGTCAGCTCCGAGCAGTCGCTCGTGCGCCCCCGGGGACTCCGTGGCCTTGCCAAAATGCCGGAGCAAGGCAGGCGCGAGGATGTCCTGGATCAAGGTAGATTTTCCGGAACCGGAAACACCCGTCACAGTGACCAGGCGCTGCAAGGGGAAATCGATGGAGACGTTCTTGAGGTTGTGCTCTGTTGCACCTTCCAGAATCAGCCTGGGGGTGTTTTCCGCCACGGGACGGGCCAAGCCGCTATCGATGGTTTTTCGGCCACCTAGATAGGCACCGGTGAGGGTGTCGGCTCCGCGCAATTGCTCGGGTGTTCCGTCGAACACGATACGTCCGCCCAGCGTGCCTGGGCCGGGGCCAAAATCAAGCACACGATCTGCGGCCATCATCACCGCAGGATCATGCTCGACCACCACAAGCGTATTGCCCGCGTTCTTGAGCCGCTGCATGGCCTGCGTGATGCGGTCCATGTCGCGCGGGTGCAAGCCGATGCTGGGCTCGTCCAATACAAAAAGCGTATTGACGAGCGAAGTGCCCAAGGCGGTGGTCAAGTTGATACGCTGAACCTCACCACCGCTCAGCGTCCGGCTCTGGCGATCGAGTGTGAGGTACCCAATGCCCACGTCGCAAAGGTATTTCAGTCTTGCCTGGATTTCCTCAAGAATCAGTTTGAGGGCCTGAGCGCTCGCATTGGCGGTTTTGGCCTCTACCGCATGCTCTTCTGCATTGCCCAAGCGCGCGAAAAACCGCTGCAAGCGCTCCAGGGGCAGTAGCATCAGATCGTGTAGGCAAAGCCCGGGCAAGGCTTCCAGCTGCTCGCGAGACCACGCGACGCCCACTGGCATGAAGCGCTGGTTGGGAGGCAACTCTGCATCCGCATCGGAGCGCGTACCTACGCGCCATAGCATGCTCTCCAACTTCAACCGCGCCCCACCGCAATCAGGACATGTGGTGTAGCTGCGGTACTTGGACAGCAGCACCCGGATGTGCATCTTGTAGGCCTTGCTCTCCAGATATTTGAAGAACCGGCGAATGCCATACCACTGCTTGTTCCAGTTGCCTTCCTTGAAATTGGGGGTTCCTTCGATCACCCAGCGTTGCTGGTCAGCCGTCAGCTTGCTCCATGGCGTGTCGCGCGGAATGCCCGCGGTCTCTGCATGGCGCATGAGGTCGTCCTGGCACTCGCTCCAGGCCGGCGTCTGGATGGGCTTGATCGCGCCCGCACGCAAAGTAAGGCGTTGGTCAGGGATCACCAAACCCCAATCTACGCCGATCACACGTCCAAACCCGCGGCACGATTCACACGCACCGACGGCCGAGTTGAACGAGAACATCGAAGGAATGGGCTCGCGATAGCGCAAATCGCTGTCTGGGCAATGAAGGCCCGTGGAGAAGCGCCACAGATCAGGCTCGCGCTCTTCGCGCAGGGCATACACATTCAAACGCCCCGCTCCGCGCTGCAATGCCACTTCGATCGCCTCGATGACCCGCGCGCTCTCGGCATTGCTCATGCGGAAACGATCGGCCACCACGTCCAGGACTTTGTTGGTGCGCCCATCAGTTGCCACAACTTCCCGCTCGGCCTGCACCTTGGTGAAGCCGCTAGCAGATAGCCATTGCTCGACTTCCTGCGCAGAAGTCCCCCCAGGCAACTCTACCGGGAAAGTCACCACCAACCTGGGATCGCTCAACTGCGCCGCCCGCTCGGCCAGCGTGGTTGCGATGGTCTCAGGGGTGTCATGCCGTACTGGCTGCGCAGTCTGGGTGTCGAACAACTGGCCCGCACGCGCAAAAAGCAGCTTGAGGTGATCATTCAGCTCCGTCATTGTGCCGACCGTGGACCGCGAACTGCGCACCGGGTTGGTCTGATCAATGGCGATGGCTGGGGGCACCCCTTCCACTTTGTCCACCGCAGGCTTGTCCATGCGGTCGAGAAACTGGCGTGCATAGGCACTAAAGGTTTCAACGTAACGGCGTTGCCCCTCCGCATAAAGGGTATCAAACACCAAGCTCGATTTTCCTGAGCCACTAGGGCCAGTGACCACCGTCAACTCACCGGTGCGGATATCGAGATCGAGATTCTTCAGATTGTGCTGGCGAGCACCGCGTATGCGGATCAGCGGAGAAGACATGAGGTGGGTCCAACGGGTAGAGGCCGGAAATTCTATGCCTCATACGTTAACCTTGCCTGCGCCAGTTCAAGTTCCAGGCATATCCGGAAGATACTCCGCACTGACTTGCGGAAGCTGGCTTCATAAAAGAGCCGTAGGAGTCGCCCAACACCTAGGGAAATGCAAGTTCATCGGGTTCGCGATCAGATGTAACTCATTGCTCGCGTCCGTCGGGCTTAATCGCACAAGAGACGATCATTGAACAGACTCTGCAGCGTACTGCGTACTCCGCAGAGTCTATTGATGCTTAGGCTGCTGCGTCCTTGAGCTTTTTCAGAGCACGCGCTTTGATGCGCACGCTAGCTGGCTTGGCTGGAAACCAACGCTCTTGACCCGAGAAAGGGTCTTTGCCAAAGCGCTTCTTCTTGGCTTCAATTTTCTGCACACCAATCTTGAGCAGGCCTGGCAATGTGAATTCGCCTTGACCTTTCTTGTGAACGGCGCCGAGCACGGTGGCTTCGAGCGCAGCCAACACGGCCTTGACGCCTTTGGATTCCACGCCTGACTGTGTAGCCAGATGCTCAACCAATGCAGCCTTGGTGAAAGCTTCCTTCACAGGCTTGATGACTGCGGAAGTTTTTGCCACAGGTGCTGCTGCCTTCTTCGCTGGAACAGCTTTCTTTGCAGGAACGGCTTTAGTCACAGGCTTGGCCGCAACGGTTGGCTTCTTTGCAGCCTTAGGTGCAGCGGCGGGCTTTTGAACTGCTTTTGCCACGGGTGCTGGCTTCTTGACAGCCTTGGTCACTGGAGCGGCTTTCTGAACAGCCTTGGTCACAGGGGCAGGCTTCTTGACGGCCTTTGTCACAGGGGTTGGTTTCTTGATGTTCTTCGTCGCAGTCGCCATTTAGTTTCCAGAAAGTTGGTTTTCAAAATCCTGCCTTTTTTGTGCAGGTGCCCGCATTCTAAGAAACTCTCCTTTTGCAAAGCTGAAAAACACATCAATCAACTCTTGAGAGGGCCTGAAAAAAGGGCATTTTTTCTCGAATAAGGCACTGCCAGAGAAAAAAAAGCCGCCCAAATGGTGGGCGGCTTTCAATGCGCAACCAATCAGGGAGTCAAAAAGTCATTGCTTCGATGAATTGATGACTCAATGATTCAGCTGCGCAATCAATCTCACAATCAATCGGATGCGTAGATGTCCACGTCCTTGGTTTCACGAACGAACAACAGACCAATCACGAAGGTAATGGCAGCAATCACGATTGGATACCAAAGCCCGTAATACATGTTGCCGTTCGAGGCGACCATCGCGAACGAGATGGTTGGCAGCATGCCCCCGAACCATCCATTACCGATGTGATAGGGCAAGCTCATCGAGGTATAGCGGATGCGTGTGGGGAACATTTCCACAAGTGCTGCCGCAATAGGCCCGTAGACCATCGTCACATAGATCACAAGGATCGCCAGAATGCCGACCACCAGCGGTTTGTTGATCTGCGCAGGATCCGCCTTGCTAGGATAGCCATCGGCTTTCAGTGTGTCAGCCACTTCCTTCTTGAACGCGGCAATGGCCGCCGCACTCGTTTCGTCGAACTTGCTGTTCACCACCACCCCGGTGGGAGCGACAATTTCCTTGCTCCCGATCTTGACCATTGCTGGCCCGGTACCAGCCACGTTTTCGTAGCTAACGGCATTGGCGGCGAGGAAACGCTTGGCAATGTCGCATGAACTACGGAAGTCGATCTCTCGAGCCACAGGGTTGCCACCGAAGGAGCACTCTGCAGGGTTGGCAGTGACCACCACCTGGTTAGCCGCTTGTGCAGCTGCCAGCGCTGGGTTGGCCGCTTGAGTCAGCGCCTTGAAGAGCGGGAAGTACGTGAACACCGCCAGCAGCAGGCCAGCCAGAATGATCGGTTTCCGGCCAACTTTATCTGACAAGGTACCGAAGATAACGAAGAATGGAGTGCCAATCAAAAGCGCGACGGCGATGAGGATGTTGGCTGTGGAAGCATCGACCTTCAACACGCTTTGCAGGAAGAACAGAGCGTAGAACTGCCCGGTGTACCAGACCACCGCTTGGCCGGCCACGAGACCGAACAGCGCCAGCAGCACAATTTTCAGGTTCTTCCATTCACCAAATGATTCTCTCAGAGGTGCTTTGGAGGTTTTGCCTTCCGACTTCATCTTCTGGAAAGCCGGCGATTCGTTCATCGAGAGACGAATCCAGACTGAGACGGCCAACAGCGCAATCGACACCAGGAAAGGAACGCGCCAGCCCCAGGCAGCAAATGCTTCTTCGCCCACCACGTTGCGCACAACCAGGATGACGATCAGCGAGAGGAAAAGACCGAGCGTTGCAGTGGTCTGAATCCAGGACGTGTATGCACCCCGCTTACCATGAGGTGCATGCTCAGCCACATAGGTAGCCGCACCGCCATACTCGCCTCCGAGTGCCAGACCTTGCAGCATTCGCAGCACGATCAAAATCACAGGCGCGATCACGCCAATGGAGGCGTAGTTGGGCAGCAAACCAACGATGAAGGTTGACAAGCCCATGAGCAAAATGGTGACCAGGAAGGTGTACTTCCGGCCAATCATGTCGCCCAGGCGGCCGAAGAACAGCGCACCAAAGGGCCGCACGATAAAGCCTGCAGCGAAGGCGAACAGCGCAAAAATGAAGGCAGATGTAGGGTCCAGACCCGCGAAGAACTGCTTGGCAATAATGGCTGCCAGCGATCCGTAGAGATAGAAGTCATACCACTCGAATACTGTGCCCAGCGAGGAGGCGAAGATGACTTTCCTCTCCTCCGCGGTCATGGGCCGTGCGGCCGTTGTTGCCATGCGTGTCTCCTGTTGAAAATTCGTGAAAGCAACAATTTGAGTGTTCAAACTCTCGTGGTTGCATTCCGAATGTGAGATCAGTAGCTGACCCTTTTCTGACAACTTTTCTGACCATTGCATCGAGACTTGCGCAAGCGAGCTCAAACGAGGGATAACCCCAACGGATTTTTTTCTTATGTGAAATTTTTGGCAAATAAACGCATGTCGTGTTCGGGTAAGTCCGTAGAAAAAAACTCCTACAACAGGAGCTCTTCCGAGCGCTAAACCCGAACGGCACTTAAGCACCTGCGCAAGACTTCGAGGTGTTTGGTATTTGCCTGGCAACGCCAAGATCCAGCTTGGCAAGCTTCTGACCTACATAACCGCCCCAATGCCAAGCTGGAGCTTGACGCTCCCAGGATAAAACCCTTCTCGCCAGGAACAATGCTATGACCTACGTACGCCCTGCCCTATGAGTTCAGGAGCGCGCCAGGCCTGATCCAGCCTTTCGTCCTTCTCCAGGTAAGCCCGCAACATGGGCAATGCATCGAAACCCCAGAACACCCGGCCGTCAACCACCATGCTCGGCACACCGAATATTCCAGCTGAGATGGCAGCTTCCGTCGCCTGCTTCAGCTCTTGCTTGACATCGCTCGCCACAGGATCTCGCTGCGGGGCCAGGCGATCAGTCAATGCCTTCAACCGCGCGGCATCGTCGGCAATACCCCCTTCAGCCCAGGCATGGCGAAAAATCGTCTCGCATTGAAAGCGGTTGGGCGTCCCCTGGCTTGAACATGCCAACGCCAGCCGCAGCAGCGCCAGAGAATTGAAAGGGTGGACATCCGGTGCACGCAATTCAATTGAATGCGTGCGTGCCAGCCAATCCACCTGCCTATAGGTCCACTCACGCTTGCCAGGGATCTCGGCAGGGCCAAGTTGCCCGTGGTGCTTGAGCAGTCCCGCAAACAGGATGGGCCGATACACCACCTCGTAGCTCAACCCCTTCAGCGCCCGAGGCATCTGCTCGAACGCCAGGTAGGCGTAAGGGGATATGAAATCCAGGTAGAAGTCGAGGCGTTTAGGGCGTGTCATCAATTAACCCCCCCACGCGCTGACTCGCCCTGAGGATGGATACGCGAAGGCAGGCGCAGGCCGTAGTGATCTACGGTCAAGACTGCCGACAAAGTAGACGCCGCGGGGCGAGCCAGCCCGAGGGGTTGCCAAGCCAAGGGGCGGCATGCGTTGTTGTGGCTCGCTTGTGTACAGTAGTACACGGCGCTCGCCACGCCTAGCCTCGCGCCCCTTGGCTTGGCAACGCGTGGGGGGTTTAATCGATGACACGCCCTAGTCATTTTCCTTTTTCTCTCCGCATTTGGACTCTCTGCCATATGGCCCACTTCTTAGGGTCTTCCATGGAGCCCCAGCCGACAATCTCGTCCAGACGCCGGAAGCAGCCTTCGCACAAGCCAGTACGTTCTTCAACGCGGCAAGTCCGCACGCACGGTGACGGCAGCGGTGTGCAGTTGTCGTAGGCAATCTGTGCTTCGCGCGCCAGGGCGTCGAGATCGCGCACGCCGACCATTTAGCTACGCACCTGAGCAACGCAAGCGGACATAAGCGTCACGCTCAATTCGCCTCAACCACATCTGCCACGGGTGCGTCAGTCAAACGCTCAAGATCAGCTGGCGCCAACTTGAATACGCCGTGGGGATGGCCAGCCGCGGCCCAGATCTCATCAAAGCGATAGAGCTCGCGGTCAATCAACGTGATGGAACGGTCAGCATGCGCCACCGGAGATACGCCGCCGATGGAAAATCCGGTTTTGGCTTTGACGAACTCCGCATCGGCGCGGCCAATCTTGCCGACCAGCGCAGCCACTTTCTTTTCATCCACCCTGCGGTCACCCGATGTGATCACCAGCACTGCAGCCTCATCTGACTTACGCCTGAAAATGATGCTCTTTGCAATCTGCCCGACCTCGATACCCAGCGCTTGGGCTGCCTGCGCGGCGGTGCGAGCCGCATCATCAAGCATGACGGGAGCATGGGGATGTCCTGCGGCCGCCAGTGCCTCCGTCACACGCCGAACACCCTCCGGCAAGTTCTCCAAAACGGTTTCCATGACTTCACCCGGCTCGTTTGTTCAACATGGCGCTCGCTGCGCGTGAATTGGGCTTGCGCTGCAGGAAATCACTGATGTAGGCACCAGCGTCCACGAGTTTGTCGAAATCTATGCCCGTGTCAATGTCCATGCCGTGAAGCATGTAAACCACATCCTCGGTGGCTACATTGCCGGTGGCGCCCTTGGCATAGGGGCATCCGCCAAGGCCAGCGATCGAGGTGTCGTACTGCCACACCCCGATCTCCAGAGAGGCCAGGGTGTTGGCCAATGCCTGCCCATAGGTGTCGTGGAAATGGCCGGATATGTCGTCCAGCTCGTAATGCTTCAATGTTTGTTCCACCACACGCTGGACTTTGCGAGGAGTGCCCACGCCAATGGTATCGGCCACGCCGACGTGCTGCACGCCAATGCCTTTCATCAGCCCTGCCAGGTACCCTACTCGCTCAGGGGCTACATCGCCTTCGTAAGGGCAGCCCACAACACAGCTCATTGCACCGCGCACATAAATGCCGTTGGCCCGCGCAGCTTCGACCACCGGAGCGAAGCGTTCGATACTTTCGGCAATCGAGCAATTGATATTTTTTTGGCTGAAGGCTTCACTGGCTGCAGCAAAAACCACTATCTCATCGACACCGGCAGCCAGTGCGCCCTCAAAGCCCTTCATGTTGGGCGTGAGAACGCTGTAACGCACCCCTGGCCGACGTTCCATGCCGGCCAGCACTTCTGCCGCGTCGGCCATCTGAGGTACCCACTTCGGACTGACGAAACTGGTGACTTCGACTTCCTTGAGACCCGCGTCCTGCAGCCGATTCACCAGCCCAATCTTGATGGCGGCGGGCACGGGCTGCTTCTCGTTCTGAAGGCCGTCACGCGGCCCAACTTCGACAATCTTCACACGCGAGGGAATGGACATGGCAAATCAATGAATGGATTCAACCAGTCAGTGTAGCGGCGTGCGGACAAATTGGAAGTCGCCAAGTATTCAAGGAACATGCTCATAATCTGCTTGGGTCAGCCCAGATTGATGGGGCATGCCCCCCGTTGATGCTTCTGTGCCGGATCAATAGGTCGTGAATACTTTGTCATGACGGTTATCGCTCCATAGGAGGCTGTCGAACTTGGAAATCGCCGGCTCCAAATGGGCCGCAACGGTCCATTTTCGCTATAGGCGCTCCAAGTCCGACAGCCTCCTAGAAAGCTCCTATGAAGTACGCTCTGCTCGCCGACATTCACGCCAATCGTCACGCGTTGGAAGCTTGTCTAGCCCACGCTGAAAAATGCGGCATTGATCGCTATGCGTTCTTAGGCGATCTGGTGGGCTATGGCGCAGAGCCAGGCGCCGTGGTGCAACAAGTGATTGCCTTGCAGGCTCAAGGTGCGCTCGCTATCAAGGGAAATCACGATCTCTACAGCTCGATCCCCTTGGTGGAAGGCAAGACAGACCTGGGTCATGCCAGTGTGGCCTGGACCCAGGCGCAACTCTCTCTGGACGAGCGCGTCTTCCTGGCAGCCCTGCCCATGACACATACCGAAAGCACCCTTGTACTGGTGCACGCGAGTGCCGACTGCCCTGAGCGTTGGCGTTACGTCGAAACGCCCCAAGTGGCCGCGGCCAGCCTGGACGGCGCGGTGCAACCGCCTGTGGGTAACGATAAAGTTCGCCATGTCTTCGGCGGACATGTACACGCCCAGACGCTTTTTTTTCGGGGTGGAGCAGGCAAGCTGATGCCCTTTTCACCGACACCGGGCGTTCCCATTCCAGTGCCAGGCCACCGATTCTGGCTGGCTACCGTGGGATCCGTCGGGCAACCGCGTGACGGCCGAGCAGATGCGATGTACGCGATCTTCGATGACTCTGCCCAGTTGCTCACGTTTCATCGCGTGCCCTATGACGTGCAAGGGGCCATGGCCGCCATCCGATCCACCTCGCTCCCCGCGTTCTTCGCAGACCGACTGGAGTTCGGCAGGTGAATGCCTTGCCTCACGGCACGCTTGTGGATGGCTTCTCCATCCGTGAATTGGTGCACAGAGGCGGCATGGCGCTGATCTACCGCGTTGTTTATGCGGACGGTCGGATTGCTCCATTCGACATGGTGATGAAAGTGCCTCGAATGAGCGCCCAAGACGGGGCAGAAAACCTCGTGGGTTTTGAAGTTGAGCAGCAGATCATGCAGGCCTTGAGTGGCCCTCACCTGCCACGTTTCGTCGCCTCAGGCGATTTCTCGACAATGCCCTATCTGGTGATGGAATACGTGCAGGGCCGCACGCTGGATTCCTGGATAGCGAAATCTCAAGGAGGAGATGCTTGTTCGCCCGGGCTCATAGCAAGCCTAGGAGCAGCAGTGGCCACGGCAGCACATGCGCTGCATCAGCAAAACGCAGTGCATATGGATCTGAAACCCACCAACGTCATCATCAAGTTCGACGACGATGGTGACACTTCAGGCGCCAATGAGGCCCGCAGTTCCCTGAGCTTTCAGGCTGTGCTGCTCGACTTTGGCTTGAGCTACTACGCCCACTACCCCGATCTGTTGGCAGAAGAGATGCGCAAAGCAGTTGGCTCTCCGGCCTACATGGCACCGGAGCAGGTGGTTGGCGTGCGCGGCGACCCGCGCAGCGATGTGTTTTCCATAGGGGTCATGCTGTATGAACTCGCTACAGGTGAATTGCCTTTCGGCGCGCCCAACACCACGGGAGGCTTGCGCCAGCGGCTTTGGGCGGACCCGAACCCTCCGCGCACACATCGCCCGGACCTTCCAGAGTGGTTGCAAGAGATCATCTTGCGCTGCCTGGAACCCAGGGCCGCTGAGCGCTACCCCTCCGCAGCGCACCTTGCTTTCGATCTGACTCACCCTGAGCAGGTTCAGGTAGGTGCGCGAGGACAGCGCCTCCAAGGCACTGGATTCTTCACGCATCTCAGAAGATGGATACGTGCGGCGGGTGCCCAGTATCAAGCCAGCCCCCTGCCGGCGCGGCAAATAGAGCAGGTTCCTATCTTGCTGGTGGCCGTACCGCACCGCGATGCCACTGAAACCACATTGCATGCGCTCCGCATGGCAGTTGGCCGATCATTGGGCATTCGACCAGGCGCGCGTCTAGCCTGCGTCACGGTGGTGGCCCCCGGCAGCAGTACTGACGAGGACAAAAGTGAGACGGCCATTCATCGAGCCATGTTGGCGATGCTCAAGGACTGGGCTCGCGGTTTGGACCTGACTGCCCATCAAACGTCCTACCATGTACTGGAGTCAACCGATGTCGCCCAGGCCCTGGTGCGCTATGCCAGCGCCAACCATGTCAGCGTGATCGTCATGGGAGCGGCCACCCATGGCTTGCAGACGCAACGCTTCATAGCAACGGTGCCCACGCGGGTGGCCATGTATGCCCCCTGCACAGTGATTTTGGTGAAGGCAAGCTCGCCAGATCACTCTTCGAATACAAATAAATAAACCCTCGCGGCGCATCAGAATGCGCGGCGAGGGTGCTGGGGCCGGTCACTGTTTGGTGAACGGCCCGAGGCGCCGAGTCAATCTACCTCACAACCCGCATAATTGTTTCGGTGCGCATACGGTCACGCAGATTGCGGATCTCGTGCTCCAGTGAAGATCTGCGCGCAGACAATTCTGCTCGCCTTTGCGACGTCTGATTCTCGGACCTGCCTGAATCCCGGATGACCTCCTCCAGCCTGCGGGAGCGCTCGTCAATCTGTTGTTGCAAATCTCTGATGCGCTTTTCGAAGCGGTAACGTTCACGCGCCGGCGTGTAGATGGACAGGAACAGCGGCTCCATATCCGGCGGACAGAAACCAGGCTTGTACTCGCTATCACGACGAGCCCATGAATCCGCATTGCCGGGCACGCAGACCTCACGCCGGCCTTGCTCCCATCCGCGTTGCCATTCACTGAGATTTCCCCGAACACCTTTTTCTGCACAGCTTTGCACTCGCTGCGCGCCGAAGTCCGGCATGTCCCCGTCGCGCGCATCTGAATGGCCCAGAGCTGCCCAGTTCGCACCCCGGCATTGTTCCTCCGACATGGACGCGCAGCCCGAAAGCAGCAAAGCCCCCAATACCAAACCCACTGCGCCCATTCCGGCACGCACCCTCGAATGCATCATGAAATTTCTCCTCGATTACGAAGCCAATCGGAGCAACTCTGCCCCTTCGGTTACTTGTTCGCCCGGCGCAAAAAGCAGCTCGGCCACCACGCCATCTTGTGGCGCGGCGATAGTGTGCTCCATCTTCATGGCTTCCATCACCACCAGCAGTTGGCCTTTGCTCACTTTGTCCCCAGCCTTGACGGCTATCGACACCACTTTGCCAGGCATGGGCGCGGTCAGGCGCCCCGCTTCGCCACCGCCTTCGCCCGCATGCGACAGTACATCGAGCTCGGTGATGGTGGCCGCGCCTTGAGTACCAAAAACGTGCGCCACTTCGCCGATCTTGTAGATCTGCACCACCTGGCGGTCATCACCAAAACGGACATCCAGGCGTCCCTGCGCATCAGCTGAAAACGCCAGCGGCTGTGGACCATGTTCGCCTACCGCCAGTTGCAGGCCGTCGCTCAAGTAGCGAAGTTTGGCAACGACGGGTTGGCCTCTGTATTCGAAATCAATCCGCCTGGAAGCCGTGCCATGGGATCGGAAACCATCGCGGCGGCTGAAGGGGTCGTTTGTCTCGGCCTCGCGCTCAGCCAATACCGTCTGCGCCACAGCGGCAGCGACGACCATCTGAATACCCAGTTTGTCCTGCTTGAAAAGCTGGTCGGACTCACGCTGGATCAAGGCAGTGTCGAGTTTGGCCTGACTAAAAGACTCGGAAGCCAGGACGTGACGCAAAAACTGCACATTGGTCTGCAAGCCCGCAATATGGGTCGCGGCCAGTGCTGCATCCAGCTTGGCCAGTGCTTCCTGCCGCGTTTCGCCCCAGACAATGAGCTTGGCGATCATGGAGTCATAGAACGGGCTGATGACATCGCCCTCGCGCACACCATCGTCCACGCGCACACTATCAATCTCAAAGCTCGCATGCAGCGGCTTGCGATAGATCTTCAAGGTGCCCGTGGCGGGCAGGAAGTTCTTGTCCGGGTTCTCTGCGCAGATTCGAGCTTCGATGGCGTGGCCTTCGATGAGCAGGTCATCCTGCTCCAGAGGCAGGGGTTCGCCGTTGGCCACCCGCAGTTGCCATTCGACCAGGTCAAGGCCGGTGATGGCCTCAGTGACCGGGTGCTCCACCTGCAGTCGTGTGTTCATCTCCATGAAGTAAAACTTCATCTGGTCCGGCCGCTCATAGCCACCCGGTTGTTCCACGATGAATTCCACCGTACCTGCGCCCACATAGTTCACCGCGCGCGCAGCATTGACAGCCGCTTCACCCATGGCGGCACGAATGCTCTCTGGCATTCCAGGGGCAGGCGCTTCTTCCAGCACTTTTTGATGCCGGCGCTGCACGGAGCAATCGCGCTCGAAAAGATAGACGTAGTTGCCGTGGGCATCACCGAATACCTGGATCTCGATGTGGCGCGGGCGCTGAACGTACTTTTCGATCAGGACCGCATCATCGCCAAAACTGTTGATGGCCTCGCGCTTGCACGACTCCAGGGCCGCAGCAAACTCCTCTGTCTTCTGGACCGCCCTCATGCCCTTGCCACCACCACCCGCGCTGGCTTTGATCAAAACCGGATAGCCAATGCGATCAGCCTCCTTGTGCAGCATGTCCGGGTCTTGGCCTGCGCCGTGATAGCCAGGCACCAAAGGCACGCTGGCTGACTCCATAAGACGCTTGGATTCGGCCTTCAGCCCCATGGCCTTGATCGCCGAAGCAGGTGGGCCGATGAAGACCAGGCCATTGGCTGCACAAGCCTGGGCGAACTCCTCGTTTTCACTCAGAAACCCATAGCCAGGGTGAACAGCTTGCGCGCCGGTCGCCTTGGCCGCATCCAGGATGCGCTGCCACTGCAGATAGCTCTCCTTGGGAGAGCTGGCGCCAATATGCACCGCTTCATCACAAGCTGCGACGTGCTTCGCGTGAGCATCGGCGTCTGAATAAACAGCAACGGTCTTGACGCCCATGCGGCGCGCTGTGGCCGCTACGCGGCATGCGATTTCGCCACGGTTGGCGATCAGGATCTTGTCAAACAAAGTTTTGTCTCCCCAGGTTGTCAGCGCCACTCAGGCGCTTTTTGATTCGAACGGCGTTCCGCCAAAAACGCGGCGCAGCTTTACCACGACCGCCATTAGAAATTTGTAAAGCACTACCAGCAGCAGTGCGGAAATCAGCAACATCACTACCAGTGCGACACCAAAGGCCACCGGATGTGTAGTGGCCAGCCACATGACCAGCACCACCAGCCCATCCTCAAAGAAAGATGCCAGCCAGTTGGAAAAGGGTTCGGGTGAAGTATTGATGGCTGCGCGTGTAGTGGCCTTGGTAGCAAATGAGGTAGCAGCCAGGCCTCCTCCAAGCAAGCCAGCCACCAAGCCCATGGTGGCCGAATCAGCGCCAAAAACACCCGCAGCCAGAAGTGCGCCGCCGGGGATCCGAACCACGCTGTTGATCGAATCCCAAACGCTGTCCACCCACGGAATCTTGTCAGCAAAAAACTCAACCATAACCATGAAGCCACTGGCTGCCATGACGGCTGGGTGCGCGAGCATATTCAAGCCCGCAGGAAGCGGAATCCAGCCTGCATAGCCCATGGCCCCCGTCAGGAACACCACCGCATAAAGCCTGAACCCGCTGGCCCATCCGAGCGCAGCAGCCAAGGCCATGAGCGAGGCCATGTCCATCTTGGCCACCACAGGCGCCACCGCACCGCCCACAGCGGTGCCGGCCTGCCCCACGGCATCACCAATGGCTTGGGCGGTCTCCTGGTTCGGATGAATGCCCATGCTGTGCAACCATTGCACAATCTGCTGGAAGAGTTCTTGCATATGACGACGCGCCTTTGCCTCTACCTTTGTCTATAGCGGTTTCCTGCCGATGTCTTCTCAGGACACCAGCCAGCCGGGCTTGGTCTTGCTCAAAAAGCTCTGCACGCCTTCCTTGCCTTCGTCCGAGGAGCGAATCTCCGCGATGGCCTTTACCGTGTGATCAATGAGCAGGCGGGTAATATCCCGGTCGGCCACGTATTGCACCAGTTTCTTGCATTCCTTGAGCGCATTCGGGCTTCCGGCCAGAAATGCGTTCACCCATGTGCTCACGACGTCGTTGAGCTGATCTGCAGGCACCACTTCATGCACAAAGCCCAGGCGCAGTGCCTGCTGCGCATCGAAGCGTTCGGCCGTCAGAAAATAGCGGTGTGCGGCTCTGGGCCCCATGGCCCGTATGACATAGGGACTGATGGTGGCTGGCGTCAGGCCAAGCTTGACCTCGCTCAGACAGTAGTGGGCTGTATCAACGCTTACCGCGACATCGCAGGCGGCCACCAAACCCATGCCGCCCGCATAGACATCGCCTTGCACCCGCGCAATGGTCGGCTTAGGGCATTCATAAATAGTGCGCATCATGAAAGCCAGCTTCTCGGCGTCGCGTTCGTTTTCTTCCTGCGAATAGTCGGCCATGCGGCGCATCCAGTTGAGGTCTGCACCCGCGCAAAATGCAGGCCCCTCCGCCATCAGCACGATGGCTCGCACCTGTGGGTCTTCCCCCAGGCTCGAGAACGCATGAGTCAGGTCGGCAATCACTTCATCGTTGAATGCATTTCGAAGCTCAGGTCGGCTGAGGACCACCGTAGCGATCTGGTTCTGAACGGATGTACGAATTGCAGAATTGGTCATGACCTTTTTGATTCCTCTTGCAGCATGTAAACGAGGTCGAGCTCAGGAATGGTTCGGCCCAGTGCGGTAAGCGCCGCCGTGACCTGGCCACGGTGATGCGTTCCATGATTGAAAACGTGCGCCAAAGTGGCGCAAAACGGTAGATTCGCGGGTTGGCCACGCATGGTGGTATAGCTCAGTTCACCGTCGAATCGCTCCAGGGGCCAACTCTGAATCAAAGCCGGCCAGCGCTGCGCACCTTCCACCAGACGCTGCTCCAGCTTCTGGCGGTCAAACTCCAGTTCAGCATCCAGGGACAAGCGAGGTGACGTGCCTTCCGAGAACCGTACAAACCAGAGGTGGTGTTCTCCCACCAGCAAATGATTGAGCGTGCCGTGGATGCTTTTGAAGAACAAGCCCACGTCACGCCGATAAGCTTCTTCAGGTAAATCGCCTACTGCGGCCAGCAAGCGCCGGGTGGCCCACACGTTGTAGCGAGCCAGGGTGGAGAAGTGCTGCGGCCAGGACGGCATGGCTACATACGGAAAATACCGAACTTCAAGTCTTCTATCGGCGCGTTCTGTGCAGCGGACAGGCCCAACGCCAGCACCCGGCGTGTGTCGGCCGGGTCTATGACTCCATCGTCCCAAAGACGGGCGCTGGCGTAGTAAGGATGGCCCTGGGTTTCATACTGCTGGCGAACCGGTGCCTTGAAAGCTTCCTCTTCATCCGCACTCCACTGGCCGCCCTTGGCCTCTATGCCATCTCGCTTGACCGTGGCCAGTACGCTGGCGGCTTGCTCGCCCCCCATGACGCTGATCCGGGCGTTAGGCCACATCCACAGGAATCGCGGGGAATAAGCCCGGCCGCACATGCCGTAGTTGCCGGCGCCGAAGCTGCCGCCAATGATCACGGTGAACTTGGGCACGTTCACGGTGGCTACCGCGGTCACCAGTTTGGCGCCGTGGCGCGCAATGCCTTCGTTTTCGTACTTTCGGCCCACCATGAAGCCCGTAATGTTCTGCAGGAAGACCAGCGGAATCTTGCGCTGGCCGCAGAGTTCAATGAAGTGGGCTCCCTTTTGCGCGCTCTCGGAAAACAGAATGCCGTTGTTGGCGACAATTCCGACCGGCATGCCTTCAATGTGCGCGAAACCGCACACCAACGAGGCCCCAAAGCGCGCCTTGAATTCATGAAAGTCCGATCCGTCCACGATACGGGCGATGATTTCCCGCACATCGAACGGTTTGCGCGTGTCCGTAGGAATCACGCCGTAGAGTTCCTCGGCGGCGTACTTCGGCGCAACTGGAGCGCGTAGATCGCCTGCTGGTTCTTTCTTGTGGTTCAGGTGCGACACGATCTCACGCGCCAGCGCAAGTGCATGCATGTCGTTTTGCGCCAGGTGATCCGCCACGCCCGAGAGACGCGTATGCACGTCCCCGCCACCAAGGTCTTCGGCCGTGACTTCTTCGCCCGTGGCCGCCTTCACCAGCGGAGGGCCACCCAGGAAGATCGTGCCCTGGTTTTTGACGATGATGCTTTCGTCGCTCATGGCAGGCACATAGGCACCGCCTGCCGTACAACTGCCCATGACAACAGCAATCTGAGCAATCCCCTTGGCGCTCATATTGGCCTGGTTGTAGAAAATGCGGCCGAAATGATCGCGGTCAGGGAACACGTCGTCCTGCTGAGGCAGGTTGGCACCGCCTGAATCCACTAAATAGATGCACGGCAAGCGGTTGGCATCTGCAATTTCCTGTGCACGCAGGTGCTTTTTCACCGTCATGGGGTAGTAGGTCCCGCCTTTGACGGTCGCGTCGTTGCAGACGATCATGCAGTCCACCCCGCTGACGCGGCCAATGCCTGCCACGATGCCTGCGGAAGGAGCGTCTCCGCCGTACATGCCCATAGCGGCCAGCGGCGCAATCTCGAGGAACGGCGTGCCAGGGTCCAGCAAGGTTTGCACGCGCACGCGTGGCAGGAGTTTGCCCCGATCCGTATGCTTTTTCCGAGCAGCCTCCCCGCCGCCTTCCGCCATCTTCGCCACCTGCTCATGCAAGTCTTGCACCAGCGCACGCATAGCGGTGGAGTTGGCCTGGAATTCCGTGGAACGGGCGTTGAGTTTGGTCTCTAGCATCGTCATGGTCTTGTCTGCTTCGCTTTGTCTCTGTTGTTTCTAAACATCCTGAGGGAGCGGTTGGGCCTATCGCCCTTTGGCATCCCGCGTTGCCCACGGAGGGTATGCGTATTGTCACCGCTGGGCCACAGGCCTGTGCCGCGATCCCAAAAAAGAAATAGGGAACATTGTCCCTCTGCTCAATGACGGGTGGGGCCACATGTTCGAGAGCGGCGTTCATTCGATCGGGCGCGCTCTGCTTGCCACCTTCACCATCAGATTAATACCTAAATATTAAACGCTCTGCGGGCCTTGGGCGATGCCCGATGGGAACGGCCGTCCACATCAACTGAGAGAACGCCACTGCTGTCGGTTCCCAGGCTTCGTACGTGTCTATGAATTCTTACTGAAGGGTGATTTCTTCAAAAATCTTGACAGGCGTCGACTTTTGCAACATCATAAGTTACATGAAACGCAACAGCCGCCTTTCGTCTGTTCTGCATGCTTTGCTACACATGGCCGAGCAGGACGGACCCGTAACTTCTGACTTCCTGGCTCAGTGTCTGAGCACAAATCCGGTCGTCGTCCGCCGCACCATGGCCTCTCTGCGAGATGCGGGCATCGTCACCTCGGACAGGGGCCACGCTGGTGGATGGCGTATCAAGGCCGACCTTTCAACGCTTACCTTGCGCCAGCTGCACGAAACACTCGGCGAGCCCGCGATGTTTGCGATTGGCTCCCACAACGATGCGCCACAGTGCCTGGTCGAACAAGCAGTGAATGCAGCGCTTGAAGGCACTTTGGCAGAAGCTGAGGCCCTGCTGCTCAAGCGTTTCTCCGAGATCACCCTGGCCGATCTGGCCGAAGACTTTTCGCGTCGGCATACGGCCGCGCGATCCAACAGGAGCCCAGCATGAAACACGACGTCATCGTCATAGGCGGCAGCTACGCCGGAATGGCCGCAACCCTTCAATTGCTCCGAGCGCGAAAATCCGTGCTGGTCATCGATGGTGGCCAGAGGCGAAATCGCTTCGCCAGCCATTCGCACGGATTTCTCGGCCAAGACGGAGTCAATCCCGGCGAAATTGCGAAGGCTGCGCGCAGTCAACTCGAACGCTACCCAACGCTGGTATGGATTGACGAACACGTTTCCGCCATCTCCGGTCAGCTAGATAGTTTCTCTGTCACCACTGCCAACGGGGCGTCTCACCACGCACGCCGCATCTTGCTCGCCACAGGCGTGGGGGACCAACTACCGGCAGTCAAGGGGCTCGCGGAGCGCTGGGGTCAATCGATTTTTCATTGCCCGTACTGTCACGGATACGAACTCGATCAAGGACGAGTCGGCATCATCGGCTCCAGCCCCATGTCGGTCCACCAGGCGGAGCTTCTCACTGAGTGGGGGCAAGTCACCCTGTTTGCGAACGGCGCGTTGACCGTTGACGACCCAACTCGAATCAAGCTGGAGCAGCGCGGAGTTGAGATCGAAGAGACCCTCATCGACAGAATCGAAGGGAAGGCGGACGTAGTGCTGATCGATGGACGGACGCAACATTTCGCAGGCCTGTTCACCGCAACGCGCACATCACCTGCCAGCCCCCTGGCCGAAGCGCTGGGTTGTGCCGTGGAAGAAACGCCTATAGGAATTCAGGTGCGCACAGATGCCGAGTGCAAGACCTCCATTGCCGGTGTGTTCGCCTGCGGAGATGTGGCTCGGGTACCCCACTCGGTGTCGCTTGCAGTTGGCAACGGCGCAATGGCTGGCGCGCAAGTACATAGATCATTGGTTTGGCCCGACTCGCTCCAGCCGGTTTAGACAAGCCTCAAATCTGCATGAACACCCACCTCGATCACACCGTCGCTTCCGGTTACGCAGAGAGGGTAGCACGGCTGGTTCCGGGGCTCAGGGACTTGCACAAGATGGCTTGCGTGTTGCTGGCCGAGCGTGCCCCTGCCCAAGCGCGTGTTCTGGTGCTCGGCGCAGGAGGAGGTGTCGAGTTAAAGGCCTTCGCAGAGATGCAGCCAGAGTGGCGATTTGATGGCGTGGACCCTTCTGCTGAGATGCTTCAACTGGCCCGCACCACGATGGGACCGCTAGGTTCCCGAGTTCAGTGGCACGAAGGCTATATCGACAGCGCACCGTCTGGGCCTTTCGATGCAGCCACCTGCCTGCTGACCTTGCACTTTCTGCCAGCGGCCGAACGCCGCCGAACTCTAGAAGCCATCCGCACTCGGCTCAAGCCTGGCGCACCCTTGGTGGTCGCGCATCACAGCTTTCCCAACCACGGCAAGGAACAGGAAAAGTGGCTCGTGCGCAATGCCGCACTCGCCATCGCCTCTGGGGTGCCGGTCGCCCAAGCCGAAGGCAGCATAGCGGCCTTCAAGGAACGCCTACCTGTCCTTTCGCCGGAGCAGGATATCGAACTGCTCCGTGAAGCAGGATTCACGGACATCGATATGTTCTACAGCGCATTTACCTTCAAGGGGTGGGTTGCGCTCGCGCCCTAGCACCCTAGTTCAGCGCTCTACCGCACGACGCAGAGCGTAAAGAAGAGTCTCCACCATAGCCAGCTCCAATGGGAAGGAACACGCCTTCAAAGGCTCTTTCTTCCTTGATGGCGGCTTCGAGGTCGTAGCTCTCGCTTTCGCTGGTCAAGCCAACGAATGCCCTCAGGTGGCACGTCCCCTCCGTGCATGAGCATCAAGCCGGCACCACCCCCCGCCCCGCGCTCGCTCTTGCAATGATGGTCTTCATGATCTGTGCGGTCCCATCGCCTATCTGGAAGCCCAGCACGTCGCGCAACCTTTGCTCCATGGGCCCACGGTCGTAACCCGCGTGGCCGAAGCTCAGCAGGCACTGGTGAATGCAGTCGTACGCAAGCTTAGGCGCCCACCATTTGCACATCGCCGCCTCGGCACTGTGGGGCGCTCCCTGGTCCTTGAGCCAAAGCGCTTGCAGGCACAAAAGGCGAGCGGCACTTACCTGCGTTTCGAAGTCCGCCAATGGATGCGATACCCCCTGAAAGGCCGACAGCGGTTTTCCGAAAGCATGCCGCTGTGCTGTATAGGCCCAGGCTTCCTCGAGCGCCACGCGCGCCACGGCAAGCACCTGAAGGCCGATGAGCGCGCGCGAAAAATCAAAGCCTTGCATCACCTGCACGAAGCCGCGGTTCTCGTCGCCCAGTCGGTGGTCCACCGGCACGCGCACATTTTCGAAAAAGAGAGAGCCTCTACCGATGGCGCGCTGGCCGTGGCAGTCGAAGCGGCTGCGCGTGAGCCCTCGTGCGTCGGCCGGCACCAGTACGGCCGTGATGCCATGCGCGCCTGACTCCACGCTGCCGGTGCGGCCAAACACGATGATCGCGTCAGCCTGGTCAGCCGCCGAGATGGATGTCTTCTCGCCGTTGATCACATAGCCCTCTGCGGTGCGCTCCATGCGCAGACGCAGGTTGGCTGCGTCCGAGCCGCCCGAAGGTTCGGTAAGCGCAATGGCGATCAAGGCCTCCCCCTTGGTGAGCTGCTGCAACCAGGGCTTCGCAACCTCGGGTTGGCCATAGTTCGCAAGAATCTGCCCGTTCAGCGAAGCCAGCAGGTTGATGTAGGACAGGCTCAGATCCGCGCGCGCAATCTCTTCGTGGATCACGCCAGCGGCCAGCGTTCCCGTGCCGAGCCCACCCACATCTTCCGGCAGCTCGGGCGCGATGAAGCCCAAAGCACCCATCTCGCGCATCAGCGTGCGGTCGAGCACGCGCGTTCTGTCGCGCTCCTGAAAACCCGGCGCCACGCGGCCGGTGGCGAAGCGACGCGCCTGCTCGCCCAGCGCAGCCAGGTCGGCATCGATGTAGGGGTTGTTGTACGGGTTCTGCATCGCGCCTACTTTGCGTACTTGCGAAAGTCGGGTTTGCGTTTCTCCTGCAGCGCCTTCACGCCTTCACGTGATTCATCGGTCTCGTAGTAAAGCTTGAGCGCGTACATACCCATGCCCGCGATGCCGGCCTGGTGCGCCGTGTCCATATTGAAGCTGCGCTTGGCAATGGCGATCGCCGTCGGGCTGCGCTCGCAGATTTCCTCAGCCCACTTCTGCACTTCGGCGTCCAGTTGCTCGTGCGGTACGCACACATTGGCCAGGCCCATCTCCACAGCCTCCTTGCCGCTGTAGCGGCGACACAGGTACCACATCTCGCGCGCCTTTTTCTCCCCGACCACGCGCGCCAAGAGCGCCGTGCCATAGCCAGGATCGACCGAGCCCATCTTCGGGCCGACCTGGCCGAAGGTGGCCTTTTCCGAGCAGATGGTCAGGTCGCAAATCGTGCACAGTACATTGCCGCCGCCAATTGCATACCCCTGAACCCTCGCAATCACGGGCTTGGGAACGTCACGGATCGCCTGGTGCAACTCTTCCATAGGCAGGCCGATGGTGCCGCGCCCATCGTAGTTGCCGTCGTGCGCCGACTGATCCCCACCCGTGCAGAACGCGCGATCGCCCGCCCCGGCCAGCACAATGGCCCCGACCATACGGTCATAGCCCGCCTTGTGCAGCGCCTTGATCAGCTCGTCGCAGGTCGTTCCGCGGAAGGCGTTCATCTTGTCCGGGCGGTTGATGGTGATCCACGCGACACCGTTGCGTACTTCGTAGAGGATGTCTTCGAACTTCATGGTGTTATCTCCCTATGTTGGTAAGTGGACGGCCGCTCAGCCGGCCATCGTGAGTCCGCCCGACACGCTGAGCACCTGTCCGGTCACGTAAGCTGCGTCGTCGCTGGCAAAGAAAAGGATGGCGCCAGGCAAGTCGTCCGGCCGGCCGATGCGCCCGAGCGGAATTGAACGGCGGAAGGCCTCTTCCAGCTTTTCGGGGTTACCTGCGCCGAGCTTGTAGTCGGCGAAGAGCGCAGTGTCCGTGGGGCCGGGGCACACCACGTTCACCGTGATGTTGTGGCGAGAATGCTCGCGCGCCAGCGTCTTGGAGAACGACACGATGCCGCCCTTGCAGGCCGCGTACACCGCCTCGCCCGAGGAGCCCACGCGCGCCGCGTCGGATGCGATATTGACGATGCGCCCTGCCCTGCGCTCAATCATGCCGGGAAGCACGGCATGATGCATGTGCAGCGCGCCCTTCAGATTGATGTCGATCAGCTTGTCCCACTGCTCGGGCTGCGTTTTCGTAAAGGGCATGAACACGTCCCACCCTGCGTTGTTGACCAGGATGTCGATCGGGCCGAGTTCAGCAGTGGCCTTTGCCACCGCCGCGTCTACGACCGCTCGCACGGTGATATCGCACTCGAAGGCCTGTGCCCGTCCGCCCGCGTCGACGACCTGCTGCGCTGTACGTTGCGCAGACGTCAGGTCACGATCGAACACCGCGACGTGCGCACCCTCTTGAGCAAAGCGCAAACACGTTGCACCGCCGATGCCACCGCCGCCGCCGGTGATCACAGCCGTTTTTCCAGCCAGTCGTGTCATTTTGAAACCTTTCGTCTCTTTGATATTTATGTCAATATATATTCATATATTAGGCTTCATGCCCGGGCGGCACAAGATCCAATATCTCGTCGACATACTACGGATTACCCTATGAAAACTTCTTCAGATACACGCTTGGACATTGCGAATAGGCTGTTCTTCCGGTTATATCAATGCGCCAACATGCTGCATAAAACCGGCTCGCGCGCCATCGAGGCCGACGGTCTCACGACGCAACAATGGGCGGTGCTCGGCGCTCTCTCGCGGCCGCAGACACCTAATGGCATGAAGCTGGGCGATCTCGCCCGATATCTCATGGTCAGCCGCCAGAACCTGTCCGGCGTGGTGGGGCGCCTGGAACGCGACGGCCGTGTCGAGAGCGCCGCTGATCCACAGGACGGTCGCTCACGCCTCATCCGCCTCACACCCGCCGGCAGCCACGTGTGGGAGCATCGCGCTCTGCCCAAGATCCACGACTACTATGAGCAAGCATTGGAGGGTTTTTCGGTCAACGACATGGTCCACACCGTGCACTACCTGCTGAAGATGCTGGACAACATGCAGAAGCTGGACAATCCGGATGCCGAGGCCGAGGACGACGACGAGTTGTCATCCAAGCCCTGAGCCGGAATCCACGAATCCCTCAAGGAGCGCTGACTTCACGCCAACCTGGATTCCGGGTGGAGCGCAGGATGAAGAGCTCTCACACGCCGCCTCTTCACTCCCAGCTCCACCGCATCTCCTATTTGCCAGTCTTGGCGAACTCCGCCGACTGCTCCTTCACCACCTTGTCCACTTCATCCGCGTAAGCCGAGATCCAGTCTGACTGCGGCACCCACTTGGTGCCATCCCACATGTCGATGCGTGTTTTTCCGCCGCCGCCGTGGTCCTTGGCTGTCACTGTCACGGGCGACATCAAGCCGTTCGCGTCAAAGTTGCGCAGGCTCTCCATACCCGCTTTGATCTTCGCGCCGTTGAGCGGCCAGCCGTCCTTCTTGATGGCCGCGCGTGTGGCTTCGAACATCACCGAGTACATGGCAAGACCCGTGTTGTAGTAGATGTCGTCCAGGTTCTTCACGTCGCCATTACCCTTGCCGGTGCCATAAAGTTCTTTCATGATCTGCTGGATCACGGCATGGTTCTTGCCACCCACCACATTGGTGCCGCGCTTCAAGCCCTTGGCTTCGGCCGCGCCGATGTTGTTGATGTCCACTTCGTTGAGCCAGTTCACCACGATGAGTTTTTCCATCGGGATGCCATTGCGCTTCATTTCCTTGGCGGCGACGACATGCATGGCCGAGAGGTTCCAGCTGATCACCCAGGCCGGATCGAAGCGGCGAATCTGCGTCCACACCGCTGCCTGGTCTCGCCCGGGCATCGGGTTGGGGAATAGGCTCAGCTCAAAGCCTTCCTTGGCCGCCAGCGTTTTCAGGATTGGGATGGGCTCCTGCCCGAACGAGTAGTCGGGATAGATGAAGCCGATCTTCACACCCTTGAGGTTACCCTTGTGCTGCGTCTTGATGTAGGCGATATCGTTAGCCACCTGCCCCCAGTACGTTGGTCCGATGGGGAAGATTTGCTTGAACACCTCGCCGTCCACCGCATCACCCCGACCCACAAAGGACTGCAGCAGGATGTTCTTGTCTTCCATGACGCGTGGCAGCACCGCGCGCGAGACTGGCGTGGACAGCATGTCGAACATGATCACGCCTTCGCGCTTCAACTTCTCATAGCACTCCAGCCCGCGCTGCGGTTCGTTACCGTGATCCTGGGCGATGATCTCGATCGGGTGACCTTCGATACCGCCTTTCGCATTGAGGATGGCCGCATAGTCCTTGGCCGCCTGCACGATCTGTGGCGTGACGAAGGTGTAGGCCTTGCTCAGGTCGTAGCACAGGCCGAACTTGACGGAGTTGCCCGCCTGCGCATGAGCCTGCACACCGCACAGGGCCAGCGCGAACGCCGCAACCCCTGATAACAACATTCGCTTCATGTCTCGTCTCCTGCGTACGGTGAATGATCCGTTGCAGCCGCCAAGTACGCGCGCTAGCGGCAACGTGTTGCTGAAACTACTGCTGCGTTTCTCAACTCAGCCAGCGCTTGCGCCGGCTGTAGTGCTTGATCTCGCGAAAATCCCGCCCGCCTGCACCACCCAGGTAGAACTCCTGAATGTCCGGGTTGCGCTTCATGGTCTCGGCGCTGTCGTGCATCACCACTCGGCCGTTCTCCATCAGATAGCCGTGCGAGACCACTTCCAGCGCCGCCAGCGCGTTCTGCTCGACTAGCAGCACCGACAGGCCTTCCTGCTGGTTGATGCGTCGCACGATGTCGAAGATCTCCGCGACGAGGAATGGTGCAAGGCCCAGACTCGGTTCGTCGAGCATCAACAGTTTGGGGCCTGTCATCAGCGCGCGGCCGATCGCCAACATTTGCTGCTCGCCTCCGGAGAGAAAGCCTGACTGTGCGTCGCGCCGCTGCTTAAGACGCGGGAAATAGCCATAAACCATCTCACGCTTACGTTCGGTCTCTGCACGGTTACCCCCCGCGACGGAAGATGCGGCCGTGAGGTTCTCGTCGGCTGTGAGGTGTTCGAACACGCGACGGCCTTCCAGCACCTGCACGATGCCTAGCTGCACGCGTTGCTGTGGAGCCAGCCGCTGAATGTCACCGCCCATGTAGTGCAGGTCGCCGCGCGTGACGAGGCCCCGCTCGGGCTTGAGCAGGCCGCTGATGGCCTTGAGCGTGGTGCTTTTGCCCGCGCCGTTGGCTCCGAGCAGCGCCACCATGCCGCCTAGTGGCACGTCCAGAGACACGCCCTTGATGGCAAGCGCCACATGGTCGTAGATGACCTCAATGTTGTTGACACGAAGGATGTGTTCGGGGGTCACTGTGCTACTCATACGTGGCCCCTATTTCTTTGCATAGCCGAATGGCCACAGCATCAGGTAGCTGCGCACGTTGCCATAGAGCTTGCCCAGACCCATTGGCTCGATCAACAGAACGATGATGATGGTTGCGCCGTAGACCATGTGCGGGATGTGCGCCAGTGCCTCCACGCCGATGTTGATACCCATGAGCTGCGCCAGCCAGGCGATGAACGCATTCATCTGACCCGGTAGCAGCAAGATGAAGGCCGCGCCGAAGTAACTGCCGATGATGCTGCCCAGGCCTCCGACAATCACCATCGCCAGAAGTTCGATCGACACATTCACCGCGAATTGCTCAGGCGTCACGGCCTGATAGAAGCCGAAGATCAGCATGGCCCCACTCACGCCGCCAATAAAGGCCGAAGCCGCGAAGGCCACGAGCTTGTAGTAGAAACTCTGCACGCCAATGACTGCAGCAGCGAAGTCCTTCTCACGCACGGCCACCAACGCGCGGCCCAAGGCACTGCGCCGGAGGTTCAGCATGAACAGCGTGACGAACAGCGTCCAGGCCAGCACCACGTAGTACTTCCCAGCCTCTGAGGTGATGGCTTGGCCCAGCAGCTTCATGGCAGGTGCCTGCAACGTGGCAGACACCCCGCCGCTGATGGCAGGCACGTGCGAGATGACCCAGTCCATGATGAACTGCATGGCCAGCGTGGAGAGCGCAAGGTACAGGCCTTTCACACGCAACGCGGCGAAGGCGAACACCGAGCCGATCAAGGCGGCTGCCGCTCCACCCATGATCACCGCGATTTCCCACGGCACGCCGCGCCGCGCCGCATGCACCGAGGCATAAGCGCCTATGCCCATGACGGCCGCGTAACCAAAGTGAAACTGCCCGGTCCAGCCGAGGATGAGGTTGAGCCCGAGAGCCGCCGCCGTCCAGATCAGCCAGGGCCGCACATAGCTGGTGAGCTGCAGCGAGCTGAGAAGCCACGGTGCCGCAACGGCGAACAGCAGCAGTGCAACGACCGCCCAGCGCTCGAACGGGATCGGGAACAGCGTGCGGTCGGCCGCGTAGTTCGTGTGGAAGATGCCTGCCTGGCGGTAGAACATTCGCTAGATCCTCTCAATGTCATGCCGGCCAAACAAGCCATGCGGGCGGATCAATACGGTGAGTATCAGCACCGCAGCCACTACCAGGTCACGCGTGCCGCCACCCAGTAGCGGATCAAGGTACCCCGACGCCACGTTCTCCAGGATTCCCAGGAGCAACCCCGCCAGCAACGCGCCACCCAGGCTGTCCATGCCACCGAGCACGGCAACGGTAAGCCCCTTGAGAAGCAGCATCGACAGCGATTGATCCACGGTCTGAACAGATCCCCACAGCACGCCGGCGGTGGTGGCAGCCAGTGACGACAAAGCCCAGGAAAGCCCCACGCCGCGCTCCACTGAAATGCCCACTGACCATGATGCCGTGTAGTCGTCCGAGATCGCCCGCAGCACCAAGCCGCGCCGTGTGCGAAAGAACAGCATGAAGACCACGAACAGCACCAACGTCACTGCCGCGCCCACGGCGTACGCCCGGTTGACCAGCAGCGTGCCCACGAACAGCGGCGCGTCGCTGATGCCCAGCGACATGTTGCGCCCGCTGCCACCCCAGAAGGTCAGTGCCGACGCGCGCAGGAAGATGTCGATCCCCAGCGTCATCATGAGGATCATTACGATAGGCCGGCCCGCCAGGCGTCGTAGCGCCACGCGTTCGATACCCAAGCCAACAAGGAACATAGCGGCCATGGTGAGAGGGATCGCCGCCCATATCGGTATGCCGAAGCCGTTGAACATCAGCACCACATACGCGCCCAGCATGACCAGCGCGCCCTGCGCCAGGTTGGGCACCGAAGAAGACTTGTAGATAAGTACGATGCCCATCGCGACCAGCGAATACATCATGCCGGCGAGGCCGCCATTGATCGCGAGTTCAAGGAAATACATGATGTCCATGGCTTAAAGCTCCTTCACTGAAAGAAGGCGCTCGGTCACACCGACCTCGCCGTTCTCATAGACGATCTGCGCCTTCATCGCGACGCTTGGCTGCCCGCCGTAAATGGCCTCGATGATGGGTGCGTAACGCTCTTCGACCACGTTTCGGCGCAGCTTGCGGGTGCGGGTGATCTCGCCGTCATCGGCGTCGAACTCTTTG
The DNA here is from genome assembly GCA_015999985.1 of Comamonadaceae bacterium. Classification (GTDB taxonomy): domain Bacteria; phylum Pseudomonadota; class Gammaproteobacteria; order Burkholderiales; family Burkholderiaceae_C; genus Ottowia. The sequence continues at coordinate 71,322 of JAECRA010000013.1, forward strand.
TGCAGGCTCACGAAGTGCCTGAGCGCCAGGGGCTCAGGTAACTTGGTATTGACCTTACGTACGGCCGCGGCAACGAGTTCCGAGACCTCAGGCTTCTGAGAGAGGTCTGCATAGGAGATGTAGGAGATACCGCGCTGCTCCGCCCAATGCCCTACCGTTTCGCGATCGATGCAAACGATGGCCGACAGAGTGTCGCGGCCGGTGCCAAGCACCGCCACGTCCTTGATGAACGGGCTGAACTTCAAACGGTTCTCAATGTAGTTCGGGATGTAGCGCTCGCCCTTGGCCGTGTGCACCACTTCAGCAACGCGCCCGAGCACCACGAGCTGGCCGTCTTCCTCGAAGTATCCGGCGTCCCCCGTGTGGAGCCAGCCGTCCTTCAGCGTCGCCTCGCTAGCAGCCGTGTTTTGGAAGTACCCCGCGAACACGCTGCCCGAGCGGATTAGAACCTCGCCGCTCTCGCTGATCTTCACCTCAACTCCCGGCAAAGGCCTGCCCACCGTATGCAACCGTACCTCGTCGACAGCCTGGATTGCATTGAACGCGCTGCTTTCAGTCTGGCCGTAGAGCTGACGCAGCCGAACGCCCAATGCACGATAGAACACGAAGGTGTCCTCTCCGATCGCCTCGCCACCAGTGAAGGCGTGGCGCAGGCGTGACATGCCCAGCTGGTCCTTGATCGGCCGCATCACGAAGAACTCACCCAACGGCCTTAGAAGGCGCTGAGCCGCCGTTGGCTGGTGGCCTTCCAGCTTACGGCGCTCGGCGTCGATGGCCGAGTCCATGAACAGGTTGTAGAGGAGTCTCTTGAGCGGCGTCGAATCTTCCATGCGCACCTGAACCGTAGTGAGCATGTTGTCCCAACTGCGCGGTGCGGCCAGGTAGAAAGTCGGGGCGATCTCGCGCAAGTCGTGCAGAACCGTCTCTTGCCGCTCGGGAATGTTGATGGTAAAGCGCAGTGCGACCCCCGCGCCCATGGTCATCGCGAAGTCGCCGACCCAGGCCATCGGCAAGTAAGCCAGCACCGATTCGCCGAAGCCGAAGGCACCGGCTTCACGTGCATTGCGCACGCCGGAAAGCACGTTCGCGTGACTGAGTACCACCCCCTTGGGCTTGCCAGTTGTGCCTGATGAATGAATGAAGACAGCCGGGCCATCGGGCTGGGCAAGTTGCGTGATGGCATCGCGCAAGCCGGGGTCTGCGGCCAGACGCTCGCGGCCGAGCGTTTGCAGCGCATCCCACGACATGAGGCCCGGGGCCTTATAGGCATTCATGCCGCGCGCATTGTCGTAGACGATGTGGTTCAACCCCGCCCCGCGCTCCCGCAACTCGAGGGCTTTGTCGACTTGCTCCTGATCTTCTGCCACAACAAACTTCACTGGCAGGTCCTGCACCATGTGCAGCACCTCATCGACTGTCGCATCGGGGTACACCGGTATGGCATAACCGCCGAGAGCACCCGTGGCCAGCATCGCGAGATACAAGCGCGGGCGGTTGTCGCCAAGCACGAGCACACCGTGCGCTGCGGAAAGTCCAGTCGCCTGCAGCCCTGCCGCACAACACAGCACGGTCTCGTACACCTGCGCCCAAGTCAGCTCCTGCCAGATACCCATCGATTTCTCGCGCATCGCGATGCCGCCGGGCGCAGCCGCAGCGTTGCTCGCGAGGATTCTCACGAGCGTTGTGCGCGGGTTCTCGTCCCAGATGGGGGGACACAAGTCACGCTGCTGCATGTGCGCTCCCCAGGTAGGCCTTGACGACGCGCGGATCGGCCATCACTTCCCTCGGTATGCCGGTGCCAATTAGCTCGCCATAGCTCAGCACCAGCATGCGGTCGCAGATGCCGGTGATGATGTCCATGTGGTGTTCGATGATCAGGACCGTGACGCCGCGTTCGTCCCGCGCATCGAGGATGAAGCGCGCCATATATTCCTTCTCTTCCTGGTTCATTCCGGCCATCGGCTCGTCCAGGATCAGGAAGTCCGGCTGTGCGACCAGCGCACGCGCCAGCTCGACACGCTTCTTGAGGCCGAGCGGGATCGACTCGACATGCTCGCCGCGCACGCTCTCCAGTTGCATGAAGTCAATGACTTCCTCGACGATCTCCCGGTTGGTCGTTTCTTCAGGCCGCGCAGCCCACGGATAGAGCATGGTTCGCCACACGCTTGGGTGCATGTGAACGTGCCGGCCGAGCAAAATGTTGTCCAGCACCGTCATGCCGTTGAAGAGCGCCAGGTTCTGGAAAGTTCGGGCCACGCCCAGGCGCGCCACCTTGTGAGGCGCCAGGCCGGTAATGTTGCGGCCGTTCAAAAGGATCTGGCCCTTCTGCGGCGGGAAAAAGCCGGTGATCGCATTAGTCATCGTCGTCTTGCCACTCCCATTGGGCCCGACGAGGCCGAAGATCTCCCCCTTGGCTATGTGCATGTCGACGCCGGTAAGCGCGACCAGTCCGCCGAAGCGTCGCTCGATGCCTTTGCACTCGAGCACGTGCGGAGTCGAAATATCGCTCATGCCACCTCCCTCATCAGCTCGCGCCCGATCAACATACGGCGAATTTCCGAAGTGCCCGCGCCGATCTCGTACAGCTTGGCATCGCGCAGCAGTCTGCCCGCGTCGTAATCGTTGGTGTAGCCGTTTCCACCAAGGCATTGAATGGCATCCATCGCCGACTGCGTGGCCGACTCGGCCGCCAACAGGATCACACTGGCAGCCTCCTTGCGCAGCGCATGGCCAAGGTCCGCACGGGTTGCCATCGCGTACAGGTGCGCGCGGCTGGCGCCGAGGCGCGTGAACATGTCCGCGAGCTTGGCCTGGATCAGTTGAAACTCGCCAATGGGCTGGCCGAACTGGCGCCGCTCAGCCACGTAGGGCAACACGATGTCCAGTGCCGCCTGCATGAGCCCGACGCAGGCGGATGCCGCGATCAGCCGCTCATAGTCCAGCCCCCGCATCAGCACACGCACGCCGCCGTTCAACTCGCCCAGCACATTGGCGGCCGGCACCCGGCAACCTGTGAACACCAGCTCGCAGGTGCCCGAGCCCCGCATACCCAGCTTGTCTATGCGTTGACGTGTGTCGAAACCGGGCGTCTTTCGCTCCACAATGAAGGCTGTGATACCCGCCTTGCCGGCTGCAGGCTCAGTCTTGGCGTACACGACGAAGGTGTCGGCATACCAGCCGTTGGTGGTCCATAGCTTGGCACCGTCGAGGATGTAGGCATCGCCATCGCGCGTCGCCTTGAGCTTCATGGAGATGACGTCCGAGCCGGCACCGGCTTCGCTCATTGCCAGTGCACCAACCGCCTCACCATTCAACAACCCAGGCAGATAGCGGGCCTTCTGCGCGCCGGTGCCATGGAGCTGGATCTGGTTCACGCACAGATTGGAGTGCGCGATATAGGAGATACCTACCGAGCCCGAGACACGCGAGATTTCTTCGGCGATAACGACATGTTCCGCATAACCCAGCCCGGCACCGCCATCAGCTTCAGACACCGTTGGCCCGAGTACGCCCATGGCGCCGAGGCGCGGCCAGAGATCGCGTGCAAACCAGTCGTCGCGGTCGATCTTTCTCGCGAGCGGCGCAATCTCGGCCGCCGCGAAGCGACGCACCGCACGGCGCAATTCTTCGTACGGTTCTTCGTGCAAGGCACTTGCAACACTGGCTCGTTCTTGTCTCATGTCCCCTCGTTTTTTACCCCTGGCCACTCGGGGATCCATCCCGAATGAGCCACTGCTTATGACAACATGCAGCCGAATATTAGGGACATTGAAAGCCTACCGCAAGCCATTGCCACGGTCTTGTTCTCATGGATTACGCTAGGAAAACGATCAACTCAAGACAAAAAATCATGATGCATTGCAACAATTATTGGTTGCCTATATAGGCAATATGTTGCCTAATTTTTGTATTCCTGAGAGGTGCACGCCTCACGCGGCACGTCAGATTGGTTGCGTTCTTCCGTAAATTCCCTGATGCCTGGGCAGGCATCGCTGCAGACCAGCAGCCTTGCGAAGGTGGCGTGATTGACGGCAACGAGAACATTGGCAGAAGCGATGCAGATGGTGGTAGCATCCCTAAACGGACAAACGACCGATTAATGCAGTTCTGGTTGATCGCCAGGAGACAACATGACGCAAGCCATAGCCGCGCCCTTCAGCACGGTGGAATCCCAGCCCTGGCACGAGATCCAGGCGATGCAGATGCAGCGGCTGCAAACGCAGCTCACGTATCTCTTGGGGCGTTCAGCGTTCTATCAGCGCAAGCTTGCGAACGCAGGCATCACCGAGGGCAGCGTCCGCAGCTTGGCCGACCTGCAACGCATCCCCTTCACCACCAAGCAGGAATTGCGCGACAGCCTCAAGGCTGCACCCCTGCTCGGTCTGCACCGCGCGGCACCCGAAGCCGACATCGTGCAGGTGCAAGCCTCCTCCGGGACCACGGGTAGCCCGGCCTATGTGGGCCTCACACGCGAGGATCGCGACCGCTGGACCGAGATGACGGCGCGAGGTCTCTACACCTGCGGCATCCGCCCGGGAGATAGGGTGCTGCACGCATTTTCAATGAGCAAGGGCTTCGTGGGCGGGGTTCCGATCTACCAGGGTGTCACTCACATCGGGGCCGTGGACCTGCCCATCGGCGCGGATGGCGGCGTGGACCGACTGCTGATCGCCGCGCGCGATGCACGCCCGCGGTGCATCGTCGGTACCCCGAACTTCCTGCTGTACATGGCGAGCGTGGCGCCAGAGCTGATCGGAGGGAAAGCCACTGACATCGGCGTGAAACGTCTGGTCGTTGGCGGCGAGCCGGGCGGCGGCATCCCTGCAATCCGGCAGGGACTCGAGGAACAGTGGGACGCCATGTGCTGCGAGGTCATGGGAGGCACGGACCTGGGCTGTGTCTACTGGGCGGAGGCCGACGACCAGCGCGGCATGTACTTCGTCGCGCCAGACTTCATCCTGGCCGAGCTTATCGACCCGGAGACCGCAGAGGCCATCGCATGGAAAGAAGGATCGACGGGCGAACTGGTGTACAGCTCCCTGCAGCGCCAGGCCTCGCCCGTGTTGCGCTTCCGCTCCGGCGACCATGTCACCGTCACCGCCATGGGCGGGCCAGGCGGCCGCACCACACCAGCTATCCGCTGCTTCGGCCGCACTGACGACATGTTGATCGTGCGCGGGGTGAACCTCTTCCCCTCGGCAGTGCAGGACGTGGTCTCGTCGATGAAGCCAGCCGTCGGCGGCGTGATGCGCGTGCTGGCTGACTTCGAAGGCCACACCACGCAGGGCAACCTGAATCTGCTGGTCGAGCGCGCGGTCGGCGCTAATGCATCCGACGACGACGCCACCGCACTGAATGTAGAGGCTCGCGTGCGCAACGCGCTGGCCGTGAAAGCAGAGGTGCGCATGGTTCGCCATGGCTTCTTCGACGCGCCAGGCGCGCAGAAGGTCGCTCTCACCTTGCGCAAGGCGCCGGATTTCAACGCATGAACGACATGACTACACCCATCAAGGCAGTCTCAGACGCTGAAGAGCACGCCGCCAACGAAGCGGCCTACCGCGAGCTGCTGGCCGACTTGCACGTCGCGCGTCGCGCCGCCTGGCTCGGCGGCCCGCAGGCCACGCGAGACAAGCACATCCAGCGCGGTCGACTGCTGGTGCGCGAGCGCATCGCGATCCTGCTCGATGCCGGCTCGCCCTTTCTCGAGATCGGCGAGC
>JAECRA010000071.1 GCA_015999985.1 Comamonadaceae bacterium
GCGTTGCGCAAGGCTTCGACAAGCTCAGCCCGAACGGCTTTCATGCTTGAACGAAACCATAGAACCTCAGCGGGAGCAGGGGTGAGTCGGTTGTGATGAATTTGGAAAGCGGCAACGGGAGTCAAGAGCGCGCGCATGACGGCCGGCGTTCCTTCTGGGGTATAGGTATTTGGCGGCCACGTGGTGGATTGTCGCGATTGGTCAATTAATTTCGGCCTGCACTGACTACGCTGTACATACGTATTCAGGAAATTTGCCGTGAAATTCACCTTTTCTCCCTTGCATCGTCAGCACGCCCCCGATCAGATCATGGTTCGGGGCACCATGGTTGCCAACCTGGAATCTCCAGAGCGCGCCGAAGCTCTGCTTAAGCAGCTTCTGGATCAGGGCCATGAGCAGGTCAGCCCCCAGGGCTGGGATCAGAAGTGGATAGCTGCAGTGCATGACGCCGGCTATCTGGACTTTCTCTCCAGCGCCTATCCACGCTGGCGCGAGTTGCCTAATGCCACGCCCCTGATTCATCCTCATGCCTTCGCGCATTACAGCTCACGTCGCCGTCCTTCCAGTATTCAGGGGCAAGTGGGCTTCTATCTCGCGGGTGGGTCATCACCCCTGGCAGAAGGCACTTGGGATGCCGCCGTGGGTTCGGCCCATGCCGCGCTGGAAGCGGCTAAGTTGGTCCAGGATGGTGAGCGCGAAGCCTATGCGCTGTGCCGTCCTCCGGGTCATCATGCCTACGCTGATTTTGGTGGAGGCTTCTGCTATCTCAACAACGTGGCCATCGCTGCCAACTATATGGCCAGCCAACTGGGGCGGGTGGCCATTCTTGACATAGACACCCACCACGGCAATGGCACTCAGTCGATCTTCTACAAGCGCAGCGATGTGCATTTCGTCTCGGTGCATGGCGATCCGAACGTGCTGTTCCCGTTCTATGCGGGCTACGCAGATGAGCGCGGGGAAGGTGAGGGCGAAGGCCACAACCTCAATCTGCCACTGCCCCTGAAGTCCGAAGACCCCGCCTGGCTGGCGGCCATCGACCAGGGGATGGTATCGATCCAGTCCTATGCGCCCAAGGCGCTCCTGATTTCACTGGGCTTCGATCCCTTCAAGGGAGATCCGTCGTCGGATCTGGCTGTCAGTACGGAAGGTTTTCGCGGCGCGGGCGAGCGCATTGGCGCCTACCGCGGGCCGGTGGTCCTGATTCAGGAGGGGGGGTATCTCGTTGAAAAGCTTGGCGAGAACCTCTCGGCCTTCCTCGAAGGCTTTATGCGTGCTCGCAACGCCGACTGATTTCTTCAAAAACCAGGAACAACATCTTATGAGTACCCCCAAGAGCGCCAATTGGCAGAAAGACGTTGCGCACGTCGTCCATCCTTATTCCAACCTGGATGCTCACGATACCCGTGGTCCATTGGTCATCACTCGTGGTGACGGTTGTTATGTGGAAGACGAGAACGGCAACCGGTACCTGGAAGGCATGTCGGGCTTGTGGTGCGCATCGCTGGGTTTCTCGGAAAAGCGCCTGGTGGAGGCCGCCACCAAACAGCTCAACACGCTGCCTTACTACCATCTGTTCAACCACCGTTCCCACCCGCCGGGAATTGAGCTGGCTGAAGCGCTCACCGCCATTGCGCCGGAGGGTTTGAACCATGTGTTGTTCGCGAACTCCGGCTCTGAAGCCAACGATGCAGCGATCAAGCTGGTTTGGTACTACAACAATCTGCTGGGCAGGCCCAAGAAGAAGAAAATCATCTCACGCCTGTATGGCTATCACGGTGTGACCGTGGCCTCGGGCAGCCTCACGGGGCTGGTGCATGTGCACCGGGATTTCGATTTGCCTATTCCGCAGGTCAAGCATACGGACTGCCCCAGCTACTACCACTTTGCTCAGCCTGGTGAGAGCGAAGAGCAGTTTACTGAGCGCCTGGCCAATAACCTGGAGAAGCTGATCATTGAGGAGGGCCCCGAAACAGTGGCTGCCTTCATTGCCGAGCCTATCAGCGGCTCCGGTGGCGTGATCGTGCCTCCCAAAGGTTACTTCGAGCGGGTTCAGGCCATCTTGAAGAAATACGACGTACTCTTCATCGTCGATGAGGTCATCTGTGGGTTCGGACGTACGGGTCAGATGTTCGGCAGCGACAGCTTTGGCTTGAAACCAGACATGATGACCGTGGCAAAAGGTCTGTCAGGCGCGTATCAACCCATCTCTGGGTTGCTGCTGACCGATGCCATTCATGACGCGCTGAAAGCGGGCAGCCGCAAGCATGGCGCGTTCGCCCACGGCCTGACCTATGCGGCGCATCCCGTGGCCGCTGCGGTAGCTCTGGAAACGATCAAGATCTACCAAGAGCGCAAGATCGTTGAGCACGTGCAGTCCGTAGCGCCCTATTTCTTCGAGCGCCTGAACCAGCTTTCCGGTCATCCGCTGGTAGGCGAGGTGCGCGGCATGGGCCTGCTGGCGGCCGTGGAAATCACTTCGGACAAGGCTTCGAAAACTCCCTTCCCGCCGGAGGCAGGCATCGGCGCGTGGATACAGAACAAGGCGATGGAGCACGGGGTGATCGTGCGCGCCATATCCACCTGCATTGCCCTGTGTCCACCGCTTATCAGCGAACGCCAGCATATCGATGAGTTGGTTGATGGTCTTGCCAAGGCCCTTGATGAAGCGCAGGCGCATTTTGGCGCCGCTGTTCCTGCCTGATCCCTATTCCAGAGGACTCCCCATGAAGATCGTCCAGAAAATTGCGCTCACTCTAGGTGCTGCCCTGTTCGCCAGTACCGTCCTTGCACAGGCACCGCGTGCGGGCGGCTCGCTCAATCTCATCGTGAATCCTGAGCCGCCTGGAATCAACCTTGGCTTGGCCAAGCTAGGCCCCAGCTCCTTCGTAGGCAGCAAGATTTATGAAGGCCTGATCTCGCTCACGCCCAAGCTGGAACCCATTCCACGGCTGGCGCAGTCATGGACCATTTCGCCTGACGGCAAGGTCTACACGTTCAAGCTTCGCCCAGGCGTCAAATGGCACGATGGCAAGCCATTTACTTCGGCGGATGTGCTTTTCAGCTTCAAGGACTATCTACCTGTCACGTTTGCACGCACGAAGCTGATCATGGAGCAGGTGGCCAGCATAGTGGCGCCTGATGATCTGACCGTGGTGTTTACCTTGAAGCAGCCGTACCCGGCCTTCATGTACATCTTTGAGGCCGTGGGCGGCACCATCATGCCCAAGCACCTCTACGAAGGAGTGACCGACTACCGCACGACTCAGGTCAACAACACCATCGTGGGAACAGGTCCCTTCAAGATGGGTGAATGGCGCCGGGGATCGTTCATCAAGCTGGTGAAAAACTCGGACTACTGGGAAAAGGGCAAGCCGCATCTCGACAATCTGTTCTTCCATATTGTTCCCGATGCGGTGGGGCGCTCCATTGCGTTCGAAAGCGGCAGGGTGGATGCCATTCGCGCAGGGGATGTGGAGAACTTCGAGATTGCGCGCCTGGCCGCAGCACCCGGCGTCAGCCTGACGAAAGCCGGATGGGAGTTTCTGCAGCCGGTAGGCTTTCTCAATATGAATCTGCGCAACAAACCGCTTGGTGACCTGCGCTTCCGACAAGCGATAGCGCACGCCATCGACCGCAACTTCATCATCAAGAACATCTTCTCGACCTTTGGGGAACCGGTCAACGGCGCCTTTCCGCCAGGCTATGCGTTCCGTGATGCCAGTGTAGAGACCAAGTATCCGTATGACCCTGCGCGCGCCAAAGCGCTGCTCGACGAGATGGGGCTCAAACCTGGTGCCGATGGCACGCGTGTGAGCTTGCGCTTGCTGCCCTTGCCTTATGGTGAAACATGGCAGCGGCTTGCCGAATACACCCGTGAACGTTTGAACGCAGTAGGCATCAAGACCACCATCGTGGCAACCGATGTACCTGGCTGGTTCTCGCGTGCTTCATCGGGTGATTTCGATCTGGCCTACAACTTCGTCTACCTGCTGGGAGACCCCGCTATTGGTGTGAGCCAGACCTACCTTTCTACCAACCAGCTGAATCGGGGGACTGCTGCAAACATCGATGGCTATGTCAACAAGGAAGTCGACGCGTTGCTCATCAAAGCCGAACAGGAAACGAACAAGGTGGAGCGGGCCAAGCTGTACTCGCAGCTGCAGAAAACGCTCTCTCGCGAGTTACCGATTCTCTGGACGCACCAGATGATCATGCCCACGGTGTACCGCACCAAGGTGAAGAACCTCATCAGCACAGGGCAGGGGATGAACGAGAACTTCGCCGACGTTTGGTTGGACAAGTAAGCAGCTTCCGGAGTACAGGGCTCACATGGATAGATTTCTATTTTTCGGACGGCGCTGTTTCAAGGCAGTGCTGGTCATCCTCTGTGTGATCGCCATCAACTTCGCGCTCATCCGCGCGGCGCCTGGTGATCCCGCCACCATTCTGGCGGGCGAAGCCGGCGCGGTCGATGCCGGTTTCGTGGAGCGGATTCGCCAGGATTACGGCCTGGACAAGCCGGTGCCCGTTCAGTTGCTGACTTATATGAAGCAGCTGCTGAGCTTTGAGCTGGGAAACTCTTACCGTGAGAACAGGCCGGTCAAGGAGATCGTGCTGGAGAAACTTCCGGCCACGCTGCTGCTGACGCTGAGCGCCTTCGTCTTCTCCGTCGCTGTGGGCGTCAGTTTGGGCATCGCAGCAGCCAGAAGGGCAGGGACGTGGTTTGACACCCTCATTACGGCGGGCTCACTGGTGTTCTTTGCCATGCCTCTTTTCTGGATCGGCCTGCTGGCGATCGTGTTTTTCTCCATGAAACTGGGCTGGTTTCCACCCTACGGCATGAGCACCGTGGGAGCAGACCTGACCGGCTGGGCGGCGATCATCGATGTGGCTCACCACCTGGTCATGCCCGCAGTCACTTTGGGGCTCTTCTATGTGGCCATCTATACCAGGGTGACGCGCGCGGCAGCGCTTGAGGTCATGGACCAGGACTTTGTCAAAACCGCCAGAGCCAAGGGCGTGCCTGAGGGGCGCGTGTGGCGTAACCATATTCTCAGAAACTCGGTTCTACCGGTCATTACCTTCATTTCGCTTCAGGCGGGACACATCCTGGGTGGCTCCGTGCTGATCGAGACGGTCTTCGCCTGGCCGGGCATCGGAAGACTGGCGTTCGATGCGCTCTTCCAACGCGACTACAACCTGCTGCTGGCGGTGTTCTTCGTCAGTTCGGTGATGGTCGTGATCTTCAACCTGATCGCCGATCTGCTTTATAGCCTGGCGGATCCACGGATTGAGCTTCAAACATGAAGGATCTGCTTTCCCGTTTGCTGCGCCAGCCAGCCGGCATAGCTGGTGCCACGATGCTGGCTTTCATCTTGCTTGTGGCCACGGGTGCGCATTGGCTGTATCCGGGTGACCCCTGGGCCATGGTGGCTGATCCCAATCTACCGCCTTTCAGTCCGGGATATCCGTTCGGAACGGACATGCTCGGACGCGACGTCGCCGCGGGAGTAGCTCACGGCGCACGGGTGTCGCTGTTGATCGGCTTCGTGGCTACCTTGGTGGCCGTGTCGGTTGGCACAGTGCTTGGTGCTGTGGCGGGCTACCACGGTGGCTGGATCGATGACACCATCATGCGTTTCACCGAGATCTTCCAGACCATCCCTGGCTTTCTGCTCGCATTGCTCATGGTGGCGATCTTCGGTCCTTCGATGTATTCCATCGTGGGGGCGATCGGAGTGATCTCCTGGCCCTCGGTGGCGCGTCTGGTGCGGGCGGAATTTCTCTCGCTGCGCACGCGCGACTTCGTCAAGGCTGCGGTGCTTGGGGGCCAATCTGACCTGCGCATCGTTTTCCGGCAAATCCTTCCCAACACACTTTCACCCATCGTCGTGGCGGCATCGCTCATGATGGCGACGGCCATTCTCCTGGAATCAGCCATCAGCTTTCTGGGCCTGGGAGACCGCAGCATGATTTCATGGGGTTTCATGATCGGGGCCGGTCGTACCACGCTGCTGCAGAGTTGGTGGCTCTCGGCCATTCCCGGTGCGGCGATTTTCGTGACCGTACTGGGCTTGAACTTCTTGGGAGACGCATTGAACCATGCGCTAAGCCCCAGACGCAGGGGGCATTCATGAGCAAAGAGCCGTTGCTGAGTATTCGGGCCTTGAGCGTGGCCTTGCCCCCTGGCGGTGATCGCGAGTTCGCCGTGGAAGATGTGTCCCTTGACGTGCGTGCCGGGAAGACGGTTTGCGTGGTGGGGGAGTCGGGTTCCGGTAAATCGGTGATGGCCAACGCGGTGATGCGCCTGTTGCCGGAGCGAACGCTTCGCGTGACTGGCGGTGAGATCGCGCTGGAGGGTGAGGACCTGCTGTCGCTGGACACGGAATCGCTTCGCCGCATGCGCGGTGCGCGCATGGGCATGATCTTTCAAGAGCCCATGACGGCCCTCAACCCGGTGATGACCGTCGGCGATCAGATCGACGAAGTGCTCCTGGTGCACGGCCAGCAGGACGCGAAAGTGCGCGAGCGCAGGGTCATCGAGCTGATGACGGAGATGAGTCTCCCGACGCCAGAGACGCTTCGCCACCGGTACCCGTTTCAGCTTTCTGGCGGGCAACGGCAGCGTGTGGTGATTGCCATCGCCATGGCCTTGGAGCCTCGTCTTTTGATCGCCGATGAACCCACCACGGCGCTCGATGTGACCACGCAGGCGCAAATCCTTGCGCTCATCAAGCGCCTGCAATCCACGCATGGCATCGGGGTTCTCTTCATCACCCACGATTTTGGTGTGGTGGCAGACATAGCAGATCACGTGGTCGTCATGCAGCACGGCAAAGTGGTCGAAAGCGGCGAGACGACGCAGGTGCTGCGACAACCTGCCCACCCCTATACGCGCAGGCTCATCGACGCGGTCCCGCGCATGCGCGATGCTGCTGGTCGAGCCGAGTCGTCCACACCGCTTTTGAGCATTGAGCAGGTGAGCAAGAGCTACCGCTCACGAGGCCTTGGGCTTTTCGGAGGCAAATCCCGGACGCTGGCGCTTGATGACGTGAGCCTTGTGATTAGAGAGGGCGAAACCGTGGGCCTGATTGGTGAATCAGGTTCTGGCAAAACCACGTTGGGCCAGTGTGTCATGCGTCTGCTGGACGTGGACAGCGGCCGAATCCTCTTTCAAGGCCAGCCCGTGCACGAATGGCACGGAAGACAGCTGAAGGCGTTGCGCCCGCAGATTCAGATGATTTTCCAGGACCCTTTTGCCTCCTTGAATCCCAGGCACAAGGTCGGGCGGATTGTCACGGAGAACGCCATACTGTGCGGTGTGGAAAAGGCTGAGGCCGAGCGGCGCATGCGCGAAGTCCTGAAGGTCGTGGGATTGGATGAAAGCGTGGTGAACCGCTACCCGCACGAATTCAGCGGCGGGCAGCGTCAACGCATTGGCATTGCTCGGGCGCTTGTCATGCAGCCTCGCCTGATCGTGGCAGACGAAGCGGTGTCGGCGCTCGATGTATCCGTGCAGCAGCAAGTGCTTGGCCTGCTTCGAGAGGTGCGTGATCGCCTGGGGTTGGCGATGCTCTTCATTACACATGACCTCAGGGTGGCGAGCCAGATCTGTGACCGCATTGCCGTCATGCACAAGGGCCGGATCGTGGAGACCGGCACTGTTCAAGCCATCTCCCACGCGCCAGAGCACCCCTATACACGCAGCTTGTTCGAGGCCATGCCGGGGCAGGCATGGGAGCGTGACGTTGAAGAGGCGGAGCGCTTGCTGGTCTAGGACGGTGCTGAATACCGCTTCCATTATTTTTTGACCGAATTGATTCGGATATTTTCAGGAGTTTTCCATGTCCAACGCATACGAGAAGCTGGCGCTTTATATTGACGGCGAATTCTGCGAAGGCGAAGGCCGTGTGGAGCAGGCCGTGCTCGATCCCGCTACGGGTCAAACTATAGGCAAGCTGCCGCACGCCTCACGTGCTGACCTTGATCGCGCGCTTGCGGCGGCGCAACGCGCATTCACCACCTGGCGTCACGTCTCGCCTAACGAGCGCGGCGCTCTCTTGCGCAAGGTAGGGCAGCTCAGCCGTGATCGTTCACAGGAGATTGGTCGCAACATCACTCTGGATCAAGGCAAGCCCCTGCCAGAAGCGGTGAGCGAGGTGCTGCGCTGCGCCGATCATTGTGACTGGCATGCGGAGGAATGCCGGCGCATCTATGGCAGGGTGATTCCGCCCAGGCTGCCCAACGTGCGCCAGTTTGTCTTGCGCGAGCCTATCGGCGTATGCGCGGCGTTCACGCCGTGGAATTTTCCGTTCAACCAGGCCATTCGCAAGATCGCTGCCGCCATTGCATCCGGCTGCACCATCATCCTTAAAGGTCCGGAAGATTCGCCGAGCGCCGTGGTAGCCATTGCACGTCTTTTCCACGAGGCCGGGCTTCCTCCTGGCGTGCTCAACGTGGTCTGGGGTGTACCGCATGAGGTCTCTGAATACCTGATTGCCTCCCCCATTGTCCGCAAGGTTTCTTTCACCGGCTCGGTGCCGGTAGGTAAGCAACTGGCTGCGTTGGCAGGAAGCCATATGAAGCGCATCACGATGGAGCTGGGCGGGCATTCCCCAGTCATCGTGTGCGCCGACGCGGAAGTCGAACGCGCGGCGACCATGCTGGCCGCCTTCAAGTTCACCAACGCCGGTCAGGTTTGCGTATCGCCCACGCGGTTCTATATTGAAGAGCCCGCTTACGACCGCTTCATGGCCAAGTTCATTGAACTGACCCGTGGAATCAAGGTTGGCGCGGGATTGGAAGCCAGTACCAAGATGGGGCCACTTGCTCACGAACGCCGCGTGACAGCCATGAGTGAGTTCGTTGAAGATGCCAGAACGCGAGGCGCGCGCGTGGAAGCTGGCGGCGACCGGATTGGAAGTTCGGGCAATTTCTTTTCGCCCACCGTGCTCACGGCTGCACCTGACGACTCGAAGATCATGCAGATGGAGCCTTTCGGACCCATTGCTTCTTGCGTGCCGTTCAAAGACCTCGATGACGTCATTCAACGCGCCAATAGCCTGCCCTACGGTCTGTCCTCCTATGCCTTTACCAGCAATACCCGCAATGCGCTCCGGATACAGAACGGGGTGGAAGCAGGTATGGTCAACATCAATCACTTTGGGCAGGCGCTGCCCGAAGCGCCATTTGGCGGCGTGAAGGACAGCGGTATCGGAAGCGAAGGGGGAACAGAAACGTTCGACGGCTATCTGGTGACCAAGTTCGTGACGCAGATGGATTGAGTTTCTCAGCTTTCGTAAGGCGGGTGCCCATGCCGGTGCCGGGTCGATCGGCTGTTGAAGTGGCGATCGGCTACCGGGCCAGGCTCGCACAAGCACTCGATGAAGCCTGAGCCATGAAATCCGAAGCCGACCACGCTAGTCCGATACCAGGTCTTCTTAGTGACTGCCTGCAACCGGTTCAGGGTACAAAATTGAATCATCGGCTCGGGCCATAAATTCCCTGGCCTTCAGGCCCTCGGCCCTTGAGAAGTCGCCGCGCAAGTTTTTTCTTTTCGCGTCGAGTCTGCATGGCAGTGGTTCCTGCAGTGCTTGCCTGGAGCGCTTTCGCAACTTTTCCACCGGAGCTATACGCCCCACATGACGACTCTCAAGAATTTGCTGAACCCTCGCTCTGTCGCGGTGATTGGTGCCTCAGAAGACCAGACGAAGTTTGGTGGCAGGCTGTACAAGACCTTGTTGCAACATCAGTACGCTGGTGAGGTTTATCCCATTAACCCTGCCAGGGAAAGCCTTTTCGGCCTGAAAACCTTTCCTTCGATCGACGCCACGCCCCAAGCGCCTGACATGGTGGTCATGGCTTTGCCGCGCGACAAAGTGAAAGAAGCGATCACCGCTTGTGCGGCGCGAGGCGCCAAGGCGGGGATCATCATCACGTCGAAATTCTCGGACGAGGGTGCTGAAGGGCTGGCGCTTGAGCTGGAAGTGGTCGCCGCAGCCCAGGCACATGGCATGCGCCTGATCGGGCCCAACTGCCTGGGCCTGATCAGCCCGACCAACAAGTTGGTGCTGTGCTCGTCACCTGCGCTCAATGTTCCGAGTTTGATTGAGGCTCCCATTGGCTTCATCAGCCAGAGCGGAGCCCTCATGGGTACGCTCTTCGATCGCTCCTACGGCATGGGGATAGGTTTCTCGCACTGCGTTTCGGTAGGCAACCAGGCCGATCTCGAGCTCTGCGACTTCATAGAGTTTCTTATCGAAGACGAGCGTACTCAGGTGATCACCAGCTATGTCGAGGGTATCAAGTCGCCTGAGCGATTTGTCGAACTGGCGCGCCGTGCACGCGCGGCCGGAAAGCCGTGGCTGATGGTCAAGGCAGGCGCCAGTGACGACGGACGCCGCGCCGCTTACTCACACACGGCCAGTCTTGCCGGCGACTTCGCGGCCCTGAAGGCCATCTGCGCCCGCGAGAACGTCATCATGATGGATGACCCTCTGAATATGCTGAGCCTGGCCCGTGCCATGGTGCGCTATCCCAACCGGCGTGTGCGGGATGTGGCGATTCTCACCACCTCGGGCGGTGGCGGCGCCATTTCAGCGGACCAGCTATCAAGCAGCGGAATTGGCCTGGCGAGGTTTCATGATGCCACGCGTGCCGCACTGGCAGAGCATTATTCGGAAGGCCAGGCATCCAACCCTGTCGACATTGGTGGGCGCAAGTCGGACGCTACGCCCAAGCTGGGCATGCTCACCTCAGAGATCGCCATGGCCGATGCCGCCACTGATTTGGCTCTGATGGTGCTGACGACGGCGCCGGATGTTCCTGCATTCACCCGGCAACTGGCCGACGGCGCGGAGCGTCCGGCTGCAGGTGGCAAGCCTACCCTTTATGTCATGCTGCCTGGACGCGTGGCTGAACCGGCGAGGCAGATGCTGGTCGAACGCGGTTTGCCTTACGTGGATACGCTGGCTGAAGCAACGGCTATCTTGCGCGGTTGGAAGTCCTGGTCGCTCTATGAGGAACCCGATACGCCGCAGCGGCCGGCCGGCATGGCGCCTCTGAACGCACCCGGCGAGGGTCTCTTCGGTGAAGCAGCCTCCAAGTCGTGGCTGGCCAGTGCAGGTATTTCGGTGAATCAGGAGCGCTTGGTCAGGAGTGCAGCCGAAGCGGTGGCTGCCGCAGGCGAGGTGGGTTACCCCATGGTGCTCAAGATCGTCTCCCCCGATATAGCGCACAAATCCGATGTGGGTGGAGTGGTTCTGAACATCGCGGACGCACAAGAGCTTCGGGCTCGTGTGGAAGCGATGCAGACCCGGGTAAGCCGAGAAGCGCCTCAAGCTCGCATCGAAGGCTATTCACTCCAGAAGCAGGAAAGTGGTGAGCTGGAGTTGCTCGTGGGTGCACGTCGTGATCCGCAGTTTGGTGCGCAGGTCGTGGTAGGCGCAGGGGGTGTGCTGGTGGAACTGCTCGAAGATGTCGCGGTCATGCCAGCGCCCATTGACGCCGCAAGCGCACGGCGCGCTGTGCAGGCACTTAAGATCGCGCCGCTGCTTGGGGCCTACCGAGGTCGGGGCGCGCTTGACCTTGAAGCGGTGGTGGACACCATCGTGCGCCTGAGCTGGTTGGCGCATGACCTGGAAGGCCCGGGTGAGCGCGGTGGCGGCAAGGATTTCGAGATCGAAATCAACCCTTTGAAAGTCAAGTTGGCCGGGCAAGGCGTCGTCGCTGTGGACGCTCGCGCGCGGCTCGGACAAGCCTGATCGGACGTTGCGTCGCCTTTTTTATCATCCCATCACTTCAGGAGAGAGACATGTCGCAGGTCATCATTGAGCACCACGGAAAAGTCACGCTATTTACCATCAACCGACCAGCCCGAAAAAATGCCATTTGCAAAGATACGGCGCTCGAGTTGCAGGCCGGATTCGCGGAGTTTGACTCATCGGATCAGCGCGTGGCGGTGATCACCGGCTCTGGCAACGACGCGTTCTCATCGGGCGCCGACGTGACCAATCTGCCTGAGCTTTGGCGCTGCATCCCGGGCTCCGGCTTTACCACTGACAAACCCATCATTGCCGCGACCGCAGGATGGGTCGTAGGCGGCGCCTTGGTGCTGACGATGATGTGCGATCTCATCGTGGCCGCGGAGAACACCCGCTTTTCTTACCCGGAGGCCCGGTTGGGCTTTACAGGCGGCATGATTGCTGGCCTGGCTGCGCGCATACCGCACAAGGCGGCTATGGATTTGATGCTGCTGGGCCGTCCGATGAGCGCTGAGCGTGCTTACAGTGTCGGCTTGGCAAGCGATGTGGTTGAGACGGGCAAGCAAGTTGAAATCGCGATGGAGCAAGCCCAAAGCATGGCTAACTCCGCCCCCCTGGTGCTGGCGACCATCAAGCGGTTCGTGAATCAGCACGTGATGCCCAAGAGCCCTTCAGAGATCATGTCGGAGACCATGCGCCAACTGGACGTGGTGCGTGAGAGTGCCGATACCCGGGAGGGCATGGCTGCCTTCCGCGAGAAGCGTACGCCTAGCTACACAGGCCGTTGAAAATCCGGCTGCCTTTCGCGCCTTGCTTGCGTCACTCCGTCAAGCGCGAAGCGGTAGCCGCACTCTGTGAAATAGAAGGGGCAGGCGTTCTTCTCCCTTTTACTTTTCGATTGCTATTCGGGTTGAATGCCTGCCTGCTTGATCAAGCGGGTCCACTTGGTGAGTTCGCTGCGGCTAAAGTCAGCAAGTTCCTGAGGTGTGCTGGTCACCGGTTGCAAACCCAAGGTGGCCAGGCGCTCCTGCATCGCAGGGCTTCCCACGGCTGCACTGATTTCACGGTTGAGGCGTTCAACCACTGGCCCTGGCGTGCCCGCCGGCACGAACATGGCATACCACGCGAGAAGTTCAAAGCCTTTGAGGGTCTGAGCGATGGGGGGTACGTCCGGCAGCACAGGAGAGGGTCCTACGCTGCTCACGCCGAGTGCGCGTAACTTCCCGCCCTTGACTTGAGGCGTTCCGGTCGCCATGTCCGTGAACATCATGTCGACCTGACCTGCAACTACGTCGTTCAGGCCCAGTGGAATGGATTTGTAGGGCACATGCAACATGTCTATTCCTGCCATGCTCGTCAACATGGCGCCCGGCAGCAGAGTGCCGGCGCTTCCAGATGCGTAGCTCAACTTGCCGGGACGGGCCTTGGCCAAGGCGATCAATTCAGGCAGTGTTTTCGCCGGTAGCGACGGGTTGACCACCAACAAAGCCGGTGTGTTGGCGATTCGGCCGACGGGTGCGAAATCCTTGATTGGGTCGTAGCTGATTTTCTTCATCAAGCCCGGCGCGGCTGCTTGTGTGGTGTTGGTGGTCACAAACAGGGTGTAGCCGTCGGGGGCGGAGCGGGCGGCTGCGAGCGCTCCTATGGTGCCGTTGGCCCCGGCACGGTTGTCCACCAACACGGGCTGACCCAGTGCGCGGGAGAGATGATCGCCCACCAGGCGTGCCACGATGTCGTTACCGCTTCCTGGTCCAAATGGCACGATGATGCGCAGCGGGCGCGAAGGCCAGTTGGCGTCCTGGGCAAAAGCCGGCAGTGCGCTTAAAACGGGAATTGCAGCAGTGGATGCGGCCGTGAGAAGAAATTGGCGTCGGGTCATATGGTGGTGTCTCCTGAAAAAGTGGCAAAGCTTAGGAAAGAGAATTCAATGGGTGGGCGTTGCGGCTATTGAAGGCGCAATGGTGTCAAGCCAGTGCAAGATCCGAGCGGCGACCGTGTCCGAGTTGAGGTCCATCATTGGAAAGTGCGAGTTGCCGCGAATGCCCTCGCTGGGCAAATCGCAGATGTCTGTCTGCACGCCCGCTGCCTTGAGCGCCATGGCGTAGGCATCCACATTGGCGCGATAGCGCTGCCAGACTGGGTGCTCAGCGATGTGGTCTCCCCAGACGCACAAGTGCGCAGGCAGTGCTGCGGCGTCGTGGGTATCTGCCGCTCCTGGAGCACCGGAAGGCTCCACGGCGATGACGCCGGCCACTGAGTTGGGCCGCCTGCGCGTTGCCTCAAGGGCGAAGCCGCCACCCTGGCTGTGGCCAAGGACGATGCAGGGGCCAACTTGCTGCAGCAGCGAATCGTAAGCTGCAAGCGTCTGCGCTTCGTGATCTGTCCAGCGAGGCACCCACTGAGCAGCAAAGGTGTCAAAGGCATCGACCGGAAACTGCTGACCGGCATAGGCCCGTCGATTTTCTGCCTGGGTTGAATAGCCCGCGCGCGGTCCCACGCGAAACATGTCCCAACCTTCATCAAGGGTCCGGTGCAAGGGGGCGTCGGCATAAATTTCCGGCCAACGTGACCAGCTCGATCGACCCCGCTCGACTGCATCACTGACATACACGTCAAAGCCCGCACGCAGAAAAGTCGTGAGCCAGCCTGAGCGGCCATCGGGTGTCGTTTCCCAATTGGCGCCCGTCATACCACCTCCATGCCAAAGCAGAAGAGGAAAGGCTCTGGCGGGTTTCGCTTGCAGATAGGCCTGCACATACATCTGCCCGCTGACCTGGTCACCGTTCGGGTCCACGCCGCGTGTGGGGCCATTTTGGGAAAAGCGTCGCTGTTCCACCGGCAACCCGCTCAAGGTGTGCACCGAACCTCCGACGAAGAAGCTTCTGATTTCACGCAGGCACAGGGGTGCGGATAGGGCATCTGCGCGTGGGTTGGCATCTTTCATCGCGGGTCCCTAGTTACGTGCAGACAGGCCGATCACATCCACGGAGAAACACCGGATGCGGGGTGTCTGACCAAGGTTTTTCAACAGCGAACGCTCAGCGCCTTCCATGAAGCCCTCCAGAGCCTGCGTATCTCGATGAGGCTGCGCGCGGTAATGCATTTCGAGGAGCGTGGGCGCGCCTTTAGCCATGACGGCAGACACAAAGGCAATCTGAATCGCCGTAGGCTGCGCTCGCAGCAAATCCATGCAAAGCTTTTCTAAATCCGACCCGATCTTCTCTATCTGATCGGGCGAGATGGACGCGGCACTGAATATTTTGATGACGGGCATGGAACCGACCAGAAAGGAAGGAAGAGCAGGAAAGGAAGGGCGAATTCTTGGCGCTGGATTACATTCTGTAAATTGATCAATTCTCAAGATTTAATGCATGGCAATCACGAATTACCGCGTCGATGACTTGAGGGCATTGGCAGCTCTGCACGCCGCTGGAAGCTTCGTGCGGGCGGCAGAGCGTCTACACATTACGCAGTCAGCCTTGAGTCGGCGCGTGTCCCAGTTGGAGGCCGCGATCGGTGGCAGCCTGGTTCAGCGCACTACCCGCCGTGTCGCGTTGACCTCGCTTGGGCTTGATCTGACACGCAAGACGGTCTTGCTGCTCAATCAGCTTGACGATGCGGTGGCCGAAGCTGGCCGAAGTGCGCGTGGTGAATCTGGGCGCATCGACGTAGCTTGCCTCACGACGGTGGCCTATTCGATGCTGCCTCCCGTACTGGATGCGTTCCGAAAACGCTATCCCAATGTTCGCCTGCACCTGAGGGACGACACGGGCCAGCGCGTCGCGCACGCTGTTCTCGCGCGCGAAGCTGAGTTCGGCATTGGCGTGCTGGGCCATCCTTCGACCGAGCTGCATGCCGAGTACTGCGTGGACGATCCCTATGTGATTGCGTTCAGAGCAGGCCACGCGTTGCAAAGGCGTAAGCGTGTTTCCTGGAAAGATCTACAAACGTGGCGGGTAGTGGCGCTGCGCTCGACCAGCGCCAACCGCCAGCAGATCGATGAAGCGCTGGCTGCGGAGGGCATCACATCGCCGTGGTTCGACGAGGTGGAGCATTTGTCCTCCATGCTGGGACTTCTGCGCGGCGGGGTGGGCATAGGCGTGCTGCCTCATCTGGCGCTGCAATCGGACGCGGCCGTTGATCTGTTGTCGCGGCCATTGCACTCCCCAGATATCGTGCGACGCATCGGACTGTTCAGGAGGCGCGACACGTTATTGAGTCAACCGGCAGCGACCCTTTGGGACATGCTGCGTGAGCATATGGCAGGCCATGCCTGAGCTCGCGCAGGAGATTTTGCCGGACGCGCATAACCCGACTATGGCTTCAAGGGACACCAGGTTTTCCATGAATGGATTTAGCCGCGGAGTGTGCGAACATTGCACCCTTGTTATTGGTTTTGAATTTAGAAAGATTGCACGATCATGACCACTTTTGTTGCTCGTCGATGGGCTGTGGGCACCCTGGCTGCCCTCGCGGCATTGGCGATGGCGCCGGGCGTACAAGCTCAGGCTGTAAAGACCGTTGGCGTGACCGCTATCGTTGACCATCCCGCACTCGATGCCGTGCGCAAGGGCGTTCAGGACGAGCTGAAGTCCCTGGGTTGGGAAGAGGGCAAGAACCTCAAGCTCAGTTACCAAAGTGCACAGGGCAATTCCGCCACTGCCGGTCAGATTGCTCGTAAGTTCGCTGGCGACAAGGTTGACGTCATCGTGGCTGTGGCCACGCCCAGTGCGCAAGCCGCTGTGGCCGCAACCAAAAGTATTCCCATCGTGTTCGCTGCGGTGACCGACCCGGTCGCGGCCAAGCTGGTCAAGAGCTGGCAGCCGTCCGGCACCAACGTCACCGGTGCTTCTGATGCCCTGCCGCTGGCAGCGCAGATCGATCTGCTGTTGAAAGTGAAACCAGACGCCAAGCGTGTGGGCTTCGTCTACAGCCCGGGTGAAGTCAATTCCACCATCGTCCTGAAAGACCTGAAGGCAGAGTTGGGCAAGAGAGGCATGAGTGTGGTTGAAGCCGCTGCCCCACGCACAGTGGATATTCCTTCTGCTGCCAAAAGCCTGGTCGGCAAGGCGGATGTGATCTACACCACCACGGATAACAACGTTGTCTCTGCGTATGAGTCCATGGTGCGTGTGGCTGAAGAAGCCAAGCTGCCCCTGGTGGCTGCTGACACCGACTCCGTCAAGCGCGGCGCCATCGCCGCGTTGGGCATGAACTACTACGACCTCGGCCGCCAGACCGGCAAGATCGTGGATCGAATCCTCAAAGGCACCAAGGCGGGGGCCATTGCGCCTGAAGTCGGCGCAAAAATGTCGCTCGTGGTCAATCCGGGCGCGGCTGAGAAGCAGGGCGTCAAGCTGCCAGAGGCCTTGATCAAGGAAGCCGCAGAAGTCGTCAAGTGACTTCACAGGCTTGTCCGAACTCGCTTTGAGGGTGAAATAAAATCTCGCTTATCAACCGGCGCCCTTCGTGGCGCCGGTTTTGCTTTTTGGCTAAAGGACCCACCTCATGTCGATGCTCTCATTCATGGGTGCGCTGGAAATCGGACTCATCTTCGCGCTGGTGGCGCTGGGGGTGTGGATTTCGTTTCGCGTACTCGATTTTCCGGACTTGACGGCTGATGGCAGCTTTCCCCTTGGTGGGGCGGTGGCAGCCGTGCTGATTGTGGCGGGCTGGAATCCGTGGCTGTCTTGCCTGGTTGCCATGCTGGCGGGCGCTGCGGCGGGGCTACTCACCGGCTGGCTTAACGTGCGCCTGGGTATCTTGCAGCTGCTGGCATCCATTTTGACCATGATCGCGCTGTATTCCATCAACCTGCGCATCATGGGTGCGCCCAATATTCCGCTGCTGGGTGAGCCCACGGTCTTCATTCATTTTGTTGGTGAGAACGACGCCTATTGGGTGCAGCCTCTGGTGCTCGCGGGCATTGTTCTGTTGGTCAAGCTGATGCTCGACTGGTTCTTTTCTTCTCAGATGGGCCTGGCCCTGCGAGCCACTGGCGCCAATCCACGCATGGCTCGCGCGCAGGGCGTGCACACCGGCCGGATGGTTCTGGGCGGCATGGCGCTATCCAACGCCTTGATCGCACTGGGAGGCGCTCTGTATGTGCAAACGCAAGGTGGGGCGGACGTTTCCATGGGCCTGGGCACTATCGTGATCGGACTGGCTGCGGTCATCATTGGTGAAACGCTGATTCCAAGCCGCACGCTCTACATCATCACTTTGGCGACGGTGGTGGGTGCAGTGATGTATCGACTCTTCATTGCCCTGGCCCTTGAGGCTGATTTCATAGGCCTGAAGGCGCAGGATCTGAACCTGATCACTGCGGTCCTGGTGGCTGTGGCGCTGGTGCTGCCGCGCCTGAAGGCCAAATGGCGCAAACCGGTCAAACCTGCCAAAGCTGTGGGAGGAAGCAAGCCATGATGCAACTGCGCAGCTTGTACAAGACGTTCAATCCAGGAACGCCCATCGAGAATCCCGCACTTCGCGGCGTGGAGCTCAACGTTTCGGCGGGAGAGTTTGTCACCGTCATCGGCTCCAATGGTTCAGGCAAGTCCACCACCTTGAATGCCATCAGTGGCGATCTGCTGGTCGATGATGGCCAGATTGTCATTGACGGCCGTGATGTGACGCGCCTGAACTCCTGGGAAAGAGCCAGCCTCGTCGCGCGCGTCTTCCAGGACCCCATGGCGGGCACCTGCGAAGCGCTCAGCATCGAAGAAAATCTGGCCCTGGCCTGGCAACGAGGCCAGCGCAGAGGGTTCGGCCGAGCCGTGCGATCCGAATTGCGGACGCTGTTCCACGACCGCCTGGCTCAATTGAATCTTGGTCTGGAAAACCGCCTCAGCGACCGCATGGGCCTGCTCTCGGGAGGGCAACGGCAAGCCGTGAGCCTGTTGATGGCCGCGCTGCAGCCTTCGCGCATCCTGTTGCTGGACGAACATACTGCGGCGCTCGACCCCAAAACGGCTGCGTTCGTGCTCCAACTCACCGACCGAATCGTGACCGAAAACAAATTGACCGCCCTCATGGTCACGCATTCCATGCGCCAGGCGCTTGACCATGGCACGCGCACCATCATGCTCCACCAGGGGGAGGTCGTACTTGATGTCGCTGGAGAGGAACGCAAACGCATGGATGTGCCAGATCTGCTGGCGCTTTTCGAGCGTACGCGGGGTGAAAAAGTAAGCGACGACGCGCTGCTGCTTGGTTGATTGATCGCAGTTGGGCAGGTGCGCTAATCCAACCCGCGCACCAGTGCCATCGCCTCGTCCACGCGTTCCACGGCGTGAATGGTCAGGCCCTCCAAGGATTTTTCCGCTTTCTTGGGGGCGTTGGCTTTGGGCACGACGGCGACAGAAAAGCCCAGCTTTGCGGCCTCCTTCAATCGCTCCTGCCCGCGCGGAGCGGGGCGAATTTCGCCTGCCAGGCCGACTTCTCCGAAGGCGATGAAGCCCTTGGGCAATGGCTTGCCTCTCAAGCTGCTGGTGATGGCGAGCATCACCGCCAGATCGGCCGCGGGCTCGCTGATGCGTACCCCGCCCACCGCGTTGACGAAAACATCCTGATCGCCGGTCGCGACACCCGCGTGCTGGTGCAGCACGGCCAGCAACATGGCCAGGCGATCGCGCTCCAGGCCCACAGATAGGCGGCGAGGGCTCGGCCCGCCGGAATCCACCAAAGCCTGGATCTCCACCAGCATCGGCCGGGTTCCCTCCAGCGTCACCAGAACGCAGCTGCCGGGCACCGGTTGCGCATGTTGGCTGAGGAAAATCGCGCTTGGATTGCTCACGCCCTTCAGGCCTCGTTCGGTCATGGCGAAGACCCCAATCTCGTTGACGGCGCCAAATCGGTTCTTGATGGCCCGCACCAGCCGATAGCTCGAATGGGTATCACCTTCGAAGTACAGCACGGTATCTACCATGTGCTCCAGCACGCGAGGCCCGGCCAGTTGCCCGTCTTTGGTCACATGCCCTACCAGTACGATGGCACAGCCGCTGGCTTTGGCATAACGGGTCAGGTGAGCCGCGCACTCGCGAACCTGAGCCACGCTACCTGGAGCACTGGTCAATTGATCGCTGAAGACAGTCTGTATCGAGTCGATCACAGCCACGGCAGGTCGCTGACTCGAGAGCGTAGCCAGGATCTTCTCCAGCTGAATTTCTGCCAGGACGTTGACCTGAGAGCCCACGATGCCCAGCCGCCGCGCGCGCAAGGCCACCTGCGCTCCGCTTTCTTCGCCCGTGACATACAAGGTGTTCAACTGCGCCCGCTGAAGGGTATCCAGTGCTTGCAACAACAAGGTCGATTTGCCGATGCCTGGATCACCGCCAATCAGCACCACGCCACCCTCGACGATGCCACCGCCCAGCACACGGTCCAACTCGCTTTGCCCAGTAGGCGTGCGCGCCACCTCCACCGCATCGATAGCAGCGAGTGCCCGGACTTCGCTACTTGGGGCCAAGGCTGTAAAAGCCGTCCCTAGACGGTTCTTCCCCGAAGCGGGGGCTTCGGCCACCGATTCAATCAGTGAATTCCATGCCCCGCAGGAGGGACATTTTCCCAACCAGCGTGCGCTGGTAGCACCGCATTCGTTGCAGGTGAATATGCTCTTTTCTTTTGCCATCACCCGATCGTAATAGCGCTTTCGTTCAATCGTGCAGAATGTGCAAATCGATTGGCCCTGATCCGTTGTGATGGCTTGGCCGAAAATGTTCGTTTTGATTGATCCTGAGCGCGGCCTTCCAGAGGGTAATACCGGAGGAAGGCTTGCGCTCTGGCTGGATATAGAACCCTTTGCGGAGAGACTCGATGAAGAAACTTCATACTCTGTGGGCGGCCGTGGCGGCCGCAGCGCTGGTGTCCTGTGGCGGCGGCTCTGACTCGCCAGCGCCGTCTCCCACTCCGACGCCCACCCCAACCCCGGCGCCCACCCCTGTAGCCGGTCACCGCATCGAGCCTCTCGACACTGCGCTTTCTCCGCGCAACCTCGTTGCCAAGGCGACCATGGTGGCCACC
>JAECRA010000072.1 GCA_015999985.1 Comamonadaceae bacterium
TTAGGTCCTGACGCCAGCAATGGTGTGGGGGTTCGAGTCCCCCCCCGCGCACCACAACTCAGATTTCTTTCGAGAGAGAAAACATAATGGCCGTGAACGTGGAAACCCTTGAGAAGCTCGAACGCAAGATGACGCTGACCTTGCCCGTGGATTCAATTCGCGGCGAAGTCGACTCGCGGCTGAAGAAGCTCGCACGCACTGTGAAAATGGACGGTTTCCGTCCTGGCAAAGTCCCCATGAGCGTGGTGGCCCAGCGCTATGGTTATTCGGTGCAGTACGAAGTCATGAACGACAAGGTGGGTGAAGCCTTCTTCAACGCCGCCAACGAAGCCAATCTGCGCGTGGCCGGTCAGCCCACCATCACAGAAAAAGATTCCGCCCCTGAGGGCGAGATGGCATTTGATGCCGTCTTTGAAGTCTTTCCTGAAGTAAAAATTGGTGATCTGGCTACTGCTGAAGTCGAGCGCGTCTCCGCTGACGTGGGCGACGAAGCCATTGACCGCACCATTGACATCCTGCGCAAGCAACGTCGCACTTTCGCCCAGCGCGCCAAAGACGCTGCGGCTGAAGACGGTGACCGCGTCACCGTGGACTTCACCGGCAAGATCGACGGCGAGCCCTTTGACGGTGGCAAGGCCAGCGACTTCCCCTTTGTGATCGGCGAAGGGCAGATGCTGCCTGAGTTTGAAAACGCTGTGCGCGGCATGAAAGTCGGCGAAAGCAAAACTTTCCCGCTGGCCTTCCCAGAAGACTACCAAGGCAAAGAAGTTGCCGGCAAGACGGCCGATTTCATGGTTACGGTCCATAAACTGGAAGCCAGCCATCTGCCTGAGGTCAATGAAGCCCTGGCCAAGTCGCTTGGCGTCAAAGAAGGTTCTGTGGACGCTCTGCGCGCTGACATTCGTAAAAATCTCGAGCGCGAGGTGAAGTTCCGTATTGCCAGCCGCAACAAGCAAGCTGTGATGGACGCGCTTGCTGCCAAAGCTGAATTGGACCTGCCCAAGGCCAGCATCCAGGCTGAACTCGACCGCATGGTGGAAAGCACCCGTGCTGACCTGAAGGCTCGTGGCATCAAGGACGCTGACAAGGCCCCTATTCCTGAAGACCTGTTCCGCCCGCAAGCCGAGCGTCGCGTACGTCTGGGTCTGGTGGTCGCTGAATTGGTTCGTGCAAACAATCTGCAAGCCACGCCGGAGCAGATCAAGGCCCACGTCGAAGAAATGGCTTCGAGCTACGAGAAGCCAGAGGAAGTCGTGCGTTACTACTACGCCGACAACCGCCGTCTGGCCGATGTGGAAGCCCTGGTGATCGAAAACAATGTCACCGAGCACGTGCTGGCGCAAGCCAAAGTTGAAGACAAAAAACTGAGCTTTGACGACCTGATGGGTCAGCAAGGCTGAAATCGAACCTTGGCTGCAGGATGATTGCCAAGAAGCAGTCCTGGGCCAAAGGCATGATTTTCGGTAGTTCGTATCCAGTCAGCCAAATTGGTTGACATCATGGGGCTTGAGCCTGGGGCTTCAAGCCCCATTTGCTTTGAATAGAACCAACGGAGTTTTCATGAACGTACTTGAAACCAGCAACCTCGGCCTGATCCCCATGGTGGTCGAGCAATCCGGCCGTGGTGAGCGGTCCTATGACATCTATTCCCGCCTGCTCAAAGAGCGCGTAATTTTTCTGGTGGGCGAGGTCAACGACCAAACTGCCAATCTGGTGGTTGCGCAGCTGCTGTTCCTCGAAAGCGAAAACCCTGACAAGGAGATTTCGCTCTACATCAACTCCCCCGGCGGGAGCGTGACGGCAGGCATGTCCATCTTTGACACCATGCAGTTCATCAAGCCTGATGTTTCCACTATGTGCCTGGGCTTTGCTGCCAGCATGGGTGCGTTCCTGCTTGCGGCCGGTGCCAAGGGTAAGCGTTACTCGCTGCCCAACAGCAAGATCATGATTCACCAAGTGCTGGGCGGTGCTCGTGGTCAGGCAACGGACATCGAGATCCATGCGCGCGATATCCTTCGCACTAAGGATCAAATGAACCGGATCCTGGCAGAGCGCACTGGCCAACCGCTGGAAAAGATCCAGCGCGACACAGAGCGCGACTATTTCATGACCGCTGACGAGGCTAAAGACTATGGTCTCGTGGATCAGGTCATTGCTCAGCGTCCGTAAAAGGAGCAGCTTCGTGGGCTCCTTAGTCCCGCCGACCCCGCAGGCAGTCGTTAGTTAAGCGGGAAGTGTCGTTGTTTTTTGGCAACGGCATTTCCCTTTTTGGCCACAAAGCATTCGGTATCATGTGGCCATCCATCATCAAGTTGTCATTCAATGGCCGATAAAAAAGGCTCTTCCAGTGAGAAGACGCTGTACTGTTCGTTTTGCGGCAAGAGTCAGCATGAAGTCAAGAAACTGATTGCCGGACCCTCGGTGTTCATCTGTGACGAGTGCATAGACCTGTGCAACGACATCATTCGCGACGAGCTTCCGGCCACTACAGAGCCTGAGGCCCGCAGTGACCTGCCGACGCCGTCTGACATCAAGAGCAATCTTGATCACTACGTCATCGGGCAGGAGCGTGCAAAGCGCACGCTTGCGGTTGCGGTGTACAACCACTACAAGCGCCTGAAGCACAAGGAAGACGCCAAGGGCGGCGACGTGGAGCTGGCCAAGAGCAACATCCTGCTGATCGGGCCCACAGGTTCGGGCAAGACTTTGCTGGCTCAGACACTCGCGCGCCAGTTGGACGTGCCCTTTGTCATGGCAGATGCCACGACATTGACCGAGGCCGGCTACGTCGGTGAAGACGTTGAGAACATCATCAGCAAGTTGCTGCAAAGCTGCAACTATGATGCTGAGCGCGCGCAGCGAGGCATCGTCTATATCGACGAAATCGACAAAATCAGCCGCAAGGCGGACAATCCAAGCATCACGCGGGACGTCTCAGGCGAGGGCGTGCAGCAGGCGTTGCTCAAGCTGATCGAAGGCACTTTGGCCAGCGTACCGCCACAGGGCGGGCGCAAGCACCCGAATCAGGACTTCCTGCAAATCGATACCACCAACATCCTGTTCATCTGCGGCGGCGCGTTCGCCGGCCTGGAAAAGGTGATCGAGGCGCGTACCGAGGCATCAGGCATCGGATTTGGGGCTACCGTCAAGAGCAAGAAGCAGCGTTCGATTTCCGAAGTTTTCTCGGAAATCGAACCAGAGGATCTCATCAAGTTCGGTTTAATTCCTGAATTGGTGGGGCGTATGCCTGTGGTGGCCACGCTGGCCGAGTTGAGCGAAGACGCACTGGTTCAGATTCTGACCGAGCCCAAGAACGCGCTGGTCAAGCAGTTTGGGCGCTTGCTCGCCATGGAAGGAGTCGAGCTCGAAATTCGTCCTTCGGCTTTGAACGCCATTGCCCGCAAAGCGCTTGCTCGCAAGACCGGTGCACGCGGTTTGCGCTCTATCCTGGAGCAGGCTCTGATCGATACCATGTTCGATCTGCCTAACTCAGCCAATGTGGCAAAGGTGGTGGTCGATGAGAACACCATCGAAGAAAGCCAGCCGCCATTGCTGGTGTACCGCGAAGCTGCGAAGAAAGCTTGAGTTTTTCTCCCTTTTCTGCCTTGCTCGGGGGTAGAAAGGGCGCAAAGGCTCTATGCCTGCATTGCCGTCAGTCAGACCTTAGACTTCGCCCAAACTTCGCTTTTCGTGAAGGAGGGCATCAAAATTGCAAGGCTTTACGCGCCATTTAAGGCGCCAACTCGCCAACGGGTTGAAAATGTGACTTGCGCAGCCATATCTGGCTGACAACCCTTGAGGATTTTCCATGTCTGGAACTACGCCACTGCCTGCCACGCCGATTGACCTTCCACTGCTGCCATTGCGCGACGTGGTGGTCTTTCCGCATATGGTGATTCCACTCTTCGTGGGTCGCCCCAAGAGCATCAAGGCGCTCGAGACCGCCATGGCCGCTGATCGGCGAATCATGCTGGTAGCCCAAAAGACGGCTGCCAAGGATGAGCCCGCCGTTTCCGACATGTTCGAAGTCGGCTGCGTCTCCACCATCTTGCAGATGCTGAAATTGCCTGACGGCACTGTCAAAGTGCTCGTAGAGGGCCAGCAGCGCGCCACCGTCACCCACATTGAGGACGGTGAATCGCATTTCATCGCCACCGTGACACCTCTGGAGCCTGCTGTAGGGCAGGACAGCAGTGAGGTGGAAGCGCTGCGGCGCGCCGTCATGCAGCAGTTTGACCAGTACGTCAAACTCAACAAGAAGATCCCTCCTGAGATACTGACTTCCATTGCCAGCATTGACGAGCCAGGTCGCCTTGCCGACACGATTGCAGCGCACCTTCCGCTAAAGCTCGAGAGCAAGCAATTCGTGCTTGATCTGGCCGATGTCAAAACACGTCTCGAAAATCTCTTCGAGCAGCTTGAGCGGGAAGTCGACATCCTCAATGTGGATAAGAAAATCCGTGGGCGCGTGAAGCGCCAGATGGAGAAGAACCAGCGCGACTTCTACCTCAACGAGCAAGTCAAGGCCATCCAGAAGGAGCTTGGCGAAGGTGAGGACGGCGCAGACATCGAAGAGATCGAGAAGAAGATCAAGGCTGCGCGCATGCCCAAGGAAGCGCGCAAGAAGGCTGACGCCGAGTTCAAGAAGCTCAAGCTCATGTCGCCCATGTCGGCTGAAGCCACTGTGGTGCGCAACTACATTGATGTCCTGGTAGGTCTGCCATGGGCCAAGAAAACCAAGATCAAGCACGACCTGGCTTATGCCGAGCAAGTGCTGAACGAAGACCATTACGGCCTGGACAAGGTCAAGGACCGCATTCTTGAGTACCTTGCTGTTCAGCAGCGGGTGGACAAGGTCAAGGCGCCGATTCTCTGCCTGGTTGGACCACCCGGGGTCGGCAAGACATCGCTTGGCCAATCCGTTGCGAAAGCAACGGGTCGGAAATACGTGCGCATGGCGCTGGGCGGCATGCGCGATGAAGCCGAAATTCGCGGCCATCGCCGCACCTATATTGGTGCCATGCCTGGCAAAGTGCTGCAGAGCTTGAACAAGGTCGGCACGCGCAACCCATTGTTCCTGCTCGACGAAATCGACAAGCTGGGCATGGATTTCCGTGGCGACCCTTCAAGCGCCTTGCTTGAGGTGCTCGACCCCGAGCAGAACCACACCTTTGGCGACCACTATGTTGAGGTGGACTTCGACCTGAGCGACGTGATGTTCGTGGCGACCTCCAACTCGATGAACATCCCGCCTGCGCTGCTTGACCGCATGGAAGTTATTCGTCTGTCGGGCTATACCGAAGACGAAAAAACCAATATTGCCATCAAGTATTTGCTGCCAAAGCAGATCAAGAACAACGGCCTCAAAGAGGGCGAGCTCAAGGTAGAAGACGATGCCGTGCGTGACATCGTGCGCTATTACACGCGTGAAGCCGGGGTTCGCTCTTTGGAGCGCGAACTGTCCAAGATCTGCCGCAAGGTAGTGAAAGGCCTGCAACTCAAGCAGTTGAAGCCGCAAGTGGCTGTGACTGCGGAAAATCTGAACGATTACCTGGGCGTACGCAAGTTCAACTACGGCCGCGCTGAGCTCCAGAATCAAGTGGGGCAAGTGGTCGGTTTGGCCTGGACAGAGGTTGGCGGAGATCTGCTGACCATAGAAGCGGCCACCATGCCTGGAAAGGGCAATGTGCAGCGCACAGGCCAATTGGGCGATGTCATGAAAGAGTCGGTCGAAGCGGCACGCACGGTGGTGCGCTCGCGGGCCCGAGGTCTGGGCATCAAGGATGAAGTGTTCGAAAAACGAGACATTCACATCCACGTGCCAGACGGTGCCACGCCCAAGGACGGTCCTAGTGCGGGTGCAGCCATGACTACCGCCATTGTGTCGGCGCTCACTGGTATTCCGGTTCGCGGCGATGTGGCCATGACGGGTGAAATCACACTTCGAGGTGAAGTGACTGCCATTGGCGGCTTGAAGGAAAAGCTTCTGGCCGCACTGCGCGGTGGTATCAAGAAAGTGATCATTCCCGAAGAGAACGCCAAGGATCTTCAGGAGATTCCTGCCAACGTGAAGGAAGGTCTTGAAATCATTCCCGCCAAGTGGATCGATAAAGTCCTTGAAGTGGCCCTGGAGCGCCAGCCCGTGCCATTGACGGACGATGAAGTCAGTGCTCCTGTGGAGCCTGCCGCTGCAGCCGCCGTGGAGAAAAAGCCGACCCGAGGTTCGGCCGTGAAGCACTGAACGCTGACACGGTACTAGCCTGGATCATGCCAAGCTGCCGCAGATTTCTCAGTGATTTCTGCGGCGCTTGCAAATTGACCGAAAAAATGGCTATACTACGAGGCTTGCGACGCGGGAATAGCTCAGTTGGTAGAGCGCAACCTTGCCAAGGTTGAGGTCGCGAGTTCGAGTCTCGTTTCCCGCTCCACAAAATTTTTCAGGGCTTCACCAAAAGCACTGAACGTCAAAAAAGCAGCTTCGGCTGCTTTTTTTGTGTCTGATGGGCCTGCACAGATTGGCGCACGGGCTGGGCTGCCTACTGACAGTCTTTACGCCTGGTCTGCTGCCCGCAGGGCTTTCAAAAGCCACTCGAACTTGGTCACCATGTCGGCCTCTTGCACGCAAGCGTAGCCGAGTACAAGACCCTGTTGGGCGGGCGTGCCCGGTGCGAAATAGGTGGAAAGCGCTTTGACGTGGATTCCTCGGGCCAGTGCTTCGCGCGCTACCAAAGTGTCTTTGAGGGGAACTGGAAAGCGCATCACCAGATGCAGACCAGCTTCGTCTTCTCCGTGCATCATCCAGTCTTTGCCCAAGCGTCTTTCAATCAGATTCGCGAGCATCTCGCGGCGCTGCGCATACAGCGTTCTCATGGCACGTATGTGAGAGGCGAAGTGGCCTTCCGCAATGAAATGGGCCAATGTGGCCTGCGTCATGAGCCTTCCCTCACGATAGAGATCAGCATGGGCGGCGCGAAAGCTGGCCACCAGCTCCAGCGGAACCACCATATAAGCCAGGCGAAGCCCTGGATAAAGCGTTTTGCTGAAAGTGCCTACGTAGATGACCCGGCTCCCCCCCGCCAGTCCCTGCATGGCAGGAACCGGTGTGCCAGCCAGGCGGAACTCACCATCGTAGTCATCTTCAATGACCCAGCTTCCGTGGCGGTGTGCAAGCGAGAGAAGTTCTTGCCTTCGCTGCACAGGCATGACTGAACCAAGCGGGTATTGATGCGACGGCGTCACAAACAGAAAGCGTGGGGCTTCTCCAGCAGCCGGTTCCACACAGCGCATGCCCTGGGCGTCCACTTCAATGGGGATTTGCTCAATACCGTTGGCTTGCAGAATCGAACGCGCGCCCCAGTAGCCAGGGTTTTCCATCCAGGCAATATCCCCCACATCGCCAAGCAGACGAGTGATCAGGTCAATGGCTTGGTGGGCGCCGTCCGTGACCACCACCTGTTCTGGTGTGCAGTTGACAGATCGTGTCGCAGCCAGATGCCGGGAGAGGACTTCTCGCAATTGCGGATGCCCGCCATATCCATAGCAAAGTTCTTCGGCGCGGTGGGTGCGCCAGCATGCATTGCGCAGCCTTGTCCACACCCGAGCGGGAAAGCGCGATACATCTGGAACGCCTGGCATGAAGGCGCTCCATTGGGTGGCGGAGGCCTTAGGCATGGCAACAATGCGCGATCCCCTGGCGGAAAGGGCGTCGGACTTGCGCGGCTCGGGCTGTGCCGCAAACGCGACGGTTCTCGCGGTCCGTCCCAGCGGCAGGCGTTCTACCCGCGTGCCCATTCCCTGCCTGGAACTGACGTAGGCCTCCAACTGCAACTGGCGGTACGCCGCCAACACCGTGTTGCGTGCGATCCCCAGCTCATTGGACAGAACACGGGAAGGTGGAAGAAGGGCGCCTGCAGAAAGAACCCCGTCCTGTATGGCGTCGCGCAAGCATTCATAGAGCCGCCGGTGCATGGGGGCCGATCCAGCCGGCATGCGAAGCTTGATGAGATCAACCAGTAGCGCTTGCATGGTTCAATTCAGGATAGCTGCCGACTTTGCGGGTATCACGAGAAGGGGGCGAGCTGTTGAAGCTTCCAATGGCCCCATCAAATTGCATGGATTGGTACCAGGCCTTGATGCCCTTCGGATGTTCAATTGACCCAGCACTTTGATCGAAGCATGAAGATGCCTCGTGTCCAGGCACCGGGAGAGGTTTTTCCCCATCATTATTCCTGTATCGGAGATATCGAAATGACCACATCCTTGCATCGCAGGCGCGTGCTTCGCGCTGGTCTCGCCTTTGGTGTGAGCGGGGCAGGCGCATTGGCTGCCACATCGATTGCGCGCGCAGCCACTTATCCCACTCGCGTCGTCAACTTTGTCGTCCCCTATGGCGCCGGTGGCCCATTCGACATCACGGCACGCGTCGTGGCAGAACGCATGTCCAAGCATCTGGGGCAGACCGTGGTCGTTGACAACCGCAGCGGCGCAGGCGGCATGATCGGATGCACCTATGTGGCCAGAGCGCCTGCGGACGGCTACACGTTGCTGCTTGGCGGGCTGACCACTCATATTCTGATGCAGGGTGCAGTCGAGACCATGCCCTTCGATCCGATGAAGGACTTCACCGTGGCCTCGCTGCTGTCCAAGATGCCTCTGGTGATGGTGGTGAACAACGATCTGCCCGTCAAGGACCTGCGTGCCCTCGCAGAACTTTTGCGAAGCAACCCGGGCAAGTACGACTTTGCTTCGGCGGGTAACGGCACTTCCGGCCACATTCTGGCGCAGAACTTTGTGGATTCCATCGGTGCCAAGGCCGTGCATGTGCCTTACCGGAACAGCGTCAATGCGTACACAGATTTGCGTGGCGGGCGCATCGCTTTCATGGTGCAAACCAGTGGCTCCGCAGAAATGCGCTCCGGTGTGGTCCGTCCTTTGGCAGTGTTCTCCGACAAGCGGTCTCCCGCTATGCCCAATTTGCCCACCGTGGCGGAAGCGGGCCTTGCGGACAGGGTCAAATACAACCTCGAACCTTGGCAGGCCGTCATGGTCCGCAGGGGAACGCCGGCCGATGTCGTCGCCAGGCTCAATGCGGCTGTGACGGCCACACTGGCTGACCCCGCACTTCAATCGCGGTTCGACGAACTGGGCTTCGTGGCCACCCCGGCCACGCAGGAGCAAGGCGAGCGCTACTTCCAGGAGGAAAATAAGCGTTGGGTCCCTATCGTCAAGGCCATGGATCTGGTCGGACGCTGAACCCCGGCTCATACTGCTTTGCACACCATCACCTATTTCCAATTGAGCATTCCATGCCATGTGATCCCGAGATAGTCGCCTTTTTCGAGTTTGTCACGCGAGAAATGAATCGCCATGCGGCCACGGGTGGCCTCACGGTGGAAGAGCGCCGCTGGCGTGCTGAGCAATACGCCAAATTGACGGCCGAGCCCCACCCGCCGGAGCTCGAGTCTTCGCAAATGTATATCGCTCTCCCGGGCCGGGAGGTACCCGTTCTGGTGCATCGTCCGCACTCAACGGAGCCGCTACCTGCCATCTTGTTCTTTCATGGCGGCAGCTATGTCGCTGGAAGCCCGCAGTCGCACGATTTCATCAGTGCCAGCATTGCCCACAATACCGGGGCATCGGTGATTAGCGTGCATTACCGCCGGGCGCCTGAGAATCCATATCCTGCGCCCACAGAGGATTGCTACGCGGCACTGTGTTGGGCTGCAGAGAACGCAGAGCGCCTGGGTATCGACGCGTCCCGCATTGGCGTGGCGGGCGACAGCGCCGGTGGATCGCTGGCTGCCGTGTGCACCTTGCTGGCGCGTGACCGCGGGGGTCCAGCCATCGCACACCAGACATTGATCTACCCCGGCCTTGGTGCTGGTCGCGAAACGCATAGCTTTCGCCACAATACCGAGGACCTGTTTCTCAAACCGGCAGGCGTCGAATTTGCACAGCGCGCCTTTCTGGGAGACGCTGAACCTGACGCTTACTCCAGTCCGCTGCGCCATCCCTCGCTCGCGGGCCTGCCCCCTGCGTATGTACTGGCGGCCGAACTTGACCCGCTGCACGACGACGGCCTCTTGTATGTCGACAAGCTGAAGGCGGCTGGCGTTGCCGCCACACTGCGGTCCGCGCCCGGGATGGTGCACGGTTTCATTCGTGCTCGGCGCTGGAGCAAGGTCGCTCAGGCTGAGTTTGAAGCCATGTGTGCGGAGATGCGCCACGCGCTGGGTCTGCCTGCGCCTCAGACCACGCCCTGGTAGATCTGTGTGTGACTGCATGGCCCCGCTCTCTTGAGTGGGCCATGGCTGGACCAAGGCAGGCATGAGTGGGGCGTTCCAAGGTTCTCAGGCCATCGCCACTTCTATCAAGCGTGGGCCGGGGGTGGCGTGTGCACGCTGAAGCGCTTGCGTGAACGCCGCAGCATCCGCCACACGTTCAGCCTCTACGCCGTGTCCACGCGCGAGCGAAACCCAGTCAGCGCGTGGGCGATCCAGCGTCAGCATGTCGCGCGCGGCCTGGCCTGTCGGGCCTGCACCGGTGTTGCGCCACTCTCCCTGAAGAATGGCGTAGTTGTGGTTGGCAAAGATCACCACCGTGACGTTGGCTGACTCACGGGCCAGCGACCACAGGGCCTGTTCCGTATAGAAAGCGCTGCCGTCACCCACCATAGCCAGGACCCGCCGGTCCGGGCATGCGATGGCCGCACCCAGGGCCACCGGCATTCCGAAGCCGATGGAGCCGCCCATGTTGCCGAGCAGCGTGAAAGGGCCTGATCCGGACATCATGGCGTAGATGCTCCGCCCGGAAGTGACAGACTCGTCCACGACAATGGCATTTTCAGGCAGCGTGTGCGCCAGCGCCTGCGCGATGGAGTCGGGCGTCAAGGGGCCTGAAGGGGCCGGCGCTTTCTCACGCACCGCGTCCTGAAGCTTGTGACCCTGAGGCACGCAGATAGAAGCCAGCGCGGCCATCGCCGCTTGCGGATCCACGCCGGAGGCGACCGCCTTCACGACGCGGCAGCTCACGGGAATCAACACGCTCGGTTTGTCGGGGTAGGCGAAAAAGGCGACAGGAGTTGGCGCGCCCATCAGGACGATGCAATCAACGTCTGCCAGAAACGCCAGCGCGGAATCGACTGCATACGGAATTCGGGGTATTTCAGGAAGCCCACCGCCACGTTCCATGCGCGCATTGCTGCCTGGCGCTGCTACACGGCAGCCCACGGCATCTGCGACAGCAAAAGCCGCCTGGATAGCCTCGGCGCGCAGTGCCTTGCCTCCCAGCAACAAAAGCGCACGACTTCCGTATTGGCGAAGCGCAGAGGCAGCGGCTTCGATATCGGTGTCCATGGGAGCGACGGCCTCCGCCTTCTGGACGATAGAGGGCGAGACGTCTGTATGACCCCAGGCGGAGTCCGCTGGCAGCACCAGTGTGGCGATGCAGCCAGGCGTGCCCTGCGTGGCCGCAATGGCTTGGGCAGTGCATACAGACACTTCATCGGGCGTCTGGGCGCGGCCCACCCAATGCGACATGGGACGGGCCAGTGTGTCAATGTCGCTGGCAAGCGGCGCGTCATGCTGCAGGTGGCGGACGGCGTGATCGCCCACCACGTTAATGACCGGGGTGCCTGCCTTGCGTGCATTGTGCAGATTGGCCAAGCCGTTCGCCAAGCCGGGCCCGAGGTGCAGCAAAGTGACCGCAGGTTTTTCGGCCATGCGGGCGTAGCCGTCTGCCGCGCCCGTCACTACGCCTTCAAAAAGACCCAAAATCGCGCGCATTCCTGGGGCCCGGTCGATAGCGGCGACCAGGTGCATTTCAGAAGTTCCAGGATTGGCGAAACAGGTATCGACTCCGGAAGCCAGCAGTGTGCGAACCAGCACATCGGCGCCCGTGGGCGATTGAGATTTATCCATCAGGCATTCTCCAGATCGGCTGTGGCCAGTGCGCCAAAGCATTGCGAAAGAATATCCAGGCCTTCATCGAGCAAGCTATCCGAGGCTGTCAAAGGTACAAGGAAGCGCATCACGTTACCATGCGTGCCGCAGCTGATGAGGATGAGGCCGCGGCGGCAAGCTTCGGATAGCAGAAAGCCGGTGGCCTTGGTCGCTGGGCGAGAGGGGTCACCGCCATCAAACAGCTCTACTGCAACCATGGCGCCCAGGCTCCGAACGTCGCCAATGATGGGGTGTTCTACGGCCATCGCTTGCAGCCGCTTCGTGAAGCGCTCGCCAATCTCACGGCTGCGCAACAGCAAGCCTTGGGCTTCAAAAGCGTCCATGACTGCCAGGGCAGCTGCGCATGCGAGAGGGCTGCCCGCGTAAGTGCCGCCCAGGCCCCCTACATGGGGGGTGTCCATGATGTCGGCACGTCCTACCACTGCGGAAAGTGGAAAACCTCCCGCCAATGACTTGGCCGTGGTGATCAGGTCCGGTTCAACCCCGGCTTGCTCGATTGCGAACCAGGTGCCGGTGCGGCCAGCGCCGGTTTGCACTTCGTCGGCGATCAGCAGGATGCCGTGTGTGTCACAAAGCGTGCGAAGGCGCTGAAGAAATTCCGGAGGCGCAATATAGAATCCCCCTTCGCCCTGAACAGGCTCCACGATCATGGCCGCCACCTGGGTGGCTTCAATGTCATTCTTGAAGAGCGTTTCCACGGAGCGGATGGCGTCATCAACCGTCACGCCGTGCAGCGGATTGGGGAACAGGGCGTGGAAGATGTTGGCCGGGAACGGACCGAAGCCTTTTTTATAAGGCATGACCTTGCCGGTCAATCCCATGGTCAGAAGCGTACGTCCGTGATAGCCGCCACCGAACGCAATCACACCTGGGCGACCCGTGTGCGAGCGTGCGATCTTCACCGCGTTTTCCACGGCTTCCGAACCGGTGGTCAGCAACAGGGTTTTCTTGGGCGCCTTGCCTGGCGCCAGAGCATTGAGGCGCTCTGCCACTTCCACATACGGCTCGTAGGCCAGGACTTGAAAGCACGTGTGCGTGTAGCGCTCCAGTTGGTCCTTCACAGCTTCCAAAACGCCTGCGTGGCGGTGCCCGGTGTTGAGCACTGCAATGCCACCTGCGAAGTCGATATAGCGTCTGCCCTCTACATCCCAGATCTCGGCGTTCTCACCGCGGGCGATGAACACCTCGTGGATATTGCCTACTCCGCGAGGAATCGCCTGTTGGCGGCGGGACATGAGGGCGGCGTTGGTGGACGCGGGAGCATTGGGCATGGGGGTGCGGCTCGTATAGGTTTGGATGGGCGTGCGCAGCTGTCTGTACGCGCCTGGGCGATGGAGATTCTGTACATCGTCCCCAAGATCGAACAGATACAGAAACTCCCGCGTGTCTTAGGCCTGTACAGGTTGGCGGGCCTGTACAATTTTTTTAGCCTACGCGGGGCATCTGCATGCGCGGTCCACCCTTCATTCGTTCTATCCTTTACGGCGATGCCTTGCCGACCCTGAAAGCTGGCTCACCGATCCACGGGTCAGCCCGGGTAACTTGCTTATAGCGCTGCCAGGCAAGGAGGCTGCGAACTTCACAAGCGTGGAGCGGACTCATCTTGTTGGGCGCACATTGAATCGTGTGTCCGATACGTTGGGCTTGAACTCGAGGATCTGCGCCAAACCCAATGGTGGCTATTGGGGTGAGGCGATTTACCCGTTTGAAGGCGCATGGCGAAGCGGCGTCGCAGTACCGGAGAAAGCAAACTGGGACAGCGGTACCATGTTAGGTCAATGGACACCCAGCGGTGGATGGGGATGGGGCGATAAGGCTGCTCCACACCCAGTGCCAGGCTATTCGGTTGAAAAATGGGGATTCGATGCAGGTTGGATTCAGCGCGGCGGCGACTACCAAATCTGGGTTCCTAACTCGCTCAA
Organism: Comamonadaceae bacterium; assembly: GCA_015999985.1. Taxonomy (GTDB): domain Bacteria; phylum Pseudomonadota; class Gammaproteobacteria; order Burkholderiales; family Burkholderiaceae_C; genus Ottowia. The sequence goes on from JAECRA010000072.1 coordinate 13,883, forward strand.
CGTAATCCCTGCCGGGGGCGTGACGATTCAGCCAGCACTCTGGATAAAACCATGAAGCACGATCCTCGCTATGCGTGGTGGGCGGAGATCGTCGGTGCCTTAGCAGCTTTGCACGAGGTTGCGTATGGCGAAAAAGGATATCTAGCTGAAATCAAACATGGTCCCTATCGATGGAGCGGACTGGAAGCCGCGCAGTGGATTCGCAACAAATGCGCGCTGGGTCGGTGGTACTGGTGGGGCGAGACGACGCTTGCAGGGAAAGCTCAGGAGCCTCTACGAAGCTTCAATCGTGTCATCGAAGACAGCGGTGGAATGTACGAGGAGAACGAACCCGGTCGAGAGCTGATTGCAAGAATCGATCATCTTCAACAGCGCATAGCCGCTATTAGCCGCATGTAAAGGGAGAGATTCCCCCAAGACTCTCTCATGGGGGGCTGCTGCTAAGAGAATAAGGGCCGCTGTGACAGGCGGCCCTTCGCTCGTTCAGCGCTGAGCCAGGACCGTCTCCAGCATCTCGGTGATAAAGCGTTGGCGAGCTTTGAGCAGCATCAGAGTTCAGGCGCTCAATACCGCTTCGTACGCTGCCGGGGCTGCGGGGATAGCGCGGGGAGTGTTGCAAAAAGTGCATCTGAATTAGGTGCAGCATCGCCGGGTGGCTGGCTATCAGATCCTTACGCGGGTGTTAAAGACGCTTCCACATACTTGCAGTCAATGCGCATGAATAGGGACCAGAGAAAGCAGATCCTCGAGTCGTTTGAGACTCCGAGTCTTTCAGTTGAAACGGCCAGAGAGAATTGGCTGATCGCCTCGAACTGCAAGAGATAGACCGTCCCATCACCATATTGATCAAGGACCCATTTCTACGCCTTGGTACACGCTCGACGCCGACACCTTGGCGCCGACCCGATTGCTCTAGGTCGCCGGGCCAAGCCCACGACGGGCTGCAAGGCAGGCGATTGCCAGGGCAGGTAAGACGAATCAATGAGTCGTTATCTTTCGCTGCCTTGTAGGATGGCATCTTCGATACTGAATTGGTTTTAATGCTGATAATAAAATCAAAGAAAATAAATGGATAACAAAATTAAATTATTATATTTTTATCGCATCGGCTCATTGCTTGCATCCTCAATTTTGAGAGCACGACGGCTCACGCGACGAGATTTTGAAAACTTTTTGATAGCCACATAATTAAAAAAGTCAGAAATATTTTTGACGAAGTTTTGTTTCCAAATTGTAAAGTACCCTTACAATTGAGCTGAGGCTAAACCCAGAGTGATAGTAGTCGCTCGGAAGCTGGAATGTATTTAAGCAAATAAAAGCTTCATATAACAAACAGTGTCTACATAGAGGTGAAGTGCGTACTTCGTGTTCTGCCACGCAATAGCAATTTATGCACTCAGATCTCGCATTGAAGCTCATCACCGACCTGCTGTGGACCGGTTCATTGCTGGCCTTGCCTGTCCTGGGGATGACTATGTTGGTTGGGTTGCTTGTGAGTTTGTTCGTAGATCCAGCATTTTCTTGCTCCATGAAGTTCACCGGGGTCACGTTGGTCTTCGGGTTCAAGTTTGGCCATGTCTTTTCAACTGCGCGCGGCCTTGATCCGAACATCGCTGCGCAGTGGCCCGCTTGGCCATTAGCTAAAGAACGGATCATTAGCTGCTGCACTGCGTGTGGCCCTTGCCGCGCGCTCCGGCGGACGCGCAGCGGTACGTTAGGCCAACTGCATTCGGCAAGGCTTTGGGTAGCAGCCTAGGGGAGAGCATGAGCGGAACATCTACTGACATCTCTGCAGCACCAGAAGGTATGTTTTGTCTATCGCTTATTTAGTTCGTATGGATCGTTTATGAAAAAAAATTTCTTGTATTGGGTGGGAGCACTGTGCTTTTCTGGTCTTGTGGGGTGCGGAGGTGGCGGGGAGGGTGGCGCTGTTCCAACGACTCCAACGACTCCAACGACTCCAACGACTCCAACGACTCCAGTCGGTAATGCATTATTGAGATTTGAGCCATCGATTTTGCAGTCGAATATATTTGCAGGAGAAAAGCAAAGTCAGGAAATTAGGATATATACCCGAGAGGAAATTTTAGGTGTTGTGAATGTTCAAGCGGTTTCCGAGCAAGCAGTCATTGAGGAGGTCTCTTTTTCTCAGCGCGATACGAAAGAATTTTCAGTAACTGTAGACTTTTCCAATGAATTGAAACCTGGTTCATACACTGGAAAAATAGCCATTCGATTGTGTAAAGATGACCCCGCTATTTGTGCTCAACCTTATTCGGATGATGTGTCTTATTTGCCCTACTCCTTGGAGGTGGCGCCATCCGAGAATAAAAAGCCGTTGAGTAATCTTGTTTCAGACGCGCTTTGGCAAGAGCAACAGGGCAGTGCAGGGAGAACCGGGTATTTTAACGCCAGCGTTGACGAAAAAAAATTCTCTAGACGATGGGCGTTTGATTTTCCTGCTGATGAAATTCAACGTGGTGAGATTCGTACGGCAAATGGGCGTGTATATGCACTTTCCGTCGTTGTAGCACCCTATGGCTCTTTGCTGTATCCGGTGTTGAGAGCTATTCGTGAGTCTGATGGGACTGTCGAATGGGTTAAACGTCTTGATGGCTATGTCACTGGCGCATATTTTATTGGAAATGATATTTATTTGCCATCGGATTATGGTGCGAAAAAACGGATTTTCAAACTGGACTCAGTGACAGGTGCTTCTGTTTATGAAGATATTTCCAGTGAGGCAAGCTCTATAGATAGCGTGCTTCCCTATGATGTTGATACATACATTTACTCCATGCCATGGGGTGGTAGATATTCGACAATCAATGATTCGATTGACTTTAATTCAAAGGGGCGCCTGCTGTGGCGTTTGACGGGCTATGGGGTAAGTTACCCTGGATCTAACGGGCCTTCTTTATTTTTGGCAAATGACACTATTTATGCACCTGCAAGAAGGATTGAAGAATCTAGTCCATTAACGTCGCATAATGGTGTTTTGGGCGTTGATGTCAAGACCGGACGTTTAAAATTCTTCACGTCTGACTTAGGACGTGAAGTTAACCGTAAATTAAAAATTGCCCACGGATCTGTGTGTGGCGGCTCATGGGTTGAGATGGTGACTGACTCAAATCACGGTTCAGTATTTTGTATTGATTCGGACTCAGGGAAGATCAATTGGCAAAGCAAAAATAATGCTGTGTCGTTCGCTGTTTCACCTCTATCCGTGGTGTCTACTGACGGAATTGATGTGACATGGCAAAGTTTTTCCAATGGCGATGTTCAAGGTGCGTGGAAAAACGTTGGGGTCCATAAGATTATGGACCGCTCAGCAGATGTATTGATGGTGGGTGACTTGGTCTTTTTCAGTTCGCTCAAAGGCGTTTATGCATTGAGGCTTGGAAGTGCCGATGCCGCGTGGGCTTACCGGGTGAGCAGTGGTGGTCTCGCGCTTTCACAGGCTGGCGTGCTATATGTTCGCCAAGAACGACGGCTTGTTGCTTTTAATCTGCATTGAGACAGCGTGGGTAGATCTGGTCGGGTTGAATATTGGGAGGGGTCCGTTGCAAAACTAAGTGCCCTTTTCCGTACTAAGCGGAAAAAATTTTGTCGTCGGTTCCTGCATACAGCCGCGCGCAGCCATTCCAATGTTGCCTTGTGTAAAGCCCATTTGCTGGATATGAGAGCGCCGGGGCCAAGGCAGAACAACATGTGCAAAAGAAACAACCTTGTTCGCTTCAAAAAGCTCTCGCTAGCTTGATACAGCCACCCCCTCCGATATCGGCCTCTCCAAGCCAACTCCAACAGAACAATCCATGCCGAGTAAAAGAATCCCAATGGCAGGCACTGCGGCTGTACTCGTCGCCCTCGTAGCCTGTGCTCCTATGGTGCCCAGCGCACCAGCGCAACTGCAGCAGTCTGTTGGCCCGGCGAAGACGATCGAAGTGCAACTGCCCGCCGCAGTACCCGTGCATTTGTCCACGGGCTACGCACGCACCCTTCCGGCCCAAAGCCGCTGGCGGCTATCGGGCCGGGTACCGCAAGGTGATGTTTACCAGCCAGTCGGCGCCGTCTTCAGCATTGAAGGCCGGCAGGTACATGAGGCTTATCTGGTTGTCCAAAAGGACGTGCTCGTAGGTTTTTATCTTCCAGCAGAGTCCCGATTTTCCCCTCTAGAACCCACCATCAATCTACCTAAAGGAGTTTTCCCATGAAATCAAATCAGTCCAAACGTAGCCTTCTCAAATTCGCCGCAGCCAGTGCTTGCATGGTCGTACTGGCCGGTTGTGCTTCCGGTATCAAACACCAGGAGATGGAGGCATCCATTCCCACTTTGAAGTCTGGGGACGGGCGTATCTACTTCTTCCGCTCCTCGTCCATGATGGGCGCGGCGATTCAGCCTGACATCCGTCTCAACGGCAACGTGATCGGCGCCTCCAAGCCCGGCAGCTTCTTCTTCGTCGACCGGCCTGAAGGTAGCTACACAGCCGCGACTTCCACAGAGACAGAGAAATCCGCCAGCTTCGTTCTGGCCGCAGGGGAGACCAAATACCTGCGCACTTCCCCGTCATTTGGCTTACTGGTCGGGCGCATCGTGGTTGAGCTGGAAACGCCGGAGAAGGCAAAAGCCGAACTGCCCTCACTGAGCTACATCGGTGAACCGCTGAACCGCTGAACCGCTGAACGGCAAGCAGGCAAGCAAGTAGAGCGCTGGGTGTGCCGTGCTGTGCGCGGGCGGGGCAAAGTCGGCGCGCAGCAGGTGGCTGTGGAAAACATTTGGCAATGCCTTGGCTGGCTCACTTCCGGCAGCGTTGGGGCAGCAGAACACCGCGCAGGAGAACTTCCCGCGTGGGGAGAATGAGCACGCCTTAGCGATCCAAGGGTTCGGGGCGTGGTCGGCGGCTGATTACCGTAACGGCTCGGATATTCAGAGCGACAACTACGTTGCCGACCGTGCGCGTGCTGATGCGGTGTATGGCTTGGGGGAAGGCCAATTCAAAATGAAGGCTATATTTCCATGCGAAATTGCGGTTGCCAGTCAACGCGGCGCTGTTGCCAGCCTTCCTATTGATATTCGTCACGACCTCGTTCCCATGTTTGCACTGCAGCCTCATAGCAACGTACCGTTGGTTCAGCAGATTGTCGCGCACTTCACTGGTTTGATTGAAGAGGGCAAGCTCCGCTTGGGTGCCAAACTTCCTTCTATCCGGCAATTTGCCAAGACGCATTCAGTCAGTGTGTTCACCGTGGCTGACGCCTATGACCGACTGGTTGCCCAGGGATATCTGGTGTCTCGCGCCAACAGCGGGTTCTTTGTAAAGCGCATGGCAGACGTCGACGCATCGGCGGCAGGTACCGGGGTAAGACGGTGGGCACCTTTCGACGCCATGTGGTGTTTGCGCGAAGTATTCGAGAACCGCGACCTGGCACTGAAACCAGGGTGTGGCTGGATTCCTGATGGCTGGCTTTTCAATGAAGGTTTGCAACGCGGTCTGCGAGCGCTGGCTGCAGACGGCGGAGATTTCGGTGGCTATGGCGACCCTCAGGGCTACAGGCCATTGAGGCAGTCGATACGAGACGTCATGTTGGAGCAGGACATCACCGTCTCTTTGGCGCAGATACTGCTGACGCAGGGATCTAGCCAAGCGCTGGACCTCGTCGCAAGGAGTCTGATCAAGCCGGGTGATGCGGTTCTGGTGGATGACCCAGGCTATGCCAACCTGTTGCATTCCCTGCGCTTTCTAGGGGCGCGGCTGCTGGGCGTTCCGCGCTCGCCGGATGGGTATGATCTGGGCGCGCTGGAGAGCTTGATCAAAGAGCACAGGCCCAAGGTCTTCCTGACTCAGCCCAGGCTGCACAGTCCGACCGGATCGGTGGCCAGTCTCGCGCAGATGCACAGAGTGCTCAATCTGATCGAGCGTCATGACATGCTGCTGGTGGAAAACGACATCTATGCAGACCTGGACCCGTTGGTCCGCCAATCTTTTGCCAGCCTGGATCAGTTGGACCGGGTCATACATATCCGCAGTTTCTCCAAGGCACTTTCTCCGAACCTGCGAGTGGGCTATTTGCTGGCCAGCGCCGATCTGGTCGAAGACTTTGCCCAGATGAAGATGATGTCCGGGCTGACATCTTCTGAAATCAGTGAGCGCATTACGCATCACGTGCTTATGGACGGACGCTGGCGCAAACATCTGAAGGCATTGAGCGGTCGACTTGCAGACGCGCACGGTCGGACGGCTGAGCGTCTGCTGCAATTAGGCTTCAAGTTGTTTGCGCAGCCAAGGGCAGGGCTGTTCCTGTGGGCGCATCATCCTGAACTGCCAGACTCCGATGTGCTTTCTGCCGAAGCAGCTGAAAACGGCATCATGATGGGGCCAGGCCACCTTTATTCCACTTCCCTGGAAGCGACCAACTGGATGCGCTTCAATCCAGCCTATTGTGATGATGAGCGAATTTTTGACTTTTTGAAGACTGCATTGGCGCAGCGAGGTGCCAAGCCTTCCATTCAAGCCGCCTGAGCGGTCTGCGCTCAAGTCTGCGGGGCCCCGATCATTCGCGGAAGTCGGACGGCCAAAAGCGAAAAAAATAAGGCTATAATCGCTGTCTTTGCTGAGCACCAAACGGCAAAAATACGCGGGAATAGCTCAGTTGGTAGAGCGCAACCTTGCCAAGGTTGAGGTCGCGAGTT
>JAECRA010000014.1:0-7647 GCA_015999985.1 Comamonadaceae bacterium
GGTCGCCTTTTCTTTGGTTTCTTTCTTTTGGCGACGCAAAAGAAAGAGACTGCGCCGCCGGGCGCACATCCCGGCCTCCGACCTCGAGGCAAGCGCAGAAGGCAATTAGTACCTGCAGTGCCTAAAGGTACCGCCGCTTGCCCTCACCGGATGGCCGGCCCCCCCACCCTCTCCCAGAGGGAGAGGGAGTTAAACGCTTGCCCGGAGACCGCAACCGCCCGCCCCGCCTTCTCTCGGAAGCAGAGGGGCTTAAATACTTGCCCGCAGGCCGCAACCGTCCGCACCAACCCTTTCCATACACAGAGCGAGCTAAATCCCGCCGTGGCAACAACGGCTAAGACCTTTTGCGCTTCTCCGCTGCATGTGACATGCAGCCCCCTGGACAACTGAAATGACTCAACAAGATACATCGGAAGTGCTGCGCAACGCACGCCGCATCGTGGTGAAGGTAGGCTCCAGTCTTGTGACCAACGACGGTCGCGGGCTTGATGAGCAGGCTATTGGCGAGTGGTGCAGGCAGATGGCCCAACTGGCTGGGGGGGCGCCAGAAGCGGGGCTCAATGGGCGACGTGAGGTCATCATGGTGTCCAGCGGCGCAGTCGCTGAAGGCATGAAGCGTCTGGGATGGGCCAAGCGCCCTCGCGAGATCAATGAGCTCCAGGCCGCTGCGGCGGTGGGTCAAATGGGTCTGGCCCAAATGTATGAGACCAAGCTTCGCGAACACGGATTGCGCAGTGCGCAGGTGCTCCTGACGCACGCCGACCTGGCCGATCGCGAGCGCTACCTCAATGCCCGCTCCACCTTGCTCACGCTTTTGCAGCATCAGGTGCTACCGGTGATCAACGAGAACGACACGGTAGTGAACGACGAGATCAAATTCGGTGACAACGATACCCTCGGTGCGCTGGTGGCCAATCTGGTCGAAGCTGATCTGCTTGTGATTCTGACCGACCAAAAGGGCCTCTACACAGCAGATCCGCGTCAGAACCCTTTAGCCGAATTTGTACATGAAGGCCGGGCGGGTGACGCGGCCCTTGAGTTGATGGCTGGTGGTGCTGGCTCCTCGATTGGTAAGGGTGGCATGCTGACCAAGATCGTGGCAGCCCGGCGCGCGGCGGGTTCAGGTGCTTCCACGGTGATAGCCTGGGGCCGTGAGCCGGACGCGCTTTTGCGGCTGGCTCGCGGTGAGCGCATTGGCACCTTGCTCGTGGCGCCCACACAGAAAACGCAGGCCCGCAAACAATGGATGGCCGATCATCTACAGTTGCGTGGAGCTCTTAGTGTGGATGATGGCGCAACTGCCAAGCTTCGGGGTGAAGGCAAAAGCCTGTTGCCAGTGGGCGTGACGGCGGTGGAAGGCGTGTTTTCACGGGGTGACGTGGTAGCCATCCGCGATGGCAAGGGTGCGGAAATAGCGCGCGGGCTGGCCAACTATTCAAGCGCAGAGGCACGTCTGCTATGCCGCAAACCCTCTAGCCAGATAGAAGCCCTGCTGGGATATTCTGCTGAGCCGGAAATGGTTCATCGCGACAACTTGGTGCTTACCCGTTGAAGAAATACTCGGGCAGCGCGCACTTGGGCGGCTCACACAAACTTCACCCCCGCGTGACGCTTTGGCGAATCGCAATCAAGACGCAAACCGCGGCCAGGTTGGACACCACGCGAGCGTTTGCGCGGACGGAGTAGGCAGCGCCGAGTGCGGGTTGCCAGAGCATCACCCTTCGGGCCGGGGTGAATTGAGTGTGAACCCGCACTAAACGAGCCTGGGGCTTACTGCGTCGCCGATGCTCTGCACATGAATTCGTGCCCTCGCGCCGACGGCTGCGCTGCCTTGCCACCCGCTGTGTTTTCGCCGTCTTCTGAGCAAAAAATTCTTTGAACTCATCGTTCCCTCGCGTCATGCACCCAGGGAACCATATGCCTCGTCAAGTTACTTATCTTGGGTACGTCGCTCTGACACATCAGCATTAGAGCGCTCATTGGCACCTCCTGACGCCGTCAGTCAATGTTCGAATTTTTATCTCAACGTTCCCAGTATTTCCACCCGCAGCCGCCAGCCGCAACAACATCTGCCCAGCCTCCTGATGACCGCGTCGTGCGTGTCGGCACGGGCGAGCGAAGTCTGGGCTTGAGCGAAGACCGGAATCACGTGCTATCGACTCTAAGCGGATTTTTCCAGTATTTCTGCTCGAAGCCGGTACGGGGGACCACAGATGACACTACAGAAACAGTACCGATGTTGCGGCGCGAAGTTAAAGAAGCAAGTACCGACCAGGTCAAGATGTTGGCGCCGCTGCGGGCGCCAGACATGATCAATCAGGCGGCCAGCTACGACGGAGCCGCTGTACCGCTACAGGCGGCCCAGACCGGCCACACCGGAGCCGACAAGGTGCAGACGAATGTGCTGACGCCGGAGATGATCGATCAGGCGCGCAAGAATGAATACACCACGTTGAAGACGGCGGCCACGAGCGGCGATACCGAAACCGTCAAGGTGTGGGTGAGTGGGCTGAAGCCGGTGATGACCGATCAGGATCGCAAGAATGTTGTCATGGCTCTGTTCCTTGCGGCTGAGTATGGTCACACCGAAACCGTCAAGATCTTGGTGGATGAGGTGACGCCGAAGATGATAGTTTGGCAGCGAAAAGATGGATTTACTGCGCTGATGCTGGCGGCTCGGTTCGGCCACACCGAAACCGTCAAGGTGTTGATGACTAAGCTGACGCGGGAGATGATCAATCAGGTTCGCGAAGATGGAGGCACCGCACTGGTGATGGCGGCTCGGTTCGGTCACACCGAAACCGTCAAGGTGTTGATGAGTGAGTTGACGCCGGAGATGATCAATCAGGCCTGCAACGGTGGATACACCGCATTGATGATGGCGGCTGATCAAGGCCACACCGAAACTGTCAAGGTCTTAATGAGTGCGCTGACGCCGGGCATGATCAATCAGGCTGGCGAGGATGGATTCACCGCATTGATGATGGCGGCTAATCAACGCCACAGCAATACCGTCGACGCCATGGTGAGTGCACTGACGCCCACGATGATCAATCACGCCCGCGAAAATGGATTTACCGCATTGATGATGGCAGCTGATCAAGGCCACGCCGAAACCGTCAGGGTCTTGGTGAGTGCGCTGACGCTGAGGCCGGACCTGATCAATCAGACCCGCGAGAATGGATACACTGCATTGATGATGGCAGCTGATCAAGGCCACGCCGAAACCGTCAGGGTCTTGGTGAGTGCGCTGACGCTGAGGCCGGACCTGATCAATCAGACCCGCGAGAATGGATACACCGCATTGATGATGGCGGCTGATCGTGGCCACACCCAAACCGTCAGAGTCTTGGTGAGTGCGCTCACGGCGGGCCTGATCAATCAGGCCTTCGACGACACAGGGATCACTGCATTGATGATGGCGGCAGCTACCGGCCACACCGAAACCGTCGTAGAGTTGATGAGTAAGCTGACCCCGGAGATGATCAATCAGGCCAGCCGGCGTGGATTCACCGCATTGATGATGGCGGCTGATCAAGGCCACACCGAAACCCTCAGGGTCTTGATGAGTGCGCTGACGCCCGGCATGATCAATCAGGGCTGTGAAAACGGAGACACTGCGTTGATGTTCGCGGCTCGGAATGGCCACACCGACTCCGTCCATGTTTTAGTCGATGCTCTGAACGCCCTGCCAGGCGCTGTCAACGCCTTCTCACACAACGGCACTACTGCGCTGATCGATGCCCACGAGCGCGGCCATACGTACATTGCGACACTATTGTTGAACGCACTGGAGACCAACGGCCGTGCCGCATATACGCCTGCTGCCGTCGACGTGGAGACCATCCGGATTGCGGGTATGCACGGGAACACTGAGGTGCTGTTCACCTGGCTTTCTTCGGGAGGGAACGCACAGCTCGTGGCGAACTTCTATGGCGAGCGCGATCCTGCCAATTTCCAACTGGCAAACCGCCCAGAACTATTGTGGCGTGCGGCGGAATCAGGCAATGGGCACGCTGTGTCGACGTTATTGCAAAGCGGAGCCAACCCGCGGCGGAGGGGCTCGAACGGCCTGAACGCTCTGGATCTGGCCGTCAGCAATGGGCAATTGTCGGTGCTGAACGTGTTGATGGCCCATGGGCACCATGTTCCCCCTGAGCTCATCTTCGCTGCCTTCCAGGCGACAAATATCTACAAAGGCCAGGTAAGCCTCGATTCCCGTGATGCAATGCGCGCCACGTTGCTGATGAGAGCGGCCTGGTATGGCTGGGATCACGTGGCCGAAGCTCTGCTCCAAATAAAAGCAGAGACATTGGAATTCGATATGGGAATCGCAGGTTAACAATTAGGGCGTGATAACACGCCCTAAAGCCCTCCCGGGAGCCCCGTTCGGTGCGCCGAGCGGGGTAAAAAAGGCCTTTTAATCGTTGTACAAGGTGCCTTTGGGTGATTTGAGCGCTCTCACCATCGCGTCCTTGGTCTGATTCGTGCCCGTGCCGATACAGATTCCATCACGTGCCAGCCTGTAAGGGTGAGGGTAGGTCACTTGGCCCCGCATGGACTTCCATTCGCTTGACGTGCTGGGTGTCCATTCCGTATCTTGCGTCTTGCGTGAATAGACCCGGTACTCTCCAGTGGCGCAACGCATGCCTTCATATATGGCATTGACCGCGCTCGGGCCACGAGCAATCACCACATAACGGACGATGCCGGTCTCTTGATTGATAGAGATCGTGTCCGGGTCCAGGCCCATCTTGACGGAGGATGCTGCCGGCATCTCCACGTCAATCAGGCCTCTGAGGCTGTAGGCCGGCGGCGGAGGGACCGCATCTTCTTTCCACTCTGGGCGGTCCAGATCTGCATATTGCTGCGCGGCCACTGGCCATACCATGCACAGCATGGCGGTCGTGATCGCGGTGGGTAGTATTGAGAAAAATGAGAGTTTCTTCATGGCTGATGAGCGAAGGGCAAAGGGTTCCTGGTTCGGCTGCTTCCAATGAGCAGTGCGTTGGCGGCGCAGGTGAATGCGCCGTCTTTGGACTAGGGCCTTGAATTCAAACGCTGCTTTGTCGCTTCGGCCCGCCGCTATCCGGCAGGCTTTCAAGGGTGGCTCCGGGAGGTAGCTCGAAGCCTGCAAGCAGACTGCGGTGCTCGAAAGCAGGCCGCTGCTCATAACCTGGATGCGGTTGTGCATGAACCATGTCAGGCGCCATGCTGTCCTGCTCGCGAGGGCGCATGCCACCTCTCAGATAGCGGTTGCGGTGTTCCGTACGCGGCAGATAGCGGGCCAATTCGGTCAGCGCCATCTCGTAAACGCCGCGTTTGAATTCGACGACGACATCCAGGGGTACCCAGTAGTCATTCCAGCGCCAGGCGTCGAATTCTGGATGGCTGGTGGCTCTCAGATTGAGCTGCCAGTCATAGCCTGTGAGCTGAAGCAGATACCAGATCTGCTTCTGGCCCTTGTAATGTCCGCGCGCGTCGCGGCGGATAAACCGGTCTGGCACCTCGTAACGCAACCAGTCGCGGGTTCGGGCAACAATGCGCACGTGCTCGGGCTGGAGCCCTACTTCCTCGTGCAATTCTCGGAACATGGCTTGTTCGGGGGATTCACCTCGATCAATGCCACCTTGCGGAAATTGCCAAGAATGGGTGCGTATGCGCTTGCCCCAAAATACCTGATTTCGCTGGTTGAGCAAGATGATGCCGACATTCGGGCGAAAGCCTTCCCGGTCGAGCATAATCAAACCTCAAATTTTCAATAGTTGCAGTCATTATGCACGCTTAAACGAGCGTGAAGGGGTGGCACTTACCCCATGGCACGCACAGCTTTTTTTTGGATCCGATGAAAGCATCCCAGTTCCTGATTTCCACTCTCAAGGAAGCTCCGGCTGATGCCGAGGTTGTCAGCCACCAGTTGATGACGCGCGCTGGCATGATCAAGCGTCTTGCCGCGGGTGTGTATACCTACATGCCCATGGGTTTGCGCGTGATCCGCAAAGTGGAGGCCATTGTCCGCGAGGAAATGAACCGCGCAGGTGCTGTGGAGTGTTCCATGCCTGTGGTTCAGCCGGCTGAACTGTGGCGCGAAACCGGACGCTTTCAGACTATGGGGCCGGAGTTGCTTCGCATTCAGGACAGGCACGAGCGTGAATTTGTCGTTCAACCCACCAGCGAAGAGGCTGTGACGGACATTGCACGCCAGGATTTCCGCAGTTACAAGCAGCTACCCAAGAGTCTTTATCAGATTCAGACCAAGTTTCGCGATGAGCGCCGCCCGCGCTTTGGCCTGATGCGTGGCCGCGAGTTTGTCATGAAAGATGCCTACAGCTTTGACCGTGACGAAGCAGGCGCCAAGGCCAGCTATCAGATCATGGCTCGGGCGTACAGGGCCATCTTCGATCGTTTCGGACTGAGCTACCGCGCAGTCGCTGCAGATTCAGGTGCCATTGGCGGCGATCTGAGCGAAGAGTTCCAGGTGATCGCCTCCACCGGCGAAGATGCCATCGTCTACAGCACCGGCAGCGAGTACGCCGCCAATATGGAAAAGGCAGAGAGTGCCGCGCCAGCGGCACCTCGCCCAAGCGCTACACAAGCGTTGACGAAGACGCCCACCCCTGGGAAAAGCACTTGCGCCGACGTGGCCGTGCTGCTGAACATGCCTTTGAAGGCAACGGTCAAGTCCCTGGTGCTGGCAACAGACACTCTGGATGGCCAAGGTGAGGTCGCCAAGACGCAGGTGTGGCTCTTGCTGCTTCGCGGTGACCATGACATGAATGAAATAAAGGTCGGTAAGCTGCCCGGGTTGAACGAGAGCTTCCGGTTTGCAACTGTGCCAGAGATCATCGAGCATTTCGGCACCAAGCCAGGGTATCTGGGCCCCATCCATCTGAAAAAGCCCGTCAAGATCGTGGCTGACCGCGAGGTGGCGATCATGGCCGACTGGGTCTGCGGAGCCAACGAAGAAGATTTTCACTTGACCGGTGTCAATTGGGGGCGCGACCTGCCTGAGCCAGACCTGGTGGCGGATATCCGAAATGTCGTGGCTGGCGATCCCTCGCCAGACGGGCAGGGCGAATTGGCCATCCAGCGCGGCATTGAAGTGGGCCATATCTTCTTCCTGGGCACCAAGTACAGCAAGGCGATGAACGCCACCTTCCTCGACGAAGACGGCAAACCCAAGCACTTCCAGATGGGGTGTTATGGAATTGGTGTCACACGCCTGCCGGCCGCCGCCATCGAGCAGAATCACGATGAGCGCGGCATCATCTGGCCTGACGCCATTGCGCCATTCACCTTGGTGATCTGCCCTGTGGGCATGGACCGCAGCGAAGCCGTGAAGGCCAGCGCCGAGAGCCTCTACCAGGATATGGTGGCAGCGGGTGTGGATGTCATCCTTGACGATCGTGGTGAGCGACCCGGCGCCATGTTCGCTGACTGGGAATTGATTGGTGTGCCGCACCGCGTGACCATAGGCGACCGCGGGCTGAAAGAAGGCCAGGTGGAGTATCAACACCGCCGTGACGCCGCTCCCACCAAAGTCGCCGCTGCCGACATCGCGGCCTTCGTGAAAGGTAAATTGGCGGCATGAGCGCAGCGCCGGGCCGCCCCAAGCAAGCTCACACCGAAGGCGAAGCCGAAGGTGTT
>JAECRA010000014.1:7747-75537 GCA_015999985.1 Comamonadaceae bacterium
CCAGAGTTTGCAGCGCCGGGCCGCCCCAAGCAAGCTCACACCGAAGGCGAAGCCGAAGGTGTTCCAGAGTTTGCAGCGCCGGGCCGCCCCAAGCAAGCTCACACCGAAGGCGAAGCCGGAGGTGTTCGGGCGGAGGCCGTATGTAGAGAGGACGGCGTGACCAGACGGAAGCTTCTGTTGTCCGTGCCTGTTCTCGCGGCGCCATTGCTCACGCCTGAAACCGCTTGGGCCGGAGGCCAACTGGAAGAGCCGATGATCGATTCTGTGCGTACGGCGCTCAGCTCGGCCATCGCCAACACCGCACCGCCCGTTCCTATTTTTAGCTCGACTGCCGCGCGCTTGGCCTATCTGCGCTGGCTGTCTGCCATGAGCGACCGGCTATTTGGCCGCAAGAAAGACTTTTCCACTCGCATCGAATTTCTTCAGACTGTCTGGTATGAAAGCAGGCGGGCGGGGCTCGATACTTCGATGGTGCTGGGGCTGATCCAGGTGGAAAGCGCCTTTCGTAAATTTGCGGTTTCCAGCGTAGGGGCGCGCGGCTACATGCAGGTGATGCCGTTCTGGACGCGCGTCATAGGCGATGGCGACCCGGGCAAGCTCTTTCACATGCAGACCAATCTGCGCTTTGGCTGCAATATCTTGCGGCATTACCTGGATCGGGAGCGTGGCAATACTTTCATGGCCCTGGGGCGCTACAACGGCTCGCGCGGTAAACCACAGTACCCGAACGCCGTGACCGCAGCCCAAAGTCGTTGGGTCTGGAATGATCCGGTATAGGGACAGGCTCCCGCAATTTGCCGGGGGCAGAATCCGATAGCCTGCTTCGATCGAGCTCATTTTTACCTAGTACATCCAGATGTCTCACCCCCAACAGCTTTTCTTTGTTTCCGGCGTCAAGCAATTCTTGCCGGATTTCTTTACGGGCAAGAAGGTCCTGGAGGTGGGTAGCTTGGACCTGAACGGCTCAGTCAGGCAGTTTTTTACTGATTGCGCCTACGAGGGGCTGGACGTAGGGACGGGCCCGGGAGTAGACACCGTTTGCCCGGGGCAGGACTACGGGGCGCCTGCGGATGCGTTTGACTTTGTCATTTCCAGCGAGATGATGGAACACAACCCCGCCTGGCGAAAGACGTTTCTCAATATGCTGCGCGTACTCAAGCCCGGAGGACTCATGGTCCTGACTTGTGCAACGACCGGGCGGCGGCAACACGGCACGACCGCTTATAGCCCCACCGATTCACCTCTGACGAATGAGCAGGGGAGTGACTACTACCGCAATCTCACGCAAAGCGATATTGCAGGCCTGGTGGACCTCGATAGCTGGTTTTCCACATGGCATTTCTATGAAGACCACACCAGCCACGATCTCTACTTTTTCGGTCTGGCGTTGGAAGCATCGGCAGCGGATATGCAGCGCGGTGCCGAACTCGCGGGTGCTTTGTCAGACTATTACTTCAAGCGCAATATTCTCGGCTTGCAGTGAGCTAGCGCAGCATGCGTATTCATTTGACGTCTTTCGCCGGCTCGGTGATGGACGAATTGTTAAAAGACGTTATCCAGTCTTTTCTCTGCGCCCTCCAACTGCTGGAGCAAGAGACGACCTACGCGCCCGCAAAATTGCGGCAGGATGTGGATTTCAATGTGGTGCTGTTCTGCTTGGAGGTAGATCCTCAGGTACTCCTGCCCATGGCTGGTCGGTGTGTTTTAGTCAACTTTGAGCAACTGATCTCATCGCAACGCGGTTCTTACACGCAATTGTTGAGCCAGCATTTTGTCTGGGAATACAGCCTTGCGAACATCTCCAGGTTCGACCGAATGGGAATTGAAAACTTCGCATATTGCCCGTACGGTTATGTAGCAGGTGCCGATAGCGAAGTGAACTTCGCCGAACGCCTTCCGGATGCAGATCGGGACATCGATGTTTTCTTTTACGGGGCGATGAGGCCTCGTCGTCGCAAGCTGCTTGATCAAATGAGACAGCGCGGTCTTCGTGTCGTCAGCAACGACGGAGACTTCGGCTTCAGTAACGATTTTAGAGATGCGCAGCTGCGCAGGGCCAAACTCGTGCTGAATGTGCATGCCTACGACGATTCCCGCATTGTTGAAGTCGTGCGCCTGGGGCAATTGCTGCGGCGACGTAAGGCAGTCCTTACCGAGCTGTACCCCGATAGCGAGCTTGATCCCGCCTTGCGGTCCGTTGTATTTGGCGCTCCTTATGAGTTGCTGGCTGATACTGCACAGTTGCTGCTCGCCGCGCCCGGCATACGCGAGCAAAAGGAGCTGTCCGGGTTGGATGCCTTCAAGTCGCTTGATTTTGCCCAGTCAGTTCGACACGCATTGCAGGCCTACGTCCAATGGCGCCAGGATCGCGTCTGACGCCGCGCGGATGATGGGTCAAACCCTTCCCTGATCATTCAGGGGCCCGCGCCCGAGTCTTGGTTCCGCTAGTGTCACCCCCAGAAGGGGTTCAGGCTTGCAGGTGGTCAACGGTTAGGGGCCCTTCTCGATAGCTTCGGTTTGGGTGGTCACCAGCACCTGATCGATGCGGTAGTTGTCCACGTCCATTACTTCGAAGCGGTAGCCGCCCCAATGCACACGGTCCGTGCGGCGCGGCACGCGCCGGAGCATGACCATCAGGAAGCCGCCAAGCGTGTCGTATTCTTCTGGAGCAGGTAGATCAGAGAGATCCAGCGCACGCTGAACATCTTGCATGGGTGCATGGCCGTCCATCAGCCACGATCCGTCGTCTCTGCGGACTATCAACTCTTCATCTTCCGGCGTCACCAACTCGCCCATCACGGTGCTCATGACGTCGTTCAAGGTGACCACGCCGACCACGGTGCCATATTCATTGACTATGACGGCGAAATCCTCCTGCTGACGGCGAAACTCAAGCAACACTTCGGAGAGTGTCAGGCGATCGGGTACGACGACCACCTTGTGCAGCAGGCTGGGATCGTTCAGGTGAATGGGCCTGGAATTGAGCGCGCACTGAAACAGATCCTTGGCATCTACGTAGCCCAGCAACCGATCAAGCTGACCGTCGCACACAGGGTAGGTGGAGAACGGCTCAGCGGCAATTCGCGCGCGAACGACTTCATCAGGATCGTCCCTGCTCAGCCAGGCAATGCGATCGCGTGGCGTCATGGCGCTGGACACCACCCGCGTGTCCAACTCGAACACGTTTTCAATGACCTGCTGCTCAGGCCTGGCCAGTACGCCCGCCTGAGTGCCAGCTTCGGCCAATGCGAGGATGTCGTCTGGAGTGATCCGCTCATCCCGCTGAGTGGGTAAGCCGAAAAGTTTCATGGTCAAGTCGGAGGCTCTGGTGTAGAACCACACCACGGGTTTGAAAGCGAGAAGGAATTTTTCCATCGGCCCGACCACCCACATCGCCACGCGCTCAGGTTCGGCCATACCCAGGCGCTTGGGTACCAGATCAGCGAACACCACGAAGACGGAGGTCACGGCTATCACAGAGCCTATGAACGCCAAGGTGCCTGCAGCGGATGGGCTAAGCCATAGCGCAAGCCACTGACTGAAGTAAGGGCTGAGAAGTCCTTCGCCCACAATGCCCCCAAGGATGGAAATCGCGTTCACACCGATCTGAACAGCCGTGAAGTAGTAGCCAGGTTGCTCGTGGATGCGCAGTACTCGGAGCGCTCTATCGTCGCCGTCGTCGGCAAATTGACGCAAGCGCAAGCGACGTGAGGCTGCGAGCGAAATCTCTGCTACCGAGAAGAACGCGCTGGCAGCGATGAGCAGCGCAATGATCAGCAGTTGTTGTGTAAAGCTCATGCGTGCGCAAGAAAAAAGAAAGCCTCAGGCTTGCGTGGGGGCCATAGCGGCATGGCTGACCTCGCTGCATTCCGGCGAGTAATTAACGAGAAATCGTTGATGAAAGTGCCCCATTTTTAAAGTTTTTAAGGGGTAAAAGAGGACAGCGCTCTGTAGGAACGGGATGACATGAAGGATTCACTGCGCTCCCTATAATGACCCAGGGCATGGACGTACTCAAGATGCACTCAGCGGCCCCGTTCCCAGGTCCGAACGTACGCTTATGAAGCTGACTTCCTGGAACCCCCATGCAACTCGATACCTGAAACGAAAGGCCTATTATGTTTGACATCTTAATTCGCGAAGCGGCTACACGCTTTGGCGTAGGCGACAAGGCGTTGCCGCTTCTGCAAATGCTGCTGGCCTATATGACGGCCAAGGAGACTGGAGGTCTCACCGGATTTCTTGAGAAATTCAAGGCTGCTGGTCTGGGGCCCATCGTGCAGTCATGGCTGGGTGGCGGACCTTCTGCACAACCCGTCAGCAACAGCCAACTCGAGACCGCCATTGGCGCAAGCGGCGGCTTGCTTTCGCTCTTGACTTCCAAGTTGGGGGTGGACCGTGAGAGCGTCACTTCTGCTGTCGGCTACTTGCTGCCCGCGGTGGTTGGCAAGTTGACCCCAGGTGGGAGCATCCCGTCTTCTTTGCCCCCTGAGATTGCCAGCCTGGCTGCAGCCGGGCAGGTGCAGTTGGCAGCGCCAGTCGTGCCTGCAGCATCGGGAGCCACGGGCGCGGGTGGCGCCATGAAATGGTTGCCATGGATCATTGTGGCTGTAGCGGCTTTGTTCGGCTTGAGCTACTGCGCCAAGGACCGCACGGGTGAACCGGCGCCGGTCACGGCACCAGCCTCTGCGCCTGGTGCCGGCGCTTCTGGTGCGATCGGCGGCTGGGGTCCCGGTCCGTCCACGACACCCGCTTCTGCGCCTGCTTCCGCTCCTGCAATGGGTGCAAGCGTGCCGGGTGGAGACGTCCAGTCAAGTACCGAGCCCGAGGGCTCTGGCATTTTGGCTTGGCTCTCTAGCGAAGCCCCAGCGCTCAAGGTTTACTTTGAAACCGGCAAGACCGATGTGTCTGCTGAGTTCGGCGCCAAAGCTACTGAGTTGGTGAACTATTTGAAGGCCAACGCAGATGCCAAAGCGGTCATTTCGGGGTTCAATGATCCTACCGGTGACCCAGCGAAGAATGCTGAACTCTCGAAGCAGCGCGCCGAGGCCGTGCAAGCTGCCTTGGTGGCTGCCGGGGTGCCACAAGAGCGCACGGTGCTCGAAAAGCCTGCGGAACCTACCGCTGGCGCCTCCACGAATTCAGCCGCTCGCCGAGTGGAAGTCGTGGTTCGCAAATAGCCCCAAAAATGGCCCAACAAAAAAACGGACGCGTGAGCGTCCGTTTTTTGTTGGATAGCGGCGTTTATTCGCTGGCGCCCACCAACTGCTGCAGTTCGCCCGATTCGTACATCTCCATCATGATGTCTGATCCGCCGACGAATTCGCCATTGACATAGAGCTGTGGAATGGTGGGCCAATGGCTGTAGTCCTTGATGCCTTGGCGGACCGCGTCGTCCTCCAGCACGTTGAAGGTTGTCAGGCTTTGGGTACTGACGCCACAGGCTTTCAAGATCTGGATGGCACGACCAGAAAAGCCGCACATTGGAAAGCTAGCGTTGCCTTTCATGAACAGGACGATCTGGTGGCCCTTGACCAATTGATCGATGCGTTGCTGTGTGTCGTCGCTCATGAACAATACTCCTTGTTGGATTCAATGGTGCAATTATCGTAGAAGCAGACGATAGGTGTCGTCGCCCGCTTTTTTGGGCGGACTGAGAAGCGGTGAGCAGCGCTAGGGACCCTCTGCAAAAATCGCCTTGCATCCCATCCCGAGGTCAGCGCCTGGCATCCGCGATGGGTTTTGCAGAGGCTCCCTAGCCGCCCGCCACCACCCACCGTTCACGCTTACCGCTCTATTTGTGCAGAGCTCTCCTCGCCAAGACCTGTACGGCCTATTTTTAGCCGTGGATTTTTTCGGAACACAGGCATCAGACAATCCCTTCGACGGCGGGGTAGTTGTATTCAACATACGAGCGCACTTGGGCGAGAGCGCTGAACCTATCACCGCAAATTGATATCAGGGCCGAAATAGTCAAAGACCGATCTTCGTTTATCGACGACGGGTATTCACAATCGACAAATCACTATTTCATCAGCGGCGAAGATTGATTTGAGTACCGCTTAGTAATTCTGCGTATGTACTCGGTATTCCATGGCTCGCTGCGTACTGCGAACGACTGCTTACGCTTACCTAAAAAGCAATTTTGCAAAACTGCCTTGCCTTTAGCCGCCAGAGGCAATTTCAAAAAGCAACCTGATGTTTTTAATGAAAAATAACTAAAAAAGGCATCCGAAGATGCCTTTCTTGAATGACTGAGCGGGTTTAAGCGATCAGAAATTTTGCGCGGTCTTGGCCTTCAATCCATTTAGGCGCCTTACCACGGCCAGTCCATGTTTGGCCAGTCGCCGAGTCACGGTACTTAGGGGCTACTTTACCCGTTGTACGGGGCTTGTTGGTGCGTCGACCGGAAGAAAACACGTCGTCAGCGCTCAGTCCATATTCGCTTACCAATGCGCGAACTCGCTGCACTGCGTCCGAAATCTCCGTTTTGCGAGCTTCTTCGATACGAAGTGCCAGTGCTTCTTGTTGCTGCAAAAGTTCTTTGTAAGTAGACATGAGGATTTACGTTCAAATATGGAGATGTACTGAATATATCACTTTTTTAATTAACAAGATTGTCAAACTGTGGAAGAACCCATTGGGCGCGCCAATATCTTCTCTATACGACGACCTTGCAACTCACGCACCTCAAATATCCAACCTGCACATTCGATCTGCTCGCCCACGGGAGGCAAATGACCAGCTACGGACAGCAGAAGGCCTGCCAGAGTGTTGTAGCGCCCCTTGTCTTCCTGCGGTAAATCCTTGATGTCCAGACGTGCTTTCAGCTCTCCCACGGGCATCAATCCGTCGAGAGTCCATGAACCGTCAGCGCTTGGAATGGCCCACGCGTCCATATGCGCATCGGGTTTCAATTCACCTGTAATCGCTTCCAGCAGATCGCGCGGCGTCATCAACCCCTGTACCACGCCATATTCGTCAACTACCAATGCCAAACGACCGGAATTGGATCGAAGTTGCTCCAGCATTTCCATGACGCTCAGAGTTTCTGGCAGAAAAGCAGCTGGTGCGGCGTGATTTTGGAGCAGTGAATTGTCTTCCTGGCGGCTCAGCTCCAATAGCCTGGCCACGCTCATAAGACCCACCACATCATCAAGGCCATCATGGCATACCGGGTACCATGAATGGGCACCTTTCTCTCCGCGGCCTGCCACATAATCCAAAGCTTCATTTACGCTTTGACTTGCATCCAGCCATTCAATGTCGCTTCTAGGGACCATCAATGAGGTAAGTGGTCGATCATCCAGGTGAAATACGTTTCGCACCATTTGATGTTCGTGTTCTTCGATCAAGCCTGCATCAACCCCTTCTTCCAGGCTGGCTGAAATTTCTTCGGTGGTCATGCCGCGTTCTTGCGTGTTGTCGATTCGCAGCAGTTTTAAAGTCGCGTGGGTGCAAATCGACAGTAATTTCACAAATGGCTTTGCGCCCGTGGCGAGCCAGCGCATGGGTTGTGAGACCCAGCGTGCGACAGCCTCTGGATATAACTGGCCAATGCGCTTGGGAACCAATTCACCGAATATGATGGTAGTGAAGGTGATGATGGTCACAACCAGGGCGGTGGCAATGACTGACGCTGCCGAGGCACTGACGCCCATGCTTTCTACCCAGTCAGCGACGGGGCCGCTGAAAGCCGCTTCGCCGACGATTCCGTTGAGCATGCCGATCGACGTGATGCCTACCTGCACGGTGGACAGAAACTGGGTGGGGTTATCGAGAAGCTTGAGTGCCGCAGCTGCACCCGTATCGCCACTTTCTGCCATCGCTGCCAGTCGGGCCTTGCGGCTGGATGCCAGGGCCAGTTCTGACATGGCAAACACACCGTTGAGCAGCGTGAGAAAAGCAATCAGCAGAAAATTCATAAAAACCGGGATCCTCCCCGGTGGGAAATTGACACCATGGCACTCTACATGATTGGTGACGTTCAAGGCTGCAATAGTGCACTTGGACGTTTGTTTGACGAAATCGACTTCTCGCCCAGCCGTGATCGGCTTGTGTTGCTGGGGGACTTGGTCAACCGCGGTCCCCATTCCCTTGCGGTGGTGCAGCGATTGATGGCGCTGGGCGATGCTGCTCATTGCCTGCTGGGCAACCATGATCTTCACTTGCTGGCGGTGGCCAACGGAGTGCGCAAGCTTCACAGGGGCGACACCGTGGCAGATATTTTGCAATCAAGCGAGCGAGACGCGATACTGGACTGGTTGCGATCGCGTCCTCTGGCGTGGCGCGATCATGGGGTGTTGATGGTTCATGCCGGTGTATTGCCGCAATGGAGCTCGGATCAAGTGCTTGCGCTGGCGGCAGAGGTAGAGGCCGTGTTGCGGGGGAACGATTGGGTGGCTTTCATGCACCAGATGTACGGTAATCAGCCGGATCAATGGCATGAGGGCTTGCAAGGCGCTGACCGCCTGCGGGTCATCGTGAACGCACTCACGCGGCTGCGCTATTGCACACCTGAGGGCCGAATGGAGTTTGAGACCAAGAGCGGCGGCGTCCAGGATGCCCCGCCGGGCCATCTACCGTGGTTTGACGTGCCAGGCCGCCTGACTGCAGCAGACGTGGTCGCGTTTGGCCATTGGTCCACATTAGGCTGGCTGAATCGGCCAGACATTTTGTCGCTGGATACCGGTTGTGTCTGGGGAGGCTGTCTGAGTGCGGTGCGTTTGGGACCAGGGGCGCAGGACCGAGAATTGATTCAGGTGAATTGCGAACAAGCTCAAGCACCAGGCAATCCGGGTAAGCGCTCATGAGCGCCCGTGTTGCCCAAGCTTCTGCGGGCATGAAGCGCTTGGCGCTGGGGTTGCTGGTCGGCGCTGCCGCGTTGTACGTGCTGGGTACGTGGCGGACGCCTTATCACTCGGCCTGGGGGTATGTAGCGGCGTTTGCTGAAGCCGCTATGGTGGGGGCCATCGCTGACTGGTTTGCTGTCGTAGCGCTCTTCCGGCATCCGCTAGGCGTGCCGATTCCTCACACTGCCATCATTCCCGAGAACAAAGACCGCATTGGAGAGAACCTGGCCAACTTCCTGGGCGAGCATTTCCTGGCAACCGACCAGGTGTTGGCTCGTTTGCGGGACTTTGATGCGGCTGGGCGTCTAGCGGGCTGGCTTTCAGTGCCCGCCAATGCAGAGCGTGTCAGTGAGCGGCTGGTGGAAGTGGGGCGCTGGGCAGTAGGGGCGCTGGATGATGAACGTGTTCGTCAGTTCGTGGCGGAGCTGGCAAGAGACGGCTTGCGTCAGATAGAAATCACACGTGTTTCGGGCCAGGTGTTCGAGGCCATGACGCAGGATCGCCGTCATCAGGAATTGCTGGACGGTGTCCTTTTGCAGTTGGCGAAGCTGCTTGGAGAAGACGCTGTTCAGGAAACCATTACCGAGGCCATTGCCCGAGAGATCAAGGCGCTCAAGTACGTGGGCCTTGATCAGATGGCTGCCCGCATGGCGACTCGAAAGGTGGTGGTGATCATTGCCAAGACCATCATCGACATGGCAGATGATTCACAGCACAGCCTGCGCTTGCGCTTTGACGACATGGTGAGCGGATTTGTGGAGCGGCTAAAAGATGACCCGGCCTTGTCAGAGCGCGTTGAGCACCTTAAGGCAGAGCTGCTGGACAACCCGGCAGTGGGCTCTTACGTCAACCAGCTGTGGTCGCAGTTGCTGGCCTGGCTGCAATCAGACATGGACCGAAGTGACTCAAGCATCCGAGCGCGCATCACCCAGGCGGCGCAAACATTGGGTGAGCGACTGGCCTCGGACGACGCCATCCGCACGTGGATCAATGGCGAGTTGCAGACAGCGGCGCCGCAGCTGATCGAACGTTACCGGGAGGACATTCGCCGCTATATCGTTGCCCGGGTTCAGGCTTGGGATGCGAAGGAAATGACGCGCGAACTGGAGCACCACATCGGGCGGGATCTACAGTTCATTCGTGTCAACGGTACGCTGGTGGGCGGCTTGGTCGGGCTCATCATCCACGCCTTGACGCAGCTCCTGGGACCGGGGTGAGTGCGCCATGCCCATCGCGCAGCCCCGCCTTCTGCGGGCTCAGGAAGGATCGCTTGCCTTGAACAAGGCGGCAATCTTGCGCTTGGGCTTGATGTTGGCCGAAATGCCGGAACGTTGGGGCTTGGCAGCCGCCTCCCATGGCGCTGGCTGTTCTGGTGCCGCGCTCGTCGATTCATACGGCCGGTTGAAGAACGGGTCTGCGGGTGGTGGGGAAGGAGCGAATGACCGGCGTTCACCGCCACTGCGGCGGTCCCGCGGAGCCTCTGATTCTTCCTGCCACGCTCGGCGGCCATCATTGAAGCGGCCGCGCGGTTTTTCTTCTTCGAACTCTATGTGTTCGACCTCAATTTTTTTCTTGAGCAGCTTTTCCAGATCACCCATCAATCGGCCATCGCCCTTGGTGACCATGGTGACGGCCAGTCCGGAAGCGCCCGCTCGGCCAGTACGGCCAATGCGGTGAACATAGTCTTCGGCGTTGAATGGGACGTCGAAGTTGAAAACCGCAGGCACATCCTTGATGTCCAGCCCACGCGCCGCGACGTCGGTAGCTACCAGCAGATCGACTTCACCCGCCTTGAACGCAGCCAGCGCCTTGAGGCGCTCGTCTTGGCTCTTGTCGCCGTGCAAGGCGGTCGTGCGGAGACCATCGCGCTCCAGCGTACGTGCGAGCCTGGCGCAACCGAGCTTGCTATTGACGAAAACGAACGCCTGCCGAATGGCGCGGTCTTTCAGGACCTGCTGCAGCGCACGGCGTTTGTCATCATCCGAGACCATGTAGAAATGCTGCTCGACCGTCGACGCTGTCTCATTTGGCCGCGCGACCTCGATGGTGACCGGGTCTTGCAGGTAGCTGCCAGCCAGCCGCTTGATCTCGGGCGAGAAAGTAGCGGAAAACAGCAAGGTTGTGCGCGACTTGGGCAGATAGCTCAGAATGCGCTGGAGATCCGGCAGAAAGCCGATGTCGAGCATGCGGTCAGCTTCGTCCAGGACAACGTACTCAACCTGGTTGAGCACCGCTGTCTTGGCTTCAATATGGTCCAGCAAGCGGCCGGGCGTGGCGACCAGCACTTCGACGCCCTTTTTCAGCTCCGCTATTTGCGGCTTCATATCCATACCGCCAAAGACCACTGCACTGCGCAGTTGGGTGTATTTGGCGTATTGCTTGATCTGGCCTGCGACCTGGTCAGCCAGTTCGCGTGTGGGCAGCAGCACGAGCGCGCGCACGGGGTGGCGTGCGGGTGACGTGCTGACGTTTTCGTGCTTCAGCATCCGCTGAAGAAGGGGCAGGGAGAATGCGGCGGTTTTACCGGTGCCGGTTTGCGCGGCGCCCATGACATCTCGGCCTTCGAGAACCACCGGAATGGCTTCGGCCTGGATAGGCGTCATGTTTTCGTAGCCCATTTCGGCCACGGCGCGCTTCAGGGGTTCTGCCAGCGAAAGATTGGAGTATGAGTTGCTCATGAACCCCCTATTATCCCCTTTCGAAGCTACAAGGTGCCTTTTCAGCAAATCAGCGCCTTTAGCGCTGACTACAGTGAAGCCTTAAAGTGCCTGCGTATTGAAGGTATCGCAGGCCTGAACACTGCCGGTTTTGAGCCCGGTGTTGAACCACCGCTGGCGTTGTGCACTGGAGCCGTGTGTGAAACTGTCGGGCCTCACGGTCCCGGACTGTTGCCGCTGCAACGCATCGTCGCCGATGCGAGCGGCAGCATTCATGGCGGACTCAATATCGCCTTGTTCCAGCCAGTTCTTGGCCTGCTGGGATTTGTTGGCCCAGATGCCTGCAAAACAGTCTGCCTGAAGCTCCACTCTGACGCTGAGGGCGTTCTGCTGCGATTGG
Source organism: Comamonadaceae bacterium (assembly GCA_015999985.1). Classification (GTDB taxonomy): domain Bacteria; phylum Pseudomonadota; class Gammaproteobacteria; order Burkholderiales; family Burkholderiaceae_C; genus Ottowia. The sequence goes on from JAECRA010000014.1 coordinate 19,657, forward strand.
CTGACTCTGCCTCGCATGGCGTCGACTTTCTGCGTGACGCCCAGAAGAGTCTGAACGTGGTGGGCGACTTCATGCGCGATCACGTAGGCCTGCGCAAACTCTCCAGGCGCACCGAGTTGCCGACTGAGCGTGTCGAAGAAATCCATGTCCAGGTAGACCTTTTGGTCGCCCGGGCAATAAAAGGGACCCATGGCGGACTGGCCGGTACCGCAAGCCGTGGGCGTGACTCCACGGAAGAGCACCAGCCTGGGGGCTTTGTATTGCGCGCCACCTTCTCGGAAAATCTGGCCCCAGGCGTCTTCAGTAGAGGCCAGCACGGTGGACACAAAGGCCGCACGGGTATCGCCAGCTGGCGGCTTTTGAGCCGGTCCCTGCTGCTGCACCTGCGGTTGGCCGCTGCCAGAGATCACGCCTATGGTGGTCAGTGGATTGATGCCAAATACCCCCCATGCGACCAAGGCGATCACGATGGTGCCGATGCCAATCGAGCGCCCTCCAATGCCGAAGCCTCCGCCACCGCCGCCGCCCGAGCGTCGGTCTTCTACGTTGTCCGACTGCCGATTGCCTTCCCATTTCATGGGTGAACTCCTCGCCTGAATGCGCTGGTGCGCTAAATTACTCTAATGGTATCCCCAACCAGACCCGTTGTGCATTTTCCACAGACCCTGCCACTATCAGTATTGGTAACCGGGTTTGATTCCTTCGGCGGCAACACGGTCAACGCCAGTTGGCTCATCGCACAGCAACTTCACGGCAGCCGCATCGCGGGTCACCGTTTGATTTCAGCACAATTGCCTACTGTTTTCAGCCAATCAGCTACCGACCTGTACGCGCTCATGCGCGAACATTGTCCTGCACTGGTGATTTGTCTGGGTCTGTCCGAGAGCACGCGCTCCATTTCCATAGAGCGTATTGCCATCAACGTCGATGATGCCCGCATTGCTGACAACGCAGGCAGGCAACCTATTGATGAACCGGTAGTTTTAGGCGCTCCGGCTGCTTATTTCAGCCTTCTTCCCATCAAGGCCATGAGAGCTGCCATCAACGCCAAAGGCATACCGGCGGAAATTTCGCAGTCGGCAGGCACTTTCGTGTGCAACCATGTGTTTTTCAAGCTCATGCACCTTTTGGCTACCGACGACCAATTCAAGGGTGTGCGAGGCGGCTTTATGCATGTGCCACCCGTGAGCGAAACAGACGGCCAAGGTTTGCCTCTCGCTCAGCTGGTAGATGGTGTGCGTATTGGCGTGCATACCGCCTTGACGGCGGTTGCGGACATTCGTACAGAAGGCGGTAGCTTGAATTGAGCGAGCGGTTCGGCTCGCCGCTCCGGTTTCAGGTCTTGGGCAGGGTCACGCCTACCTGGCCCTGGTATTTTCCGCCCCGGTCTTTGTAGCTGGTTTCGCAGACGTCGTCAGGGTCACTTTCGAAGAATAGCACCTGCGCGCAGCCCTCGCCCGCGTAGATCTTGGCAGGCAGCGGTGTGGTGTTGGAAAACTCCAGCGTGACGTAGCCTTCCCATTCTGGCTCAAACGGCGTGACGTTGACGATGATGCCGCAGCGGGCATAGGTGCTCTTGCCCAGACAGATGGTCAGCACATTGCGTGGAATGCGGAAATATTCCATCGTGCGGGCCAGCGCAAAGCTGTTGGGCGGAATGATGCAGACCGGGGCGTTGATGTCGACAAAGCTCTTCTCGTCGAAATTCTTGGGGTCCACCACAGTGGAGTGGATGTTGGTGAAGACCTTGAATTCCGGGGCGCAGCGAATGTCGTAGCCATAGCTGGAAGTGCCGTAGCTGACGATCTTTTCGCCAGTGGGTGATTGCCGTACTTGACCGGGCTCGAAGGGCTCGATCATGCCGTGTTGCTCTGCCATGCGGCGGATCCATTTGTCGCTCTTGATGCTCATTGCGCGAGTTTTTCTGATTGGCTGCAGGGGCAGGTATTGTAGAGAGGCCTGGAGCCGGATGACGGAGTTCCAGACCGATGTAGGTCATGTGATGACCTCATTGATCATCCTTGACTTGGCTGAGAGCAATTATGGCCCCGGTCTGTAAGCCAGTCCGTGGCCGGGTCTGAGGTGATTCGTTGTTATTTATTACTATTTAATTAAAAAGTTACAATGCGGCTGTCCGGATGGTCACTTCCTTCTGCGGACCAGTACAACTTATCTGGAGAGAGTTCATGTCCGCATTGAAAAACATCCTGGCGTCTGTGGCGCTGGCATCGTGCGCGTTGACCGCGCATGCTCAAGTAACAACCAACGTGAATTACAACCTGTCCTTATCGGACCAGCCGTTTACCGGCAGGTTTTATAGCGATCAACCGTGCGATTTCTCCACTTCCACCCCAATCGGCAATCGGTATCGCACCATGACCATGCAGGTGACGATGGCCGGAAGCTATGCATTCTTTGATGAAGGTTACGACGTAGGAGCCCCTTATAGCGATGGCACGCTCGGGGTTTACTCCGGCGCTTTCAACCCCGCCAGCCCATCCACCAACTGCGTGGGTAGCGTGGACGACGATCAACCCTTGAATTTGACTCCAGGTACATATACCTTGGTTTTGTCGTCCTACGATGGGCAGGGCGATGGTGAGGGAGACGTGGGCGTTCCGGGCCAGTTCTTCTACCAAATTTCCGGACCCGCGCGCGTCGTGCTGCCCGGCAATACCCCACCAGCCGTTACGGCAGTGCCTACTCTTTCCGAATGGACTTTGATGCTTCTGGCCCTCTCTGCTGCAGGACTGGGCGCTAGCCGCCTACGCCGCAAGTCCTGACTGGAGAATCCCGTGAGAGCGGGTTTAAAGCAGCAAGCTACAGCCCGCCTGCTTTTTGCTCAACCTGCGCCGCTTTCATCTGCATGAGCAGGCAATGCAGCATCTCGGTGGAAAGCCCGTGTAGCACCAGGCGGTAACCGGCGCGCAAGGTGCTCATCGGCACCAGGGGGTGCTTGTTGTTGAGCAGGATGAGGTGTTCCGGGCTGTTCAGGATGGTGGCGCAGTAAATGCCTATGGTTTCGTCCAACTGCAGTGAGTTGGCGGCGCGCCAGAAATCATTGTCGGTGAGAAAAAGCTGATAGACCGGCGTGAAGATCTCGATGGCCGATTGCAGATCAATCGCGTTGAGCCGGCCTTTGGGCATGTCGGCCAAATGCAGCTCGGGTTGCTCCAGCATGCTGAAGTCCACCTGATCCAGAGGCACCGGGGCCAGCGTGCTGCCGTTGGCGCGCAGCGCGGTGTTCAGGTTGATGATGAAGTTGTAGAGGTTGAGGTCGTGCTTGAGAAAAAGCTCGTCCTTCAGGTCATCGATGTCCATGGGCGCAATCGGGCTGAGCTGCACTTGGACTCCGGAGTTCGCGGCGATGAACGCCAGGATCTGCGAACCCAGGTGGAAGTGCCGCATGATCAACCAGTTGGCTTGCGGAGACAACGTGAGGCGCATGCCACGGGCCAGAATGCGGTGCAACATGCGCGAGGCCGACCAATTGCGTGGCAATGGGATCTTCAGCAGTTGAATCAGCACGATGCAGGTGCGTGCCAGCGGCCGGATGAGCGGCAGCAGGTACTGGCGCGACCCCGAAGCCGCATCGGCCAGCCAGGCACGCTTGACGCCGTCTTCCAGTGGCGTGCTCTGATCGAGATAGCTGGCCAACCAGGGGCTGGGGTCACGGGGGTCGTGCGAGAGGTCCTTGGGGTCCAGGCTTTGGCTCACGATGATGTCGGTGTAAATTCAGTCAAATGGATTCAAACTGCATAGCGTAAAGCTGTGCCGTGTGTCGTGCAGTTTGCACGATCTGCTCGGCTGCAGCAGGCTCGATCTCAAGAACCATCGTCACGGCTTGCAGCCAACGCGCCAGATGGTGCTCGTCATTGGCACCATGGTAGGCCAGGAAGCGGAAGGCGCTGGCAGGCAGGTCTACTTGCTCGCGTAGTAACGGCAGCAAGGCCGGCACGATGCGCTGGCCGGTGCCTTCGATGATGTAGATGGCGCCCAGCAAACCCAGCGGGTTGGGCATGGCCGCCAGTCCATGCAGGTAAGCGTTCAAAGCCTCGCCGCCCGGGTTGCGCTTGAGCTGGTCCAGGGGTAGTTGACCACCTGCAGCTCGGTAGTCTTCGTAGAGAATCTGAAAGTCGTTCTGCTCTTCTCCCGCGTGTTGTCCGATCAGGGCCGCCAGGGGGAGAAAGCGCATATCCAGAGATGCCGCACCTTCTCGCATCCACTTGCTGCCTTCGCGCACTTGCGGCACCCAGTTGGCAGTCCAGCGTTGGTAGGCGGCGGTATTGAAGCGCCCGTGAACAAGCTGCTGCATGACGGGGGCGCGCCAAACGCGGGAGCGATAATCCTGCCAGACGCTAGCCAGCGACGTCAATACCGGACGGAGCACTTCGTCCGCGCTGTCGGGTGCGTGGGGTGCATCCAGCGTTTCGGGCCAAAGTTGGGGTTCGGGGGCTCGCATGACGTTCGTGGCAAGAGCTTGCTTGAGCACGCCTTGCGCAGGCACGACTTCGAAGCACATGAAAGCCGCCGTGATGCGCCCTGACTCTGGAATGAAGCAGAGAACGGTGTCCCCGACTTTAGGTGCACGAGTGGCAAACCACTCCGCCAACATGACAAAAATGGAAGCCGCACCGGTATTTCCGCGAGTGGAGAGGTTGCTGTACCAGCGATCCTTTGGAATCTGCAAGCCGGCTTTTTCCAGCAGGTCATCTATCACGGGAGCAAATTTGGCGGACGAGTAGTGGCACAGGAAGTGGTCCACCTTACCGGGAACAATCCAGCCTTCATGAGCAAGCTTCACATATTCATGAATGCCGACGTCAAAGACGTGGGGCAGCAAGCGGATGTCTTGTCGCAGTGACATCGCGCCCGCCGCTTCGGCCTCGGCAGCGGTGGCGAAATCCAGAAACGACTTCGAACGGTCATGCGTGAGGCCAAGCTGCATGCACACCGGGTAATCGCCCGAAAAGCTTTTTTGGTGCGTCCACTTCAGTTGCAGCGACAGGTCACTTTGGCCGATGGCAGCCGGCGCGCGGCTGACCAGGCAAGCGCCCGCACCGTCGGAAAGCATCCAACGCAGAAAATGCGCGTCAAAGTCTATGTCGTAGCCTGCGGGCCCAAAGCGCGAGTGCTTGAACATGCGCGAGGGCATGTCCACGCCCACAGCCACGGCCTGCGCATGGCTACCCAGTTCCACGGCCTGGGCGGCAAACTCCAGGGCCGATACGCCAGCCACGCAGATGCCCTGGGAGGACAGCGTTTGCATGGGTGGCGCGCCAAGCTCACCTTGAATCATGTTGGCAAACCCAGGCATGAGTGCATCCCCGCCAGATGAGCCGACGGCAAGCAATGAGACGGCGTGTAGTTCAGAGCCTGCGCTGCGCAGGCATTCGCGGATGGCTTGCGCCGCCACATGCGCATGGCTTTCACGGGTGCTGCCGTCTGGGTCAATCGCGTAGTGGCGGGTCTTGATGCCGTTTTCTGCCAGGATCCGCTGCTTGATACGCTGCGATGCCCGATTGAGCGGGGCGACATAGGCGTCCATCTCGTCATTGCTGACGGGTTTTCCCGGCAGGTAGTGGCCAAGTCCAGTCACATAGGCGCTTTGATAGGCGGTGGGCAAGAGGGGAACTCCTAGGGGTCAGGGTGATTGCGTATTCGCGCTGGGCTTTTCGGCCATCCGCGTGCGGCTGGCCAGGCGTGGCCATACCATGCCCAACGTCAGCGTGACCAAGGTGTAGCGGGTCAGCGATGTTTCAACCAGGCTGGGGTGCAGTTGCGATGCGTAGTGCAGGTGGTACTCAGGCAAGTCATTCCAGTGCGCCTTCGGATGCAGATGGTGCGCGGTGTGGTAGCCGATGTTAAAGAACAGCCGGTTGACGCCGCCGGTGAAGTTGCGCGCAAACTGCAGCCGCGAGTGGCCGTCCGCGTGGGCGTGTTGAAGGTAGTTGGCGCCCAGCAGCCAGTGCAAGGCCAGTGCTTGGGGAAGCAGGACATACAGGCACCACGCAACGGGGTTCAAAGCGACTAACAGGACGTGAAACCCGGCCACCCACAGCCATTGACGCAGGTAGTAGCGGTGCACAGCAGGAGCGCGCACCCGAAGGCGAGCATGCCAATCGCGAATCAATGGCCAGAGAATACAAAGGGTCTGGGCGGGATGGAGCAAATAGCCTGCGAGGTGGTTGGTGTCGCCAAATCTGAAGCGGTAGGTCCGCGCGGCATCCTTGGGGCCATGATGGTGCCGGTGGTGATTGGCGTTGTGCGTGGCATGGAACACGTGGCAAGCATGGCCTGTGAACATGGACAGCAGGGTATCTGTGAGGCGGTTGAGGCCGCGACGGCGCCAGATGCGCAGATGCATGTGGTTATGTTCAATCACCACCAGCGCCAGGCTCAAGTAAATCAGCAAAGCGTATGCGAGACCCTGCCCCAAGAGGCTCAACCGACCGCTGTATAAAAGCGCGAGCAAAGCTGGCCAGGCGAGCAAATAGGCCGTGCTGCGCAAGTCGCTCGGGTGGCGAAGCGCAGAGGACCTGGCGGTTGCAGGGGAAGCGCCATCGACAGCAGGTCCCGGAGGGCCAGACCCGGCGGCGGACACCGCCCCTTGAGGGGGGCGATGAAGCAACGGTTCAGGGACGGGTTTCATTCCGCAGGTCGGTGCCGAACCAACGATCCATGAAGGGAAGCATGAAACCAAAATTGCCTTTGTAGCGCACGTGGTGCATATGGTGCCTGCGTGCGCCATTGAGCCACCAGCGATCGCGCGCTGCCCCAGGCAAGAAATCGTAGTTGGAGTGTCCGATGTTGTTGAACAGGATGCTGATGACCGGCAGCATGGCCAATGCAAGAAAGCTGAAGTCATGCACCAGCATCGGCGGCACGATCACGCTGCCCAGCAGCGCGGCCTCCACGGGGTGAAAGCTGAAAGTCGCCCAGGGCGTGGTGATGACCGAACGATGGTGATCGAGATGAAATCGCTTTAGCCGATCCGTGTGCAGCAATCGGTGGCAGAGATAGAAGTGCACCTCGTTCCAGAGCGTGAGCACCAGAATTTCCACAGCGATTCGGGTGCCACTAGGGTCTTCTGCAACGCGCGACCATCCCCATTTAAGTACCAGCCAAGGGGCTATCAAGCCCGTACCAAAGATGAGGATGGACAGGGCCGATTGCCTCCATTCGCGTGCTCTTTGGCCGGCCGGAAGTGGGCGAGGGTCCAGAACAGAGCCATGGCGCAGCCTGGGCAACACATGCTGGGTGAGCGCCAGGGTGAGAAGAGCCCCGCCCACATACAGCGCGCTGAAATACAGCAAACCAAATGCCATGACCTGGTAGAAGGCCAGGTTCACGAGATCGGCATTGGTCAGGTCTGAAAAAGGCACTGAGTTATCAAAGACAAGGGTGAAGACGCTATTGTCATCGCAAGCATGCAGCCTGCACGCGCCGGACACCGGGGTACCGTTTGGCGCCACTATCGGGCGCGACGTGGTCTACCGCTGCGGGTGGCGTGCAGGGGCTTGCACGCCACCGGTTGCGCTTAAGAGTGCGCTTAAGAATGAGCTTACTTTTGCTCGCCAGGCACCTTGCCTTCAACGCCTTTGACGTAGAACATGATGCCGCGCAAGAACTTATCGTCTGCCACCTGGTCCTTGGCCATCACTTCTTTGCCGGTGTTGTCCGTGAGGGGGCCTTTCCAGATCTGGAAGCTGCCGTCTTTCAAGCCGGCCTTGATCTCATCAAGTTTGGTCTTGATGTTGTCCGGCACGTCGGTCGCCAGCGACACGAGATCCATGGCGCCATCTTTCACGCCATACCAGGTCTCGCCAGTGGTCCATTTGCCGTCCAGGACTTCAGACACGGTCTTGGTGTAGTACGGCGTCCAGTTGATGATGGCCGAACCCAGGTGGGCCTTGGGGCCGTAGGCAGTCATGTCGCTGTCCCAGCCGAAGGCGCGTTTGCCCATGGATTCGGCGGTTTTGAGCACGGCGGGGGAATCGGTGTTCTGGAACAGGACGTCCGCGCCGCCATTGATGAGTGAGGTGGCCGCTTCTGTTTCCTTGGGCGGGTTGTTCCAGTCGTTGACCCAGACCACCTTGGTTTTGATCTTGGGGTTGGTGGACTGAGCGCCCAGCGTAAAGCTGTTGATGTTGCGCAGCACTTCGGGAATGGGCACCGAGCCAACCACGCCCAGCGTGTTGGACTTGGTCATAGCACCTGCCACGACGCCTGCCAGGTACGCGCCCTCGTAGGTGCGGCTGTCGTAGGTACGCATGTTGGCCGCAGTCTTGTAGCCTGTGGCGTGCTCGAATTTCACATCTGGGTGGTCTTGTGCCACTTTCAGAGTGGGTTCCATGAAACCGAAGCTGGTAGTGAAGACGAGTTTGGAGCCTTGGCTCACCAGATCACGCACCACGCGCTCTGCGTCAGGGCCTTCCTGCACGTTTTCGACGAAGGTGGTGCTGATGCGGTCACCGAATTCTTTTTCCAGGGCCTTGCGTGCGTTGTCATGCGCGAAGGTCCATCCGCCATCTCCCACGGGACCCACATAGACAAAACCGACTTTCAAGGGCTCAGGCTTGGCCGGTGCCGGGGCACTGGCGGCAGCTGGCTCAGGGGCTGGCGCGGCCGCTGCAGGCGCTTCGTCTTTCTTGCCGCAGGCAGACAGTGCAGCTGCGGCCATGGCCGAGAGAGCGACGGCTTTGAATAGCGAGCGTTTTTTTAGATCGGTCATGGATTCCTCGGGTGCTTTGGAGGGAGTGGAAAAACGAGCATTTTAGAAGTGCGCTGCCCGTGCTCCAAAAATTCTTGAAAATGGCACGCGTCTGCCCGCAGATAAGAACGCGGTCCTTAAGCCCCTGGGTGGAACGGCTTGCCCAACGATGCAGGCATGTTCAGGCGAATCCAGGTGGGATTGCGAGAGATCAGTGCCAGCACCACGATAGTGGCAACATAGGGCAGCATGGTCAGGAACTGGCTGGCTATATGCACTCCTTGGCCTTGCAGGTGAAACTGCAGCATGGTGACGCCGCCGAACAAATAGGCTCCCAGCAGCACACGAGCGGGCCGCCATGTGGCAAAGGTGGTCAACGCAAGTGCGATCCACCCCTTGCCAGCGACCATTCCCTCCACCCAGAGCGGCGTGTAGATGATAGATAAATAGGCGCCAGCGAGGCCGCAGAGCGCGCCGCCAAATACGACCGCTGCCAGCCGGATGCGACGCACCGGGTAACCCAGTGCGTGAGCTGATGCAGGCGATTCGCCCACCGAACGCAACACCAGGCCAGCGCGCGTGCGGTAGAGAAACCAGACCAATCCAACCGCAAGGAGCACCGTGCCATAAACCAAAGGGTGCTGCCGGAACAAGGCGGGCCCTATGAAGGGCAGGTCCTCGAGGAAGGGAATTGAAAAGCGCGGGCGCTCAGGCATCTTGGCCTGTACGTAGCCGATACCGACGAATGCGGAAAATCCCACCCCGAAAAGGCTCAGCGCCAGTCCGGTGGCGTACTGATTGGTATTGAGCCAGATCACCAGGACGCCCAAAATGGCAGCCAGGAGCGCGCCAGCGCCCATGCCCGCCAGGAACCCCAGCCAATCATTGCCGGTGTGCACCACGGCCGCAAAACCGGCAATCGCAGCGCAAAGCATCATGCCTTCTGCTCCCAGGTTGACGATGCCCGCTTTTTCGTTGATCAACAGGCCCAGGGAGGCAATGGCCAGCACAGTACCTGCGTTCAAGGAAGCGGCGATGAGTAGGGCATAGGCTTCCATCAGGCTGACCTCCCCACGCGGATACGGTAGTTGACCATGGTGTCACAAGCCAGCAGCATAAAAAGCAACAAACCTTGGAAAACGCCAGAGATTGATTTTGGCAAACCTAAACGCGACTGAGCCAACTCACCGCCTATATAGAACATGCTGAGCAAAATAGCCGACAGGACCATGCCCAGGGGGTGCAGCCTTCCAACGAAGGCGACGATGATGGCCGCGAAGCCATACCCGGCAGGGATGTGCGGCGTGAGTTGACCGACGGGCCCCGCCACTTCAAGCGCGCCTGCCAGGCCCGCTGCGCCGCCTGAAATCAAGAGCGCTACCCACAAGGCCTTGCGCGAAGAAAAACCCGCATAGCGTGCGGCGGCCGGGGCAAGGCCTCCTACCTGCTGAGCGAAGCCGCTGCGCGTACGAAACAGGTAAAGCCATAGCAATGCCGCACTCACCAGTGCGATCAATAGCCCGATGCTGGCCCGCGAGCCTGCCATCAAGCGGGGCACGAGCGTGGCGCTGTCAAAGGTACGCGTCTGTGGGAAGTTGTAGCCGGCAGGGTCCTTCCACGGCCCATACACCAGAAAGCCCAGCAACTGGATGGCCACATACACCAGCATGAGGCTCACCAGAATTTCCCCTGCGTTGAACTTGTCGCGCAGGAACGCCGTGATGGCCGCCCAGGCCATTCCGCCCAGGGTGCCGGCCAGCAATACGACCACGAAGATCCACCGGCCCGTGTCTTTGTCGGCCAAAAGCGCGGTGCCACCCGCGGCAATGGCGCCCACAATGAATTGGCCTTCTGCACCAATATTCCATATATTGGAGCGAAAGCACACGGCCAGGCCGAGGGCGATCAGCAGCAGCGGGGTTGCTTTCAGGCTCAACTCGCCCAGGGCATAGGCCGATTTGATCGGCTCCCAAAAGAAAACCTGCAGGCCTCTCAGGGGGTCTTTGCCCAAGGCCACGAAGAGCAGAACACCGAGCAGCACCGTGAGGGCGAGCGCGAGCACAGGGGAGCCGTAGGTCCACCACTTGGAAGGGGTCGGTCGTGGTTCAAGCCGCAGCATGATCGCTCTCCTGCTGCATCTGGCTCAGGCCGCGCGGCACCTCTTCGTGCCAGAGTCCACTCATCCACTGGCCTATCTTTTCCACAGTGGCGTCCCGCCTCGCGATAGCGGGCGAGAGCTGTCCTTTTGCGATCACATACAGACGATCGCAAATTTCGAAGAGTTCTTCCAGTTCCTCGCTGACGACGAGAACAGCACATCCGGCATCACGCAAAGCCAGCAATTCGCTGCGGATCTGAGACGCGGCGCCAACATCGACCCCCCAGGTGGGTTGGGCCACGATGAGCAAGCGAGGTTTGGCGTCTATCTCGCGTCCCATGATGAATTTCTGAAGGTTGCCGCCTGAAAGCGAGCGAGCGGGTGCTTGAGGCCCGGCTGCCTTGACCCTGAAGCGCTCAATGATTCCAGCGGCTTGCCGCGTGAGTTCCTTCGTCTTCAGCCAGCCGAGCTTGCCCACGGATTCCTCGCGTGTCAGCAGCAGGTTTTGCGCCAAAGGCAGCTCCGGTACGGCACCGCGACCCAGTCTTTCTTCAGGCACGAAGTGCAAGCCAGAGACTCGTCTTTTACCTGGCGACATCTTCCCCGCAGACTGGCCGCACAGGGATATTGCAGCTGCGGACGCCCGCTGGTCTTCTCCTGAAAGCGCAAACATCAATTCGCGTTGCCCGTTGCCTGACACGCCGGCAATGCCAACGATCTCCCCCGCTCGAACATCAAGAGACATGTTGACCAAATCCACGCCAAAGGGTGATTCGCGCTTCAGATTCAGCCCGTGCACCTGCAGTACGATTTCGCCCGGTGTTCTCTCATGGTGCTCCAGGGCAGGGGGCTCTGCGCCAATCATCATGCGGCTGAGGGACGCGTTGCTTTCCTGGCACGGATCGCACAGGCCGGTCACCCTGCCTCCGCGAATCACCGTGCAGGCCGTGCACAGAGCGCGAATCTCATGAAGCTTGTGGCTGATATAGAGAATGCTGCAGCCTTCAGCCGCCAACTGTCGCAACGTGACAAAGAGCTTGTCGACCGCCTGCGGGGTCAGCACGGAAGTGGGTTCATCCAGAATCAGCAGGCGTGGGCGTGCCAGCAATGCACGGATGATCTCCACCCGTTGCATCTCACCGACACTGAGCGTGTGCACAGGTCGCTGTGGATCAACCTCCAACCCATAGGCGCTCGCTACCTCGGTGATGCGGCGCGACACATTGGGCAAAGTCAGGCTTTTGTCCAATCCCAACCAGACGTTTTCAGCCACGCTCATGGTCTCAAACAGGCTGAAATGCTGAAACACCATGGAAATTCCGAGGGCACGCGCTTCCTGAGGATTTTGAATGTGCACCGCCATGCCATCGAACTTGACTTCACCCGCATCGGGCTTGACCGCGCCGTAGATGATCTTCATCAGGGTGCTTTTGCCGGCGCCGTTTTCTCCCAGCACGGCATGAATTTCTCCCGGCCGCACGGCAAGCGAAATATCGTCGTTGGCTACTACACCAGGGTAGCGTTTGGTAATGCCGGAGAGCTGCAGTCGAAGAGGCGCGTCGGAAGTCATGTTGCGATTCAGTGTTCGTGATCGTTGCCGGCGGTTTCTCGCCAACTCCGTATCGCCTGGGCAATCGTGGCCCGCTCGAACTCGGGATGCCAGCGGTAACGCAGCATGTGTTCAATCACGAAAAAACCCAGCAGCGATGCTGGGGAGACGGCGAGTGTAAAGAATCCCCATGCCTTCAAGCCTGCCAGCGCATAGATGGCCACCGAAAGCAGAGCCATCACAAGGAAATACAACGCCCACGCGCGCGTGAGCTTGCGGGTATAAATCTCCATGGTGGGTGTCAATGGATGCACGCGCCTAGCCACGCTGGTAATGATTGCTTGCGAACGGAGCGAGGCCGCAAACCAGAGGCAAAGAGTCAAATAAACCGTGAAATATTCTGCGACGTAGAACAGTTCTGCCCGCTCGGCGTTGTGCCTATAGATGAAATAAAGGCTTATGGGCAGAAGTACAGCCAAAGCTGCACCCAAAAGCCGATGCTGGCGCCAAGCCCAGGTGCAGGCAAAAAAAACACAGGGCGCGAGAAAGCTCAGAATGGCCAACGGCGAACGCGGTTGCAGCCACAACACGCCTATGCACCATATTCCATAGGCGATGGCCAGCGCTGCCCCGAATCCGAGTGTAGACGCACGTTTGGCGCGTGCCTTTGGTGCGGAGTTGGATATATCGGAGCTCAGGGACATTTGTCGATGATACTGGTGCCTACACTTCAGAAATCGATTCCGACGGATCATTCCCATGCGCTGCTGGCGGTCGCTTACTCTTTTTTCGCTCCCAGGTGTCCGGATGGGCGTTCTGACGGTGGCCCTGCTGCTGAGTGCTTGCTCATCTTGGAGTCCTTGGACTTCTAGTCAGACCGTTGTGAACACGCTGGGCATGCAGATGGTGCGCATACCGGCGGGAGAGTTCTTGATGGGCAAGCAGTTTTCTGTAGATGAGATGACGCGCGACTTTCCAGCCATTGAACGCTCCCGCCTGGATGCGCTGACTGACGAATACCCCGTGCACGCGGTGCAAATTTCGAAGCCCTTCCTCATGGCGCGGCACGAATTGACGGTGGGTCAGTTCCGGCTTTTTCTCGCGTCCTCTGGCTACGTTCCAGAATCGGTCGCCGATGGCACTGGTGGCTATGGCTACCGACGCGATTACGATCCAGCGAGCAGCGCCCGAGGAGATGCGTTCGAGGGGCGCGATCCGCGCTATTCGTGGCAGAACCCGGGCTTTCCACAGAGCGAAGACCACCCGGTCACCAACGTGACCTGGAATGACGCGCAGGCGCTCGCTGACTGGCTGACGCGCACTGAGGGCGTCCGCTACCGATTGCCTACAGAAGCCGAATGGGAGTATGCCTGCCGTGCAGGCTCGACCGGGCACTATCCACATGGCAACGATGTGGGTCAGTTGGCAAGAACTGCCAACACCTTCGATGTTTCTGCCGCAGCCTTGTGGCCGCAATGGCAATCAGTGGCTGCGCCTGGCGACGACGGCTTTCCATTCACCGCACCGGTAGGGAGTTTTCCACCCAATGCGTTTGGCCTGCATGACATGGTGGGCAATGTCTGGGAATGGGTGAGTGACCTGCATTCAGACGACTACTACGCCCAATCACCCCACCAAGATCCGCCGGGCCCAACCGAGGGGTCAGTCCGCGTGCGCCGGGGCGGCTCCTGGCATACGTGGCCGGTGTATGCGCGCTGCGGCTTTCGCAACTGGAACACCGCCAGCACTCGCTACACCTTGGTGGGTATCCGACTCGTCCGAGAGCTAAAGGCCAACGAGCATTGAGGCGCGCCGTTTTACTCCCTCTGTCCTTGGCAGAGGGTGGGGCGGGGCCGGCCAACCGGGGGCCGGCCATCCGGTGAGGGCAAGCCTTGACTTCTTCCCCTCTCCCTTTGGGAGAGGGTAGGGTGAGGGCATGCAGCGGTTGAGTTGTTCGCGGCGCTTAATAGTTACCTTCTGCTCTTGAATTGAGGTCGGAGGCCGGGATTTGCGCCCGGCAGCGCACCTACTCTTTTTGCTCCGCCAAAAAGAGCTAGGCAGAAAAAGGCGGCCCCACCGTCCGTGTCCCTTCGCTGCGCTACCGGCAACCTGCGCTGCTCGCGCGAGGGGCGGTGTCGCAGAAACTCCCTGCGTTCACTTCGCTCACTTCGGTCAAACAACTGCGACAAGCTAGATCACGAAGCAACAGCATCTTGCAGTGCTTTTGCCCGCCCCTCGCCCTCCGCTGCTCAGCACGGCCAAAGGGGTTGGACACCCACTCGGGCCATTGCTTCGCTCGGCCCTCGAATAACTAGTCGCTAGCGCGAGGATCCTGTCCCCTCTCCTGCTTGCGGGCGCCCGGCTAGGGGAGAGGGTTAGGGGGGCCGGCCAACCGGTGAGGGTATGCGGCGACTGATTGACGAATGAAGTCGCGCATGCCCTCGGACAATCGACCTACCGCCTCTCCCCACCTTGCTCCAGCACCCGCAACAACTTCTGTCCACCACGCCCATCCACCTTGTGGCCCAACCTCTGCTGCTCCGCCTTGATGGCCTCACGCGTTTTCGCGCCGATCATGCCGTCTGCGCTACCAATATCGTGCCCGCGTGCCAGCAATTGAATTTGCAGTTCACGATTTTGCGCGCGGCTGAGGCCTGGGTCGTCTGTGGGCCAAGGTGTGACGAATGAGGTGCCTTCTCCAGTTTTGGCTACAAGATCGGACAGGTGTGCAATGGCGAGTCCGTAGTTCTCGCTGGCGTTGTAGCTATAGAGCGAATCGAAGTTGCGCCCCACCAGAAACGCCGGACCGCCGCGTGCTGGTATCAGCAGGCCTGCGCTGGGGACGCTGCCTGGAAGAGGAGATCCATCAACCAGTGTGACGCCGGCGGCCCGCCACTGACTTATGGGTTGCTTGTTTTTGCGGCCAGCACTGCTGGTGTCAAAACCAGCCGGCAGGCGAACTTCAAAGCCCCAGGGCTCGCCGCGCCGGTAACCTGCGTTTTGCAGGAACTTTGCGGTAGACGCCAGTGCATCCGGTACGCTGTCCACGATATCCCTGCGTCCGTCACCGTCAAAATCTACGGCACTGCGGAAAAACGTACTGGGCATGAATTGAGTCTGGCCAAAAGCCCCTGCCCAGGAGCCCGACAACTTCTCGGGCACGATATGGCCTTCCTGCAGGATGCGCAGTGCGGCTGCGAACTCGCCTCGAAAATACGCTTGTCGACGTCCGAAGCAACTCAGCGTGGCCAATGATTGCACCAGTGACCTGCCGCCCAGGTTCTGACCAAAGTTACTCTCCACCCCCCACACGCCGACGATCACATTAGCCGCGACACCGGTTTGCTGCTCGATCTGCTGCAGAGTCTCATTCCACTTCGCGAACCCCGCACGGCCTGCCGCCACACGTTCATCGTCTACCAGGACGGCCATGTAGTCCCAAACGGGCATGGTGAATTCCGGCTGCCGATTGAGCAGCACCAGCACGGACGGGTCAGGAGCCAAGCTATCGGTGAAACGAGTGAAGGTAGCTGGTGTAATGGCCTTGAAGGCTGCCGTGCCTCGCAGCTCATTCAAGCAAGTGCTGAATTCCACGGGATCCAGTTTGGGAGGAATGTCTTGCGCCAGGGCAGCCGGGGCCACGAAAGCAGCGAGTGAGAGGGCGGAAAGTGTCGTTCGGACGAGTCGGTTCATGTAAAAAATGATAGCGCAGAGGTGCAAATAGGAAAGGCTTGGAATCTTTTCTTAGGTTACGGGAAGTTTTTTGCAGCGGACCTCACGACATGGCGAGCGTGGCGGGCAAGCCGTCTTCAGTTGTGGAGGGGCTGAAGATCTAATGTCAGTGTTGAGGTGGCCGCAGAATCGGCGCTGGCCTGCTCCACGAAGCCCAATGCCTGGGCAAGTTGACGCATGCGCTGATTCTCGGTGAGCACGGTGGCGGTGAGGCTACGCGTGCCGACGGAGCGTTGGTAGCCGATCAGCTTATCCATGAGAATGCGCCCCAAGCCCGTACCCTTGAGCGCAGGGCGCAAGATGATGCCAAATTCGGCACCGATGTTGTCCGGATCAGCCTGTGCGCGAGCAACGCCTAGCGTTTTCTCGGTTCCATCCGATTCCGTAACGGTCGCAACGAAGGCCATCTCGCGTGTGTAATCGATCTGCACGAGCCGCGCCAACTCGCTGCGCTCCATGGTGCGGCGGCTGTAGAACACGCGCATGCGGATGTCGTCAGGATCAAGGCTCTGCAGGAAGGCGCGATGCTGCGATTCGTCCTCCGGACGAATGGGGCGCAGCGTCAACGCCTTGCCCTGCCAGACCATCGTTTCGATCAACTTTTCTGGATAGGGCTGGATGGCGAAGTGGGCCGAGCCGGCAGGTGCTTTGGCGCTGACGCGCACGCGTGCGTCAAGTGCTATGGCACCCGTGTGGTTCACGATGAGCGGATTGATGTCCAGTTCGGCGATCTCCGGGACATCAGCCAGCAACTGTGAAACCGCTTGAAGCGTGGCAACAATGGCATCCATATCCACGCGAGGGACATCGCGGTAGCCTGCCAGCAGCTTCGAGACGCGCGTGCGTTCTATCAGTGCACGTGCCAGAGGGGCATTGAGCGGCGGCAAAGCCATGGCGCTGTCTTTCATCACTTCGACCGCCGTGCCGCCCTGGCCGAACAAGATCACGGGACCGAAGGTTGGATCCACGCTGGCGCCGATGATCAGCTCCTGCGCCTGATGCATTTTCACCATCTGTTGCACGGTGAACCCATCGAGCCGCGCCTCAGGGTGGCTGTTGGTGATGCGCGTGAGCATTTCGCGGGCAGCAGTCCGCACTGCCTCAGCATCTTGCAGATTCAGCACCACACCGCCGACATCCGATTTATGAGAGATGTCTTCCGACAGGATCTTCATCACCACCGGAAAACCGATGCTCGCAGCTTCGCTTGCTGCGGCTTCCGGATCTGCGGCTACGCTGCGTGTGGCCACTACGGGGATGCGATAGGCTTCACATACGTCCTTGGCTTCGGGTTCAGTCAGAAGGTCGCGGCCGCTGGCCAGCACCTTGCTCACGATGGCTTGCACTCTTGCAGTGTCAGGCCGGCCTTTATCTGATATGGGGCCTTCGACAGGGGCGCTGGGCGGGGCTTCGGACAGCTCCGCCTGGTTCTGCCCATAACGCTGCAACATGCCGATGGCCTGCACGGCTTGCTCCGGCATGTCGTAGCAGGCGATTCCAGCTTCAAGAAAGAGCTCCCTTGCTTCGGCTACAGCGTGTCCACCCACCCATGCGCTAATCAGCGGCAACGCGGGTTTGCCGGTTGGTTGGATGGCGGGCACCATGGCGCGTGCGATATCGGTGGCCGGAACAATGGCTGTCGGCGCGTG
The DNA here is from genome assembly GCA_015999985.1 of Comamonadaceae bacterium. Classification (GTDB taxonomy): domain Bacteria; phylum Pseudomonadota; class Gammaproteobacteria; order Burkholderiales; family Burkholderiaceae_C; genus Ottowia. The sequence goes on from JAECRA010000014.1 coordinate 37,398, forward strand.
AATGAACAGAATGGTGCCGGTATCGTCGGGGTGGCGGGCTAGGGCATTGAGCGCGTCAACGTAGCGCTGGGCGGGCGCATCCCCAATGATGTCCACCGGGTTGCCGCGCGACCAGTTGGCGGGCAGCACCGCATCCAGATCATCAATCACAGCTGTTCCCAGTTCAGCAAGTGGCACTTTGCTGGCGGCAGCAGCATCGGCAGCCATGACGCCGGCGCCTCCGCCGTTGGTGAGAATGGTCACGCGGTCTCCGATCGGTCCCTTGAAGCGGGTGAGGATCTCGGCGGCGAGGAACAGCTCCTCCAGGCTGTCTACGCGCAGCATTCCCGCGCGGGCAATGGCAGCGTCGTAAACGCCATCTGCACCAGCGAGCGCACCCGTATGGGAGGCCGCGGCCTTTTGCCCCTGCGCGCTCCGGCCGGCTTTGACCACGATCACTGGTTTGTTGCGCGCCGCTGCGCGCGCTGCCGACATGAACTTGCGCGCCTGATCAATTGATTCGATGTACAGAAGGATGGCGCGCGTGCGCGCATCACTGGCCAGGTAGTCCAGCATGTCGCCAAAATCCACGTCTGCATGCTCGCCCAGTGAAACAAAGTGCGAAAAGCCAATGCGGCGTGCGTCAGCCCAATCCAGCATGGCCGTCACCAGCGCACCGGATTGCGAGATGAACGCCAGTTCACCCGGTCGGGCTGGAATATGGGCAAAGCTGGCGTTCAGCCCCGCATGAGGGGCCAGCAAGCCAACGCAGTTAGGGCCCAGGATGCGCAGCAGGGTGGGGCGCGCAGCGTCCAGCATCGCCTGCTTCTGCTCGGCTGACAGTCCAGCGGTGATGACCACCGCGGCTTGAGTGCCTCGCAGTGCCAACTGCCGGATCAGGTCGACGACGGTAGAAGCTGGCGTGCAGATCACTGCCAGTTCAGGCGTCTCGGGTAGGTCGGCAACTCGGGCGTAGCAGCGTTCGCCTGAGAGCGTTTTGTATTTGGGATTAACGGGGTACACATGCACCCCTTCACTGCCCGAGCGCATGTTGCGCCAAAGGGTGCCACCCACTGAGAATGGCCGCTCCGAAGCGCCGATGACGGCGACAGAGCGTGGGTCGAACAGAGAGTCAAGGTTGCGAATGCTCATGGCACAAGCATAACGGTGCAACATAAAGTCGCCATTAAACCCCGCGTGCCCACAACTTGCCGTGCAGTTTGAGACCTATCCGGTCGGCCCATTCGACAGTGGCTGAAAATCCTAGGAGGGCAGGAAGACGGGCAATCGGCTGACGCGGCAGACAATTCGCAAGGGATAGGGGTCTGCCAATTCATCGCTCAATGCAATCGCTGGACCCAGTGGGCATGAACTGTCCAGGCTCTTTCCTGAATCCAGTTCTGCCGTAGCGGGCCGTCAGCGTGCGCGCTGTCTCGTTCGCTTGCAGGCCCCGGTAGCTGATTTGCTCACCCCGACCCTTTTCCGTTATCCCCCGCCAGCAGGAAGCCAGTCCCGCCGCGCGCGGTTTTCCTGGTTCTTGCTGGCGTGAGGATATGGGTCATTCAGCACTGCTTGCGGGAAGCTTTGGCCTCCACAGTTGCAACGCTCAAGCGTTTCGCCGCGCCGCCGCCTCGGCCACAGAGAGCGCCGTCATGTTGACCAGTCTCCGCACGGTGGCTGAAGGCGTCATCACATGTGCCGGCGCTGCTGTGCCCAGCAACATCGGCCCGATGGTCACGCCGTGGCCCACCGTGATCTTGAGCACGTTGAACAGGATGTTGGCCGCGTCCAGATTGGGGCACACCAACAGGTTGGCCTCGCCTGTGAGCGTACTTTCCATGACGGCGCGGTCGCGCAGCAGGGATGACAAGGCCGTATCGCCATGCATCTCACCGTCGCACTCTATCTCGGGCGACTGCTCTCGGAAAAGATCTCGCGCACGCCGCATCTTGAGTGCGGAGGGGCGTTTGGATGTACCGAAGTTGGAGTGCGACAGGAATGCGACTTTGGGAGGCAGGCCAAAATTCTCGACTTCCTTGGCTGCCATTTTTGCAATCGCAGCCAGCAGCTCAGCGCTGGGGTCCTCGTTCACATAGGTGTCAGTCATGAACAGCGTGCGGTCTTCCAGCATCAGCGCGTTCAATGTGGCGAGACCAGGCGCGCCGGGCTCCACACCAATGATGGCTTCGATGTGCTCCAGATGCTGGTCGAAGCGACCCAACGTTCCACATAGCATGGCATCGGCATCGCCCAGGTGCACCATCAGCGCTGCGATGATGGTGCTGGAGCGGCGCACTGCGGCCTTGGCCACTTCAGTGGTCACGCCATTGCGCGCCATCAGGCCGTGATAGGTTTCCCAGTACTGCCGAAAGCGTGGGTCATCGTCCGGGTTGACGTTCTCAACGTCTTTGCCCAGGCGGATACGAAGGCCGGCCTTTTCAATTCGCTGCTCAATCACCGCTGGGCGACCGATGAGGATGGGCAGAGCCAACCCGTCATCTACCGCGATTTGAGCAGCGCGTAGCACGCGCTCGTCTTCACCTTCTGCGTAGGCCACGCGCTTTTGCGCCTTCGGCACAGCCTTGGCTGCGGCAAAAACCGGTTGCATCACCATCCCGGTCTGGTAGACAAACCGGCCCAGGCTGGCGCGATAAGCATCCATGTCTTCGATGGGTCGTGTCGCGACACCGGAAGCGACTGCCGCCTCTGCCACTGCAGGGGCGATGCGCAGGATCAGACGTGGATCGAACGGTGTCGGGATGATGTAGTCTGGACCAAACTGGAGATCCTTGCCTGCATAGGCAGCAGCCACTTCGGCGCTGGATTCGGCTTTGGCGAGCGCGGCGATTTCGCGCACGCAGGCGAGTTTCATCTCTTCTGTGATCTTGGTCGCGCCGCAGTCCAGTGCGCCGCGGAAGATGTACGGGAAGCACAGGACGTTGTTCACCTGGTTCGGATAGTCCGATCGACCAGTGGCGACGATGCAATCAGGCCGTGCGGCTTTGGCCAATTCCGGACGAATTTCGGGCTCCGGGTTGGCTAGAGCCAGGATCACCGGTTTATCGGCCATGGTCTTGACCATTTCCTCGGTCAGTACCCCAGGGGCTGAGCAGCCAAGGAAAACGTCTGCGCCTTTGACCGCGTCCGCGAGCGTGCGGGCATCGGTTTTTTGTGCGTACTTGGCCTTGGAGGGGTCATAGCCACCCGGGCGGCCTTCGTAGATCACGCCCTTGGAGTCGCAAGCGAAAACGTTTTTGGGGTTCACCCCGAGCGCTACCATGACGTCCAGGCAGGCAATGGCCGCTGCTCCGGCCCCGGAGACCGCCAATTTGACCTGGCCGATATCTTTACCCACCAGCTCAAGGCCATTGAGCAGGGCAGCTGAGGAGATGATGGCTGTGCCATGTTGGTCGTCATGGAACACGGGAATGTTCATGCGTTCGCGCAGCTTCGTCTCGATGTAGAAGCACTCAGGTGCTTTGATGTCTTCCAGGTTGACGCCGCCCAAAGTGGGCTCCAGCGCAGCGATCATGTCCACCAGTTTGTCTGGGTCGCGCTCGTCGAGTTCGATATCGAACACGTCGATGCCAGCGAATTTTTTGAACAAGCAGCCTTTACCCTCCATGACGGGCTTGCTAGCCAGAGGGCCAATGTCGCCCAAGCCCAGCACGGCGGTGCCATTCGTGATCACGGCCACGAGGTTTCCGCGCGAGGTGTATTCAGCCGCTTTCGACGGATCTGCCTGGATGTCAAGGCAAGGATAAGCTACGCCTGGCGAGTACGCGAGCGATAGGTCGAGTTGGTTGGAGAGGGGTTTCGTGGGTGAAACGGCGATCTTGCCTCGTGTGGGAGACCGGTGGTACTCGCGCGCAGCATCGCGCAGCGCCATTTCTGTGGGTGAAAGTTGTTGTGGCATCTTGTGTCGTCCTCCTTGTATCCGTCAGCGAGAGAAGCCCATCATTCGTAAAAGAATGGGGGCCGCCCCTTAGCCTAACCCAAAAACCGCATGGTTCCTGGGTGCGGCGAGGAGGGATTTACCTGATACAGATCATTCAAGGTGCCCGGCCAGGGGAATGCGAGAGCCGCGCTCGCACTTATGGGGCAAGAAGTGGGGACGAGAGATGGGGGCCAAGAGATTGACGAGAGAAGTCACCCGAGGACAGGCTGACTTCACAGTCAAAGCCAGGCAGCGCGCCGGGGCAAGCCCCGTCGTGAGCCTGAGTCAATGAGGCGCAGCGGCCGGTGCGATACGTTCGCCGCTCCAGAGCAGCAGCCCTCGCACGAGCCGTACTAAGGCCACACGGGCTTCGTGAAGTGCCCGAGTCAGATCACCTGCCGGCTCGGCAACGGAAGCTCTCCAGGAAGAGGGGGTGTACTCCCAACTGAAGTTGACGGCCGGCGCGCTGGATGGGCAAACCTTTCCAACAAGGATAGGTTCAAGCACCACTTGTCGGCCCGCGTCCAGCCGCAGGCGCTGCCCAGGCTGCAAGTGCAAATCGCCCAACGGTCCGCTCCCAAGTCCTTCGTGCGGGCCATTCAAGGTGGCCCACACGGCGCCACTGACGATCAAGAGCTCGCCGATCTGACGTGGCCGCAAAGTCATCGCCCGCCCCGGCTGCAATGTCCATGTGCCGCTCGCACGTTGTTGCGCGGGCTGATGGGTGGCATCGGTGATCATGGCGGGCTCCTCAGGGGGACGGTTTCAGAATGAGTTGGTAGTCGCTATCGTGCGCTTACGCTCATTGACAGTCCAATGAATTTCAGAGACGCTATTGATTCCAGAATCACATCAATGGCCAGTGCCATGCTTCATTCGCAAACCCATCTCAGAAGTCGCCCCATTCAGGCGGGCCATTTGCGCGCCTTCGAAGCCGTGGCCAGGCATTTGAACTTTCGTATGGCTGCCGAGGAGATGGCGCTTACTCAATCGGCTGTCAGTCGTCAGATTCAGGGCCTCGAAGATGAGGTGGGTGTGGCTCTGTTCCTGCGCCATACCCGCGCGGTGGAGCTCACCGCCGCTGGCATGCAACTGCTGCAAGCGGTGGCCCAGGCATTGCCACGGATAGATGGTGCGGTACGGCACATTCGCCAGAGTGCAGGGCGCAAGCACGTCTCAGTGACAACTTTTGCCTCATTTGCGTCGATGTGGCTGATTCCGCGCCTGGAGGTGTTTCAGCGAGAGAACCCGGATATTGACATCCGGATAGACGCTTCAGATACAGCTTTCGATCTCGAGATGGCCGATATCGATGTCGCCATTCGCTACGCTCCGGCTGCCAACATGCCGCCTTCGGCGCGCCGTCTGTTTGGTGAGTCCGTTACGCCTATGGCCAGTCCGTGGCTGCTCAACAGCAGCCCGCCGATCCGGCAGGCAAAAGACGTCCTGGGATTCACGCTGATTGAAGCTGGTGATGCTTACACGCCACATCTTGAATGGCTCACCTGGCGGCGATGGCTTGATTCGAACGAGTTGGCTCATGCGCACCCCAAGCGCTGGCTCAGCTTCAACTATGCCTATCAAATGGTACAGGCCGCATTGGCAGGGCAGGGCCTGGTACTGGCCCGCCCACCTCTGGTGGCAGAAAACCTGGCCAACGGAGATCTGATCGAAGTATTGCCAGGTGCGCGCTTGCATTCGCCCATGGCCTACTGGCTCCTGGTGGCCTCACGCAGTAGTGTTCGCCCGGAAGTGCAGGCCTTCGCCCAATGGCTGTCTGCCCAGGCCGCCCTGACGCGCATCACAAGCGGCGAGGTTGAGGATCCAGATTTGGTGAACGACCTGGATTGAGAACCATCCCCTCGTCTTTTAATCAGTGCTAACCGGTTCCTCAGGATTGACCTGTTTCAACCCCACGCCCCGGCTCAGTAGAGCCCGGCGTACAGGTTGAAAGAGATCCGGATCCAAGCCTGCGATTCGGACGGTTTGTCAGCCACTCGCCGTAGGGTGCGTGCGAGGAGGGAATTCACCCTCGCGTTCGCTACCAGCTCAGGCAATCATTGAGGCCAAACGATCCCGTTGTCGTTCAAGATAGCGTCGAGCGGCTGATCATGAGCCTCTGGTTCGAAGTCGTCGATGAATCCATTGGTAAAGCCGAGTCCTACCGTGAAGGGGCGCGGCTCAAGGGCGGCGAGCGTACGGTCATAGAAGCCACCACCGTAGCCCAGCCTGTACCCACCGGGTGCATAGCCCACGCATGGCACAAAGAGCAGTGTCGGGATGATGAGTTCGGTATCCTTGGGCTTGGGTATTCCGTAGGCGTCCTCTTCCATAGGGCAGCCGGGGTACCAAACGTGAAATGTGAGCGTCTTGTGAACCTTGTCGATCACTGGTAGTCCTATCCTGCGACGCTGCGCCTCGCCCTGCAACTCTCCGTCTTCTTTCCAGCGGTGCAGAGCAGGTAGTGGGTCGAACTCTCCCTTGATGGGCCAATAGGCGCCAATCACGGTATCTGGACGGTCGAGCAGCCAAATGCGCATGACACTTTGCAGGCTGTCAGCGCGCGCCAATCGGTCTTCCAGATGCAATCGCTGCTCGATCAGACGCTCGCGCAATGCTTTTTTTCTGTGGGAATTGTCCATAATGACCTTGATGTGTTTTCCAAAGATTCTGACATCGTTCATAGGCTCCTTCGTATTTCTGGCTTGCGGAGCCTGGCTGCCGGGTCACGCCGCGGCGCAGGGCAGCCTTGGCAATACGCCTGTTTTGACATCTTCTGCTGTTAGCGACAGCGTCATCCTGGACATGCGCGAGGCTGCCAGGCGCGGCGATAAGGCCCGCATGGCCGCACTTTTGCCGGCCGCTCGAGGGCACGCTCTGGAACCCTGGGCGGCCTATTGGGAGATGAAGGCGCGGCTGGAAGAGGTCAGCTTGCAGGAAGTGCAGTCATTCCTGGCCCAGTATGCCGGTACCTACCAGGAAGACCGCTTGCGCAACGACTGGCTGCTGCTGGCAGGTAAACGGCGCGATTGGGCCGGTTTTGCTGCAGAGTGGCCGCGCTTTCGCATGCGTGATGACCGAGAGGCTCGCTGCTACGCGTCGGCCGTGGAATTGGCGCAGGGGCGTGCTCTGGCACCAGAGGCCGTGGCAGAAGTTCGCCGCGATTGGTTTGCTCAGCGCGACCTAGACGACGGCTGCCTGTTGGCGGCGGGATTGCTGCACCAGTCCGGCCAACTGCCTTTTTCGGACCTGTGGAAGAAGGCACGCATGGCGATGGAGGCCAATCGGCCAAGCCTTGCACGCGCAGCAGTCAATCTGGACGCACCAGACGCTGCAGCCACAGTGGCCCAGATCCAGACCAGTGCCATCAAATACCTCACAGGACGCGCAGCAGTGGGCACGCGCAAGGGGCAGGAGCTGATCGTGCTGGCGCTTATAAAGCTGGCGACGCAAGACCCGGAGCAGGCCACAACGCAGATGGAATCCAAATGGAGTGTTCAGCTCACTCCAGAAGAGCGCAATTGGGTGTGGGGCGTGATCGGGCGGCAGTCCGCACTCAAGCTGCAGGACAACGCGGTGCAGATTTTTGCCAAGGTCACGCGCGACAGAGATTTGAATGACGAAACTCTGGGCTGGAAGGCGCGTGCGGCGATGCGTCAAGGGCAATGGCGAACCGTGAAGTCGGCCATTGAAGCCATGGAACCGCAAACCCAGGAAGACACCACCTGGGTCTACTGGCGTGCCCGGGCCCTGATGGCTCTCGCTCGCAGCGATGCTGACCGAGAATTGCCTCGCCAATTGCTTGAGAGCATCGCGGGTGTGCAGGGGTTTTATGAAAAACTTGCTCAGGAGGAGCTTGGCCGCCTCACCAGCGTGCCTGCCCCCCCGCCTGCACTCACGCAAGCCGAGAAAGCCGCCGCGCGCAACCATCCGGGGCTGAGCCGCGCCCTGCTGGCAGTTTCAATCGGCCTGCGCAGCGAAGGCGTGCGTGAATGGAACTACACCACCAACCTGCATACGCCAGGCGGTATGCCAGAACGTGAGCTGCAAGCAGCCGCAGATCTTGCATGTCAAAACCAATTGTGGGACCGCTGTATCAATACCAGTGAGCGCACCCGAACATTCTTTGATTACGGACTGCGCTTTCCCATGCCTTTCCGCGATGCGGTGGTCAATCAATCGCGTGCGATTGGCCTCGATCCCGCTTATGTATATGGTCTGATCCGCCAGGAAAGCCGCTTCATCATTGCGGCGCGTTCAGGGGTTGGTGCGTCAGGTTTGATGCAGGTCATGCCCGCCACCGCCCGCTGGACTGCGCGCAAGATCGGTATGACTGGCTTCACGCCCGATCAGATCTACCAGCAAGACACCAACATCCTGCTGGGCACCAGCTACCTCAAGCTGGCGCTGGACGACTTCCAGAGTTCGTTGCCAATGGCCGCCGCCGCGTACAACGCGGGTCCTGGCCGGCCACGGGTATGGCGGGCACCCGGTGGTTTGAATCCCACCCTTGATGGCGCCATATGGGCTGAGAACATTCCATTTTCGGAAACCCGCGACTACGTGAAAAAGGTGCTTTCCAACACGGTCGATTACGCTGCCATCCTGACGGGCAGGCCACAATCGCTTAAAGCGCGGCTAGGTACGGTGGGGCCTTTGCCAACGGGTGCGGTGGACTTGAGCACAGAGCTGGACCGCCCTTCAAACTAGCAATAGCGCAAGAACATTCAAAACAGAGGTGCCCTTTGCTCAAACTGTACATCGGCAATAAAAATTACTCATCCTGGTCTATGCGACCATGGGTGCTGCTGAAACAATCAGGTATTGCGTTTCAAGAAGAAATGGTGCGCTTCGATTCATTCGAAGCAGATTCCCAGTTCAAGCGCACCCTGGCGGCGCTCAGCCCTACAGGCAAGGTGCCGTTGCTGGTAGATGGCAGTCTTGCCATCTGGGACACCTTGGCCATCGCTGAATACCTGGCCGAAGCATTCCCTGAAAAGCAGCTGTGGCCGACAGACACCAAGGCGCGGGCCCACGCACGCAGCGCCTGCGCTGAAATGCATTCAGGCTTTTCAGCTTTGCGTAGCGCCTGCCCGATGAACATTGAAGCCAGCCTGCCACATATTGGCGCTCTGGTTGTGCGCGACCAGCCAGGCGTGGGGGCCGACCTGCATCGTTTATCCAGCCTATGGAATGAAGCCTTGTCGAACCACGACGGGCCCTACCTTTATGGCGGTTTTAGCATTGCTGACGCCTATTTCGCGCCGGTCGTCATGCGCATCAAAACCTATGCGCTGCCTGTACCTGCACCCGTTCAAGCTTATCTTGACCGCGTGTGCGCCCTGCCTGGCGTCAAGGCGTGGATCGACGGAGCCCTGGCCGAGCAGGATTTTCTGGCATTCGAAGAGCCCTACAGGCTTTCAAGATAAGGCGATATGGCGTGCGCAGACTTAAGGCAGGTCAGGGGTTTCTAAGTACAGGTAACCGAGGTATCAGCCACTGCGCCATCAGGTCCGAACCTTGAATCGACAAATGGTCACCATCGCGATAAAGCGGCTGGCCATTGAGAACCAATGGGCATTGCTCCTGTGTGCAGAGCAGTGCGGCAGGGTCCAACAGACGGACTGGCGCTGAATGCGTCGGCCGATGCGCATTCCATCGATCAACCTCCGTCTTCATAATCTCCCTGTAAACCGCGTTGCGTGCATCGTGGGATTCCACACTGATGGCGCACGCCGGGGCCCGACTTAGCCAGCCTTGACCGACCCGTGGCCTCAGGCAGGCATTCACGTCGGCACCCAGCTCCGGCGTGTTAAGCAACCAGACCACCTGTTTGCCTGCGCTCCGCAGCTCGGTCAGCGTACGGCGAACGCCCGCGCGAAAGACTGAAGCGTTGTCGGCCTGTGGGCCTTGAGAAATCCCGGAAAGATGGGGAGCCTCGCGCAGCCATCGGCGCGCTTGCGGGCTTGAGGAGATTTTATCTGTGCCGTTGACATAGAAAGCTCCCCGTACGTCAATCAATACCCCCCTGATATGTGGGCTTCGCAGCACATGGCGCAGAAACGCTTCGGGAATTTCATGCGGACATTGAAGGCCCATCTCGTCTGAACCTGAGTCCACGCCGTTGAAGGGCATGCAACCACCGCCGCCTAGATTCACCCACTGACCCGGCATGGACTTCATGAGTCCAGCGGCCAAGGCGTTTCCGTGGGAGTCCCCCAGCAAGGCCCATGATGCGGTGTCGGGATTGCCCCGGCAAAAGAAATCATCGCGCTTGCGGGGATTGACCACGGTGTGGCTCAAGCAGGTGCTGTCCCGATAAAGGGTCGCCTCATCCCAAAGAACCCATTGCGAAGTGGCTGAGCTGCGCTGGTCCGGCCAGCTCGTAGGGGTGTGGTGCCAGAGCCAGTAGCCCAGCAGCGCTGTGGCGAGCATGCCAATGGTGAGCCCGCTGATCACGGGCTTTGGATGGCTAGAGGCCAGTCGGCGCATCGGTTGCTCGGCAAAACGGTAGGTCAGCGCAGCCAAGCCCAGCGCCAACACCAAGCCTGGCACCCGTGTCCAGGGCTGGAGATGTTGCGGGTCCAGGCTGTTGAGATAGGCCAGGATGGGCCAGTGCCACAGGTAGAGCGGGTAACTGATCAGACCTACGTAGCGCATTACAGGGTGACCAAGAAACCGCTGGTTGAGCCCGCTTTGCGCAGTGCAAAGAAGGGTGACTGTGGTCAACACCGGCAAGAGAGCGAGCGGGCCAGGGAAATGCCAGCCCCTCCACGCGCGTTCATTGATGAGCAAGAACGCCAACATGAGCAGGGCCATGGCAGTCACGGCCAGGAACATGCGTGACGACGCCACATGGGCATTGCGGGGCTCTGCAGCCTTTTGCGAATGCCAGTCTGCCAGCATGACCCCCAGAAGAAACTCCCAGAAACGCCCCATTGGCCAATAGAAACCTGCGCTAGGCGCATGCCGGCTTTGCCAAAGGCTGAGAGCAAATGAGGCTGCTGCAAGTGTTGCAAGCAGGAGGAATGTAGGGCTGGCCCACGGCGGCGTGGCTGAGTTGCCATCGGCGGCTGAAGACACCTGAACTGCGGCGGGCGCTTGTTTTTCTTTGGTCCGATTTATCAGCAGGAACAGCAGAGGCAGCAGCAGGTAAAACTGCTCCTCAATGCCCAGCGACCACAGATGAAGCAGCCATTTTTCGTGTGAAACGGCATCGAAGTAGCCAGCTTCCTGCCAAAGTATCAGATTCTGTGCAAAACCCGCGCTGCCCAGAATGTGTTTGCCCAGTTGGGACAACTGCGGAGTGGGTAGAAGCCAAAACCCCGCTAATGCAACCACGATCAAGGTGCAGAGCAAAGCCGGGAACAAGCGCCGCACCCGTCGGGCGTAAAACGCTGTGATGCCCATCCCATCGCGCGCCGAGTTACGGGAGAGCAGACTAAGGCTCACCACATACCCGGAGATCACAAAAAAAACATCAAGTCCGATAAACCCACCAGGTACTGCTTGAGGGAAAGCGTGGAAACCCAGTACGCCCAAAATGGCGATAGCGCGTAATCCGTCTATGTCAGGACGGTGGAGCGCAGAGACTTGCAATAGGGGGTTCTCCGCAAAACATGTGATGTTTTCGCAAGCGCGTCAATCTAGTGGCCACGGAGCCTGCGGTGATGTTGTAGAAGGCGGGTCAGGTTCGGGAATTGATTCTTTTGGGGCCTCTTGATGGTGATCTCGGCGCCACCAGGGCGTCACGGAATCCACCTGCACTGGCTGCACGGCTTCGCCCAGGCGCGGCATCACCAGGCGAGTGCCAAACTTTGGCGCCAGTTCGATAAGCCGCTCAGGAGGTTGATCCCACGAATGCATCGCCAATGCGAACGTCCCCCAGTGAACTGGAAGCAAGGGGGCGTTGCCGAGCAACGCGGCCGCCTCCAGTGCGTTGTCTGGCCCCAGGTGAATGTCACCCCAGGCGGGGTGGAAGGCGCCCACTTCAAGCATCACCAGATCGAACGGACCCAGGCGCTCGCGAATCGTGGCGTATTCACCCGTCAGGCCGGTATCTCCGCTGAAGAACACCGCATGGCGCGGACCGCGAATGACCATGGACGACCAGAGCGTGGCATTTCTATCCTTCAGTCCGCGGCCAGAAAAGTGCTGTGACGGTGCCGCCGTGATCTGAAGCCCCGTGCCGGGAAACTTGAAATCCTCCCACCAATCCAATTCATGGATACGCTCCGGCTGAATGCCCCAGGCCTGGAGATGTGCTCCTACCCCCAGGGATGTCACGAAAGGCACCTTGCTCTTGGCCAGCACCTTGATGGTGGGATAGTCCAGGTGGTCGTAGTGATCGTGTGATATGACCACAAGGTCCACGGCGGGCATGTCACGCAGCGTGACCGGTGCCGGCTGAAACCTCTTGGGGCCAACCAGGACGGAAGGGGAAGCACGGGGACCCCAGACTGGATCAGTCAGCACTCGATAACCGTCGATTTCGATCAATACCGTCGAGTGCCCTAGCCAGGTCGCTCGCAAACCGCTGTCTGGTTGGCGCAGCCAGGCCGCGCGTGGGTCCAGGACCGGGAAAGGCGCATCAGGCACACGGCGACCTCCGCGGCTGAGGAACTCGCGGATCGATGGCATGGGGACCGTCGGGTCACGCAATCCCGCCGGGATCGGCCTGACATTGCGGAACCCGGTTTCAGCCCAGCGCGGGGATGCGCGCATGCGCTCCAACCGGAGACCATCAGCGCGTTTTCCGAGCGATTTCATGGTGAAGACCGAAGTCAATCAAGTTTGATGCCGCGTGACTTGATGATTCCATCAAGCAAGGTGGTTTCCTGGCGTACGCGCTGAGCCAGACCTTCCGGCGACGTGCCCACCGCCTGCCAGCCCTGCTGGAACATGCGTTGGCGCACTTCGGCACTTTTCATGACGGTGGCAAGTGCCGATGCAACACGCTGTCGGGCTGCAGCGCTCAAGTTGGCAGGGCCTATGAGCGCTGTCCACACCTCCAGATTGAAATCCTTGACGCCTTCCTGGGCCAGTGACGGCAGTTCGGGCACGAGTGCACTGCGTCCGCTGGTAGTCAGGCCAATGGCCTGTAGTTTCCCGCCCTTGATCTGTGGCATGGCGACACCAGGAGGTATCAAGGCCATTTGCACCTGGCCTCCGATCAAGGCGCCCACGACAGCCGGGTTTCCGTTGTAGGGTACGTGGATGGCCTTCAATCCTGGGACGCGAGCTTTCAGCAGTTCCATGCCCAAATGGCCCACTGAGCCCGCGCCCACTGAACCATAGTTCCACTTGTCCCCTTGCCTTCTGGCCTCCTCGAAGAAGGCCACCCCGCTAGGAAAATTGACCGGAGCCACGAGGATGAGCGGCGCTGTAGTCAGCAGGCTGAGGTAGCTGAAGTCGCGTGCAGGATCGTAGGCGAGCTTAGGGTAGAGCGTTTTGGAGGAAGTCAGATTTCCGTTGATCACCACGCCAAGCGTGTGATCATCAGTGGCTTTGGCCACAGTGTCCGCAGCAATATTTCCGCTGGCGCCAGGCTTGTTGTCCACAATCACAGGTTGGCCCAGCGCATGTGACAGTGGTTCTGCGATGGCCCGTGCAGACATATCGGGCGTGGATCCGCCAGGAAACCCCACCAGAATACGGACCGGCTTGTTAGGCCAGGCTTCGCCTTGCGCGAGCGTGGGCATTGGCGTGGAGATCGCTGTGGCCGCGGCGGCCAGGCTCATGAACTGTCTGCGATGCATAGGCTCTCACTGAATTGTGTTTGGAAGATTTTCGCCGTCTTTGCCCAGGAAGGCGCCGGATATGAGGAGTTGATTCTGTAGGCCAGCAACCTCAATGCTCCGCGGCGCCACGCTACGAGACAAAGCCATCGCTGCCCCAGTGCCAGCAGCTTGCCCCATGACGAAGCACCCCCCTGAGACGCGAGCTGCCGACTGACCTCCGTGGGTCATGGAAGCGCAGCGTCCTGCCACCAGCAGGTTATCCATCCCTTGCGGCAGCAGCATTCGCCATGGCAGCTGGTTGAAGCCGCGGTTGGCTGCGCGACCTTCTGGCGTAGCGGTGCCTTCAGGCCAGCGGAAACTCACATTACCAGCCACATGCTCCTCTACCATCCACCCGTTGACTCCGATCGTGTCGTCAAAGCTGGCACAAGACAGCACGTCTTGCTCGCTGAGTTGGTAGTCGCCGATGACGCGCCGTGTTTCTCGCACGCCAATCTGGGGGGGAATGTCCATGAGGTAAGCCGATTCAAAGCCCGGCACGTCGCGGCGCAGAAAACGCAGGAAGTGCGCGGCCTGGCGTCTGCCTTCGGCCTCCGCTGCTGAAAGTTGCAGCGCGTCTGTTCCGTCCACTGGCCCGCCGTCCGGACGCGCAAGCTGCGAGACGTTGGCGCGCCATTCCGTTGGGTTCTTCTGCGGCCTCAGGATGGGTGATTTACGCGCGAAACGCTCGCCGCGGGCGCAGGCTTGCTCCATCAGCGAAGCCACGCTGGCCCAGGCCGGGCCGGCTTTGACCGGATCCACTCCGCCCACTCGCATCATGGTCGAGGGATACATCATGTTGTGTCCATCCACGCCCTTTTCGAATGAGGCGCCCGCGAGAGCCGCAACGTCCCCATCGCCGGTGCAGTCAATGAAGCAGCGCGCCCGCACTGCAAAGCGTCCGGATTTGGTCTCTATGAAGACAGCGTCGAGATTTGCAGCATCGCGCATGGCGACACCTGCCACCCAGGCATGCAGGAGCACTTGGGCGCCGCTGGCAGCCAGTAACTCGTCTGCTGCAATCTTGAACGCGGCGGTGTCGTACGCTTGCGCAGCAATGCGGCCGTCAAAAAGAAAATGGGGCGCGTTGAGGCCTCCCAGAGCGTCAATGCGGGAAAGCAAATCATCGGCCACACCGTGGACCACCTGGCGGATTGTGCCGTGCACGTTGGCGTGCAGGCCACAGAAATTGGTCACGCCTGCCGCGGTGCCCATACCCCCTAGAAAGCCATAGCGCTCCACCAGCAGCGTACGCGCTCCTGATTGGGCGGCAGAGGCCGCCGCCGCAAGTCCGGCAGGGCCACCGCCCAGTACCAACACGTCTACCTCATCCAGAACAGAGGTCTGGCGTGCGCTTTCCGTCAGTGTGCGATTCATGGCGCAACAATAGCACTCCTGGCCGACTGGAGCGGCTTAAAAGTGCTGACTGACCTTGCATGCACAGCTTGCGACCCAGAATAAGCGCGAGAAAGCCTGGATTTACGCCCGTCCGCGAACGTCATTAATATCGGGCCCATGAAAATCTATATGGTTGGCGGCGCAGTGCGAGACCGCTTGCTCGGATTGCCGGTGCAAGATCGTGACTGGGTGGTGGTGGGTGCTACGCCGGAGCAGATGGGCGCTCACGGCTTCAAGCCGGTGGGCAAGGACTTTCCCGTGTTCCTGCATCCGCACACACACGAGGAATACGCCTTGGCGCGCACGGAGCGCAAGAGTGGTCGAGGTTATAAAGGCTTCACGGTCCTGGCGGACGCCGGCGTGACCCTGGAAGAAGATCTGGCCAGGCGCGATCTCACCATCAACGCCATGGCTGCCCGGGAAGATGCACCAACACAACTGGTCGATCCCTTTGGTGGCCAGCAGGACCTGAACGCCAAAGTGCTTCGTCACGTGACCGAGGCTTTTGGCGAAGATCCGGTACGCATCCTTCGCGTAGCCCGGTTTGCAGCACGGTTTCACGACTTTTCAATTGCACCAGAGACCATGGCCTTGATGCAGGACATGGTGCAAGGCGGAGAAGCTGACCATCTGGTGCCCGAACGCGTCTGGCAGGAGCTTTCGCGGGGTTTGATGGAAAGCCACCCAGAGCGCATGTTCGAAGTGCTGCGCGAGTGCGGAGCGTTGCGCGTCATCTTGCCCGAAGTCGACCGCCTGTGGGGCGTACCCCAGCGTGCTGAATACCATCCAGAGGTGGATACCGGCGTGCATCTGATGCTGGTCCTTCAAATGGCCGCACGTCTGCAGGCGTCCCTGCCGGTACGCTATGCCTGTCTGGCCCACGACCTCGGAAAAGGCACTACTCCTGCAGACGTGTTGCCACGCCATATCGGCCATGAACAACGCAGCGCCAAGTTGCTCCGCGCTCTGTCCCAGCGCCTGCGCGTGCCAACCGAATGCCATGCACTGGCCGACGTCGTGGCGCGAGAGCACGGAAACGTCCACCGCAGCGGTGAACTCAACGCAGCTGCCGTTGTACGGCTACTCGAACGTTGCGACGCGTTTCGCAAGCCCGCACGTATGCAAGACATCCTGCTTGCCTGCGAATGTGATGCCCGGGGGCGTGGGGGCTTGCAGGAATCTGACTATCCTCAGCGTGATCGCCTCTCGGTGGCCCTGGCTGCTGCGCAATCCGTCGCCACTGACGAGGTGGCACAAGCTGCACAAGCGCGTGGTGCGGTAGGCGAACAGGTCGGCGAAGCCATCAGGCGGGCTCGGATAGCCGCCGTAGCGGCCCTGACACCCTCCACCGCGGGATAATCGCCTCATGGCACGCCCCATTTCAGCTTCCCATGACAAACGCCGCGACGAAATTCTGGACGTCGCGGCGGCCTGCTTCGCTCGCCAGAGCTACCCTGCCACCAGCATGAACGACATCGCTGCGGCCTGTGGCACGTCGAAGGCGCGGCTCTATCACTATTACGGCAGCAAGGAATCCATCCTCTTTGACCTGCTTGACCGCTATACACAAAAGCTGTTGCTCATCATTGGGCAAGCCGAGGCACGGGCAGAACGTCAGGCCATGGACGAGCGCGCCGCACTGCACGAACTGGTGCGCGCCTTTCTGCGGGAGTATGAGACTTCGGCGACACGGCACGCGGCGCTTTTGGGCAGCACGCAGTTTCTGGCCATGGAGCAGCGCGAGATCATTCTCAATCGCCAGCGCGATGTCGTGGCCGCAGTGGGGCGGTTTTTGCGCCGTGCGTATCCAACGCGCCTGAACGCACACAACCAGACGGCCATCACCATGACCTTGTTCGGCATGATCAACTGGACATTCACCTGGCTCCGGCCGGGCGGGCCCATCAGCTACAACGCGTACGCTGATGAAGTCATTGGCATTCTTGAGCATGGCCTGGCCGCTGAGCCTTCGATGTCTGGTGCTTCGTCGGCAGCAGCACATGGCCCGAGAAGCAATGGAAAAACTGGTTGACGATGCCGATATGTCAGAGAGGGACGTAGTTGCATGGCCGTCGTAAGGATTGCTCACGGCGATAATAAGCTTACTGACTGGCCGGTAGGTTAGTTCGGGTGCGCTCGCACAGGCGTCGTCCATAACAGAGCTTTCCTATTAGAGGACTCCTGGATGTGCGCTGAAGGCTCGCGGCATCTCGCTGGATGGATGCGGTAACACCCGATCTACTGTTGCGCCAGGCAGTAGCCGTCTTCTTTGGCGGAACGTGATCGTCGCCGAGGAGGCGGAGATCGGGTGCAACTCGGATTGAATCAAAGGACTAAGCATGCGAGCATATGCTGTGAATTCGTTTACCCAGCCACTGGTCGAGGTTGAGCGCGCAGACCCGCAGCCGACAGGGACGGAAGTAGTTGTTGAAGTGAGTCGGTGCGGTGTTTGCCATACCGACCTCCATTTGCAGGATGGTTACTACGATATCGGCGGTGGAAAGCGCCTTAACCTGGCAGATCGAGGCATCAAGCCGCCACTTGTGATGGGCCATGAGGTCCTGGGCCGCCTGGCCGCCAAAGGGCCGGATGCGCCTATTGCCGATTCGGAAATCGGCAAGACATTTCTTGTGTTTCCGTGGATCGGCTGCGGCGAATGCGACGTCTGCAAGCGTGGCCAGGAGAACCTGTGCGCGAAGCCAGGCTCGCTCGGTGTATTCCGTTCTGGCGGTTACGCCACCCATTGCGTGGTGCCGCATCCCAGGTACCTTATAGATGTGACTGGCGTGGACCCATCCATTGCGGCCACCTACGCCTGCTCTGGCCTGACTGCCTACAGTGCGCTGCGCAAGCTCGATATTGACAAGGAAAACGACCTCTTGTTGATCATGGGCTTCGGCGGTGTGGGCATGAGCGGCCTGCAGGTGGCTCAGGGGCTGGGCTATAAAAAGATTGCGGTGGCTGAGATTGATGCCGCCAAGCGCGAACTGGCATTGAAACACGGCGCGTCATTCGTGGTGGATCCGCGAGAAGCGGGTGCCACAGGCGCTCTTGCCGAAGCGGGCGGCCTGGCCGGAGCGATCGATTTCGTGGGCGCCAAGACGACCGCGGAGTTTGCAATTGCGGCGCTGCGCAAAGGCGGTATCTATATCGCAGTGGGTCTGTTTGGCGGGGACATCACACTGCCTCTTCCTCCTCTTGTGCAGCGCGCCATCACGGTGCGAGGCTCCTATGTGGGAAATCTTGTCGAGCTCAAGCAGCTGATCGAGCTGGTTCGCACCAACAAGATCGCTCCCCTGCCGGTGGAGTCTCTCGAGTTTGCTGCGGTCAATGAAGCGCTTGATCGGCTGCGCACTGGAAAAGTCCAGGGGCGCCTGGTCTTGGCGCGCGAAATCTAGCAAGGAAACATCATGGCTTCATCGACTCATGTGCCTTTGGTCGAACCGGGCACCCGCCCGGAGTTGGCGGAACTGGAGAACACCATCCGCGCCGAGCGCGGCGGAGAGATTGCAGTTCTCTACCAGGCCTTGCTCAACAGCCCGTCCATCGCTTCAGGTTGGGAAAAGATGTTGACGGCGGTTCGAAATCGAACCTCCCTCCCAGCTGACCTGCGTGAGCTGGTCATCTTGCGCGTGGCCGTCATCAACCGGGCATCCTTCGAGTTCGAGGCCCATGCACCCCACGCGCGCAGTGCAGGGGTTTCGGAGGAAAAGATCGAGGCGGTCAGAAGCTGGCCGGACCAACGCGATCTGTTCACTTCCGATGAGCAACTTTCCCTTGACCTCGCAGATGCCATGACGCGAGACATCGAAGTCCCTGAAGCCTTGATGCAAAAATTGCGCGCGCGTTTCGATGCGCGTGGCGTGGTGGAGATGGTCGCGACCGTGGCCGCCTACAACATGGTCTCGCGCTTTCTTGTCGCTTTGAACATCGTGCACTGAGCTTGCTTGGCCCTATGCGTATGTGTCAGTACACCATAGGCCACCACAGTCCTCGCCAGTCCACCATCGGTCACACTTGGGTAGGCAAGCTGCCTCGGCCGGCTCTTCAGTTGGCCAGCCAAATACCCTGGCTACCAATTTCGCCCACGATATCAATCAGCCTGTTGGCTACAGCCGTTACAGCCCGAGTTGGCCCCTTGGATTTGGAGTAGGCCAGAGAAACCACACGGGAAAACGAGGGCTCCACAATCCGGGCGGCTTGAAGTTTTCCTTCCTGGACCTCGTTCCACACCGCGTGAATCGGCAGCACCGTGTAGAGGCCCTCATCCCTGGTCAGCTGGCGTTGCAGTGGAAGCGAATCGGCCTCAATGGCGGGGGTAATCACAATCCGGTGCCGTCGTGCGCCCGCGTCCAGGGCGGTCCGCAGTCCGTTCGGAGCAGCAGGCAGGATAAAGGGCAAGCCGTCCAGGCTGGTGAAGTTGACCGTGGGCTGGGCAGTCAGCCGGTTGCCTTTGGCACCGATCAGATAGCTGTCCACGGTCGCCAGAGACTCTTCGTGTTCAGGCAGCGTAGGCCCATAGCGGTAGAGGATCGCGAGATCCGTCCGGGCATCGGTCAGCCACTCTTCCACCTGGCCACTCGAACCCTCCAGGATCTTCAGGTTGACACCGGGGTGTTTGGACCGCACATCTGCAAAGAGTTTGCCAATCAAAATCGTGCCGATGGACGGAAGCGTCGCCACCGTCACGGTGCCTACTGGCTCATGGAGGTCGGCACGTATGTCATGCTCCAGCGATTGCGCGCGCTCCAACAGTTCTTTCACCTGAGGGAACAGACGCTGCCCCGCCTCGGACAATTCCACGCCTCGGCCTGTGCGATTGAACAGGCGCGTTCCACATTCGCGCTCCAGTCCGTTGACTTGCCGACTCAGGAATGATTGGCTGCTGTCAAGAAAAAGCGCCGCGCGCGTCAGGCTGCCAAGTTCACCAATGGCAACGAAGGCTCTCCATTTTTGAAGATCAGCAGTTATATCCAGGGCGAAGTCGGACGCTTTTGGCTTTTGCATGTGGGGGATTATCCAGTCCCATGACCCCTGTGGCGATAGCCCTGGCTATGCCTAAGGGACTAGTGAGCAGGGACTGTTCGGGATTACCCCAATAGCTGCTCAGTTGCCGAATGAGAAGACAAGTTCCGCCGCGTGGCAGTTGACCGCCAGCGATCTTTAGTAGCTTGCAGATCGCGGCGGTGTGTTGACCGAATTACTCGACGCGGGCTCCGGAGTTCTTCACAATGCGTTCCCATTTTGGGATCTCGCTGCGGATCAAGGCGCTGAATTCTTCGGGGGTGGAAGCGGTCGGTTCAATGCCCAGGCCGGTGAGCTGCTTTTTCAAGCCTGCGTCGCTCATGGCCTTGACGATGGCCCCGTTCAGCCGCATCACCACATCGCGCGGTGTGCCAGCCGGAGCCAGCACGCCCAGCCAGTTGGAGACTTCGTAGCCTTTGAGACCCGCCTCGTCCAGGGTGGGGACCTGTGGCAAAGCGCCCATCCGCTTGCCGGAGGTCACTCCAAGCGCGTGCACCCGCCCGGTCTTGATGAATTCTTCGTACACCGTGTAGGAATCGAATGTCGCATCAATGCGGCCTGCCAACAGGTCTGTCAGTAGTGGCGAACTTCCCTTGTAAGGAACGTGCTGCATATCCACGCCCGCCATGCTCGCAAAGAGCGCCCCGGAGAGGTGGCTGGAGCTTCCGTTGCCAGCAGAACCGTAGGTGATGGTGCCAGGCTTTGATTTGGCCAGCGCGATCAGATCGGCCACGTTGCGTGCTTTTACCGATGGGCCAACCACCAGCACGCGAGGCGTGATATGAGTCAGCGCGACAGGTGCAAAGTCCTTGACGGGGTCGTAGCGCAGCTTTTGATAGAGCGATGCGTTGATCGCATGCGTTCCCATCGTCGCGAAAAATACCGTATATCCGTCAGCAGGGGCACGTGCAACCATCTCCGCTCCCATGGTTCCACCGGCGCCGCCCCGGTTGTCGATGACAATCTGCTGGCCCAATTGCTCGCCCATATGCAAGGCGAGGCCGCGTGCCATAACGTCGGCGGCACCGCCCGCCGGGAACGGAACCACCATGCGAATCGGCTTGTCCGGAAATGCGGCCAGCGCCGGGAGGGGGAGGGCGGCCGCTGCGGCAAGAGCGGTGACGAGTGTGCGGCGGCTGAGTTTATGTATCATTGGATCAAGTCTCCTGTTTAGCGCGGACTTTATCTTGCCGCAGCCCATTCAGGCATGCGCATGCGCGCAAGGCTGTTATTTGGCTCGGCGCCTTGCGGTTGATTTGACTCTTCACAGACAATCACCCGGCCCTCCATCTCTGCCACTTCGTCGGTGGCCGCTTCACGTGACGCACTCAAATCAGGCGACTGGTCCGCTGGATGGTTTTGTCGTACTGGACTTGAGCAGAGTCCTGTCTGGCCCGTATTGCACCATGATGCTTTGCGATCTGGGCGCCCGGGTGATCAAGGTGGAGCAGCCCGGATCCGGCGACGAGGCTCGTCATTTCCTGCCCATGGCATCGGACGGAACCTCTGCCTACTTTGCCGCCATCAACCGTGGCAAGCAATCCATAGCGCTCGACCTGAAGGCCAAGGAAGACCGCGTCATTTTCGAGCGATTGCTGGCGCGGGCCGACGTCCTGGTAGAGAACTATCGTCCTGGTGTTCTGGATCGGCTGGGATACGGCTGGGAAAAGATTCGCTCGCAGCACCCTGGCTTGGTGTTGGCTTCCATTTCGGGCTTCGGGCAAACAGGGCCTTACCGAGACCGTGCGGCCTATGACGTGGTCGTGCAGGCCATGAGCGGCATGATGAGCATCACTGGTCACCCCGACGGAGATCCTACGCGAGCCGGTTCTTCCATAGGTGATCTTGGGGCCGCGCTGTTCGCGTGCAATGGAATACAGGCGGCTCTGCTGCGGCGCTCGCGCACTGGGCTCGGTGGGCACGTGGATGTGTCCATGTTTGAGGCGCAAATTGCCATGCTGGAGGGAGCCATCCCGCAACTATGGTGTACCGGTCAATCGCCCAAACCTTTGGGCGCTCGGCATCCGGGGGCGGCACCATTCGATGCCTTTCGCGCTGCGGACGGGCACTTGGTCATCGCTGCCGGGTCAGACCACCTGTTTGCCCGGCTGGCTGCGGTGCTTCAACTCCCCAGCCTTCCGAACGATCCGCGTTTTGCACAACGGGGGCTTCGCGTCGTCAACCACGCGGAACTGAAAATCTCTATCGAGGTTGCGTTGGCCTCTGCTCCCGTCGCCCATTGGCTTGTCCGGTTGGAAGAAGCGGGCGTGCCGGCAGGTCCCTTGAACGACGTTGCCACCATGATGGCGGATCCTCAGGTGAGCAGCAGAGGCGTACTGCCGGAGATCGACGGCGGCGGTGGCCAGCGGGCACCGGTGACGCCTATCTTGATGTCTGGTCACGCCTACCCAGACCGGCTGGGTCGGGTGCCGGAACTGGATCAGGACCGAGAGGCGATTCTCCGTTTTGCAGAAGGCAGCAGCGAACAGATTGCATAGCAGCTTTGCGCCCTTGTGGGCTGGCGGTAAGAGCCGGACTTCCCTAAATTAGGGGGAAACCAAGAGGAGCAGACATTCCATGAGTAGCTTGAACGGCGTGCGCGTACTGGATCTCAGTCGCGTGTTTTCCGGCCCGTGGGCAGCGCAGATGCTGGCCGACTTTGGTGCCGATGTGATCAAGGTCGAACGCCCTGGTCGGGGCGATGACGTGCGACACCAAGGCTTGCGTGTACGTGACGCCGAAGGCAACGAAACGCGGGAGACATCCTCTTTCATCTCGATGAACCGCGGTAAGCGCTCGGTCACAGTGGATATCTCTCAGCCCGCAGGACAAGCTCTGGTGAGGGAACTGGCCAAGGACAGCGACATCGTCATCGAGAACTTCAAGGCAGGCGATCTGGTTCGCTACGGCTTGGACTACGCGTCACTCAAAGAGGTCAACCCGCGCCTGGTCTATTGCTCGATCAGCGGTTTTGGTCAATCGGGCCCCTACAGCCATCTGCCGGGGTATGACCCCCTGTTCCAGTCCATGAGCGGGCTCATGAGCATCACTGGTCATGCTGACCACGAGCCAGGGGGAGGCCCGCTTCGCGTCGGCTACTCGGTAGGAGACATTACCGCGGGTTTCTACGCGGTGAGCGCCATTCTGGCTGCACTGCGCCATAGAGACATGGTGTCGGGTGAAGGTCAGTACATCGATCTGGCGTTACTTGATTCTCAGGTGGCTGCCATTTCGCATGTAGGCATGATGTACCTTGTCTCTGGTCAACAGCCACCGCGCCTGGGCAACGTCTCGCCCATTACCTGTCCTTGGCAATCCTTCGACTGTGCGGACGGTCAGATCGTGATTGCAGTGGGCAACGACACCCAGTTCGCGGCGCTGTGCTGTGAGTTGGGGCACCCGGAATGGGCAACCGACGAGCGCTTTGTCACCAATCCGCTGCGGGCCAAGAACCGACAGGCCTTGATTCCGATGATCTCCGAGGTCTTTCTCACCCGAGGTGTGCAAGACTGGAACGAAACCCTGGAAGCAGCAGGTGTACCCGCTGGCCCCATCAACGGCTTCGAAGAAGTTTTTGCAGACCCACAGATCGTGCATCGTCAGATGCGTTTCGATCTGCCTCATACATCGGCAGGAAGCGTCCCGCAAGTGGCCAACCCGGTCAAGTTTTCTGCCACGCCGGTGCAGTATGACCGCGCGCCACCGTTGCTTGGTGAGCATACGGAAGAAGTGCTGAGAGAGCGGCTTGGCTTCGACGATGAACGCCTCTCGCAACTGCGTAACGCCAAAGTTATCTAACTCGATCGACTGTGCTTGAGGTGCTCAGAGGACTCGCGTCTGGGAGCGAGTTGACGCCTCGCGAGTGCGGACGAACCTGAGCAGGGTTTGACCCGTCTGGCTGGCTCTGTGCAGCCTTTTAATTTTTTGATGACGCTGGCCGCAGGTGCGAATCAAACGGCTAAGGACGATGAAGATGGTGGAAAACGAATCTATTGCGATGTTTCGCGACAGCGCAGCGGGCTTTCTCGGTGCCACGGATCAGCGCCAACGCGTACGTGAGCTCGAGGCCGCGGGAGGTGGGTTTGACCGTGCGAGCTGGAGCGAGATCGCCGAACTGGGTTGGCTGTCCATACTGGTGCCAGAAGCCGATGGCGGTCTTGGGCTTGGCGTTTCAGAACTGGTCGCCATTGCCGAGGAAGCAGGCCGGCATCTCCTGCCCGAGCCCCTGGTGGATGCAGGTGTCCATCCCATTGCCCTGTTGGCTCGCCTGGCGGCGGGCGGCTTGCGTGA
Organism: Comamonadaceae bacterium; assembly: GCA_015999985.1. GTDB lineage: Bacteria > Pseudomonadota > Gammaproteobacteria > Burkholderiales > Burkholderiaceae_C > Ottowia. The sequence goes on from JAECRA010000014.1 coordinate 61,806, forward strand.
CCGCTTGCTTGCCGATATTCAGTCGGGTAGTCTTGTTGCGGGCGTGGCCTGGCAAGAAACAGCGGGGCCACTTGAGCCGGCTGATTTCCGCGTGACAGCCAGTGTGCAGGGAGATCAGGTGACCCTCACGGGGCGCAAGCTTTTTGTGCGTCCCGGAATTGGAGCGGACGGGTGGCTGGTTTCCGCCGGTGCCGATTCGTCTTTCCTTTTGTGCTGGATAGTCGCTGACGCGCCCGGTTTGCGGATTGAAAATGAATGCGGTGTCGACGGAAGTGCCATTGCCACGCTCCATTTTGACCAAGCCCAGGGGCAGTTGATTGCCAGGGACGATGCCGCACTGGCAGCGCTCGGCCACGCCAATGAAATAGCGCGCATCGCCCAAAGCGCAGAACTGCTGGGAATTGCCAGGCGCACGCTTGAGCTCACGCGCGATTACCTCACTACCCGCGTGCAGTTTGGAAAGCCCATCGGCAGTTTCCAAATATTGCAGCATCGTTTAGTGGATGGCCTGATTCAGGTTGAACTGGCTACCGCTTGCCTGCGCGAAGGCGTGGCGGCTCTCACACAAGCTAATCTTGCGGCCACGGCCAGTCGCATCAAGGCGCGCAGCGCTTATGCGGCCACCGAAGTGACGCGCATGGCCATTCAGATGCACGGGGCCATCGGAACGACCAACGAATACGACGTCGGCCTTTATTTCAAAAGAGCCATGGCACTGGCCAGTCGCTGGGGCAACGCCGCTGCGCACCGCAGCCGGTGGCAGAAATTGGCCGTGACCACGGCCACCCGTTCACCTGTGACGTTGTCCGACTCGACGCCTGACTTCTCACCAGATCAGGACTGGCAAGCCATGCCAGAACCTGAGTTCCGTGCATTGGTCCGATCGCTCTTCGCGACGCACTATCCAGAGGCCCGCAGGCACATGCCTTACCGGCAGACCTGGGCTGAAAGCCGCGATTGGTATATGACACTTTCCCGCCTCGGTTGGCTGGCTCCGGCCTGGCCCAAACAGTACGGTGGCCTTGGTCTGCCGGCGGACAAGCTGATCGCCTACATCGAAGAAACCGAGGCATGGGGTGTGGCGCGCTCACCGGATCAGGGTCTGGTGATGATTGGACCCATCCTGATGCGTTTCGGAACCGAGGAGCAGCGCCAGCGCTTCCTGCCCAAGGTGCTGGCCGGCGAACATGTCTGGACACAAGGTTACTCAGAGCCCAATGCGGGCTCTGACCTGGCTGCCGTTCGAACCGAAGCGGTACTCGATGGAGACCATTTTGTGGTCAATGGCCAGAAGACCTGGACCACTTGGGGCAGTGACGGTACCCACATGTTCATGCTGGTGCGCACAGACAAAACGGTCAAGAAGCAGGCGGGCATCAGCTTTTTGCTGGTCGATCTCAAATCGCCGGGCATCACCGTTCGGCCCATTCGCAACCTGGCGGGTGAACAGGAGTTCTGCGAAGTCTTCTTTGACGATGTACGGGTGCCCCGTGAGAATCTGGTGGGCGAACTCAATCAGGGGTGGACTGTGGCCAAGGCCTTGCTCGGGTTCGAGCGTCTGTTCACCGGAAGTCCTAAACATTCGCAGCACACGCTCCATCAAGTGGAAATGCTGGCTCGGCAACGTGGCTTGCTTGAGGACGCCGCGTTTGCAGCCCGCCTGGCAGAGTTGCAGCTGGACACGGCGGACTTGGGGGCTGCCTATGCAGGCTTTGCAGAGATCGCCAAGCGGGGAGAGCCCATTCCACCGACCATTTCCATGCTGAAGATCTGGTCCACCGAAACCTATGAACGGCTTGCTCTATTGCTGATCGAGTCTGCGCAGGATTACGGGGCTTTCCGCGACCATTGCCGGACAGATGAAATTGATCTGCATGTGGTGGCTCCGCTGTTCAATGCCATGAACGCCAAGATCTTTGCCGGCAGCAATGAGATTCAACGCAACATTCTGGCCAAGACCGTGCTGGAACTTCCTGCTTAAGAGGTGAGACATGCTGATTTTGCAAACGCCTTCAGAGTTTTTGGACCATATTGGTCAGAAACTCGGCACCAGTGACTGGTTTACCGTTGAGCAACGCCATATTGACGGCTTTGCCGAAGTGACGGGCGACGACTTCTGGATCCATGTGGATACCGAGCGTGCGGCGCGTGAAATGCCGGAAGGAAAAACCATTGCGCATGGCCTCTTCATCCTCGCGTTGGTGCCTCGTTTGCAACGCCAAATATTCCGCGTCGAACGGCGTGGCAAGGGCCTCAACTACGGCTCTGACCGTGTGCGCTACACGGCTTCCGTTCCTGTGGGCTCGCGCGTTCGCCTGCACCAGAGCCTGCAGGCGGCAGAGCGAACCGGAGCTGGCACACGCATCACGACGCTGTGCGAATTCGAAATTGAAGGCCAGCAGCGTCCCGCTGTCGTCGCACAGTTCATCCTGCTGCTGCAGGACGAGTAGATCCATCACCATTTTTTTGCGCCAAACCGGAGACTTCAAATGAAAAAACGTTCCTTGCTTGTCATCGCCGCAGCCGTGTTGGCTGGCACCGCCGTGCCCACGATGGCGCAGTCCAACTGGCCCGCCAAACCCATTCGGCTCGTCGTACCTTACCCACCGGGGGGACCTGTCGATCAAATTGCGCGTGCCATCCAGCAGCGTTTGGGCGAGGTTCTGGGGCAGAACATTTTGGTAGACAACCGTTCCGGGGCCAGTGGCATCATCGGGATGGATGCCGCCATCAAGGCAGACCCAGATGGTTACACCTTCGGCTTTGGCGTGCCTGGTGGCATCACGGTGTTACCGCACTTGCAGAAGATGCCGTATGACATCAACGAGATCAACTACGTGTCTCTCGTCGCTCGCGTGCCTCAAGTCATCACGGTGGGTCCGCAAGTGCCTGTGAGCAACCTTAAGGAATTGATTGCTTTGGGCAAAAAAGAGCCCGGCAAACTCAACTATGGTTCAGCAGGTAACGCCACCACCCCGCACCTTGGAGCCGCTCTTTTCGCGCAGGAAGCGGGCATCAATATGATGCACATCGCTTACAAGGGCGCAGCCCCGGCTGTGACTGGTTTGCTGGGTGGAGAGGTTCAGGTACTGGCAGCGGATCTCCCTGCAGTGCGTGCTTTCACGGCTCGTGGTGTGAAGATTCTGGCCGTGTCCAGTGCACGCCGCTCTGAGTTGCTTCCCGACGTGCCCAGCACCGGGGAGTTGGGACTGCCGGAAGTGGTGGCGGAATCGAACTACGGCATCATCGCCCCCAAGGGGCTGCCGGCACCCATCTTCGAGAAGATGCGCCAGGCACTGGTGACCACGTTGGCCACGCCTGACGTCAAGACTCGGCTGGCGGGCTTGGGCGCCGTGGCCATCAGCACCACCCCAGAGGAGTATCGCAAACTGATGCAATCCGAATCTGCCCGTTGGGGGGCCCTGGTGAAGAAAGCCGGGATCAAGCTTGACTGACGCTACTGCCGGGCAACTGAACGTTGCCATTCTGGACGATTACCAGCAGCGGGTGACAGGGCTTCCCGTCTGGCGCGCTTTGCCGGAGGGGGTGCGAGTGCACGCATTCTCCACTCCGGCAGTGGATGAGGATGAGTTGGTACGACGTCTGGAGCCCTTTCAGGTCGTCGTGGCCATGCGCGAACGCACGGTGTTCCCCGCAAGGGTCATCGAACGCCTGCCCAAGTTGCGATTGTTGGCAAGCACAGGACTGCGCAATGCCTCTATCGACGTGCAAGCTTGCAAGCGCCAAGGCGTTGTGGTCAGCGGAGCGCGTGGCGCGCGCAATGGCCGTACCAGTACGTCTGAAATGGCTTTGGCATTGACCCTCGCCCTCGCCAAGCAAGTGATTCCGTCGCATCAGGCCCTGTTAGAGGGGCGCTTTCAACCTCTCTTGGCCACCAGCCTGGCAGGGCGTGTGCTGGGACTCGCTGGCCTGGGAAACATCGGTGCTCAGATGGCTCAATTAGGCCGTGCTTTGGGCATGAACGTCATCGCATGGAGTCCCAACCTTACGGCAGCGCGTGCCACCGAGCACGGCGCCACTGCGGTCAGCTGCGATGAGTTGTTTCAGCGTTCAGACGTGCTCTCTTTGCATCTGGTCCTGAGCGAACGGACTGCCGGCCTTGTATCCAAGGCCCGGTTGGCACAGATGAAGCGGGAGGCCTTGTTGATCAATACCGCACGTGCGGGGTTGATCGATGAAGTTGCGCTACTCGACGCTCTGCGGGAGGGGCAGATTGCCGGAGCCGGGCTTGATGTCTTCTGGCAAGAGCCGCTTGCGGTTTCACACCCGCTGCTCAAGATGAACAACGTCGTCCTGACGCCCCATCTGGGGTACGCCACCGAGGAGAATTTTGCTGCCTTTTATGCAGGGGTGGTGGAGAATATTCTTGCCTGGATGCAAGGGCGGCCTGTTCTTGCGCTGCAAGAGGCCTGAGAGTCATGCCGCAGGCGCGCATAGCAGTATTGCTCAACGGTTCATGACTGGCCTGCGCCGCTCCCCCTAGACTGCAATCCAAGCTTTGGCTGCTTGCCCCAGGCAGCTCATGTACTTCACAAAAACCGAGACACCCATATGAACGACCTCACTCAACTCCAAGTCCAGATTGAAGACTTCGTAGCCACTCTGACCTTGAACTCCCCGCCAGTCAACGCGCTGACGCGTGTGCTTAATGATGAACTCACCCTGGCACTGGATCGCATCTCCGAGATGGACGAAGTGCGCGCAGTGGTTCTGACCGGCGCTGGCAAGGTATTTTGTGCAGGCGCCGACCTCAAGGGCCGCAAGGATGTCATCAAAGGGCCAGGCGATCTGCCTGCACACTCCCGCCGCACGCGCGAATGCTTTCATGCCATTCGGGAATGCGCCAAACCCGTGATCGTGGCCATCAACGGTGCAGCGCTGGGTTCCGGCCTGGCCATGGCAGCTTCAAGCGACATTCTGGTGGCTTCGGAGAAGGCCACGCTCGGCATGCCAGAAGTGGACGTCGGCTTGCTCGGCGGCGGCCGCCATGCCATGCGCCTGTTCAGCCATTCCCGTCTGCGTTTCATGGCCCTGACTGGCACGCGCATCGATGGGGCTGAGCTCTACCGCCTTGGTATTGTGGAAGCCTGTGTGCCTCCAGACGAGCTGATGGCCAAAGCGTATTCGATCGCCAAGAGCATCGCTTCCAAGAGCCCGGTTGCCACGCGCATGTTCAAACACACCCTCAACGTGATCGAGGACATGAGCCTGCGCGATGGCTACCGCTACGAGCAGGACATGACCGCCCAGATTGCCAAAACGGACGATGCCAAAGAGGCTCAAACTGCCTTTGCGGAAAAGCGCGCGCCTGTGTTCACAGGCCGTTGATCTTTCACTCCACCATCGAATCGCTATGCCTCGCATTCCGCTTTTTCCCATCGAAGAGATGAGCAGCGCGCAACGCGCCGTGCTCGACAAGATCATTTCCGGCCCGCGCGGGAAGATTCAGGGGCCGCTGCGCGCGGCCTTGCACAACCCGGAACTGGCGGAGAAGTGGCAGGCCATCGGCGCCATCCTCCGCTACGAGACTTCGTTGCCCCCGCGCTTGTCCGAACTCGCCATCATGATCACGGGCAGGGCATGCAACTCACCATTCGAGTGGTATGCGCACCGCATTGAGTCCGAGAAGGCGGGTATTGAAGCGCCCATTCTGGAAGCGCTGCTGGCCCAGCAAGAACCTCCGGGCATGTCGCAAGACGACGCCGTCATCTGGAAATACGCTACCGAATTGAATCGCCATAAATCCGTTTCCGACGCCACCTACCAGGCGGTGGTGGATAGGTTTGGAGTGCGTGCAGTGGTCGAACTCACGGCGCTCGTGGGCTACTACACCCTGGTGGCGATGACGCTTAACTGCCACGAAATTCCCTTGCCCGAAGGCGTGGAGCCTGCTTTCCCGTTGCCGCAGCAAGGAGAGCTGTCATGACCACGCAAGAGCTTGGCGGCGGTGGGTGGGATTGCCACGCTCACCTTTTTGGCCCCTATGAGCGCTTCCCGCTGGCAGCGGATCGAAGTTACACACCTCCGGAGGCGCTTGAGCAGCAGTACATGGCGGTTCTGCGCCGCTTGGGATTGCGCAGCGGTGTATTGGTCCACCCCAGCGCCTACGGCGACGACCACTCCCTGTTGCTTCATGCCCTGGCGGCGCAGCCAACGCTTCGGGGCGTGGTGGTGGTGCGGCCTGACAGCCCTCTTCCACTGAAGGGGCTGCGCGATCGCGGCGTGCGCGGTGCGCGTTTCAGTTATCGCAGTGGTGCAGGGACCAACTTTGCGGGCAGCGCTTCCTTTGCTGACCTGCAGGCACTGACTCCGGCGCTGATGGATGCAGGCTTGCATGCCGAACTTTGGACCGACTGCAAGGCGCTGCCTGAAATCGCCGACGAGGTTCGCAAGTTGCCTATGCCTGTGGTGATCGATCACATGGGCGGCTTCGACGTCAAAGCTGGACCTGACGAGCCGGGTTTTCGTGCGCTGCTGGATCTGCTCGAAACCGGTCGCGTGTGGGTCAAGCTTTGCGCCTACCGCAACTTGTTACAGGAGCCCGACTGGGAGGCGGGCCGCGTGTTCCAGAAGAAGATGGTCGAAGCCAATCCCGAGCGCCTGGTATGGGGCAGCGACTGGCCGCATCTGCGGGTTACCCCAACGCCAGATCCCGTGAAGTTGCTGGACATGTTCATGGAATGGGCCGCAAGCGACGCATTGGTCAAGCAGGTGCTGAATCTCAACCCCGAGAGTCTCTATTCCTGATGGTCCCCTGGAGGCTCGTTATACCTCTCAAGTCGCAAAGCTGCTATGACGGCTGTCCCCTTGCTGCGAACCCTGTGCTTCGAAAGAATTGATCAATGGCAAATGAGAATAAACACCCCACCCCGTTGTTGGACAAAAGCGGGTTTCAATTGGTGGATGGCGACGCGCTGGATACCGAAACTGCTTACCGGCTTCTTGTGGGTTGCGTCGTGCCAAGGCCGATTGCCTGGATCACCACCGTCGACGAGCAAGGGCGTGTGAATGCCGCGCCCTTCAGTTCCTTCAACTATGTGGCCACCAGCCCGCCGATGCTTGCGGTCAATGTCGCATTGCGGCCGGGCAGCGGCAACGTCAAGGACACGGCCCGCAATATCGACGCCACGCGCGAGTTTGTCGTGAACATCGCTACTGAAGACCAGATGGATGTCATGCACCGGACGGCGCAGGAGTTTGGACCCGAGGTGAGCGAAACGGAGGCGCTGGGTATAGATCTGCTGCCTAGCAAGCATGTACGTGCACCCCGTATAGCGAACTCACCCGTGCAGATGGAATGCAAGCTCGATCAGATCGTCAAGCTTGGGCGAGGCATCAACACTCTGTACATCGGCGAAGTTGTTGCCTTCCATCTTGCAGACCGTATCTACGACGGCCACAGGGTGAATTCCGAAGCCATGCGGCCCTTGGCCAGGCTAGGCGGGCCTTTTTACGCTGGCCTCGGAGAGATTTTTCACCGCCCCATGCTGCAGAAACCGCCGGGCGGAGAAGGCTGGGCTCCGAGCGGCGAATCTGCCAAGTCCATACCCTGACCTGCATTCGAGATTCAATAACTAAACCGAGTTAGGAGACGCCATGGCCAATTCGCTTGTGAAGTCATTTGCCCGTCGTGCCTTGCTGCTGTCAGCAGCACTGGCCGCTATTCCCATGGCTCAAGCGCAGAGCGCATGGCCAAGCCGGCCGGTCACGCTGGTTCACCCCTACGCGGCCGGCGGTCCTGCCGATACCATGGCCAGAGCACTGGGCCAGCAATTGTCCAAACGCCTCAACCAGACTTTCATTGTGGAAGCCAAAGCGGGCGGGGCAGCCACCATTGGCACAGGTTTTGTTGCACGTGCCAAGCCAGACGGTTACACACTTCTGATCAGCACGTCGGCCGGCCATGTGGTCACACCGCTGATGCAGCGCATTCCCTACGACGGCATTGGCGACTTCTCTTTCATCTCGATCGTGGTGAGCCAGCCCAACGTTCTGGTGGTGCATCCCTCGCTTTCGGTGAACGACCTGCAGGGCCTGATCACCTATGCGCGACAAAATCCTGGCAAGCTGAACTACGCTTCAGCGGGCATGGGCGGCGCGACGCATCTCGGAGCCGAAGCTTTTGCTCAGGCTGCCCAGATACGTATGACCCATGTTCCGTATTCCGGTGCAGCCCCTGCCTTGAAGGATCTTCTAGGTGGTCAGGTGCAGCTGGGTATGCTTAACTTTGCCGCAGTGAAACCTTTTATCGATGAAGGTCGGATCAAGGCCATAGCCTATGGTGGGGCTAAACGCAGCGCACAATTGCCGCAAGTCCCCACCATGGCCGAACTTGGCTACGGCAACACCGCTACAGCGACCTGGTACAGCCTGGCTGCACCCAAAGGCACGCCTGCCGAAGTGATCGAAGTCTTGCGTAAAACCTTTGAAAGTGTGAGCGCGGACCCGGAATGGCAGAAGGTATTGGTGACACAAGGTGCAGAGCAATTGCAACTGTCACCGGCGGAGACCACTGCTTTCGTTCAGAAGGACAAGCAGGCCATGCAGCAGCTTCTCGGCACACTGGGGTTGCTTGGGGACAAGTAAGTCCCGGCACACCTTCTGACGTCTTTCTTTGTATTCTTCTAAAGCTCCCCATTTCATATGAGCACCCAACCTGGCCCTTTGTCCCACGTCAAGGTACTTGACCTCAGTCGCATCCTGGCTGCCCCTTGGGCAGGTCAGATACTGGCCGATCTGGGCGCCGAAGTCATCAAGGTCGAACGGCCCGGTGCTGGCGACGACACCCGAAGCTGGGGACCTCCGTTTCTCAAGGACGCGCAAGGCAAGCCCACCAAGGAGGCTGGCTACTATCTCGCAGTCAACCGGGGCAAGCGGTCCATCACCGTCAGTCTCGACAAGCCCGAAGGGCAGCAAATCGTCAAGGAGCTTGCCAAGCGAGCCGATATCGTTCTTGAAAACTACAAGGCCGGAACCTTGGAGCGCTATGGCCTGGACGAAGCCTCTCTGCGTCAAATCAATCCGCGCTTGATCTATTGCTCCGTGACGGGCTTCGGCCAGACAGGCCCCCGTCGCGATCAGCCAGCCTATGATTTTCTGATCCAGGCGATGGGTGGTCTCATGAGCGTGACCGGTGAGAAAGATGGCAAACCAGGCGGCGGTCCGCAGAAAGTCGGGGTGCCCATAGTTGATCTGATGACCGGCATGTACACCGCGGTTTCTGTGCTGGCAGCGCTGGCTCGGCGCAATGAGACAGGTGTAGGCGGCTATATTGATATAGCCATGCTCGATGTCCAGGTGGCCACCCTTGCCAATCAGGCCATGAACTATCTGGTCAGCGACAAGGTCCCCCGCCGCAACGGCAATGCCCATCCCAACATCCAACCGCAGGACGTCTATGCCTGCGCAGACGGCGACGTGATTTTGGTGGTCGGCAATGACGGCCAGTTTGCCCGGCTGTGCAAGGTGCTCGGCAAAACCGAATGGGTAACTGACGAACGCTTTACCACCAACGCCCAGCGCGTGCGAAATATTGGTGAGCTCTCTGAAATGCTGCGTACCGAGTTCGCCCGGTGGACCAGGGAAAAGCTGATTACCGAACTGGACGTGGTCGGCGTCCCATGCGGACCCATCAACAACGTGGCCGAAGTATTTGAAGAGCCTCAAGTCAAGCAAAGGCAGATGCTGCGCCATGTGCCGCACCCCTGCGGTGTGGACGTTCCGTTGGTCGCCAGCCCCATGCGTTTTGAAGGCGATCCCCTGCCTATCCGTTCTGCGCCGCCGCTACTGGGCGAACACAGCGAGGCTATTCTCGCGGAATTGGGCTATGCGCCTGCTGATATTGAGGCGCTGCGCGCTTCGGAGGTGATCTGATGAACGAAAAATTGCAACTGCATTGGTCTCCCAGGTCGCCCTATGTGCGCAAGGTGATGATCTGCGCGCATGAGCTCAACATGTTGCCGAAGCTCGAGTTGATTCGCTCCGTAGCTGCGATGCTCAAGCCCAATCCCGACATCATGGTGGCCAACCCCTTGTCCAAGATTCCCACGCTGGTCCGTCCGGACGGCGTGGTCTTGTTCGACTCGGTTGTGATCTGTGAATACCTGAACGATCTCGCGGGCGGAACCCTGTTCCCTTTGGAAGGCGAAGCCCGCTGGCAATCGCTGCGGTGGCATGCCTTTGGAGACGGCCTGCTGGATGCCTTGATCCTCTGGCGCAACGAACGTGAACGCGAGCAACCGCTGCAGCCCTTGATCGATGCCTTCGAGCTCAAGTCTCGCGCCTCGCTGCGCCAACTCGACTCAGAAGCACCCGCTCTGGAGGCAGCTCCGTTTTCGATTGGCAGCATCACCGTAGCCTGCGCCCTGGGCTACATGGATTACCGCTTTGACCAATTCGGCTGGCGTGATCAAGCGCCTAATCTTGCCAAATGGCATGCCAAGATTTGCGAGCGACCATCGCTCAAGGCCACCGAGCCGATTGACGGATAAATCGCTGCTGCCGTATCCGGAAGCACGGTCATCCAATGAAAAGGTCACGCCAGGGCGTGACCTTTTTTCTTCGGGCCCTTTCGAGCCCGAACTCTTTAAGAGCCGATGATGATGTCTTCGCGCGTGGTGAACATCTTGATCTTGCTGATGAAGGTCGCACCGTCTGCGTGCAGGCGCTTGGCTTCAGGCGATTCGTTGGCGCGCTTCATGGACTCCAGATCGTCATACCAGAGCTCTGCAATGCCATCTATTTCGCCTTCGATAGACGGCATATCAGGGCGTGTTCGCTCCGCGAGGATGTGCGTCAATACATAGCGGCGCAAACCCGGCACCGAGCGCGCCAAAGGCGCATGAACGTTCACCCAATGGTCCACGAATTGTTCGTGCGTGATGTCGCTCTTGCGAACGAGAAGAGATAGGCTTTTGATCACGTCGGTTCTTTCAGTAGGTTCACTCGATGGCGATGTTGGCGCCGCGGATGATTTTTTTCCAGTAATCGGTTTCATCCTGGATCTGACGCGCCAACTCTTCTGGGGTTGAAGATACGGCGCTCATGCCTTGAGACTGGAACTGCTCCTTGTAGTCGGGCATGCTCGTGATCCGTGTGGCCGCTTGCTGCAGTGTCTTGACCACGGCGTCAGGTGTACTGGCAGGGGCAAAAATTCCGTACCAGCTCAGGGTTTCAAAGCCCGACAAGCCCTGTTCCTTGAATGTGGGTACATCCGCCGCAACCGGAATGCGCGAAGTCGATGTGGCAGCCAAAGCCCGCAGTTTTCCTGCTTTGACCTGCTGAATGCCTGTGACTGCGGCGTCCACCAGAAATGTGATCTGGCCGCCCATGACATCGGTCAGTGCCGGAGAAGTCCCCTTGTAGGGAATGTGCCGGACATCGGCCGGACCTTGAACCTTGAGAACTTCTCCCCACAGATGGCCAGAGCTTCCCTGGCCCGCAGAGCCGTACGTGACTTTGCCGGGGTTGGCCTTGGCATACGCCACCAGTTCAGGAATGGTCTTGGCCGGAAAGTCGTGCTTGACGTACAACAGGCTCGCAAAGGTAGAAGTCAAGCTGATGGGCTTGAAGTCTTTGACCGCGTAGGAGAGATTGGGATAGAGCGACGGGTTGACCGTCATGATGCCTGCGGACGAATAGAACAGCGTGTAGCCATCTGCAGGTGCGCGAAGTGCGGCAGATGCGCCAATGCTTCCGTTGGCACCGCCCATGTTCTCGACAATGACTTGCTGACCCAATACTTCAGATAGCTTGTTGGCCGTCAGGCGGGCAGAGGATGAGGCTGAGCCTCCGGGAGCGAACGGCACGATCAGCCGGACCGGCTTTTCTGGCCATGCGGCTACGGCGGGAGTAGCCGCAACGGCGTAAATACCTGCCACCAGCAGGCTGAGAACGGTCTTACTCAAAATGGTCTCCTGGATCTTTCAGATTTTTTTAAACGGGCTATCGCTCAACCGACCACGACCTCTTCTTCGACTATGAAGGTCTTTTGACGGCCTATGAAAGACGCGCCATGTGCCAACCAGCGCTTGCCCTCTTCCGATGCAAACGCACGATCTGTGCTGGCTTGATCGTCCCACCAGGTCTCGGCAATACCATCGACATCCCCCATGTCCCACACGAGAGGTACATCTGGGCGCTGTGGTTGAGATTTGATGTGATCAATCACATAGCGGCGCATCTCTGGAACTGCATGAGCAATAGGGAGGTGGTCTTTCCAATGCTTGAGAAACTCTTCCTTGGACATGCCCTCTTTGCGGGTCAGAATTGAAATTCGTTTGATCATTGCGATGCTCCTTATTCAGCTTTGATTCCTGCGGTCTCTATCACCTTCTTCCACAGGGCGTGGTCAGTGCGAACTCGCTGTTCCAACTCTTTGGGAGAACTGCTTACAGCCTTCATGCCAGCGTTGGCGTAGCGTTCCACAATCTCCGGCGTCTTCAAGATGGCGTTGACTTCGGTGTTGAGCCGTTGCACGACGGCTGCGGGAAGGTTCGCCGGTCCAAACACGGCCATGAAACCCGTCACTTCGAATTTTGGGACGGTGTTTCCAATTGGAGGGACCTTGGGAAGAAGGGGGTCAGTGGCGACGCCGGATGTGCCTAGTGCAATCAGCCTGCCAGACTCCAGGTAAGGCAAAACTTCAGAGATCGTTCCGAACATCCAATCGATGTGACCAGCAATCACGTCGGTGAGCGCAGGACCGTTGCCTTTGTAAGGCACATGAATGAACTTCAGGCGTGCCTGGGAGGCCAAAACCTCTGCAGTCAGATGATTGCTCGAACCGTTACCCGCACTGCCGTAACGCAGTGCGCCGGGCTTGCTTTTGGCCAGCGCAAGGAAATCCTCCATGTTCTTCACGCCCAGCGCTGGGTTGACCACAAGAATATTCACATACTCATTGATCATCGCAATGGGCGTGAAATCCTTCAAGGCATCGTAGGGAGGCTTGGCAAGCAGATGCGGCGTGATGGTGTGGCTTGCCGAATTGCCCAGGCCAATCACGTAGCCGTCGGCCTTGGCCTGCGCGATCCGCGTTGCTCCGATGGAGCCACCTGCACCGCCAATGTTCTCGATGACCACGGGCTGCCCAAGCCGTTGCTGCAACCTCTCCACCAACGGTCTGCTCATCAGGTCGGTAGCCCCACCCGGTGGAAAGGGGACGATGTACTTGACTGCATGAGTTGGCCACGTTTGCGCGTGTGCGGCGACCATGGCGAGTGAAAGCGCAGCCGCGCCCAAAATGCGTTTGATCACAGATCTCCTTCGTTGTTATGAATTCAGTGTATTGACGAGTCAGCTTCGCGTAAGCCCCTCTGTGCGCACTTCTGCTTTGCATATCGGCGCAAGGCTCCTGTGACGTGGAGTGCCGATTGATATGCAACACTTCAAAGCGCCCAAGTCGCAAGGAGTTATGGCATCCCCCTGGGAGCGCCAAGCTCCAGCTTGGCAATTCGGGGCCTTCAGCAAACGCCGCAGTGCCGAGCCGTCGAAGTTTTGGACTGGAAAGGCGGCCGTTAGAGGAACAAGTCGTAGTTGGCGCCGGACCGATCCGAGCGGCTTGTATCTCAGGGCGGCCCTGGTTTTTTGGCGCCCTCATGCCAGGAGGTAGTCGATGCCTAGGAGGCTGCGCGGCTAGGCGCCCCCGGCAGAAGAAACGTCGGCTGCAACACGCGAGAAAACGGTCCATCGCGGTACTACCTCCTGCGCC
>JAECRA010000073.1 GCA_015999985.1 Comamonadaceae bacterium
CTTCAAACGGACGCATGAAAGCCACCTTGACCGCTCTATACTGACCGCACGATCGCCCGCCCGCAACCCGTAGATTATTCGGCTGAGGTGGTGGTCTAGATAAACAGTGGCCTGGTAAACAAAAGGAGACGTACATGCTCACAGGAAAACAAGATTACCGCTACCGACTGCTTATCAGCGGTATCGCGCTGGCCGTACTCACGGCATGCAGCACCGCGAATGCGCCGCCGCCAGCCAATCAACCCGTAGCCCAGGCGGCAACCCAGCAGACTGCTGCTGCCGCAACCCCAAGTACTCAAGCAACGACCGCCCCAGCGGCGGCCCCGTCTGCCACTCAAGCTGCTGCAGCAGCCTACGACTTCGACATGGATGTTTTCCACCCTGTGGTGGCTAGAAACGGCATGGTTGCAAGCGAACAGGAATTGGCGTCACAGATTGGTCTGAACGTCCTGAAATCCGGCGGCAACGCCGTGGATGCTGCCGTGGCGATGGGCTTCGCACTGGCCGTGGCGCTTCCCAACGCAGGCAATCTTGGCGGCGGTGGTTTCATGATGGTCCACGACGCCAAGACCGGTAAAGACATTGCACTCGACTTCCGCGAAATCGCGCCCATGGCCGCTACTCGGAATATGTACCTGGATGAGAAGGGCAACGTCATCGACGGCAAGTCGCTCTTTACGCACTCCGCAATCGGGGTGCCTGGCACCGTGGCAGGGATGGCGCACGCCGCTCAAAAATGGGGAACACAACCTCTTTCCAAGCTGATTCAGCCATCGATTGCCTTGGCTGAAAAAGGTTTTCCGGTGACCGAAACTCTGGCCAAGGTCCTGCGGCAGGAAACCAAGAATATGGGCAAATGGGATGCCACCAAGGCCATCTACTGGAAAAATGGCGCCCCGTTGAAGCCCGGTGACATGCTGATCAACAAGGATCTGGGTCGGTCGATGCGCCTTATCGCACGCGACGGCGCCAAGGCCTTCTATGAAGGCGATATCGCACGCAAGATCGTCGCCGATATGGAAAAAAACAAGGGCCCCATCACGGCCCGGGATTTGCGCGAATACAAGGTAGTCGAACGTGAACCCATTCGTGGCAATTACCGCGGCTATCAGGTCGTCACCATGCCTCCGCCCTCGTCCGGCGGTGTGCACCTGGTGCAGATCCTCAACATGATGGAGCGCTGGCCGATCAAGGACTGGGGACACAACAGCGCGCAAACCGTGCACCACATGGCTGAGGCGATGAAGCTCGCCTATGCTGATCGCAGCGAATACCTCGGTGATCCTGATTTCGTGAAAATTCCGCAAAAGGGACTCACGTCCAAAAAATATGCGGATGAACTCGCCAAGTCGATTGATCCCAACCGCGCGCGTCCGGCCAAAGAGATCAAGCCTGGAAAACCCCAGCCCTACGAAAGCGATCAGACCACCCACTACTCGGTGATGGACAAGGCCGGCAACATCGTTGCGGTGACCTACACACTCAACACCAATTTTGGTTCAGGCATCGTCGCTCCTGGCACCGGCATCATGATGAACAACGAGATGGATGACTTCTCAGCCAAGCCCGGCGTACCCAACGCCTATGGTCTGGTGGGCGGTGATGCCAACGCGGTAGGCCCCAAGAAGCGTCCGCTGTCATCCATGACACCCACGTTTGTACTCAAGGACGGCAAGCCCTGGATGGTCACAGGTAGCCCAGGCGGCGCACGCATCATCACCACCGTGCTGCAGCAAGTGGTCAATGGCGTTGATTTCGGCATGAACCCCGCAGAAGGCGCTTCTGCGCTGCGTTTCCACCACCAGTGGACACCCGATGAGCTGCGTGTGGAAAAAGGCTTTTCACCTGATTCCCTGGCGCTCCTGAAGCAGCGCGGCCAGAACGTCGCAGTCAAGGCCTCCATGGGTCGCACTCAGACGATTCAGATCCAGAACGGTGAGTTCTGGGGCTATTCGGACCCTCGCAACCCTGACGGCAAAACCTTGGGGTATTGAACTCAGGAGTGACGTGGATGAACTGAAGACTGGAGTAGATATTCCGCTCTCAGTTCTTCCACAACCGCCCAATCCGACGTGCAAGCATCATCTTGAAGGGGTGCACTCGCTTGGCTCTTTCTCATTGCTCTATTTTCCCGCTCAGCCGTTCCCACACCAGCAGCAGATTGTTGGCGGGCATAGCGTGCCGGGCGGTCAGTTGCAAACCGGCCGCTGCAGCCACTGCCTGCACATCGGCAAGTTGCCGAATACCCCAGGCAGGGTTGCGTGATCGCAGGCTCTGGTCAAACGCCAGATTGCCAGCAGAGGTCGGCACGTCCGACTCCAGGTACGGCCCATAGGTCACCAAGACACCACCGGTTGCCAAGTGACGCGCGCTGCCTGACATCAGAGCCGCACAAGTGGGCCAGGGAGAGATGTGCAGCATGTTGGCGCAGTACACCAGGTCAAATTTGGCTTCGGCGGGCAGCCACTGCGCAGCCATCACGTCCAGCAGCACCGGTGGGCGCACGTTGGCCAGACCGTCGTGTGCCGTGTAGGCCGCAATATCGGGCAGCGCCCCGGATTCTGCGTCGCTGGGCTGCCAAACCCACTGCGAAAGATGGGCCGCAAACCATGCCACATGCTGGCCTGTGCCCGAGGCAATTTCCAGTGCTGTGCCACTTTCGGGGAGCGTCTGGCACAACACGTCGAGGATGGGCTGCTTATTGCGGTCGGCGGCGGGACTGAAAGCGAAATTGGACATGAGCGGCAAGTGTTATCGGGCTTATTTCAGAGTGATCACCTGACAGGAATCGGCGTAGCTGCATCCACAGCGACCACTGCAACCGAGTTCTGGGGAGATCCTTCCACCACTCTGTCAGAGTAAGTCAAGTACACCAGGGTGTGGCGCTTGGCGTCCACCATGCGCACGATTCGCAGCCGCTTGAATATCAGGCTGGTGCGCTCGCTGAAAATTTCTTCCTGAGGCTTGATGGGTTTGGCGATGGAGATGGGGCCCACCTGCCTACATGCGATGGAAGCCTCGGACTTGTCTTCTGCCAGTCCGAATGCGCCCTTCACGCCCCCCGTCTTGGCACGCGATATATAGCATGTCACGCCTTTCACGCCCGGGTCATCGTAGGCGTCCACCACGATTTTGTGGTCCGGCCCAATGAACTTGAATACCGTGTCCACTGATCCGATTTCTTCGGCTTGAACAGAGCCCATAGCGATGAGCGAAAGGCAGATAAAAATAAGTCGGCGCATGAAGTTCTTTCTGAAGCTCTCAAATGAAAGCCGTTGAGTGACAAGAAGGGGGCGCTCAATCCGAGCCCATGAACTTTGAGCGAGCAGCGCCTTGCGGTTGCTCATTCTTCCGGGCGCATCCAAAGCCAAAGGGCTACGCTTGCCATGACAAGTGGCGTGCCTATGCGCAGCCACAAGGGCACTGAACTAAAAAACTGCATGCCCACGGCACTACAGGCCATCATCGAGGTACTGAGCCATTTGGCGCGCCGCGAAACCGCTCCGCTTTCACGCCAGCGCTTAATCGGAGGGCCAAATTGTTCGTGCCTGAGCAGCCAAAGCTCGAATGCTGGCCAGCCTTTACCCGCAGCCCAGGCTGCGACCAGCAGGAACGGCACCGTAGGCATCACAGGCAAAACCGCGCCCACAATGGCAAGCCCTGTCGCCACAACGGCCACGGCACGCCAAAGCAGCATACTCATGCGCCGTCTCAGCACAACAGTGCTTTCATCGGGAATCGGGCGCTTGGGGCGCGTCATATTGATTTCACTCACGTTAACTTTAGTCCGACGATGCCCAGGACGATCAGCATCACCAGCACACAACAGTTAATGGCGCAGGAGAAGAGCACAAGGGCGTCATATGAAAGCGTCATTGCGCGCTCCCTTTGATTACCCATAAACAGATATCTGAAAAAGGGCATTCAAGGCGCTAGCCGCGGCCGGACCGCCATACGGAGTCCAGTTTGCCAGACTCTCACACGCAGGATAGAAATCTTAAGGAAAAAATGGCGGGGCGCTCAGACGTCTCGCGTCTGGCCATATTTTCTTTCATGGGGTTGAAAGAAAATCCTCTCAGGCCGCCTGCTCTCCTCAACACGATGGCAGGAAAGCTATTTCTTTGAATTGCGAGAGCAGGGGGCTACTCGAAAGCTGTATTCAGAATGGTGTCGGCTTGTAAAGACTGCGGTTTCGTGCAGACCGCTGGCCCGATTTTTTTCCTGTGAGGCGCCAGGGGGACGGGCAAGCCAGTCAAGGCCTGGTCAAATTTCCCGCCCGCAACTCAACAGAACGGATTGAGGTCGCGCCTCAGTCCGTGCTCGTCACATTAAGAAAGGCACCAGAAGCCTCAATCCACCCAGGGATGCCACCGGCCAAAATGGCAGTAGTCATGCCATCCAGCAGTTCCTCCTTGGAGGCGCCGCACTGCAACGCCGCACGGGCATGAATCTCAGCGCCGCGTTGATAGCGCTCTGCAGTGTTCAAGGCTACAAGCATCAATTCCTTGTATTTTTGCGCCAGCACACCGTCTTTGAGATTCTCACTTCGCAACTTGAAGTAGCCTTCAAACAACGTCGGCTTGTGCTCAGCCAGCAAAGCCACGAACGCGGGCACTTGGCCCATCGCAGATTGGAAGTACTGCAGCATTTCAGGGCCGGTGGGCAACTCATGATCATGGGCTTCTTCGGTCACGGAAACCCGCTCAAGCCCCGCAATCGCGGCGCCATCGATGTACATGGCTGTGCCACGCGAGGGCACGAAAACCATCAGAACTTCATGCCATTCCTCTGCAGTGGCTCCCAGCCGTTGGGCAGCCGTATGGTGCAGGCGAGCCATTTCTGTTTTGGCCTGCGACACATAGATCACAAACAGCATGAAGTGCTTGATCTTCTCGGGCAGCGGCCCCTCTTCAAGAATACCCTTGGCCAACCGTGCCAACCCGACCGTTTGCGCGGGGCCTCGGCTGGCCATCGTGGCGAGCCAGTCTGGCTTACCGTAATGGGTGGCAATGCTTTCTACAGCCTGATCAACATACATATCTTATTTCTCCACACTAGAGACTGACAAAGGAGGAACGGGCTCGCCATCCAGGTAAGCTGCATCGTGGTTCGCCACAATGATGTCTGCTTCGGTCTTTACGCGGACCATGCTGTCGTAAGCCTTCACTACGTCCTGATGAATGCCGGGAATCACGACAGGCATGATCTTGCTGATCTTGTCGCCAGGCGCGAAGTTTTCGTGAATGCAGCAAAACCCAGTGACAATGGCCAGCCCACCAGGGGTGTTCACCGCCACGGATTGCCCCCCAGCGGTATGGCCTGGCGTAAAAAGCACCCGCACGTTAGGGGTGATGTGCTGATCACCTTCGATCAACTCCAGATCGAGCCCTTCAGTGATCGAAGATTGATAAAAGCGGTCTGTAGGATGGGGATTCTGGGAGAAGGCGTACTCCTTCTTTTGCACGATAAAGCGAGCACCTTTGAGTTGATGCACATAGGCCATGTGATCCAGGTGGAGATGCGTGAGGATCACGATGTCGATCTCTTCGCAGGAGGTGCCGTGCCGCGCCAAGCCTTCTTGCAGGGTTTGGACATGCGTTACCGTCTCCGGTGGCCGGCCCCAGTTCTCAACGGCTTGCTCAGCGGTGCCTCCAGCATCTACAAGAATTTTCTTGCCGTCGTCTTCGATGTACCAGCAGTAATACCCGAAACGCACGTCCTGTCCGTGGTTGAACAAATGTGTGAATTTGGATTTCTCAGCGCGTCCGATCAGACCGACCAGCGGGATGGGGTGAATACGAGGCAAGCTCATTTGATGAGTTCCGGTGAGGTGGGAAGAGTGCTGCGCAAACGGCGGAAAGCGATATCAATTTCTTGCAGCTCGATGGTCAGGCCGAGTGCCATGGTCTCGAACTGCGGTTGCAGCCAGGCGCATGCGGCTTCATGGAGGTTCTCGACAATGCGGGTCTTCACAGCCTCGGAGCGGCCCGGCCGAATGCGCACGGTGATGTGTATGAACGCATTGCCCGGATGGCCGTCGCCCACCAGCGAATGCTCAGATGCAAGCGTGCGAATCCGCAAGCCCTCCTCCTGCACTTGCCCCGTTTCCACGGCCGCTTGTTTCAGGCATTGGAGCAATCCGGCCACGTCTAGTGAACCGGAGAGATTGCCCGAATGCTCAACAACAATGTGTGGCATGACTCAGTTCAACTCCACGCCGACGCTTTTGACCACCTTGCGCCACCGCTCTATCTCTGATTGGTAAAACCGGCCCAGTTCTTCCGAGGAAGATCCCACCGGTTCTGCCCCGAGTTTGCGAAGCTTCTCCGCCACCTCCGGAGTTCGTATGGTGGCCACCAGCTCCTGATTCAGTTTCCGTAGTGCGGCTGCAGGCGTGCCGGCAGGCGCAAACATCCCGAACCAGCTCGTGGCGTCGTACCCCGCAACGCCAGCCTCCTGGAGCGTAGGGATCTCAGGACTGATCTTCGAGCGAGCCTTGCTGGAAACCCCGAGAATCCTCACTTTTCCCGACTCTGCATAAGGCAGGGAGGTCATGATGCTGTCGAAAACGATGGGGACATGACCCGCCACCACATCAGTCATGGCAGGCGCAGCGCCCCGGTAAGGCACATGGTCCATGCGCACACCGGCCGTGCTGAGGAAAAGCTCCATGAAAAGATGGGAGCCTGAGCCATTGCCCGCACTGGCGAACTGCAGCTTGCCAGGAGACTCCTGAGCCACCTTGACCATATCGCGCAGATCCCGAATGGGCGACTGCGCATTGACCATCAACACGTAAGGCGATGTGGAGATCAGCGATACTGGTGCAAGGTCTTTCAGCGGAT
This sequence comes from Comamonadaceae bacterium, assembly GCA_015999985.1. Taxonomy (GTDB): domain Bacteria; phylum Pseudomonadota; class Gammaproteobacteria; order Burkholderiales; family Burkholderiaceae_C; genus Ottowia. The sequence continues at coordinate 6,846 of JAECRA010000073.1, forward strand.
CGAACGACAGTTTGGGATAGAGGCTTGGATTGATGGCCAGGGCAATGCTGCCGAAAAGCAAGGTGTAGCCATCGGCAGGCGCCTTGGCAACCCTATCTGTCCCAATGTTGCCACCGGCTCCGGAAACGTTATCAACCACCACAGGTTGTCCAAGCCGTTTTCCGAGCTCCGCCCCGACAAGACGGGCAGCCACATCAACTCCACCACCTGGCGGAAACCCTACTACCAGCCGTACAGGACGGCTGGGGAAATTGTCTGCCACTGCCAGCGCAGGAATGGTGGTCATGGCCAACCCCAACGCTCCCGCCAGAAAGTGACTCAGGAAACCACGCCGACTTTTTGATTGTTCGCGAAAATGGGATGTGAATGAATATGGCTTTAGCATGTATGTCTCCTGTCGCTTTAGTTGCCGTATCGTATGCACCCACCCAGCGGCTGTGAAATTTGAAGATTCCCTTCTTTTATTTGTTCCACCAATAGATCGTGCGAAGCGCCAACCTGTCGGTCAAGCAACTGCGCGCCTTCATTGCGTTGGCTGAGTTGCGCAACTTCACCAAAGCGGCGGCGGCTTGCCATCTTTCGCAGCCAGCGTTCAGCCTGTTGATCCAAGCGGTGGAGCAAGAGGTGGGTGCGAAGCTGTTTGAACGGGACACCCGCAAAGTCGAGCTCACTGCAGCTGGCGGGCCCTTGCTCGAGGCGCTGAGGCCGCTGGTCCGCGATTTCGATGAAGCCATACAGAAGGCACGCCAGGCTGCAGCGGTGGAAGGCCACCGGGTCGCGATTGCCGTACTCCCTTCCGTGGCGGCCAGACTCCTGCCTTTGGTCTTGCCCGAGTTTCAGAAGATCTACCCAGATGCCAATATCCGAATCCTCGACCTTCCCTCAGATGCCTGCCTTGAGCTCGTTCGTTCCGGTGAAGCCGACATAGGGGTAATTTCCGAGAACCCACGCGATCCCCAGCTCACCTGCCATACGCTGCTGGAGGAACCCTACTACATCGTTTGCAGCAAAAATCATCCGCTTGCAAGCAGTGAAGCCGTGCGCATGACGGATCTTCTGCCCTACCAGTTGATCCACCTGGCTAACAATGCCATCGTGGCGCAGCTCCTGAAAAAGCACAGTGACAGCTCACGTCGAATCAGTACTGTGGAGGTCGAAAGCCTTCAGACCGCACGCAGCATGACCGAAGCCGGGCTGGGCTTGACCATTTGCGCCGAAACGGCACTGGGACAAGTCGGCAGCCCATTGTTGTCTGCCATACCTCTGAATGAGGCCAGCTTGCTCAGGCACCTGTACTTGATCCATCGGAAGGCAGAGGGCAACGCCATGCGCTCAGCTTTGGTGGCGCTCTCGCTGGAGCGCATGCGGACAACAGCTCCTCCCTGAGTTCCCTGAAGCCTTCCGAGTTCGACTTGCACCGGCGAACGTGAGAATGCTCGAAGTCTCATTCACGGCGTAACAGTGGCTTCATCGCCCTCGGAGACAATGTCTGATGACCTCTCTTCCTTCATTCGTACCGCCCGCACCGTTCACGGATGCTGCCACCGCTCTGGCGCAGGCACAGCGCATCTATGACGCCGGCCTTGCTCATCTGCGCTCTGCCCTTCAGGCCTACGTCTCGCAAGGCGACGGGATCGCTCCCAGCGCCCGCGTACGAGCGTACTATCCGTTCGTGCGCCTGACCACGGCGCACAGCCGCCACCCAGACACCGGCTTGTCTTACGGTTTCGTCTCGCATGCCGGTCACTACGAGACCACGCTGACGCGGCCAGACCTGTTTGCCCGCTATTACCTGGAGCAATTTCGCCTGCTGCTGGAAAACCACGGCGCCACACTGGAAATAGGCACCAGCAACCAGCCGATCCCCCTGCCGTTCAGCTTCTCCGATGACGAGCACTTTGAAGGCGGCATGAGCGTCCTGCAGCGCCAAGGCCTGGCTGACGTCTTTGACCTGCCCGATCTGGCCGCCATGGACGACGGCATAGCCAACGGCACGCACCGCCCTGCAGCCGGCGATCCTGAGCCGCTCGCGCTTTTCACCGCGCCGCGTGTGGACTATTCGCTCCATCGCCTGCGGCACTACACCGGAACCTCTCCGGAGCATTTCCAGAACTTTGTTCTGTTTACCAACTACCAGTTCTACATAGACGAGTTCATCGCCCTCGGCCAGGCCGAGATGCAAAACCCCGATAGCCCCTACGTGGCCTTCGTTCAGCCCGGCAACGTCATCACGCGGCGCGCCGGTCTGGAGCCTGTCCCGGGTGACGAAAAAGGCATTGCGCCACCTCGCATGCCGCAGATGCCGGCTTATCACCTGTTGCGCGAGGACCGCTCCGGTATCACCTTTGTCAATATCGGCGTTGGCCCCAGCAATGCCAAGACCATCACCGATCACATCGCCGTGCTGCGCCCCCATGCCTGGATCATGCTCGGGCACTGCGCCGGACTGCGCAACAGCCAGCAACTGGGCGACTACGTGCTGGCCCACGGCTATGTGCGCGAAGATCATGTGCTTGACGAAGATCTGCCCTTGTGGATACCTGTGCCGGCCCTGGCAGAGGTACAGATCGCCCTGGAAGGCGCCGTGGCCGATGTGACGCAATTGCAAGGACGCGAACTCAAGCGCGTGATGCGCACAGGTACGGTAGCGACCACCGACAATCGCAACTGGGAGCTGCAGGGCAACAACGCTCCGCAGCAGCGCTTCTCGCAATCAAGGGCTGTGGCGCTCGACATGGAAAGCGCCACGATAGCAGCCAACGGCTTTCGCTTCCGCGTGCCCTACGGCACCTTGCTCTGCGTTTCCGACAAACCCCTGCACGGTGAAATCAAGCTGCCCGGCATGGCCAATCACTTCTACCGGGAACGCGTGAACCAGCACTTGAAGATCGGCCTGCGCGCCGTTGAACGCCTGCGAGAGAACGGCCTGGACAAACTCCATAGCCGCAAGCTTCGCAGCTTCTCGGAAGTCGCGTTTCAGTAATTTCGAGCGTCAACAGAGACCCTGCCTTCGACCTCAATGCAAGATCGGAAGGCAATTAGTAACGACCGCGCCTAAAACTACCGCCGCTTGCCCTCACCCCCGCCCTCTCCCGCAAGCGGGAGAGGGCGCAAGATCAGAAGGCTGCGGAGCAGGCCATTCGGGGTAGCCGCGGAGCTGGCTTTGCCAGGCCGCTGGCTGCGTCCCCTTTGGGGGAAGGCGCGCAAGCGCCTCAGGGGGAGCCTATTTTCCAGCAAACATCTCCACCATAAGCTCCCTCAACCAACGAAGCGCAGGTTCATCCCCCGCCCGCCGATGCCAATACATCCGCACCTCAAAAGGCGGCAGAGTAATAGGCGGCGTGATCAACCGCAATGCCAGATGCTCCGCAATCAGCCCTGCAAGATTGTTCGGCACAGGGGACACAAGATCCGTTTCTGCCACGATAGGCCCGATCGACAAAAAGCTCCGCACGCGCAGAGCGATCGGGGCGCGCACCGCCTCGCTCATCAGCACACGTTCCACCGACATCAGGTGACGCGTTCCCGGCGGACTGGCCAATACATGGGGTGTGCGAAGCAGCTCGCTCGTCGAACGCCCTCTGCCCAGGCGCGGATGGTCCTTGCGGGCCAGATAGACGAACTGCTCGCTGAACAAGGTCTGGTGCAGCACCTGCGCCCCAAGGCCAGGCATGAAGCCGACCGCCAAATCGATCTCACCGCTGGCAAGTCCCTGCTGCAACTCGGCAAGCCCGGGTGAGAGGCATTCACAGGTGACCCCTGGCGCATCGCGTGCGAACCGGGGCCAGAGTTTGGGCATGAAGAAGCGTTCCCCGATGTCACTCATGGCGATTCGGAAATGTCGCTGGGCCACGGCCGGATCAAAACTGGGCTTGTCCAGGGTCCCTCGCACAACGCGCAGCGCCTCTGCGACAGTGAACGCTATCGAGTTGGCGAACGGGGTAGGCTCCACGCCGCGCTGCATCCGCACGAACAGGGCGTCACCATAAGCGCGTCGCAGCTTGGCCAGTCCGTGGCTGACCGCCGGCTGAGAAAGGCCCATCTGCTCCCCTGCAGCCGTGAGATTGCGGGTGCGCCAGACGGTGTCGAACAGCTCCAGCAGATTCAAATCCAACTGGCGTGTGAGGGGCCGGGTTCTTGTGATCAAGTTCTGTCATCCATATCGCGAATATCTGCAAGCATATTTTTTCATTGGATTAATCGCAAGGCTTAGCCTAAATTCAACGGCCTTGGAACGCGTTGATGTTCCGCGCAGGAGACAACACTTGATCAATCTCTGGGATATCCGCTATGTGCGCCTGGGCACACCGGACGTGGAAGCAGCCACGCGCTACGTGTGCGATGTCGTCGGTCTTGAACTGGCGCGCCGCGAGGGCCAAGCGCACTATTTCCGTTCCGACAATCGCGACCACACGCTTGTTTACTTCGAAGGCGACCCCAAGGACCATACTGTGGGGTTTGAGCTGCGCAGCATGCAAGAGCTGCAGGACGCAGCCAGCGCGCTCGATGCGGCCAACATTGCCATTCACTCCGGCACCGCCGAAGAATGCGCGAGCCGCGCCGTAGGCGCTTTCATCAACTTCCGCGACCGCAACGGCAGCTCCATCGACCTGGTGGTCAAGCCCCACCACAGCGGCAAGCGCCATTGGCCTTCGCATGATGCGGGCATCACGGGATTCAGCCATATCGGACTTTGCAGCGCCGACCCTGTTCGTGATGAAGGCTTCTGGACTGAGACGCTGGGCGCCAAGGTAAGTGACCGCATAGGTGCTTCCCCGCTCCTGCGCATTGACGAGGTGCACCACAAGGTCGCCTTGTTCCCCTCGCAAAGGGTGGGAGTGCAGCACATCAACCACCAGGTGGAGTCGATCGACGACATCATGCGCGCCTACTACAGGCTTCAAAAGGCCGGCGTGCGCATTGTCTTTGGCCCAGGCCGCCACCCGACGTCGGGTGCCATGTTTCTCTATTTCGAAGGGCCTGATGGCATGGTCTATGAGTATTCGAGCGGTGTACGATTGATCACACCGGAGCAAGAGCCTGGTTACCAGCCACGCCAGTTTCCCATGGCGGACACTTCTTTTTGCATGTGGGGAAGCAAACCCGATATCGCGGAGTTCAAAGTCTGATGTCAGCACCCGAACCCGATCCGCTGGAAACTCTTCAGCGCCAGGTCCGCATGGCGGCGCGCGCGTTGGGCCGCCATGGCCTGGTGCACGCCTACGGTCACTGCAGCACACGCATAGATGCCCATCACTTTCTGGTTTGCGCATCACGCCCCATGGGCTTGATCGCCGCGGGTGAGCCCGGCACGGTCGTGCCCGTGACCGGCCCCCTGCCTGAAGGGGTACTGGGCGAGGTGCGGATTCACCAGCAGATCTACCAACGCCGGCCCGAGATAGGAGCCGTGGTGCGCTCCATGCCGCGCCAGATCATGACGCTGGGAACGGCACGCCGCGTGCCCAGGCCGCGCCATGGCTTCGGCAGCTATTTCGCGAGCGGCATCACCCTTTGGGATGACCCCCAACTTCTACGGGGGGACGAGGGCGCCAGCACCCTGGCTGAGCAATTGGGGCAGCGGCATGCGCTGGTCATGCGCGGCAACGGTGCCGTGGTCGCAGCTGATTCCCTCATGCGGGCCGTGGTGCTCACCTGGTACCTGGAAGACGCCGCACGCCTGGAGATGGAAGTCCTGGCCGCCGGCCTTGAAAACGAATCCGTCGTCCTGAGTGAAAGTGAGTGCGCTCAGCGCGCGACCTCTGCCGGCCTGATCTTTGAGCGCATGTGGCAATACCTCACCGCAGGAGACCCGGAAACCGATACTGACTGACTTGCATTTTCCCCCACACAAACATAACCGGAGACAACATGACTTTAGGCAAACGCACCACTCTTTTTCTCGCCGCCACGGCCTTGCTGGGGCTCAGCAGCCTGCAGGCCCAGGCGCAGAACTTTCCAACACGGCCAGTCAAGATCATCACCCCCTCCTCCGCCGGGAGCGGCCCTGACACAGCATTAAGGGCGCTTGGCGAACAACTGAGCAAAAAGTGGGGGCAGCCGGTCATTATTGACAACCGCCCCGGCGGCAATGGTTTCATTGCGACGACCGCTTTCAAGCAGGCGCAAGCCGACGGCCATGATCTGATTGCCCCCGATAGCGCGAACATCACCACGCATCCGCACACATTCAGCAAGCTGCCCTATAACCCTCAGAAGGACTTCGAGCCCATTCGCCCTGTCCTGCTGACCGACTTCTATGTCGTCGTGGCCAAAGACAGCCCATTCAATAGCCTGGCGGACATCGTCGCTGCGGCCAAAGCCAAGCCAGGGCTGCTCACCTACGGTTCCTGGGCGGTTGGGTCCCCAGGGCATCTGGGTGCCTTGCGTCTGGAATCACTGACCGGCATCAAGATGACCCACGTGCCCTACAAGGAGATGCCGCAGTTGTTTGCCAGCGTGTCGAACAAGGAAGTCGACTGGGCCCTGGGAAGCGCCGCCAGCGCGGGGCCTATGGAAAAAGGAGGCAGGGTCAAGTTCATCGGCCTGGGTGCGCCCAAACGCTCCGCGATCTACCCCAACGCCCCTTCGACCGAGGAATCTGCGGTGACCAAAGGTTTTGAGAGCAATGCCTGGGTCGGCCTGTTCGCCCCACCCGGCACGCCCAAGGCGATCAAGGAGAAGATCAGCGCCGACGTGCGCGAGGCCATGGCCACCCCGGCCATGCAAGAGCGCTATCGCGTATTGGGCTATGAAGTCATGGACCTCGGCCCCGAACAGTTCGCCGAGCGCATTCGCAAGGACACAGCGGTCTGGCAGAAGGTGATCCAGCAGTCCGGCCTCAAGCTGGACTGAAAAGGTGTGAACGAATCCCTCATCCCCTCCGTTTTCGAGCACGCGGGATTCATTCAACCCTTCTGGGCCAACTACAACCTACCTAGCCTTCATTCATGACTACGCCAACCGAGTCCGTTACAGAGCACGGCATCGATCCTCTTCGTGCCTTCCGTGTCGATCACAAGGTGGCCGTGATCACCGGTGGCGCGGGGGGCATCGGCCTCGCCAGCGCGCGCTTGCTGGCAGCGGCCGGAGCGCACATCGTGCTGGCCGACCGCACCCCTGCGGCCTCGCCGGGCATAGCGGGCTGCAGCGTTTGGGCCCTGGACGTCACCGATCCGGTTGCGGTGGAGGCCACGTTTAAAAAAATTGCCGAGCGCTATGGCCGCATCGATATCTTGCTGAACAACGCAGGGGTATCGATACGCAAGTCCAGCATGGAGCTGGAGATCGAGGACTGGAACACCACGGTTGCAGTCAACCTGACAGGAGCTTTTCTCTGTGCCCGAGCTGCCGCCCGGCATATGCCGGACACCGGCGGGGCCATCGTCAATACGGCCTCCATCATGGGTCTTTCAGGTGGTGGTCTCTATCCCAACCCGGCCTACCACGCTACCAAGGGTGGGCTGATCAACCTCACACGCGCACTGGCAGTGGAGTGGGCCAGCCGCAATATCCGCGTGAACGCCGTGGCGCCCACATGGACACGCACCAGCTTCATCGGCGAGCTGAGCGAGGCCACGCGCGAGCGTGTCAACGCGGTGACCCCGCTGGGGCGCATCGCAGAAGCCGAAGATGTCGCCCACGCCATGCTGTACCTGGCCAGTCCAGCCGCGAGCATGGTCACGGGGCACGTTCTCGCGGTAGATGGCGGCTTTCTGGCGCAGTGACCTTCGGTCCGGATAGTCAGCGCGCACTCGGTGCTTGAGGGGCGTGGTCCCCAGACGCTGTGGGCGCCCAAAGCGCCCTGGCGAGCGTGCATGGACCCCATGCGATACGGTTGCGATATCAAGCATATACATTCCGTTCACATAGGTCGTTTACGCTTGCGTGATCAACCGCGAAAACCGAGTGACCGAGATTTCCCCTTTATTCCCCCGCACCGCCGACTTCCGTCGCAGCTCTCTGCTGTTGGCCGCAGCCTTGCTTGCCGGCTGCGCTCACCAGGCGCCCGCCTCATTTTCTGCCGCTGAAGCCGTCTCGGTTCCGGCAGTTTGGAGTCAGGGCGATCCGTCCCAATTTACCCAGCAGACTGACCTGACAAGCTGGTGGCTGCGATTTGGAGACGACCGCCTCAGCGCCCTGATTGACGAATCAATACGAAACAGCCCGACCGTTGCGTCTGCCGTAGCAGCATTGCGTCAGTCGCGCGCGCTGGTGAACGTGGCGGCGGCCGGACTTTCCCCCACCGTCAGCGGTTCTGCTTCAGCGCAACGCAACCGCAGCGATGCGCAAGGAAGCTCCAACAATTTCGGCCTGGGGCTGGACGCCAGTTGGGAGCCCGATCTATTCGGTGGCCTCAAAGCAGGCGTGGACGCAGCCCAGGCTGATGCCCGTGCGGCAGAGATGTCATTGGCCAACGTACAAGTGTCGTTGGCAGCCGAAGTTGCTCTGGCGTACATTGACCTGCGCAACCAGCAGGCCCGCACAGCCATCGCGCAGAACAACCTGCTGGCTCAGGAAGATACATTGCAGATCGCTCGCTGGCGCAATCAGGCCGGTTTGGTCTCATCACTCGATGTGGAGCAGGCCACAGCCACTGCCGAGCAGACACGGGCCCAGGTTCCGCTTCTGCGTGCGGCACAGCAACAGGCCGGACACCGATTGGCAGTGCTCACTGGCCGCGCGCCTGGCGAACTGGTTGATTTGGGAGCTGCCCCGGTACCACTGCCCTCGGACGACCTCGTCCTGGCCTTCCCTGCCGACACCCTGCGCCAGCGCCCGGATGTGAGGCAGGCCCAGGTCCAAGTGCAAGCCGCCTGGGCACGGGTCAACGTGGCGGATGCTGCACGCTATCCGTCGCTCAGGCTCAGTGGCTCCATCGGCCTGCAGGCGCTCACGGTGGGTTCGCTTTTCAACAGCGCCAGTGCGCTGGGCTCCCTGTTGGCCGGACTCACTCAACCCATTTTTGACGGCGGCGCCATCACCGGCCGGCTGCAAGCTCAGCAAGCGGCTTTAGAGCAGTCTCGCGCGGCCTACGTCTCCAGCGTACTGAACGCTCTTCAGGACGTTGAAGATGCGCTCTCTTCATTGAAGAGCGACCGCGAGCGTATCGTCAGCCTGAACGCTGCCGCCACAGCCGCCAACAACGCCAATCTGCTGGCACGCCAGCAGTACCAAGCTGGCCTGATCGACTTCAATACAGCCTTGCAATCGCAGCGCACGCTGCTGACGGCGCAGGACGCGCAGGCCTCGGTGATCGCCAGTCTGGCGGCCGATCACGTACAGCTCTACAAGGCACTAGGTGGCGGATGGTCGCCTGATGCCCCCGACGTCTCTTCTTCGCAACCCGCAGCCGCGCGTTGACCTTACATGAACGCCCCCTCCCCTCCCTCCTCAGTGCCCGCCCCTGCACCCACCAGCCTTGAAGACCTGCTTGGCGAAGACCGTCCTGTCCCCTGGTGGCGGCGCCCCTTGACATGGATAGGCCTGGCACTGCTTCTGGCGCTGGGTGCAGGCCTGTGGTGGTGGAATGGCCAGAAAGCGGCGCGTGCCGTACCAGCCTATGTGACCAACCCTCTGGAACGCGGCGACATCACGCTCACAGTGACGGCCAACGGCACACTCAAACCTACGCGCTCGGTGGCCATTGGCAGCGAACTCTCAGGCACCGTCAACCGCGTACTGGTGGATGTGAACGATAAGGTCAAGAAAGGCCAGGTGCTGCTAGAGCTGGACAGGTCCAAGTTCCAGGACACGGTCGATCGCACCCGCGCCGCCCTCAACTCAGCACAGGCCACCTTGGTACAGAACGAAGCCACCGTTCGCGAAGCGCGCGCCACCCTCAGTCGTTATGAAGAAGTGGCTCGTCTGTCCGCAGGCCGTGTGCCCTCTGCAAGTGAGCTGGATACCGCACGCGCCACGCTGGCTCGAGCCATCGCCAGCACGGACAGTGCGCGCGCTCAAGTGACTCAAGCGCGTGCCACGCTCTCCACCGAAGAAACCAACTTGTCCAAGGCATCCATTCGCTCCCCCGTGGACGGTGTGGTGCTGGCCCGTTCGGTTGATCCAGGCAATGCCGTGGCGGCCTCGCTGCAAGCAGTTACCTTGTTCACCCTGGGTGAAGACTTGAGCCGCTTGATTCTTGAAGCCAGCGTGGATGAAGCTGATGTGGGTTCTGTGCAAAAGGATCAGTTGGCCAGCTTCACGGTCAGTGCCTACCCTTCGCGCCACTACCCAGCTCAGGTCGCGCGCGTGGCCTATGGCTCAACCACCACGAACAACGTAGTGACCTACACCACGACCCTCAGCGTAAACAATGAAGATCTGAGCCTGCGCCCCGGTATGACGGCGACAGCCACCATCATTTCCACCGAACGCAAGGGCGTTCTGCTCGTCCCCAATACCGCCCTGCGGTTTACGCCGGCGAGCCCTGAAAGCGCCGTGCCAGCCCGCAGTGGCGGAGGCATTATGTCCAGCATGATGCCGCGCCCTCCTGGCGGCGCACGCCACCCAAGTGGAACCACCAGCGCGCCCGTTGCCGGTCAGGAAAGGCAGATCTGGATCCTGCGCGAACAACAACCCGTTGCTGTCACGGTTCAGACCGGCATCTCGGACGGCCGTCGCACTGAAATCAGCAGCGCCGAGCTGAAAGAGGGCGATCTGGTCATCACCGATCAACTGGCAAAGCCATGACACTCGGCTACCCCGTGGTTCTCATGCCGATCTGCAACCTCGTTGTCGATGTTTCTGCCTGGGCAGGCGGGTCCACCGTAACGCAAGTGCGCACATCTGCGCCAGAGCCCTCTGCTCAATATGTCTGACATGCCACTTATCCGCCTGCGAGGCGTCACCAAACGCTATGGAGAGGGCAGCACGGCCTTCCTGGCGCTCAAGGGTGTGGACCTGGATATACAGCGCAGTGAGTTCGTGGCCATCATGGGCCCCAGCGGCTCTGGCAAATCCACCGCCATGAATACACTGGGCTGCCTGGATAGGCCCACCGGTGGTCAATATCTGTTCATGGGCGCGCACGTGGAAACGCTGAGCCGTGATGAACGAGCCCGCCTGCGCCGACGCTTCTTCGGCTTTGTGTTCCAGGGCTTCAACCTGCTGGCTCGTACCAGCGCCCAGGAAAATGTCGAGCTGCCCCTGCTCTACCGAGGCGAATCCGCCGCGGCTCGCCGCGTCGCAGCTGCCAAAGCACTTGAATCTGTGGGGCTGAAGGGCTGGGAACACCATACGCCGGCCGAGCTGTCCGGTGGCCAACAACAGCGCGTGGCTATCGCGCGCGCCATCGTGACCGAACCGGCAGTCTTACTGGCTGACGAGCCCACAGGCAACCTGGACACTCAGCGCAGCCACGAAATCATGGACCTGCTCTCGCGCCTGAATAGCGAGCAAGGCATCACGGTGCTGATGGTGACGCACGAACCTGACATGGCAGCCTACGCGCAACGCATCGTGCGCTTTGTCGACGGCCTGGTGTCCACCGACACGCGAAACGCCCAACCCCTTTTGCCCGGTAGCTATCAGGCACCGCCCTCCATGGAGATGCGCTGATGCTTTGGAACACACTGATCCTCGCGCTGCGTTCCATCCGCCGCAATGTGCTGCGATCATTTCTGACCGTCCTGGGCATCGTGATTGGCGTATCAGCCGTGATCACCATGGTCACGCTGGGCAGCGGCGCCACACAGGCCGTACAGAACCAGATCTCCAGCCTGGGCACCAACCTGCTCATGATCCGCCCCGGCCAGCGCATGGGGCTCGGCAGCGGCGGTGCGACGGCGCCCTCGTTCAAGGAAGGCGATTCAGATCTGATTGCATCGCAAATCTCGGGAATCACCACAGTGGCTCCGGAAGCACGCTCATCCGCCACGCTGGTGGCGGGCGGACAGAACTGGAGCAGCAGTGTCGTTGGTTCGAACAACAACTGGCTGCAAGCCAGCAACTGGACTTTAGGGTCCGGTCGCACTTTTACTGAAGCAGAGCTCAACGCAGGTGCAGCCGTGTGCATCATCGGTGCCACGATCCAGCGCCAACTCTATGGCGGTGCAGACCCCTTGGGCCAGCAACTGCGTGTGGGCCAGGTGCCGTGCCAGGTGATTGGCCTTTTCGAAAGCAAGGGCCAGGGCTCTTTCGGCAACGACCAGGACGAGCTCGTTCTGATGCCCTTGAAGACGCTGCAGCGGCGCCTTACGGGCAACACCAACGTCAATACGCTGCTGGTGTCTCTGGACCCGGCCAGCGATACCGAGCGCGTCAAATCCAGCCTGACGCAGCTTCTGCGCGAGATGCGCAAGCTCTCCAGCGGCGATGACGACAACTTCAACGTGTTGGACACCAAACAGCTTGCAGACACCTTGTCTGGTACCACCAAGGTGATGACCATGCTGCTGGGCGCCGTAGCCGCGGTCAGCCTGCTCGTGGGCGGCATCGGGGTGATGAACATCATGCTGGTCAGCGTGACCGAGCGTACGCGGGAGATCGGCCTGCGGCTGGCTATTGGGGCGCTGGAGCGAGAAGTTTTGCTGCAGTTTTTGATTGAGGCTGTGGTTCTGGCCAGCCTTGGCGGTTTGGTAGGGGTGTTGCTGGCGACCGGGGCCTCCATCTTGCTGGCGCAGTTGATGCAGGTGCCTTATGTGTTCCAGACGGGCATCAATTTGCTGTCGTTTGCGTTTTCAGCGGGGATTGGGGTGTTGTTTGGGTATTTTCCGGCTCGGCGGGCGGCGCAGATGGATCCTATTGAGGCTTTGCGGCATGAGTGAATTGGGTGCGTTGCTTGCCGGCACGCTCAGCGCTTTACTCTCTCCCTTTGGGAGAAGGCTGGGCGGGGCCGGCCAACCGGTGAGGGCACGCGGCGGTAGTTTTAGGCGCAGTGGTTATTAATTTCCTTCTGCTTTTCTATCGAGGTCGGAGGCCGGGGAGTGCGCCCGGCAGCGCAGCCACCTTCTTTCGGCCGGCGCTCCGGTGCTCCGCCAAAAGAACCTGGCGCAAGAAAAGGCGGCCCCACTGGTCCGTGTCCCTGCGCTTCGCTCCGGGCAACCTGCGGTGCTCGAGCAAGGGGCGGTGCGGCAGAACTCGCTGCTTTCGCTTCGCTCAATACGCTCAAAC
>JAECRA010000074.1 GCA_015999985.1 Comamonadaceae bacterium
AACTCGCGTCATTGCATGGACAAATAAACTAAATCGAAGCAAAAAAAAACCGACAGTTAAAGCGGAAATTGAAGATCCGAACATAACCCAGTCACCTCGAGTATTCCTCCTACATCTTTTAGCCAAATTAAATTTATTAATTTTAATTAGCTCAGATATATTTTTATCGCAATCTGGGAACGCTCTCCCTCCAAGCACATTTTTAATTTCTACGTCAAGCTTCTTCGATGATATGGAATTAATATAGATTACCAACAAAAGACACAATATGCAAATATATGCACCATTTAAAAAATCAGTAAATTTATTAATTCTCAATGCAAACAATACCGCAAGCTGAACAACAGCCCCGAATATGAAACAATAAAAATACATAGATCTTTAGTCGGTAGAATTAATTTTATTATTAACATGCTTTATTAAAAACATAATATAGATTCCAAGATTAACAACACAAAACTTCAACAAATAAACAAAAACCCCAGCCATTAATGAAAAATATAATTCGAATATAAGATAATCGACCCGCAACCTTCTCAAATATATATTTAGCATTGTTACTTAATTTTTATATCTCAAGTATTCCATGTTTGGTATGCAGTCGGATTTATACTCATCTCCCAAAATGATTCGCAATTTAGCCTTCATTTTTTTTGCAAACACTGAATTTACAAACACCAGCAATAGAAAGATAAGCATATACAAATAAAAAGCTTCAAGCCGACTGGCATCATCGAATCTGGAGATAAGAAATAAGATTAGAAATTGAATTACACACCCCACAACGAACTCAAGAAAAAACATAAATTCACCTTTTAGTTTTACCTATTAGCACATGGCAATCGGCTGGCATCATTTATCGCAAGCCAAGAACCCAAAACCCGAAACTCCGACAACGATTCGTCATCGCTCCCTTAAACTTTCCTTGGTCGCCCTCTGAATCGGACTTAATAGATACTCGATGACCTTCCGTTTCCCGGTTTTAATTTCAGCCGTCACATTCATTCCTGGCGCCAATTTGATGAGCTTGCCGTCTACCTGAATGTGGTTCTGAGACAGCTTTAATACGGCCGGAAAAATCGCACCCCGTCGCTCCTCGTTCACTGCGTCTTGCGCCACCTTGTCTACCTTTGCGTTCACGGTCCCGTATCGCGTAAACGGAAACGTCTCCAGCTTCAGCGTGACTTCCTGGCCCGGATAGACAAATCCGATGTCCTTGTTTTCCACGGTGACTTCTGCACTCACCTCGGCGCTTTCGGGCACGATCACCAGCAGTGCCTGGGCTTCGGTGACCACGCCGCCTTCCGTGTGCAAGGCCAGTTGCTGCACCGTGCCAGCCACAGGAGCGCTCAAGGTTGCCAGTTGCTCGCGCTGGGTGGCCTTGGTTAATTCCTGGTTCGTTTGATGGCGCTTGAGGTCAGCCTCGACCTCGCGGTCTTTCAAGGCTTTTCTGGTTTCGGCGAGATAGGCGGCCCGGGTTTGGCCGGCTTCATGCAAAGCGGCCTGAGCTTCACGAAAGCGCGCCTGCTGTGTCGCGAGGTCTTGCTCGAGTTCAATGCGCTCACGCCTGCGGTCCTGGTTGGCATGACCAGACATGAATCCCTGCGCTGCAAGGGACTGGAAGTCTTGCTCGCGTTGACGCGCTATAGGAAGCGTGGCCTCTATCTTGGCTAACATGGCTTGAACGGTGGCTTGCTCTGCATTTCGGCGCTGCTGTTCTGCAGCTAGACGCGCCAGCCGTGCCGTGATGTCACTCCACTCTGCGATGAGCTGGCCATTGGCCTCGGATCTTGTGGCCGCGCTCCACTCAGGCGGAATGTCTTTGGGATCAAACGACACTCTCGATGGCGATGGGCTCGAGATCCAATACAGCAATGCTCGCGCGCGTAGCCATTCCGACTGCGCTGCCCGTCCGCTTTCCGTCAGGCTGGATTTGTCCGCCTGGGCCGTGGTGGGGTCCAGTTCTACCAGCGGCTGCCCTGTCTTGACCTGGTCGCCGTCCTTGACCAGGATTCGGCGAACCACGCTGCGCTCCAGCGGCTGAATCACCTTGGTCCGGTCGCTCACGATGATGCGACCCGGCGCCACTGCGACAATATCGATGGAGCCCAGCATGGCCCAGACTACTGCAATGACAAACAGCACCATGATGATCCAGGCCAGGCGGCGCGGCGCGGGATGGACTGGGGTTTCTTGCAAGCTCAGGGCGGCGGGCAGGAAGGCGTTTTCGTCTGCCAGACGTTTGGGCCCGGCCAGTTCGGCACGGTGGTCCCAGGCAGCGCGGAGAACCGCGCGGTATCTTGCGAGCAACTCCAGAGTCGGATGTCGCTGCTTCGAAGTGGACGTATTCGCACTCATGTCAAGGCCTCCTCTGGCAAGGGCGCGAGTGCGTGTGCGGCGCTGGGAGTTGGCACGCTGCCCTGCCCTCCTTGCATTCGCCAAAGATGGGCATACAGGCCCTGCGGTTGTTGAACCAATTGGTCGTGAGGACCGGCCTCCACGATTCGGCCTTTGTCCATGACAATGATGCGATGCGCCTGCCGGACCGCGCTCAATCGATGAGCAATGATGAGCACCGTACGCCCGTGGCAAATGGAGGCCATGTTGCGCTGGATGATGGCTTCGCTTTCATAGTCGAGCGCGCTGGTGGCTTCATCCAAAATGAGAATGCGCGGGTTGGTGAACAGCGCGCGCGCAATGGCGACTCGTTGGCGTTGCCCACCAGAAAGGCTGCCACCCTGCTCTCCTACTAGCGTGTCATAACCTTCCGGGAGTTCACTGATGAATTCATGCGCGCCCGCCAGGCGTGCCACCCTCATCACAGCTTCGAGAGGCGCGGCAGGATCAGCGATCGCAATGTTTTCGCGTACGCTGCGGTTGAACAACAAATTTTCCTGAAGCACCACGCCGACTTGTTTGCGCAATTGCGCCGCATCGATAAGACCAATATCTATGCCGTCGACCAGCACTTTGCCCTGCTCCGGCACATACAAGCGCTGCACCAGCTTGGTCAGGGTGCTTTTGCCTGAGCCCGAACGGCCCACAATACCCAGCACCTCACCCGGGCGCACGTCCAGGCTCAAACCCCGAAGTACCGGAGTAGCCTCAGGGCGGTACCGGAAATGCACGGCGTCCAGCGTGATACGCCCCTGAACGCGCGGCAATTGGGCCGCACTGCTGGGCGGCGCCTCTGTCCGGGTATTCAATATGTCGCCCAGGCGCGCCATGGAAATGCCGGTCTGCTGGAAATCCGTCCATAGCTGAGCCATGCGCATGATGGGTTGAGCCACGCGCTGGGCAAACATGTTGAAAGCGATGAACTGGCCTACGGTGAGCTGATCACTCATGACCAGGTGAGCGCCATACCAGAGGGTGGCCGCATTCACCAGCTTGCCGATCAGGTTGACCCCTTCGTGCGCCCAGCTAGCGACGTTCTGCGCCTTGAAGCTTGCGCTGACATACGCGGCCAGTTGGCTGTCCCAGCGGCGGGCAAAGGTGGGCTCGAGCGCGCTGGCCTTCACGGTCTGGATGCCTGCAATGGTTTCAACCAGCATGGCCTGGTTTTCTGCGCCGCGCGCAAACTTGGTGTCCAGGCGGCGCCGCAAGATCGGCACCACCATGAGGCTGAGCCCAAAGTAAAGCGGCAGGCTCACCAGCACGATGAATGTCAGGGGCACGCTGTAGAACAGCATCACTGCCACGAAGATGATCGAGAACATCACGTCCAGGACGACGGTCAACGCATTGCCAGTGAGGAAATTGCGGATGCTTTCTAGCTCCCGCACCCGAGCGACAGAATCACCTACGCGCCTTGCCTGAAAGTAAGCCAGGGGCAAACGCATGAGATGGCGAAAGAGCCTGGCGCCTAGTTCAACGTCTATGCGATTGGTGGTGTGGCTGAAAACATAGGTGCGAAGCGCATTGAGCACGCTTTCGAAGACCACCACCGCGACGAGTCCAATCACCAGGACATCCAACGTGGTCACGCCTCGGTGCACCAGCACCTTGTCCATCACCACCTGGAAAAACAAGGGGCTGACCAACGCGAAGATCTGGAGCATGAGCGATATGAGAAGGACTTCGCCCAGCAGCTTTCGGTACTTGACGAGACTGGGAGCGAACCAGGAGAAGTCGAACTTGGCGAGTTGGCCCGTCAAGCTGGCCCGGCTGGTGATCAGGATCAGCTCTCCTGTCCACCCTTGAGCAAAAACATCCATGGTCTGGACGACAGGACGGCTGGCGGACCCGTTGGCGGCAGGGTCCTGAATCAGCACGCGCTCGGGATCAGACTGCGCCAGAACGACGACCCGCGTGCGCCCATCTTCAGCACGCATCAAGGCCAGCGCTGGCAAGGGGCAAAGGGGAAGGCGCGCAACGCTGGAGCGCGACAACCTGGCTGTCAAACCCAAGTGCTTGGCGGCGCGAAGTAAATCATCGGGGCTCGCCGCCTCTCCAGGCGGCAATCCCATTTGATGCGCGAGCGTGGCGGGATCTGCCGCCGTCTGGTGCAACCGGGCCAATGAGCACAACGCCATCAGGCTTTGGGCAGCGTCTGAGGTGATGACCTCACCCGTCTCGTTGGTCGCATTGACTCGTTGTGTTCCCTGTTCCTCAACCTGCATGCCGGCGTGACCCTAACAGCACCGCAGAGCGGCAACTGAATTTAAAAGTTCTAGATTTTTTGGCGCAAACTGTGGCTGTGAATAATCGAGTTCATGCACAGTGAGAGAGCGCCGCGCCAGGTTGGAAACCAAAGGCACCGCACGATGAGTAACCAGGAACCAACATGAGTTCCAAATAGCTCATTTTTTGTAGCGAACCCCGCAGCAGTACCCATAGATCGGGGTGAGTGGGAGTGACCTCAGGGCGGGTGATTGGATGTCGGAACGCCACCCGGGCAAGCTGAGGTCGCCAGTACGGTCATCGCGAACGGAGAAGGCCACGCACCTTAACTAGTGGGAAAATACGCTCAAGTCATCTCCAGACGAGAAGACTATAAGAAATGAAACCCACAGAGCGCAGTTTTGTCCGCCGCATTGATCTCACCTCGCTTCAGCTGTTCGTAGCTGTGTGCGAGTTGGGCAGCATTGGGCGCACGGCTGAGCGCGAGTTCATTGCTGCATCAGCCATCAGCAAACGCTTGGCTGACCTCGAAGAGGCTTTGGGCACTAGCCTGCTCTACCGGCATACGAGAGGGGTCGATCTCACCCCGGCCGGCGAGAACCTGCTGCATCACGCCCGCAGTGTGCTTTTCAGCCTTGAAAAAATGCAGGGCGAGCTTTCGGAATACGCTGATGGCGTGCGCGGCCATGTGCGAATGCACGCCAGCATCTCAGCCATTGTCCAATTCCTGCCGGAGGACCTTGGAGCTTTCTCTAACAGGCATCCGCAGGTCAAGATTGACCTGGAAGAACATCTCTCCAGCGAAGTGGTGCGTGCGGTGCAGGAAGGCGCTGCCGATCTCGGAATCTGCAATGCCAGCGCGCTGAGCCATGGTGGTCCCCTTCAATCACGCCCCTACCGTGAAGATCATCTTTCTTTGATCGTACCCAGCGGGCATCCGCTGGCGGAACGAGAGTCCATCGACTTCATGGAGACACTGGAGTTTGATCATGTCGGCCTGCACGCCAATTCATCGCTCTACCTGGCCATGCACCATGCTGCCGGGGATGCAGGACGGTCGATCAAATTGCGTATCCGGATCACGAGCCTGGACGCTATGTGCCGCATGATTGATAACGGCCTGGGCGTGGGGGTCATGCCCGAGCGCGCGTTTGGGCTAATGCACGGCGTGGGAGATCTTCGCGGCGTACCACTCACCAACGAATGGGCCGCGCGCCAGATCAGCCTGGTTGCCCGTGATTTCGACAGCCTCCCTGTGACGGCAAGGGCCCTGGTCGAGCACCTGACCGAGACCACTCCGTTTTCCGCCATCACCGCATAAAATTTGACTCCCCACGAGAGACTTCAATATGACTTCCCGCACCCTCTACGACAAACTTTGGGACGAGCATGTCGTCCATACCGAAGAAGACGGCACTGCCATCCTCTACATTGATCGCCACCTGGTGCATGAAGTCACCAGCCCTCAGGCTTTCGAAGGATTGCGTCAGGCAGGCCGCAAGGTCTGGCGCGTCAGCTCGGTTGTGGCCACCGCTGACCACAACACCCCCACCACGGGCTGGGAGCGAGGCTACGACGGAATTGAAGACCCGATCAGCAAAGAGCAGATCACTACATTGGATGCCAACATCAAGGCGTTTGGTGCGGCCGCTTTCTTTCCGTTCCTGAGCGAACGCCAGGGCATCGTGCACGTCATTGGCCCAGAAAATGGAGCTACTTTGCCCGGTATGACCGTCGTTTGCGGAGACAGCCATACCAGCACACACGGTGCTTTCGGCGCACTGGCGCACGGCATTGGCACCAGCGAGGTCGAACATGTCATGGCCACGCAAACGCTCTTGGCAAAGAAAGCCAAGAACTTGCTGATCAAGGTTGAGGGGGGCCTGCGCCCCGGCATCACTGCCAAGGACATTGCCCTGGCCATCATCGGCAAGATTGGTACGGCAGGCGGTACGGGTTATACGATCGAGTTCGCCGGCAGCGCCATTCGCTCGTTGTCCATGGAAGGCCGCATGACCTTGTGCAACATGGCCATTGAAGCAGGCGCCCGCGCCGGATTGGTCGCTGTCGACGAGAAAACCATCGAGTACGTCAAAGGCCGTCTGCTCTCGCCCGGCACCGATCAAGTGTCTGGCAAGTTTGTGGGTGGACCCGAGTGGGATCAAGCGGTCGCTTACTGGAAAACGCTGCATTCCGATGCAGACGCCAAGTTCGACACCGTGGTGGAACTCGACGCAGCCGCAATCGTGCCGCAGGTCACTTGGGGTACCAGCCCGGAAATGGTGTTGGGTGTCGATGCCCGAGTGCCAGATCCAGACAAGGAAAAGGATGCCAACAAGCGCGGCGCCATTGAGCGTGCCCTTGTCTATATGGGCCTGGAGCCCAACAAGGCGATGGAAGACATCCATATAGATAAGGTTTTCATCGGCTCATGCACCAACAGCCGAATTGAGGACATGCGCGAAGCTGCTGCAGTGGTCAAGCGACTTGGTCAGAAGGTGGCTCGTAACGTCAAGCTGGCCATGGTGGTGCCAGGCTCAGGCCTGGTGAAGGCACAGGCCGAAGCCGAAGGCCTGGACAAGATTTTTACTGCGGCGGGATTCGAATGGCGCGAGCCGGGCTGCAGCATGTGCTTGGCCATGAACGCGGACCGTCTGGAACCCGGTGAGCGTTGCGCCAGCACCAGCAACCGCAACTTCGAAGGACGTCAAGGCGCAGGTGGCCGCACCCATCTGGTCAGCCCTGCGATGGCCGCCGCTGCTGCAGTGCACGGACATTTTGTCGATATCCGCCGTTTTTCCTGAGCAGTCAGACTTTGTCCTTGGTAAGCTTGTAATCCTTACTTACTGAAACAACCGAAAGGAATCTCTCATGAAACAAACTCTCGCTCTGACGCTGATCGTGGCTGCTGCTGCTCTGGCCGGTTGCAACACCTGGAGCGCCGCCAAGCAAGACGCCAAGGAAGTGGGCGGCACCGTCACCAACGCCGTCGGCACGGGCCTGGACAAAGCTGGCGACGGCCTGAACACCGCTGGCGAAAAAGTCAAAGGCGTTGCCAAGTAAGCGCTCCGTAGTCCGCTGATGGCGTGAGCCATCCCCCGCTCCCCGAATCTAGACGTGCAGCGCTTGCTGTCAATGGATAGACGGTGAGCGGGCAGGACAACGCGTCTCGTTCAAGCGCTTACCTGGCTGTCGACCTTTCAAGCATTTTTTAACTTCTTAACGATTGCCACCGTGGATAAATTCACCGTACACAAAGGCCTGGTCGCCCCGATGGACCGCGAGAACGTCGATACAGACGCGATCATTCCAAAGCAATTTCTCAAGTCGATCAAGAAAACCGGCTTCGGCCCCAATCTTTTCGACGAATGGCGCTACCTGGACAAAGGCGAGCCCGGCCAAGACCCAACCCAGCGCAAACCCAACCCGGACTTCGTGCTGAATCAGCCGCGCTACCAAGGCGCAAGCGTTCTCCTGGCTCGCAAGAATTTTGGCTGCGGCTCAAGCCGCGAGCATGCGCCCTGGGCTCTGGAGCAATACGGCTTTCGAAGCGTCATCGCGCCCAGCTTTGCTGACATTTTCTTCAACAACTGCTTTAAAAATGGCGTGCTTCCCATCGTGCTGCCCGAAGCCGCCGTCGCCACCCTGTTCGATGAGCTCAAAGTATTCCCCGGCTATGAGCTCACCATCGATCTGGATCGCCAGGTGATTGTCAAGCCCGATGGAAGCGAGCTTGCCTTCGACGTGCAGCCCTTCCGAAAGTACTGCTTGCTGAACGGTTTGGACGATATCGGCCTCACCTTGCGCCAGGCAGACAAAATCAAAGCATTTGAGACTGAGCGCTTGGCAACCAAGCCTTGGCTTGCCAAAACAGCTGCCGCTTACTGAGCTATACCTTCGTTCGCAAGTCCTGAAAAAAATTTAATATGAAAATCGCAGTTCTTCCCGGTGACGGCATTGGCACTGAAATCGTCGCCGAGGCAGTAAAAGTTCTCAATTCGCTCGATCTGAAATTCGAAATGGAAGAGGCGCCAGTGGGTGGTGCCGCTTACGACGCACACGGCCATCCTTTGCCAGACAGCACGCTCAAGCTGGCCCAGCAAGCTGATGCCATCTTGTTCGGCGCCGTGGGAGATTGGAAGTACGACAAGCTCGACCGCCCTCTGCGCCCAGAGCAGGCTATTTTGGGTCTGCGCAAGCACCTGGGCCTTTTCGCCAATTTCCGCCCTGCGATCTGCTATGAGCAGCTCACGCATGCCAGCAGCCTCAAGCCCGAGCTGGTGGCCGGCTTGGATATTCTGATCATTCGCGAGCTCACTGGCGACATTTACTTTGGTCAGCCGCGCGGACGACGCGTCGCACCCGACGGGCACTTTCCCGGTGCCGAAGAAGCTTTTGACACCATGCGCTACTCGCGCCCTGAAGTCGAACGCATCGCCCGGGTTGCTTTTGAAGCCGCACGCAAACGCAGCAAGCGCCTGACCAGCGTCGATAAAGCCAACGTTCTGGAAACGTTCCAGTTGTGGAAAGACGTGGTGACTGAAGTCCATAAGGACTACCCAGATGTGGCGCTCGATCACATGTACGTTGACAACGCTGCCATGCAACTCGTCAAGGAGCCCAAGCGCTTTGACGTCGTGGTAACCGGCAACATGTTTGGCGATATCTTGAGCGATGAGGCGTCGATGCTCACCGGCTCCATCGGCATGCTGCCTTCAGCCAGTTTGAACGACAAGAAGCAAGGTCTCTACGAGCCCAGCCATGGCAGCGCACCCGATATCGCCGGCAAGGGCGTTGCCAACCCCTTGGCAACCATTCTCAGTGCGGCCATGATGCTGCGTTTTTCTCTCAATAAGCCAGAGGCAGCGGATCGCATCGAAAGCGCTGTCAAAAAGGTATTGGCGCAGGGCTTGCGTACGCCAGATATCTACAGCGAAGGCACGACCAAGGTCGGCACGCGCGAGATGGGCGAAGCCGTGGTCAAAGCTCTGGGTTGATAGGCCCCTGATAGCTCACTGCGCTCATGGCGCCCCCCTCCTCTGCGCTCAAAGGTCATGTTGCAGAGCGAGGGTTATGTGACCGCATCGCCTGATCCGGGACACTGCTTGGTGTATGTCCTACAGACAGTTGCATGTGTTCGCGCCTATGCTGAGATAGAGGCCGCAAGGCTTGTCTAAAACATCTCAGCGAGAAGCTGCCATGGCCGACTATTCCGAAAAAATAGCCTTTAACGTAGCCCATACCCCTTCCAGTGAAATCATCGCGAGGGTGCTTCACAGAAGCGCTATGAGCTTCGGTTTGACACCAATTTTTGAAGCGACGCACACCTCTCCGATCACTTCTAGCGCTGGCGCTGGGGCTGCTGTCGATTGGATTGAACTCCCTCCTGCGCAACGGCAACGCATAAGTGCTCAGGCGGCACGCTAGGAAGTACTATGGACGCTCCACTCGCTATTCTGCCCAGGGTCCTGGTTTTTGACGTGTTCGGTACGGTCGTGGACTGGCATGGCTCCATCGTCGCTGAAATGGCGCGTCTCTATCCGGATGTAGATGGCGATGCTTTTGCGGTCGCTTGGCGGGAAGGCTATCGTCCCGCCATGGCTCGCGTCATGTCCGGCGAGCTGGGTTGGACCAAGGTTGATGATCTGCACAGATTGATCCTTGACGACATCCTGCCCCGCTTCGGGCTGGAAAGCATGCCGAATGCCGAGCGCCGAGAACTCAATCGCGTTTGGCACCGTCTGGCTCCATGGCCAGATGCCGTGGAAGGCTTGTCGCTGATCAAACGGCGGCACACGATCTGCACGCTGTCCAACGGCAACATCGGTCTGTTAACCAATATGGCCAAACAAGCCGGACTTCCTTGGGATTGCGTGCTTTCCGCCGAGGTATTCAGAGCTTATAAGCCAGACCCAGCGGTTTACCGCGGTGCAGCTGAGGTGTTCGATCTGGCTCCGTCTGAAGTCATGCTGGTGGCGGCCCACCAGGACGATCTCGCCGCTGCCCGAGCTTGCGGGTTGCAGACCGCCTATATTGAGCGTCCGCTGGAATTCGGCACTCGCCGACCAAAGGACGTTTCACCAGACCCAGCCAACACCCTACATGCAAGCGATCTTATTGATCTCGCCAATCAGCTGGGATAACTGAAATCTTTTTTCTACATTTCAGAACGAGCCCGTCGCACCGAAACGACAATCCCCCTGAGCCCGCCTGGAATTGAACGACTGATCTACGTTGTTTGAAGCGCGCTCCACTAAAATTGGCGCACTATGAACGCGTGCGATCGCCTTGATCCCCTCGCTTCGGTTTCCACACCGAACGCGAACGCTGTCATTGTCTCGCTCATCTCCATTACCACGATCACCAAAAAGGGCTGACCTCAGTCCCGGTTCGTCGTGCGCCCACCCTCCCGGAGCCAGACGATCCGGGGAGGTCAGACAGATTAACTTTGTTTGAAAGGCGCGAAAGAAAATGAAAATCGGAAACACGGTTGGCCTCGTAGGCTGGCGCGGCATGGTCGGCTCGGTCCTCATGGACCGCATGCAGGCAGAAAAAGACTTCGATCTGATCGAGCCAGTTTTTTTCTCTACCAGCAATGCCGGCGGCTCAGCACCTGCTCTTGCACGGAACGAAAAAACGCTCAAGGATGCGCACGATATCGATGCGCTGAAAAAGTGCGACATCATCATTACCTGCCAAGGTGGTGACTACACCTCTGAAGTGTTTCCGAAGTTGCGTGCCGCTGGGTGGAAAGGTCACTGGATCGATGCTGCCAGTACGCTGCGCATGAACGACGATGCCGTGATTGTTCTCGATCCCGTGAACATGCCTGTCATCAAGAATGCACTCAGCAAAGGCGGCAACAACTGGGTGGGCGGCAATTGCACAGTCAGTTGCATGCTCATGGGCGTAGGCGCCCTCTACAAAGCCGGTCTGGTGGAATGGATGAGCACCCAGACCTACCAAGCTGCAAGCGGCGGCGGTGCACAGCACATGCGCGAGCTTCTCACTCAATACGGCACTCTCTACGCCGAAGTAAAGGCTTTGCTGGATGATCCCAAGAGCGCGATCCTGGAAATTGATCGCAAAGTGATTGGCCGCCAGCGTAGCCTCAGCCCGGACGAGACAGCCAACTTCATCGTACCTCTTGGTGGTTCCCTGATTCCCTGGATCGACAAAGACCTGGGTGATGGCTACTCACGCGAAGAATGGAAGGGCATGGCCGAGACCAACAAGATCATGGGTCTTGGTGAAGGCTTTGGTACCGCAGCTATTCCTGTGGATGGATTCTGTGTGCGTGTAGGTGCCATGCGCTGCCACAGCCAGGCTCTGACCTTCAAGCTGAAAAAAGACGTGCCGGTTGCCGACATCGAGGCCATGCTCGCAGCAGACAACGAGTGGGTGAAGGTGGTGCCCAACAACAAGGAAGCAACCCTGGCAGACCTGACGCCAGTCGCCGTCACCGGCACCATGACCATTCCTGTGGGTCGAATCCGCAAACTGGCCATGGGACCGGAATACGTGGGCGCCTTTACGATTGGCGATCAACTGCTTTGGGGTGCAGCTGAACCTTTGCGGCGCATGCTGCGCATTCTGCTGGACGCCTGATTCCAAAACTGAGCTGGAGGACTTGCGCGGGCGACCGCTCAGGCGATCCGGCGGCGCTCTGAACGTCAGGGCCGGTTGTAGCTGATCTCCTTAATCCTTTAGTGGCGCATCGAGCCGGGCTCGTTGCGCCACGACAACATCAGGACCCCTGATTAAGCTGCTGCCGCAGAGCGATCCCGCTTGCCCCGGGAGAGCTCTCGGTTGGCTATATCATTGGCACAATTACCAACCAGGAGTTGACTTAGGTGAACTTTCTGCCGACCGACGCGAATTTCAGGCTGCCACTCAGCTTGTCAGCCTAATTCGTTGATGTTAATGTTGATTTCCGTATCTCCTTGCGGTAGGCCCAGCCTGTCTAATGATCTATGAAGAAAAAGTCCAACGCTGCTCAACGGGGGTCGGAAATTGCCAGCAATAGGTTCCCTGCCTGGAAGAAGGCAACCCTTGCTTCAGCAGTCGCATTGACTACTTTGGGCATCAGTCTGGATGCCCAAGCACTGGCCCTAGGCGCCATCACCGTACGCTCGGCTCTCGGAGAGCCTTTGCGCGCTGAGATTGAAGTGCCTCAGATTTCGTCCGAAGAGGCTTCCTCTTTCCAGGCACGTATTGCATCTCAGCAGGCCTTCCGCTCTGTGGGTGTGGACTATACGGCGGCACTGACAGGCGCGCGCTTGACGCTTGAGCGGCGCGCCAACGGACAAGCCTATTTAAGATTGACGGGCGAACGCCCTATCAATGAGCCCTTCCTGGGCATCGTCATCGAAGCCAACTGGGCCAATGGCCGCATGGTGCGCGATTACACGATGCTGGTTGATCCACCATCGCGCCCCCAAGCTGCCGCCCCCGTGGCACCCTCGGCACCCGTGACGCCGCCTCAAGCGCAATCGCCTGCTGGCGCGCAGGTACTGCAGGCACCTCCGCCAGCCCCTGTCGCACGCCCTTCTGTGGCGGAACAAACAACACCTGGCGCCGCAGCCGCTGCGCGCGCCGCTCAACGTGCAAGAGCTGCCGAAGCCACCCAGGCGCGCAGTTCTGCTGCAGCTGGTGGTGGGCAAGTGACCGTACGGCGCGGCGACACTGCCTACGGCCTTGCGGCTGCCAATCTGCCCGCCGGCGTTTCTCTGGATCAAATGCTCATGGCCATGCTACGAGCCAATCCCGGCGCGTTCATACGTGGCAACGTGAACTATATGAAGGCCGGCGTAGTCTTGGACATGCCCAGTGCAGAACAGGCGTCCTCCATCTCCCGAGCTGAAGCACGGCAAGCAGTGGTCGCTCAAAGCCGCGATTTCCGCGAGTTCCGCCGGGGGTTGGCGCAAAGTGCGCCCGCCGCTCAGGTTGAAGCTGCAGGCAGAAGCGCTTCTGGCCGCGTTTCAGCGAGCGTACGCGACGGTGCGCCCGCTCCCGCCACCCCAGATCGGCTGACCATCTCCAAGGGCGCAGCCGGCGCGGCTTCTGCACCCAGCGCGGCAGAAACAGGCGCGGCACGTACCCGACAAGCTCAGGAGCAAGCAGATCGCATTGCCGAGCTGAATAGGAACATTGCGGAGTTGTCACGCCTGCAGGGTACTGCGGCTCCAGTTCCTGCCCCGAGCACTCCCCCTACTACGGCCACCGCACCCACTGCCGCCACTGCGCCAGCCACATCGTCCGCCGCTGGCACAGCCCCGGTCCCGACTATCAACGTGCCTACCGGCGCGTCGCCCGCGGCCAGTGCGGCTGCGGCAAGTGCTGCGAACTCTGCAGCGGCCGCTGCAGCATCGACTGTAGCTGCCAATGCAAGTGCTCAAGCGGCTTCTTCGGCAGATGCAGCAGCCCTGGCTGCGAGCAAAGCTGCTGCAGCCACGGCTGCAGCAAGCAGTGCGCCCACACCCGCACCCAAGCCACCAGCACCCGCTCCGAGGCCTGCTCCACCGCTGGTTGAGGAGCCTTCGCTTCTGGACTCGCTCACGGAAAACCCAATGCTTCCGCTAGCAGGCGGCGGCTTGTTGGCTCTGCTGCTGGGATACGGCCTTTACCGCTCTCGCCGTAAAAAAGAAGCTGATGGTCAATTTGACAGCACATTGACCGAAAGCCGCCCGCAGGGCGACTCATTCTTTGGCTCGAGCGGCGGCAGGCGCGTAGATACGACCAACCGCACCTCGCATATGGGCAATCAGTCGTCCATGATTTATTCGCCCAGTCAGATAGACGCGGCGGGTGACGTGGACCCTGTGGCTGAAGCAGACGTGTATCTCGCCTATGGCCGTGACATGCAGGCAGAGGAGATTCTCAAAGAAGCTCTGCGCTCCAACCCTACTCGATTGTCCATTCACCGCAAGCTGGCAGAAATCTACCTCAAGCGCCGTGATTCGCGCGCATTGGAAGCAATTGCGACGGAAGCCAATGAGATCTCCGGCGGCACTGGCGGAGACTGGGCTTACATCCGCGGACTTGGCTCACAGATCGACGCGGACAACCCGCTGTACACGTCGGAGTCCAACCTGCTTGCATCAGACGAAGCTGATTTTCCTCGTCGCGCTTTCAGCACCGACACGGGCCCCATGCCTACCCGGCTGATTGACGAAAAAGGCGGATTGCCCAGCAGCTTCTCAGCGCTGGATCTGGACCTTGAAAGCGCACCGGTCAAAGCTGATGAGGCCAAGCCCGTCAAAATGACGGGTGCAAGCAATCAAGCGCCAGAGATTGCGGCTGCCCTGGGCACGACTGCAGCCGCCACCGGGGCTGCTGCTGCGGCGGCGGCGACGGCGACGGCACTTTCGCCGAAGGAACCTAATTCAGCACCGGGTGATTTGATCTCGCCTATTTCTGTCATGCCTCCTCTGGATTTCGACCTCGATCTGGACATAGCGGCTGCAGCGGAATTTGCGAGCTCTGAGCCCATGACGCTCGATACGCCCAAAGCATATCCAACTCCGCCATCGCTGTCCGTTCCTCCCCCACCAGCTCCTATCGACACCGGAAATTCCGGCATGATCGAATTCGATCTGGAGGCGCTTTCCATGGATCCAGAATCACGCTCGCCCGGAGAGCTCAGCACGGAGCAACCTGATTCTGCGGATGATCTGGATGACAACCCTCTGAGCACCAAGATGGCTCTCGCTCAAGAGTTCCATGCCATTGGCGATACAGAAGGCGCACGCAGCCTCATCAAGGAGGTGGTTGCGGAAGCCTCAGGACCACTCAAAGCACGCGCAGAGCGCTTCCTGAATGAATTGAGTTGACCACATGAGGCTTGCGCTCGGCCTCAGCTACGATGGCCGCGCCTACCAAGGTTGGCAAAGCCAGGCCACCGGACTCACGGTTCAGGACAAGCTGGAAGCCGCATTGGCCGCTTTTGCGAACAGTCCGATTTCCACGCTTTGCGCAGGCCGCACCGACGCTGGTGTCCATGGCCTCATGCAGGTGGTGCATTTCGACACCGACACCGTGCGTGACTTGTCATCCTGGGTGCGCGGGACCAACCGGTACTTGCCCTCGAACATTGCCGTGCAATGGGCCAAAGAGGTGACGTCGGAGTTTCACTCGCGTGGAAGCGCCCTCTCCCGCCGCTACGCCTACATACTGCTCGAATCACCCGTACGGCCCAGCATTGATGCGGGTCGCGTTGGTTGGGTTTTCCGGCCGCTGGAAGAACAGGCCATGCGTCAGGCCGCAGATCACTTGATGGGCGAGCATGACTTCACTTCTTTCCGAGCTTCGGCTTGCCAGGCGCTGTCTCCAGTGAAAACCATCAAGCGCATCAGTATTGCCAAGCGAGGAGCCTACTGGCGTTTTGACTTCGAAGCCAACGCCTTTTTGCACCACATGATCCGCAACATCATGGGCTGCCTGATTGCAGTGGGCCAAGGTGCCCAATCCCCGGACTGGATGCGCGAAGTGCTAATGGCACGAAACCGCAAGGTGGCGGCGCCTACATTCTCTCCTGACGGACTTTATTTCCTCGGGCCGCGGTACGATGCGAATTGGGGATTACCGGAGCGTTCACCCGCGTATGATTGGCTGCCATTATGAGTAGAACGCGCATCAAGATCTGTGGCCTGACTCGCGAAGAAGACGTGGATGCGGCTGTGGCTGCAGGCGTGGACGCCATAGGTTTTGTCCGCTACGCCAAAAGCCCCCGTCATGTGAGTGCTGAGCGTGCGGCGGAACTGGCTCGCCGGTTGCCTCCGTTCTTGAGCTCGGTCTTGCTTTACGTGAATGCCTCTGAAGAGCAAATTGCTTCGGATTGCGTGCTCATCGCGCCCACCGTGCTTCAATTTCACGGGGACGAAACCCCTGCCCAATGCGAGAGCATTGCCAAAGCTTGCGCCAGACCATGGATTCGCGCTGCCCGGATTCCGCTCGGTTCTGCTGCAAAGTTCAACTTGCTAGAATTCACCCAGGATTTTCATCAAGCCCAAGCCATACTGCTCGATGCTGAAGTCGACGGTTATGGCGGTGGCGGTAAGGCATTTCAGTGGTCACTTCTACCACCAAGCGTCAATGCTCACCTCGTCTTGTCTGGTGGACTTACACCTGCAAACGTGGGAGAAGGAGTGCGGGCGCTTCGCACGCGAGGTCTTTCGCTCGGCGTTGACGTAAGTTCTGGCGTCGAAGCCGATGGTCCTGAAGGAAAGCCGCTCAAAGGCATCAAAGACGCAGAGAAGATTCGTCGATTCGTAGATGCCGTAAGAGCCGCCGACGCCCATGAAGACTGACCAGCGCCTGCATAGTGGCGTTCGGTGACCTGTGACACAGTCCTGGTCGCCGTCAGTTTTTACCTATCTGGAATGTCCGCCTACGCTGGCGTGATGTTCACCATCAATTAAAAAATAGGCTGCCCACCTCATGTCTTCCTATCAACAACCCGATGCCTCCGGACATTTTGGTCCCTATGGCGGGAGCTTCGTCAGTGAAACGCTGACCTTCGCAATCAACGAACTGCGACAAGCTTATGCCAAGTACCAGAACGACCCTGAGTTTCTAGCTGAGTTTCACTACGAGCTGGCTCATTACGTGGGTCGCCCCTCACCCGTCTATCACGCCGCACGGACCAGCCGCGAGCTAGGGGGCGCGCAGATTTACTTGAAGCGTGAAGATCTCAACCATACCGGCGCTCACAAGATCAATAACGTCATTGGTCAAGCCATGCTGGCTAAACGCATGGGTAAGCCGCGCATCATCGCGGAAACCGGTGCAGGACAACATGGCGTGGCCACTGCAACCATCTGCGCCCGCTACGGTCTCGAATGCGTGGTCTACATGGGTAGCGAAGACGTCAAACGCCAGAGCCCCAATGTTTACCGGATGAAACTGCTGGGCGCTACAGTCGTGCCTGTCGAATCCGGCAGCAAAACACTCAAAGACGCTTTGAATGAGGCCATGCGCGATTGGGTGGCTAACGTAGATAACACTTTCTACATCATCGGTACTGTGGCTGGACCGCACCCATACCCAGCCATGGTGCGGGACTTCCAGAGCGTCATTGGCCAGGAGTGCCTCACTCAAATGCCGGAAATGCTGGCCAGCCAGAAAATCGCCGCCGAGCAACCCGACGCCGTGATTGCATGTGTGGGCGGCGGCAGCAATGCCATGGGCATCTTCTACCCCTACATCCCGTACGAAAATACGCGCCTAATAGGCGTGGAAGCTGCTGGCGAAGGCCTGGAAAGTGGCAAACACTCAGCCAGCCTTCAAAAAGGCTCTAGCGGCGTGCTGCACGGCAACCGCACCTACGTACTTCAGGATGAAAACGGCCAGATCACCGAGACGCACAGTGTCAGCGCCGGACTCGACTACCCCGGAGTAGGCCCTGAACACGCATGGCTGAAAGACATCGGCCGCGCGGAGTACGTGGGAGCGACCGACACTGAAGCATTGGCGGCCTTTCACCACCTGTGTCGAACTGAAGGCATTATCCCCGCGCTGGAATCCAGCCACGCGTTTGCCTACGCCATGAAACTCGCCAGCACCATGCGCCCGGATCAATCCATCCTGGTCAACCTCTCAGGACGCGGCGACAAGGATATCGGCACGGTGGCCGACCTGGATGGGGCGGAATTCTATGACCGCCCTTCCATGCGTGGCCATGTCGTTAAAGGTATTCCGGCGTCGAGAGGAGCCAAGTCATGAGCCGCATCGCTGCTACCTTCGAGAAGCTTCAAAAAGAAAACCGCAAAGCGTTGATCCCTTATGTGACGGCTGGTTTTCCATATCTCGACATCACGCCTGCCCTGATGCATGGCATGGTGGCCGCAGGTGCGAACGTGATCGAGCTCGGAGTCCCGTTCTCAGACCCGAGTGCAGACGGACCGGTGATCCAGAAGGCGGGAGACCGTGCTCTGTCATTAGGCGTCGGCCTCAAGCAGGTTCTTGCCATGGTCAAGGTATTCCGGGAAAAGGATGCCTTGACGCCAGTCGTCCTGATGGGCTACGCCAATCCGATTGAGCGCTACGACCAGAAGCACGGCACTGATGCGTTCATTCACGATGCAGCCGCGTCGGGTGTCGACGGCGTTCTGGTCGTCGACTACCCGCCTGAGGAGTGCGAGGCCTTCGCTCTGAAACTGCGAGAAAACGGCATAGACCTCATTTTCCTGCTGGCACCTACCTCAACCGAGCAACGCATGAAAGAAGTTGCTCAAGTGGCCAGTGGCTATGTCTACTACGTATCGCTCAAGGGCGTCACGGGCTCAGGGACGCTGAATACGGCTGAGGTCGAGAGCATGCTTCCACGCATTCGCCAGCATGTCCACGTGCCGGTGGGAGTAGGATTTGGGATCCGCGATGCTGAAACAGCGCGCGCAATCGGACGTATTGCGGATGCAGTGGTCATTGGCAGTCGATTGATTCAGCTCATAGAAGATCAACCGCACGAACGAGTGATTGCGGTGGCGGCCGATTTCATGCGCAGCATCCGAACTGCGCTGGACGCCTGATAATCCTCCCATTGTTCAAGAGGCTTGCGAACTTGCATATCGCCCGCTGCAAATGGACCGCAGCGGACCTTGTTCCTACCTTTTGGCTCCCGGGATGCCGCTCCTGAACCTGCGAATACAATGAAACTGACTTGGCTGGGGCGCGTTTTCGCTATCGGCGCGCCAAGCCCGACAACCTCCAAGGAATTTCCATGAGTTGGCTCGAAAAGCTTCTTCCTCCCAAAATTCAGAAATCTGACGTGGCCGAACGGCGGCAAATGCCGGAAGGCCTTTGGATCAAGTGCCCGCAGTGCGAAACCGTCCTTTACAAGACTGATCTGGAGCAAAACCAAAACGTCTGCCCCCACTGCAGCCACCACCATCGCCTTGGTGGCCGCGAACGCCTGAATGTGTTTCTCGATAACGAGGGGCGCTATGAGATAGGCCAGGAGGTCGTGCCCGTCGATGCGCTCAAGTTCAAGGACAGCAGGAAGTACCCGGAGCGCATCAAAGAAGCGATGGAAAACACCGGCGAAACGGATGCGCTGGTGGTCATGGGTGGTGCCGTGCTATCGGTCAACGTCGTGGCAGCGGCGTTTGAGTTCGACTTCATGGGCGGCTCCATGGGCTCGGTGGTGGGCGAGCGCTTTGTGCGCGGTGTTGAAACCGCCATCGAGCAGAAAGTGCGC
>JAECRA010000075.1 GCA_015999985.1 Comamonadaceae bacterium
GATACTGCCTGGCACACCATCAACTGGCTGCCCGCTCGCATGACCGCATTGGGCTTTGCTATTGTTGGAAGTTTTGAAGATGCCATCGATGCCTGGCGTAACTATGCTGGCCGTTTCTCGGACAGTAACGACGGGGTCATCCTTGCCGCGACATCTGGCGCCATCGGCGTTCGTCTGGGCGGGGCAGCGCTCAAGCCTGCTACCGCAGATTTGCCTGCCCAGCCCGCAGGCATGAGCGAAACACTGGGCGGTGGCAACGGTTTGCCAGGTCGAGAGCCGCAGTCAGCCCATTTGGTTCAGGTGGTGGGGCTTGTGTGGCGCATGGTGGCGTTGTGGCTGCTGCTTTTGATCTTGCTCACACTGGCGCACGTACTAGGCTAAAAGCACTCTTTTTTGTTTGTTTCTGGCTGTGTTTGGGGTCGCCTTCGGGTATGTACTGAGATTTGAGTCACGATCTGGCCCGAACCGTTAATTACAATAGTCGACCGATCGGTCGGTTAATTCGCCACTCTCACGATGTGGCCGATCGATGCGTTATTTTCATTATTCAAGGAGCAAGAAGCTGTGAACATCAAGAAGAACGCCCTGTCTGTTCTGTTGGCATGTCTGCCTGTGCTGGCCACTGCACAAGTGACGGTTGGAGTTACCGTGTCGGCGACCGGGCCTGCTGCTTCGCTGGGCATTCCGGAGAAAAACACCATTGCGCTCTTGCCCAAGACCCTGGGTGGTCAGACGGTCAACTATGTCGTGTTGGATGATGCGTCAGACACCACCGCGGCCGTGACCAACACCCGCAAACTGATTTCTGAGCGCAAAGTGGACGTGATTGTGGGCTCTTCCACCACGCCTGCTTCCTTGGCCATGATCGATGTGGTGGCTGAAGCCCAGACACCCATGATTACCCTGGCTGCATCTGCCGCCATCATTGAGCCCATGGACGCCAAGAAACGCTGGGTTTTCAAGACGCCTCAAAATGACATCATGATGGCGCTGGCGATTGCCGAGCACATGGCCAAAGACGGCGTGAAGACGGTGGGCTTCATCGGCTTTTCAGACGCTTATGGTGAAGGTTGGTACCGCGAGACTGTTAAGGCACTGGATCTGAAGAAGATCAAGCTGGTCGGCAACGAGCGTTATTCCCGTACAGATACTGCCGTGACCGGCCAGGTTCTGAAGCTGATGGGCGCAAAACCTGACGCCGTGCTGATTGCCGGTTCAGGTACGCCTGCTGCTCTGCCGCAAAAGACGCTCAAGGAGCGTGGCTACACCGGCAAGATCTACCAAACGCACGGCGTTGCCAATGCTGACTTCCTGCGCGTGGGCGGCAAAGACGTTGAAGGCACGCTGTTGCCTGCCGGCCCTGTGCTGGTGGCCGACCAACTGCCCGCAAGCAACCCTGTGCGCAAATCGGCCCTGGCCTACATTCAGGCTTACGAGGGTGCTTACGGCAAGGGTAACGTCTCCACCTTCGGTGGCCATGCCTGGGACGCTGGCCAGCTCCTGGCCTCTGCCATTCCTGCAGCACTTAAAAAAGCCCAGCCAGGCACACCTGCTTTCCGCGCTGCACTGCGTGAAGCTCTGGAAAATGTGAAGGAAGTTCCTGGCTCACACGGCATTTTCAGCACATCCGCCAACGATCACCTGGGCCTGGACCAGCGCGCCCGCGTCATGGTGAAAATCCAGGGTGGCAAGTGGGTCTACCAGCCTTGAACATTGCCTGAAGAGGCCGGGTTCTAGCGCGCTAGATCCGGCTTTCCATGCTCGCGAAGGCTCTTGCGTCGGCAAGGGCCTTCGCACAACCAAGATCAATCGATGGATTTGCAAATCGCCCTGATGTTGGCGCAAGACGGCGTGGTAAACGGCGCCATCTATGCGCTCATGGCGCTCGCGCTCGTGCTCGTGTTTTCAGTCACACGGGTCATCTTCATTCCCCAAGGTGAGTTTGTTGCGTATGCGGCTCTTGCCATGGCTGCCTTGCAGGCTGGCCAAGCCCCTAAATTGGTGTGGCTGCTGATTGCTCTGGCCGGTATGACGCTGGTCGTTGAAGCATGGCGCCATATGCGTGGTGCGCGAGTGGACTGGGCGTCAACCGGCGTATGGGCGGTAGGCATTCCAGCCTTGGCGCTGGCCCTGATCTGGGGCGTCAAACCGACTTCTCAACTGGGTCAGACGCTGGCTGTTCTGGCATTGATCGTCCCCATGGGGCCATTGCTGTATCGCCTGGCCTTCAGGCCCTTGGCGCATGCGACGGTGCTGATTCTGCTGATAGTTTCAGTGGCGCTGCACGGGGTTTTGGTGGGCCTGGGGCTGTATTTCTTTGGCGCAGAAGGTTCACGCACCGCCGCGTATTCTGACGCCCGCTGGGAAATTGGCGGTATACCGTTTACAGGTCAGTCGCTGGTGGTGGTTGGAACCGTGGCAGTCCTGGTGGCGGTCATGTTCGTGTTCTTTGAACGGTCCATCATTGGCAAGGCACTTCGCGCCACAGCCATGAACCGGGTGGGTGCTCGGCTCATGGGTATTCCCACGGAGCTGTCTGGCGATCTCAGTTTCGCCCTGGCGGCGCTGATTGGTACGGTGTGCGGTATCTTGATCGCTCCCATCACGACGATCTACTACGACACCGGTTTCATCATCGGCCTCAAAGGCTTCGTCGCTGCGATTTTTGGCGGACTTGCCAGCTACCCGTTGGCGGTTCTCGGCTCCCTGCTGGTAGGGCAGCTTGAATCTTTCTCTTCATTCTGGGCCAGTGCCTTCAAGGAAGTCTTGGTGTTCACGCTCATCATTCCTGTGCTGTGGTGGCGTTCGCTGCACACGCACCACGTGGAGGACGAGGAATGAACTCGCGCCACCTTACTCTCATTGCTATTGCGCTGTTGGCGCTGATCTGGTGGTTTCTTGCGCCGTTCACGATCACGCTGCTGAACTACATCGGCCTGTATTCGATGGTGGCTGTCGGTCTGGTGTTGCTCACCGGCGTGGGCGGCATGACGTCGTTCGGCCAGGCCGCCTTCGTCGGGCTTGGAGCCTACGCCACGGCCTGGATCTGCACTTCACCTGTCGCTCAGGCAGCGCTTGCCTCCTTACCCCCTGGCTTGGTCCCATGGTTGGGCCTGCTTCTGGGTCTGGCAGTGACGGCCGTGATCGCCTGGGCCTTGGGTGCGGTCACACTGCGCCTTTCTGGGCACTACCTGCCTCTGGGCACCATTGCATGGGGCCTGAGCCTTTACTATATTTTCGGCAACCTTGAGATGTTGGGCGGCTTTACCGGTATCACCGGCGTGCCCCCACTGACGCTTTTTGGTATTGACCTCAGCTCTCCGCGTGCACTGGGTATCCTGATCTGGGTCATATTGCTCTTGAGCATCTGGACTTTGCACAACCTGCTGGACTCGCGCGAGGGCAGGGCGATTCGTTCGCTCAAGTCTGGTCGCGTCATGGCCGAGTCCATGGGTGTCGATACAGCCCGCCAGCGCATCAAACTCTTTGTGCTGGCAGCTTTGTTGGCTGCGGTGTCTGGATGGATGTACGCGCACTTGCAGCGTTTCGTGAATCCAACGCCGTTCAACATCAACATCGGCATTGAATACCTGTTCATGGCTGTGGTTGGGGGCTCTGGCTATCTGTGGGGCGCCGTTCTGGGCGCGACGCTGATCACCCTGCTCAAAGAGCAATTGCAAGATCTGCTGCCTAAACTCTTGGGCGCCAGCGGAAACTTCGAAGTGATCGTGTTCGGCCTCTTGATGTTGCTGGTTTTGCAGCGTGCTGCCGAGGGTCTGTGGCCGCTACTCGCCGCCGGCACCCGCAAATTCCTCAAACCCATCCCTCCACGCGCTAACTCCGCTGCGCCGGCTGAGCTGGCCACGCGTGCCTTGCCTGAAGCGGGTTCGGTCGTGCTGCAGGCCGACGAGGTGACCAAGCGCTTTTCAGGCCTCATCGCCAACAATGCGGTGAATCTGACTGTCAAAAGTGGGGAAGTCCATGCATTGATCGGGCCCAATGGCGCGGGCAAGAGCACCTTCTTCAACATGATCTCCGGCGTGGACGATCCAACGTCCGGTAGCGTCAAGCTGATGGGCCAGGACATGAAGACCAAGCCTTCCCGCGCCTTCGCCGCGCTGGGCTTGGGTCGCACCTTCCAGCACGTGCGCCTGCTCGGCCAGCGCAGTGTGCTGGAGAACGTGGCTCTGGGTGCCCACCTTCGCGGCCACCGCGGCTGGATGTCTGCCATGCTCCGACTTGATCGGCGTGAGGAAGCTGCACTGCTGGCAGAGGCGCGTCGCCAGATCGAGCGCTGTGGACTGCTCGAGTACATCGATACCCCTGCAGCTTCCTTGCCGTTGGGACAGCAGCGCATTGTGGAGATCGCCAGGGCGCTCGCCGGCCAACCTGCCATTTTGCTGCTCGACGAGCCAGCGGCTGGCTTGCGCCACCTTGAAAAGCAATCCCTGGCTGCTCTGCTGACGCAACTGCGCTCGGAAGGCTTGGCCATTCTGGTGGTCGAACACGACATGGAGTTCGTCATGAACCTGGCTGATCGCATCACGGTGCTGGAATTCGGTACGGTGATTGCAACTGGAAACCCGGCTCAGGTTCAGGCAGATCCGAGAGTCATGGCAGCCTACCTGGGTGGTGATTTGCCGGAGGTGGCAGCATGAGCAAAACTTTGCTTGAATTGCAGGGGTTTTCGGTCTGCTACGGACCGGTAGAGGCTGTGCACCAGATTGCGCTGACGGTAGGTGAGGGCGAGATCGTCACGGTCATCGGGCCCAACGGCGCAGGAAAATCCACTTTGCTCAACGCCATCATGGGCTTGCTGCCCTCCAGCGGCACGCTCAATCTGTCGGGCAGCAAAATGGCTCGCCCTTCGGTTGAAGCCATGGTGGCGGCGGGCGTTGGGCTGGTGCCTGAAAAGCGTGAGCTGTTCGGTGAAATGTCGGTGGAAGACAACCTTCTTCTCGGTGGCTTTGCACGCTGGAGGCGCGGCCAGCGCGACCAGAAAGCGCGCATGATCGAAGTGTTCGAGATGTTCCCACGTCTTGACGAACGACGCGCTCAGATGGCTTCGACGCTCTCTGGCGGGGAACGCCAGATGCTGGCCATTGGCCGTGCGCTGATGGCGCGCCCCAAGCTTTTGATGCTCGACGAACCATCTCTCGGTCTGGCACCGCTGATTGTGCGCGAGGTGCTCAACATCGTCTCGTCGCTACGGCGCTTAGGCGTATCTGTGCTGCTGGTAGAGCAAAATGCACGAGCAGCCCTGCAGGTGGCTGACCGCGCCTATGTGCTGGAGATGGGTGCTGTGGCCCTTCAAGGCGCAGCCAGCGATCTTCTGCATGACCGCCGTGTGATTGAAACTTATCTAGGCGTCGGCGGCCAAAAGGCTGCTTGACCGACTGATTGGACACATCCTCAGAACGTGATCACGTTCTTGGAGCCGTCGGGGCAACCCTGGCCTATGCCGGCCGCCCCAGGACGGCTTCATTTCTTTTAATTTATTCGGATTCCCCATGACCACACCTCAACTTCAAAGCTATATTGCCGGCCGCTGGATTGGTGCAGAGCCAGCGCAAGTTCTGCGCAGCGCCATTGACAATGGTGTGGTGGCCCATACCCACGCTGAAAGCATCGATTTCGCTGAAGCAGTTGACCACGCCCGCAAGGTGGGCTTGCCCGCTCTGATGGCCATGGACTTCCAGCAACGCGCCGCAGCGCTGAAAGCCCTCGCCAAATATCTGGGTGAGCGCAAGGAAGAGATGTATGAGCTTTCGGTCCACACCGGTGCCACCCGTACGGATGGCTGGGTGGACATTGAAGGCGGTACCGGCACGCTGTTCGCGTATGCAAGCATGGCCAAGGAATTGCCCCGCAGCGGAAATCTCTGGCATGAGGGACAGCAGATGTCTCTGGGCAAGACCGGCGCCTTTGCGGGCACACACGTGCTCGTGCCACGCGGCGGTGTCGCGGTGCACATCAACGCTTTCAACTTCCCGGTCTGGGGCTTGTTGGAAAAGTTCGCACCCACGTTCCTGGCTGGAATGCCCAGCATCGGCAAGCCCGCTACGGCAACCAGCTTTCTGACAGAAAAATTGGTGCGTCTCATCAATGACTCCGGCATCCTTCCAGAGGGTTCCTTGCAACTCGTGATTGGCGGCACAGGCGATTTGCTGGACAGGCTGGATGTGTCTGACGTTGTTACCTTCACAGGCTCGGCAGACACCGCGGCCAAGCTGCGCGTGTCCCCCAATATCATCAAGAACAGCATTCCGTTCAACGCCGAAGCAGATTCGCTCAACTGCGCTATCCTGGCACCCGACGTGACGCCTGATGACGAAGAGTTTGATCTTTTCGTCAAGGAAATTGCGCGCGAGATGACGCAAAAGGCTGGTCAGAAGTGCACGGCCATTCGCCGGGCCATCGTGCCTGCACAGCACATCGATGCGGTGGCATCCAAACTGAAAGAGCGCCTGGCCAAGACGACCGTGGGTGATCCACGCCTTGAAAATGTTCGTATGGGTGCGCTTGCATCCAAGTCGCAGCAAAAAGACGTGGGCGATCGCGTCGACACCTTGCGCCAAGGCGCTGAAGTAGTGTTTGGCGGTTCTCAGGACTTCTCGCCGTTGGGTGACGGTGCTGAAAACGGTGCCTTCTTTCAGCCTACGCTGTTGCTGGCTCGTGATGCAGAAAATCACTCAGCACATGATGTCGAGGCTTTCGGCCCTGTCAGCACGCTGATGGCCTACAGCGGAGGAATTGAAGCGGCTGTGGCACTGGCGGCCAAAGGCCGGGGTAGCCTTGCTGGCACCTTGGTCACCCAGAGTGCGGAAGTTGCTGCCAAGGTCATCCCGCAGATGGCGATGCTTCACGGCCGCCTTCAAATCCTTGACCGTGCGGCTGCTCCAGAGTCCACAGGTCATGGCTCAGCATTGCCAGTCTTGAAGCACGGCGGTCCTGGCCGCGCAGGTGGTGGCGAGGAACTGGGCGGCCTTCGCGCCGTCAAACACATGATGCAGCGCGCGGCCGTGCAAGGCTCGCCCGCCATGCTGGCAGCTGTTACCGGCGAGACCACCAGTTAAAGCGCTCATTTCCTAGCTCCCAAAACCCCTCTCTTGCGCTCAGGAGAGGGTTTTTTTTGCGGCATAGGGTGCTTGGTCATAAGACTGAGCCTTGGCGCATTTTCAGAAGGTCGACCGATGACGCCGTTTCCTGCTCGCTCTGTGTTTGGGA
The DNA here is from genome assembly GCA_015999985.1 of Comamonadaceae bacterium. Lineage (GTDB taxonomy): Bacteria > Pseudomonadota > Gammaproteobacteria > Burkholderiales > Burkholderiaceae_C > Ottowia. The sequence continues at coordinate 7,228 of JAECRA010000075.1, forward strand.
GAGGATTGCGGGGGCCGGCCTTCCGGTAAGGGCAGGAGCGGCGTCCTTTCACACGAAAACTCGGAAATTTAGCTCGCCATCTCAGCTGGCTAGCGTTATCGCATGCGCATGCGCAGTGCGACGGACATGGTGCGCGTCGATTACTCAGTCGTTCGTACTTGATTCACGGTAGGCTTGGGCGCATGAAAACCTTGCTCATTGTCTTTCACAGCCTCACGGGTGGTACCCGCCAGATGGCCGAAGCCGCAGCTGAGGCTGCCCGCGCGCAGGAGGGGGTAGATGTCCGGCTGTTGCATGCGTTGGACGCCGAACCAGGCGACGTCCTTGGTGCTGATGGCTACTTGTTTGCCACACCTGAAAATCTGGCCGCTATCTCAGGCTTGATGAAGGACTTCTTCGACCGGTGTTATTACCCGGCTCTGGAACGCATCAACGGCCGTCCTTACGCAGCCATGGTGTGTGCAGGTAGCGATGGGCAGGGCGCTCTGACTCAGATGGATCGCATTGCCAAGGGTTGGCGCCTGAAGTCGATTGCACAGGGATTGATTGTCTGTACCCACGCTCAGACTTCAGAAGCCATCTTGGCTCCGAAGACGATTGCCTCAAGTGATTTATGTCGCTGCGCAGAACTCGGAGCCGGGTTCGCGGCCGGGCTGGGCTCAGGTGTGTTTTAGAGCGGTTGCAACGACCACTCTGATCGAGGAAGCCGTGTAATGAAAAAGATTTTTCTTTGTATATCGAAGGTATTCTTTTTGCTTTGGCTGTCAATCGTTTGTTCAATTAATTCTCTGAAACTAAGGGTTTTCCTTAGATTCAGTTTGTAAAAAAAATCTTACACTCTGCCCCCTAAATCACATAAAAACACCAAATCGTTGTTTTTTGTCAATCCAGGGGCCTCATGAATAAAAAGCGACTTACCAGCCTTGACGAACCACGGGCGTCATGGAGAGGGCATCATGTGGCCAAAGCTGTGTGGATTCTTGCGGGTTTGGCGGCTGCGAGCTCTGCTTACGCAGCAGGCATCACCGTCGAACCAGCCGATGGCCCAGTGAGCCTGGCAGGCTTCACCCTGGATCTGGATTGTGATGATCTGGTGGTGAACGGGACACTCGATATCACCGGCTCGACGTTCCAGAAGGTGGGTAACGTCATCATCGGTGCAGGTGGCTCGCTCACGGCCACTGACGCCAATATTGAAATGACTTCCAGCTGGCAAAACAATGGCAGCTTCAGCGGCGCTGGAAGCTCAGTGACGGCCAGCAACGCTTGTGCGAATACAAGCAGTTCATTTTCCGGTAACACCACGTTCCATAACTTTAGCGCAACATCATCTGGCATGACGTTGAGCTTTGCCGGCGGCACTGAGCAGCAGGTGGCAGGTCTTCTGACCCTGAACAACGTGACGCTGCAAGGGCAGGGCACTACGACATTCCTGAGTCTGCTGCCAGGCGGCACGCAAAACATCACCACCGTGGGCGTTGGCAATGTGAATGCCTCGCGTGGTCAGCGTCTGGCGCCTACGCAGATGAACCAAATCGGACAAGGCTATGCGCCCAACTGGTTCGCCAATCCTTCCAGCATCCCGTCTGGAATTGCCCCTGTGCCGACGACCAGCGCCTTCGGCCTGAGTTTGCTGGGACTTCTTTTGAGTGGGGCCGCTTTTTGGAAGCGCCGCGCGAAAAAGAACAAGTCGTTCTGATTCAGAAGTATCTCCGCGTATCCCCTCACAGATCCCTATCTCAGGAAGCCCGTTGCCATGACGAACAAAGCCCATTTTTCCCACGGGCTTCGCCCGCTTGCAGTCGCGACCACCTTGCTGATGGGCGGTGTGGCCGCGCATGCCCAGGTCTCCCTCTCAGGAGCCAACGGCGTGGCCATCAAGACGCCGGGAGGCTCTGTCGTCACAGGGTTTTCCAATGATGGCTCTGTCACCATTCCTGCGCTCGCTTCTTCAGGTGGATACGTGTATACGGATTCAACGGGAAAGCTGGCAGTAGGGGCCGGGCCGACTGGTCCTGCCGGGGTGACGGGCGCCACTGGTGCGACGGGGGCGACCGGTGAAGCGGGAGCTACAGGCGCCACAGGAGCCACGGGAGTTGCTGGTGTGACCGGTCCGACAGGTGCCACAGGTACTGCTGGTGTAACTGGCCCCACGGGGGCCCAGGGTGTACAAGGCCCGACAGGTACTGCCGGGATGACAGGCTCGACTGGTGCCACCGGGGCCATTGGGGTGACTGGACCAACTGGTGCTACCGGCGTAGCCGGGGTGACCGGACCAACTGGTATGACCGGCGCGATCGGATCAGTGGGTCCAACTGGCCCGGGGGGCGCAATTGGACCCACGGGGCCCAATGGTGTCCAAGGGATTCAGGGACCCGTAGGCCCTGTAGGCCCTGTCGGACAGGCTGGTGCAACAGGCCCAACTGGCGCCACCGGTGTTGGTACGCAGGGTCCTACTGGGCCAACAGGCCCTGCGGGGTCTGGTGCTTCAACCGTCATGCTGTTTGGCAACGCGGGGGGTACGATAAGCACTAGCCAAGTCAGATATATCGGAATATCGGGTAGTGCGATGGTTCAGAACATCGGCCTTGGGTTCGCCATGCCTGCCGCAGGGACAGTGAACACCCTGCGAGTCCGAACAAGTGGAACTCCGCAAGGTGGACCAGGTACTCAGCAGTACGTGTTCACGTTGTACGTCAATTCAACGGCAACTGCTCTAACTTGTGCGATTTCGGAGGACCTGTCCACGTGCAGCGGTACTGGTTCAGTGGCATTCGCCGCAGGCGATGTGCTTACCTTGCTGAGCAACCCCAGCGGGAACCCGAACCAGGTGTCTCCAGCCTGGTCGCTCAGGCTTACGCCGAATTGATGAGCGACAAGGCGTTGAGATTTCCATAGAGGTCTCTATCGAAGCGAAGGCGTTCGCCTTTCTTACGGTACTGCGCCGGTGCTGACTACCGGCGCCGTCAGCTTGAGCCTGATGGCATTCCTTCGAGTGGGACCGCATTCTTGATACGCGGGGGCAGAAGCGCTAAGCGTCCTTGGTCCGTACCACTCCCGTCCACTACTGACTTAGAACCTAGCCCAGGAAGACTGCTCCCATGACTCATCAAGTACCCCTTTCCAGCGGTCTTCGTCCGCTCGCCGTTGCCACCACCTTGCTGATGGGCAGTGTGGCCGCGCATGCTCAGGTCTCTCTCTCTGGTGCCAACGGTGTGGCTATCAAGACGCCGGGAGGCTCGGTCATCACTGGCTTTGCCAATGATGGCTCTGTCACTATCCCTGCGCTGGGTTCTTCAGGTGGATACGTATTTACGGATCCAGCGGGCAAATTGGCAGTAGGGGCCGGGCCTACTGGCCCTGCGGGGGTGACGGGTGCCACTGGTGCGACGGGGGCGACCGGTGTTCCAGGGGTGACCGGAGCGACAGGTGCAACTGGTGCTGCTGGTGTGACCGGTCCGACGGGGGCGACCGGAGTCCAAGGTGTCACGGGCCCCAGCGGTCTTACTGGCATGACAGGTGTGACCGGGCCCACCGGAGCCACCGGTATCACGGGGCCTACAGGCGCAACCGGTTTCACTGGGCCAACTGGTCCCATGGGCGCAACCGGCGTGACAGGTCCCGCGGGCGCAACAGGTTTGACAGGCATAGCAGGCCCGACAGGTGTGATGGGTCCTACGGGTCCGCAGGGCCTTGCCGGAATGGTGGGCCCCCAAGGACCTCAAGGTAACGTAGGACCCACTGGCAACACGGGTTCGACTGGAGCGACAGGTGCTACCGGTGTGGGTACACAGGGCCCTACAGGCCCTACAGGTCCTGCTGGCTCTGGCGTTCAGACCATCTATGGCGCTTCCAACAACTTGCTTAACGTGACTGCCCCGCGATGGATAGGACTCGCCAGTCTTGTGTCTTCACCTGCACCGGGATATGGCGTTCTGATGCCCGCAGCGGGAACAGTGACCAGTTTTGTGATGAAGTCAGTTGACGGGACTAGTCCTGGCAACGGCGGTGGCGTGCAAAAGTACACGTTCACGCTTTACAAGAATGGCGTGGCCACTTCGCCTGCCTTGACTTGCGAAATTGCCGAAGCGGCCACCATTTGCACCGCCTCTGGCACCGTGAGTTTTGCAGCCAACGATATGTTGTCGTTTAATGCCCAGCCTGCTTCCACCACAGGCAATAACCCGACCCAGTTTGGCGTCGTCTGGTACATGCGCGTGAACATGCCTTGATGGCCTTGTCATGAAAGGGTAGGCTGTACACCTCGTTACTGTGGATAGCCCGCGCGCATGCAGATTTGCTTGAACATGATCGTCAAGGACGAGGCTGGCGTCATTGAACGCTGCCTCGCTTCGGTTAAACCTTTTATTCATCATTGGGTCATTGTGGACACGGGCTCCACAGATGGCACGCAAGAGATCATCCGTCGCTTCATGGCGGATATGCCGGGTGAACTTCATGAGCGGCCTTGGCGAAACTTTGGCCACAACCGCACTGAAGCCATAGAACTGGCCAGAGGGCATGGCGACTACGTGCTCATCATGGATGCTGACAACAGCTTCCATGCTCCAGTGGGATGGCAGTGGTCCGCCTTGACCGAGCGAGCCTACTACCTGCAAATAGACAGCAGCGGCACACGTTATCAGCAGTGCCTGCTGGTTTCCAACGCGTTGCCGTGGCGTTGGGTGGGCGTGCTGCATGAATATCTGGCTACGGAAGAGCCTTATCCAGTAGCCACACTGAATGGCCCCTGGGTGGTCAGGCGGCACGAAGGGGCGCGCAGCCGCGACCCACTCACTTTCCGAAAGGACGCAGCGCTTCTTGAGCAGGGCTTGCGAGACGAGCCTGGCAATGAACGTTATATGTTCTATCTGGCACAAAGCTGGCGTGACGCTGGCGAGCCAGAAAAATCCCGGCAAGCTTACCTCGAGCGTGCGCGCATGGGGGGCTGGCCGGAAGAGGTTTGGTATTCGCTTTACCAGGCTGCGGTTTTGGCGGAACGGTTACAGCTGCCTGATACCGAAGTGCAGGCTGCTTACATGGCCGCGTACCAATACCGCCCGTCACGCATCGAACCCCTGGTGGCGTTGGCGCGTTGGCATAGCGGCCGAAAGGATTGGGCCCTGGCTCAGCTTTATGCACGCGCGGCCATGGCGTTACCGAATCCAGCCGATCTGCTTTTCATGGATGATAGCGTCTACCGCTGGGGTGCCATCGACGAAGCAGCCATTGCGGCATATTGGGTGGGTGACCACGAAGAGTGTTTCAGGCTGTCCATGCAACTGCTGGATGGCGATTTGCTGCCCGACATTCACAGGCCGCGTGTGGAGGCCAATAGGGATTTTGCGGCGCCTGCGATCGCTGCGCGAACAATCAGGTACCCGACCGCCATAGTGCAGCAGTTGGTTGAGCAGGTGAGGGCAGAGGCCGGAGCAGACTTGGGTGCAACACAGGCAACCCAAGCAGACGTGAGCTTCACCATCACGACCTGCAAGCGGCTTGACCTTTTCGAGCGCACCATGAATTCATTCCTCAATTGCTGCCAGGATCTTCACCGGATCCAGCGCTTCATATGCGTGGACGACAATTCCAGTGATCAAGATCGCCAGCGCATGCGCAAGCTCTATCCGTTCTTTGAATTCGTATTCAAAGGTCCGGAGCAAAAAGGTCATGCGCGCAGCATGAATCTCTTGCGCGCCATGGTGCGAACACCCTATTGGCTGCACATGGAAGACGATTGGGAGTTCTTGGTGCCTATGGCCTATGTGGAACGTGCCGTTGAGGTGTTGCAGGCTGAGCCCGATGTGGCGCAGGTGCTGTTCAATCGGAACTATGCCGAGACACTGGCAGATCGTGCTTTGGTGGGAGGCTTGCACCGCAAGCATGCGGTAAGCGGGCGTCGATATCTGCTCCATGAATATTTGCCGCCGGAAAAACATGCTGAATTCTTTAGCCGCCATCCCGCAGGCGTTTTGAGCAATCTCTGGTGGCCCCACTTTTCGCTGAGGCCTTCGCTTATGGACACCCGCAAGCTGCAGGCCTTAGAGGGGTTTGACGAAGGGCCAGGGCACTTTGAGCAGGAGTTTGCCAAGCGCTTTATGACAGCAGGCCACAGCTCAGCTTTTTTTGATCTGATCACTTGCCAGCACACCGGGCGCCTGACATCACAAAAAGAGTCTGGCATGGCCAATGCCTACGAACTCAATGGGGAGCAGCAGTTCTGATGCACCCACGATATGCTTGCATCGCGTCAATCGGAAGCGTTCGAGATTAACGATGCCTGCACGTCACAAACTTCGCAGCATCTGCCTGATGGCCTAACCGAAGCGATCGGACGGTCGTTAGCTACGTTGGCGTCGGCTCCAAGAGAGCTTACAACGGAGCGGCGGTGCCGAGGTCGTCCGGCATTTGTCGCTTGCGCATGGTTCGCACGATGGCTGCCAACATCACGCCGTAAGCAGGCACGAACAGCAGCAGGCTGACGCTGAGTTTGATGACGTAGTCCACCAAGGCAATTTCCACCCAGTTTGCGGCCATGAAGGCATCGGGGCTGCGCCAAAACGCAATGGAGAAGAACGCGGCGGTATCCAGGGCCTGGCCGACTACCGATGCAGCAGCGGGGGCCAGCCACCATGCACGGCTTTTCTGGCGTATGCGGTCAAACACCTGAATGTCGAGCAGTTGGCCCAGCACGTAGGCCGTGAAACTGGCGAAGGCAATTCGAAATACGAAGGTGTTGAATTCGCCCAGCGTCGCCCAGCCGTTGAATTGGCCTTCGCGGAAAACCACGCCCACTACATAAGAGGCCACCAGCGCTGGCAGCATGGCCCAAGCGATCACGCGCCTGGCCGGAGCTTGGCCGATGAGTCGAACCGTCAAGTCGGTTGCCAGGAAAATGAACGGGAAGCTGAACGCACCCCAGGTGCTGTGAAACCCCAGCAGATTAATGGGCAACTGCACCAGATAATTGCTGGCGATGACGATGGCGATATGAAACGCCACCAAAAGAGCAAGGGAGAGCGGCACGCGCGCAAGCGGTACCTGAACGGAAGTCATGGTCATCCTTTTTGGTGAATGGGGGTGAGGGAACCCATGTGGAGTAAGGCCTATATTCTACGGTGAGTTAAACAGCTGGCCCCGGCCCCGCTCTGCCTGTCGGCTGCCGGGCCGAGTGTGAGAAGCGCGCAATGCCGGCCACAGGCTTGGATGAATCACCACCGCTCGACGTCACCATCAATCAGATATTTTTGGCCATCGTGCCATACGTAAGTCAAAAAAAGCGCATCATCCATGAGTCCTGTATCCACCTCGTACCGGCACATCAGGCGATAGGGGCCACGGTCTTGTCGGGTGATGCCCCGGTCGCTGGTAAACAGGCCTTCACCGTCATCTACCTCACCGGTAACCCTGATTTTTTGGTCGTTGAATTTTTGACGAAATGCTGCCTCTGCTACCTTCAACGGTGCGCATGCTGGCTTGGCGTCTTTGTCGCGTGCGATCCATTGCGAACCCTGACGTACAAGAGTCCAGGCTAACGGGCGCGCGTTGCCAGCATGGATCACCGGGCAAACCCAAACGTCTGGTTTTTCTTTCAAACCAGGCAAGCAGCCCAAGACACGATCCACCTTAACCGTGCCGGCCCGATCGGGTGCACGCTTGGCCATCAACGCAGCTATGGCAACTTGTGCCTCGGCCACACTGGGCCACACACCTGATGCTTCCTGAGGAGTTGGCGCCTGAGACTGGGCCTGCGCCAGCGGCGTGTTCATTACCAATGCCCACGCGGCCACCCGGATCGATCTCGCCACCAATGACGTTCTGCCCCGTGGCGTTGGAGGTGCGTTCAGCATCTTGTGTTCAGCGGCTTTCTTGAAATTCAAACTTCTCTCCTTGGATCATCAGAGCCGTTCAGCATACAAGTCTGGTGCAATAGTGCCGCGGTTGCTGCGCGGTGCGATAGCCAAGAGCTGCGGGTGCTACGCCCTATGCGGACATGCGAAGCAAAGTGCCGATCAAGCGGTTTACTCTCAGAGCGAAAATCACGCGCGTCGCCGAGAGCGAACTGGCTTGGAGGGGAGCACTGCGCGTGGCTTCGCCACACCTGCGACCACTGGCAGCCTCACCTCGGCTTTCACTTCCTTCAACACGATTGAAGAGCGCACGTGGGTTACACCAGGCAGCTTGAAAAGCTCAGCATGTAAAAACCGCTCGTATTCAGCGATTCCCGGTACGAGCACCGTGAGGATGTAGTCTGCCTGGCCGGTGGTGGAAAGGCAGCGGACGATCTGCGGCGTAGCTTCCACCGCGCGCTCGAACTGACGCACCAATTCCTCGGTGTGTTGGTTGAGGTTGGCTTCCACCACCACCAACAGATCAAGCCCGACCTTGGAGCGATCAACCAGCGCGGTGTAACCGCTGATGACCCCCATCGCTTCCATCTCCTTGATTCGTTTCCAGCATGGTGTGGGCGATAGACCTACGCGTTCAGCAATCTGCTGAACGGTTTGGCGCGAATCACGCTGCAGTTCCTGAAGAATGAGCAGGCTGTGTGAATCAAGATCAATTTTCTCGCTCATAGCTACTTTTGAGAATGAATTGGTTCGAATATAGCTAATTATGAGAACAATAAAAATCATATTTGCGCCAAAGTGCATATCCTTGAGGATATAAAACCCACGTCCCAGGAGACATGAGATGACTGACACGTCCAGCGCCATCCGCAACCCCAACTACCGATTGGCAGACAGCCTTTGGGCTCGTGAGGGTCATGTCTTCATGACGGGTACGCAAGCCCTCGTACGCCTTATGCTGATGCAACGCCAGCGTGATGAAGCCGCTGGGCTGGACACCAAGGGTTTCGTCTCCGGCTACCGGGGCTCCCCGCTGGGCATGCTGGATCAACAGATCTGGAAAGCGGGCCAGCGCTTCACCGATGCAGGTATTCGATTCGTTCCTGCGATCAATGAGGAGCTTGGCGCGACCCAGGTGCTGGGCACTCAACGCGTAGAAAGCGATCCAGAGCGCACATGCGAAGGCGTATTTGCCATGTGGTATGGCAAGGGACCAGGCGTGGACCGCGGAGGGGATGCCATCAAACATGGCAATGCTTACGGATCTTCCCCCCATGGCGGTGTATTGGTCGTCGCAGGTGATGACCATGGTTGCGTCTCGTCTTCCATGCCGCACCAAAGCGATCAACTTCTGCAGGCCTTTCACATGCCTGTGGTCTCGCCGGCGAATGTGTCCGAATACCTGGAGTTCGGGCTTTACGGCTGGGAGCTTTCCCGCTTCAGCGGTAACTGGGTGGGCATGACCGCGCTGTCGGAAGTCGTGGAAAGCGGCGCCACGGTAGATTTGGACCTCGTGAATGCGCGCACGGCTTCCTGGCGCAGTGCTGATGAAGTGCGCGCAGCCACCGGACACCTGCCTCCAGCAGGGGGCTTGCACTACCGTTGGCCTGACCTGCCTTCGCTGGAGATCGAACAGAGATTGGCCGAAAAACTTAAGGCCGTGGCGGCTTTTTCGAGGGTGAACTCCATTGATCGCCACGTGATCGAATCTCAACATGCCACGGTGGGTATCGTCACCAGCGGAAAAGCGCATTACGACTTCATGGAAGTGCTTCGCCGCTTGGAAATTACACCAGAGATGCTGGCTGCCGCTGGGGTGCGCCTTTATAAGGTGGGGCTCACGTTCCCGGTGGAAACCACGCGCATGCAAGCCTTCGCACAGGGCCTGAAGGAGATCCTGATCGTGGAGGAAAAGGGCGCTGTTCTTGAAACCCAACTGCGCGATCTTTTCTACAACGCTCCGGTGCGCCCAGCTATCCTGGGCAAGCAAGATACCCAAGGGCACCCGTTGGTGTCGGCGCTCGGCGAATTGCGGCCTTCACGCCTGATCGAGCTCACAGCGAACTGGCTGATTCGCCACTTTCCGCAGTTTGAGGATCGACGCGCGCTCGTGCGCGATTTCACGCTGCCTGAGCTGCTTTCAAACGATTCTGACAGCGTCAAGCGCTTGCCATACTTCTGCGCAGGGTGTCCCCACAATACGTCTACCGTGGTGCCTGAGGGCTCCACTGCGCGCGCAGGCATTGGCTGCCACTTCATGGCCAACTGGATGGACCGCGATACCGCAGGCCTGATCCAAATGGGTGGGGAGGGCGTCGATTGGGTTTCGCACGCCATGTTTACCAAGATGCCCCACGTGTTCCAGAACCTGGGAGATGGCACTTACTACCACTCAGGTTATCTCGCCATTCGGCAGGCGGTGGCTGCCAAGGCTCGCATCACCTACAAGATACTTTTCAATGATGCCGTTGCCATGACGGGTGGGCAACCTGTGGACGGCATCATCAGTGTAGATGCCATCGCGCGGCAGGTGGAGAGCGAGGGTGTCAAGCAGGTCGTGGTGCTGTCTGACGACATCGACAAATACGACAGCATAAAAGGCAAGTTCCCCGCGGGAACCGAGTTTCATGACCGCTCTGAGCTGGACAAGGTGCAGCGCCGCCTGCGCGAGGTCAAAGGAGTGACCGTGCTCATCTATGAGCAGACCTGCGCGGCGGAGAAAAGGCGCCGGCGTAAAAAAGGCGAGATGGTTGACCCCAACAAACGCCTCTTTATCAATGACGCGGTCTGCGAAGGCTGCGGCGATTGCAGTGTGCAAAGCAATTGCGTGGCCGTGCTGCCGCATGAGACCGACCTCGGTCGCAAGCGCAAGATCGACCAGACCGCTTGCAACAAGGACTACTCTTGCGCCAAGGGCTTTTGCCCTAGCTTTGTGGGCGTGACAGGCGGCAAGATGCGCAAGAAGGTGGGCGCATTGGCGGCGGCCTCATCCGGACAGGGCGGGGCAGATGCCTTGTCCCGTATCGTCAGCAGCCTTCCCCTGCCTGCGGCGCACCTTTGGACTGGCCCGTACGATTTGCTCGTGACGGGTGTGGGTGGAACAGGCGTGGTTACCGTGGGCGCGGTGATTGCCATGGCCGCCCATCTGGAAGGCAAGAGTGCCTCTGTGTTGGACTTTATGGGCTTTGCTCAAAAGGGCGGTGCGGTGCTGAGCTTCGTGCGCCTGGCCGATGTGCCTGAGCGCTTGAACCAGGTTCGCATTGATACCCAGCAGGCGGATGCCATTCTGGCTTGCGACACTGTGGTCGCGGCGCAGCCTGAAGCGCTGGGAACCGTTCGCCATGGGCGCACTCGGATTCTGGCCAACGTACATGAAACGCCAGTCGCGGAGGCGCTGAAGAACCCCGACGCGAGCCTCAAGACGGCAGGGCTGCTCGCCAAGCTGCGTTATGCCGCCGGGGCAGATCGAGTGGAGACTTTCGACGCACAGGCCTTGGCAGAGGAGTTCATTGGCGATACTGTCACAGCCAATATTCTGGCGTTGGGGTATGCCTGGCAACGCGGTCTGGTGCCCATCAGCCTTGAAGCGCTGCAGCGCGCCATCGAATTGAACGGTGTGGCTGTGCCTGCCAACCAGTTGGCATTTTCGCTGGGCCGGTTGGCTGCCGCTGATCCTGCCGCTTGCAAGGCTTTGCTGGGTGAAAGCGCTTCGGCAACAGGCGCAGATTCAAACACCAATGAAACGCTGGATGGGTTGATTGCACGCGGGGTCAAGCACCTGACGGCTTACCAAAATGCGGCCTACGCCGAGCGCTATACCTTATTGCTGAGCGAGGTCCGAGCCAGAGAGCAGTCCCTGGTGCCTGGTAGTGAGCGGTTTACCCGCTCTGTGGCCAAGAGCATGCTCAAGCTCATGGCCTACAAAGACGAGTATGAGGTGGCGCGGCTGTATTCAGACCCGGCGTTTCGCAAGTCCTTGGAGCAGCAGTTTGAAGGGGATCTGAAGCTCAGTTTCTACATGGCTCCGCCAGTGATCAGCCGTTTGGGCCGGCCATCCGGGCGCAACTCTGAGGCACCTCGCAAAATCGAGCTTGGTAGCTGGATGTTGCCGGCCTTGAAAGTGCTTGCCAAAGGCAAGGCCTTGCGGGGCAGTGCACTGGATATCTTCGGTAAAACCGAGGAGCGCCGGATGGAGCGTGAACTCATCACACGGTTTGAAGAGCGTGTGCGTGAATTGCTGCCCCAGTTGAGTGCCGAGAACCTGAAGGTGGCGAGTGACGTGGCGGCCGTGCCCCTGACCATGCGCGGATTTGGTCACGTCAAACATGCCAATGTGGTGCTGGCTCGGATACGAGAAGCTGAGCTGCTACATCGCTTTAACCCTGAGCGCTATTCAGTGCCTGTACGCCAAGCCAAGGCTGGCCAATTGCGTGGCATAGCGGTGGTCGCGGAGTAAGTTGGGTGAGTCCACAGCCCCCTCGGATGGCCGGTATAGCCCTTCGGATGGGGCGAGTCGCGGCACTTCGAGTCACCGAGAGGTGATCGCGGGAAAAACCTAGGCTTTGCGACAGTTCATGTGCAAGACTTTGGACTTTCCTGGAAGCGCCAAGCTCCAGCTTGGCAATT
>JAECRA010000015.1 GCA_015999985.1 Comamonadaceae bacterium
ATGGCAGCGTTTGCAGGGTTCCAGAATTGCCAAGCTGGAGCTTGGCGCTCCCGGGAAGTATCGAGTTTCCTCTGAAAGCGGCTCTACCTTCCGAGCACACAACCACCCCGGGTTCAATTCAGCGAAGAGCCGGTCAAACCATTGCGCGCAAGCTGGCTTCAATAGCGCTGGCAGTGGCCAGCGGCTTCTCCATAGGAAACAGGTGCGTGCCTTCCATCATCATCACCCTTCCACGCGTGATGCGACGCGTGTTTTCCAGGCCACCCACTTGCTTCATCTCAGCAGATTGCAAGCCGCCGATAAAGGCTACCGGGCAGCGAAGCGGGTGAGCGCGCAGCAGGGCGCCAATGTTGTGCGGCAGCGTGTCGTAGATGGAAGATTCGACATCCCGATCAAAAGCCAATTGCCAACTGCCATCCGAGTCAAGAGTGCCGTGATCCACGTAGTCGTGGAGCACTTGAGGGTCCCAGGACGCAAAAATCTTCTTGCCACGGAAGTACTCATAGACGGCCTCACGGTTGTCCCATGCTTGGCGCCGCTTGCGGCTGACCAGGCTGGGAGAAAAGCGCTTCATCAATGGTGTGCGCTTGGCGACACCCAGGGCGCCCGCCCGCCAGCCACCGAGAACGGGTGAGTCCAGCAACAAAACGCCTCGTGCCAAATCCGGGTGCCTGGCCGCGCACATCAAGCTCAAAATACCACCCAGCGAGTGGCCAACCAGCCACGGCGCCTGGCCACCGTCCGCCTTGCGCTGGTTGTCGGCGAAGTCTGCCAACTGCTGCACCAGATGGGGCCAGTTGTCCGTGACGGGGTACTTGGGATCGTGCCCGTATTTCTCGACCGCACTGACGGTGAAGCCGCGCGCGCGCAAGCTGTCCAGTACGACGCGGTAGGTGCTCGCAGGGAAACTATTGCCGTGCGAAAAGACTAGAGAAAGCATGCGCTGTAGGGAAGAGCGGATTCAGATAAGACGCTCGTCGGCCGAGGCAATCTTTTTCAAAGGCGGGTGGCGGGCCGAAGACACTTTGAGCGGAGACTCTGTCTCTTCCCCGTTCCACTGGGGGTCTTCTATGCTGTCGAACACCTGGCGCAAACGCTCGCCCCAAGAATCGTGCAGCATCTTGAAGTACGGATTTTCGTAATCTATGCACACCACGCGGTCTGTCTTCAACTGGTCGACTTCATACACCACCAGATCAAGTGGCAGCCCCACAGACAGATTGGATTTGAGCGTGGAGTCCATGGACACCAATGCGCATTTCGCAGCTTCCTGCAGCGGGGTCTCAGGGGTAATCACCCGGTCCAATACAGGTTTGCCGTATTTGGATTCACCAATCTGGAAATAGGGCGTTTCGGCAGTCGCTTCTATAAAGTTGCCGGCAGAATAAACCAGGAACAGGCGCATGGCCTCTCCGGCAATCTGGCCACCAAATATCAGCGATACGTTGAAGTCTAGCCCCGCCTGCCGCAATTCGTCGCCGTCTCGGTGATTGATATGACGCACAGCGCTTCCCAACACTCTGGCAGCGTCAAACATGCTGCGAGCGTTCCAGATCGAAACGCCTTCGCCTGTCTCTGCGTCGATCACCTGCTCATTTTGAAGAATCTCGCGTACTGATTGGGAGATAGAGAGATTCCCCGCCGACAGCATCACCATGAAACGATCACCAGGACGCTCATAAATGAGCATTTTGCGGAAGGTGCTGATGGCGTCCAACCCGGCGTTAGTGCGAGAGTCAGAGAGAAATACCAAACCGGCGTTGGTCTTGATGGCGCAGCAATAAGTCATGAGCGGGGGCGCCTGGTCACACGGCGGTTGAGATTTTTTTGAGGGAGTAAAGGGCCTCAAGTGCCTCGCGGGGGCTCAAGGCGTCGGGGTTGATCTTGTCCAGCGCCGATTCTAAGGCGCCGGCCAGGGTTGGAATGGCGGCAGGGGGAGGGGCAAAAAGATCAATTTGCGCGCGACTTTGGCTGGCCCCGTCTTCCAGTGCTGCCAAAGCATGGCGAGCATGGTTGAGCACGGCCGGTGGTACACCCGCGAGGCGTGCCACTTCCAAGCCATAGCTGCGGCTGGCAGGCCCGGGCTGGATTTCGTGCAAGAAAACGATTTCTGCTCCGGATTCTGCTGCGCTTACGTGGACGTTGACCGCAGCATGGTGCGCGGCAGGAAATTCCGTCAGTTCAAAGTAATGGGTGGCAAACAGCGTAAATGACTGAGTCTTGTCGTGAAGATGAGCCGCAATGCCGGTGGCCAGAGCCAGGCCATCGAAGGTGCTGGTGCCACGCCCGATTTCGTCCATCAACACCAGCGAAGCGCGTGTAGCGGTGTGCAAGATCTGCGCAGCTTCGGTCATCTCCAACATGAATGTCGATTGTGCGTTCGCCAGATCGTCGGCGGCGCCAATTCGGGTATGAATGGCATCTATGGGACCCAATCGACAGCTTTGCGCTGGAACATGGCTTCCCATGGCGGCCAGGAGCACGATCAAGGCCACCTGGCGCATGTAGGTGCTTTTACCGCCCATGTTGGGGCCTGTGATGACCTGCATGCGGCCCTTTAAGCCCAGCAAGGTGTCGTTGGGAATGAATGGGGTGCCCGTGGTTTCCTTCAGCCGCGCTTCAACCACTGGATGGCGGCCGCCACGGATCTCAATGCAAGGCTCTCGCACAAACTGAGGTGCACACCAGCCCAGTGTCAGGGATCGCTCTGCCAGTGCACACAGCGCATCAAGGCCGGCAATCGCTCTGCCAAAGCGGGTCAGGCGAGCAACGTGCGGTTGCAGTTCTGCCAGCAGATGCTCATAAAGCCATTTCTCACGCGCCAATGCTCGCTCTTGTGCAGACAGCGCTTTGTCTTCAAAACTTTTCAGCTCTGGCGTAATGAAGCGCTCAGCATTTTTCAAAGTCTGCCGGCGCCGGTAATCCGAAGGCACCTTGTCAGCCTGGCCTTGTGTGACCTCAATGTAGAAACCATGCACCCGGTTGAACTGCACCCGCAGGTTGGCAATGCCGGTACGCTGGCGTTCCCGGGTTTCCAGCTCCAGCAGAAAAGCATCGCAGTTGCTAGAGATGGCGCGCAGCTCATCCAGTTCAGCGTCCAGCCCAGCAGCAATCACGCCGCCGTCGCGGATCATGCTGGAAGGTTCGTCCAGTAGCGCCATCTGCAAAAGGCTTGCGGCATCGGTCGGTGGCGCCAGATCTTCGGATATCTGGCTCAAAAGCGGCTCAGACCCAGACGGCAGCAGTGCAAGCAAGTCCTGGTTTTGAATGGCGTTGCGCAGCGCGACCAGTTCACGCGGGCGGACCTGGTTAAGCGCCAAGCGCGCGGTGATGCGCTCAACGTCGCTGGTGCCTTTTAGCCGCGCGCGTAGCTTTTGCCACGAGCCGTTGGATTGCAGATCTGCAATCGCGCCATGGCGTGCGGTGGCCAGTGCGCGGTCACGCGATGGAGACAAAAGCCAGCTTCTGAGCATGCGGCTACCCATGCCGGTCATGCAGGAGTCGAGCAAGGAAAACAGGGTGGGAGAGTCTTCCCCGCGCAGCGTCTGAACCAACTCCAGGTTTCGGCGCGTGGTCTGCGGTAGGTCTATCAGTTCGTCCGGCCGTTCCACGCGAAGGCCCCTGACGTGCGTCAGGGCTCGGCCCTGGGTGTGTTCCGCATAGGCGAGCAGAGCCGATGCCGCGGCATGAGCCTGCGGAAGCTCTTCCGCGTTCCAAGCCGCCAGATTGGCGGTCTGAAGCTGCTCAGCCAGCTTGCGGTGTCCCAATGCGGAGTCGAACTGCCAATCAGGTCGATAGGTGAGGGCAGGGGGGCGGCCGCCGGCCATACGCAAGCTCTTCAAGCGTTGCTCGAATGAAGGTGTCAGGTCGCTGGCCGCCAGAAGCTCGCTAGGCGCTATGCGGTCAATCCAGCCGGCCAGCTCGTCTGGGGAGCATTCAGCCAGATGCACTTCGCCTTGGGTGACGGCCAGCCAGGCCAGTCCGCAGCGATTGCGGGGACCGGGGTGCAAGGCCAGCAAGACTGATTCGCTTTTTTCGGGCAGCAGTTCGGTGTCGGTCAAAGTGCCAGGCGTGACCACGCGCACTACCTTGCGCTCCACAGGGCCTTTGGAGGTCGCGGGATCACCCACTTGCTCGCAGATAGCGACTGACTCTCCCATCTTGATCAGGCGAGCCAGGTAGCCTTCGACCGAGTGGAACGGCACGCCTGCCATGGCGATGGGTTGGCCTGCCGATTGCCCGCGCTGGGTCAGCGTGATGTCCAGCAGCTCTGCCACGCGTTCTGCATCAGCGTAGAACATC
Organism: Comamonadaceae bacterium; assembly: GCA_015999985.1. Taxonomy (GTDB): domain Bacteria; phylum Pseudomonadota; class Gammaproteobacteria; order Burkholderiales; family Burkholderiaceae_C; genus Ottowia. The sequence goes on from JAECRA010000015.1 coordinate 4,303, forward strand.
TCGTAGAAGTCGCCCATGCGATAGAACAGCAGCGTGTCCGGAAAGTCTGCTTTCAGCGTCAGATACTGCTGCATCATGGGCGTGTGACCCGACAGGTCGAGTTTGCCCACCTCCTGGTTGGTCTGGAGGTCTTTCTGTGGTCCCTTGGTCATCAATCTTGGGTGTCGAATAGAACTTGCGAAGCGAACAGAGGATTGTCGCTGATGCACCGGATTGAAGCGACGCAGCTTTGTTTAGTTTGTTTGAATCTGTTGATCTCGTGTGCGATAGGCCGCCAGGCGTCGCGCCGGAGGAGCTTGCATTTGGAGGAACGGCTTCTGGGGCCATAGGTCGAGGTTGCCGCAAAAGTCCTCGATGGCGGCCATGTTTTTACTGCACGGATGCTTTTAATCCCGCCGTGCAGGCGCTCGGCGGGGATGCTTCACGACATGAAGAGTTGTTCAGTCTGCCATGCTTGCCGGAGTGCAGGTCACGGCGATCAAATCGCTGCCCTGCGCAAACGCCCCCCGGCGAGTGCTGCTGCCAGAAAGCCCATCAGCATAAGAGCCCAGTGGCCCAATGTGGGCACGGACACAGCGCCTGCTGCGACGATTTGAGGCCTCTCGCTCAGCGAGATTGAATAAACGAGAGGTGGGGCGCTTTCGAACTCCTCATTACCCTCTTGGGTGATGGTCAAGGTGCACAAACCTGGAGCCAGCATGTTCAGGGTAGAGCCAGTGACGCTGCAAATCGTGGGCGGACCGGCACTGTAAGTTACTGGCCTGCCGCTGGAGGCGATGGCGCTTAGTTCCACACTTTGTCCTTCGCTAAACGGGGGAATGACAGGTGGATCAAATGCGATCGCTTGAGTTTTCATGAACTCCGCCGTCACCGTGCACGATTCAGCAATCGTACCTGTTAGAAAGGTTCCGTCCTGTCCAGCGTTGCCGTTGCAGCCTGAAATAGCGCGAAGTTTGTAACCAGGGTTCGCAGCAATTTGGCAAGTCCCTGTATCGCCCAACTTAACCCAATTTTTTGATACTGTTTCTGAGCATGAGAGGGTGCCTGCGGCTGGAGGAGAAACTTCAGTCAAAACGAGCGAGCGTACCTGCGTATAAGCCTGGTACTTTATGTCGCAATCCCGGACAGCAGATATATTGAAAGTTTTGTCTTCAGCGAAAAACTGAGGGCGATCGTTCCCAATTAATAAAGGTGTTTGATTGATCCTCGTAGGTACGCAGCTTGCGCTCACATATTGCGCGCTGAGGGTTACTGGGAATGTATCTCTCCAGTCAACGATGAACCCTTCGTCAGGCTGGCCAGAGCAAGTGACCATAGTTCCATAAGGCACGACTCCTGATGGCGTGCAGATGGTTTTCCCCCCGATGCCGTTGGTCGGCGTGATGGTAACTTGCGCGGGGGTGGCTGGTGGTTGTGTGAAGACGGAGGTTCCGCGAACGATGTGTTGAGTTATAAATACATTGTAGGTCCGTGCACGAGATATTTGGCCAGAACTGTCGGTGTAGTAGCGTCCGTAGCTTCCATCGTATAGTGGAGGAGTTTTAATTTCTTCTGGGTCTACGCCAACTTTCGATAATACAGATAGTTCCTGAATCGTCGGCACCCTCCAATCATTAAATCCTTTGTAGTTCATGAGGTTTAAAATCAGGGCATCATTGTCACTCAGGGGGCCAAATTGATATTGCGAGGATTGCCCCCGGCCCCCCGCCCAAAGAGATAGACGGGGTGACATGGGTTCGGCAGTCATGCTGCCAATGATAATGTTGGAATTGTTAGAATTATCACTCCATACGGGGCGGTATGGAAGTATGTATTGGTCTGAAAAGATCGCCGAAAAGTCGGGGCCTGCGAAATATCCGGCTTCAAATGCAATGCCGCGAGGTATCACATACCCTTCCGATAACCTCACTATATCGCTTGAGGCTTGAAAATCAGATTTCTCGCCGACTTCTGGGAAAGCAATCGTCTCTGTACCAAGCACACCCGGAAAATAGGTACGATCAATCAGTGGCGTCTTTTCAAAATCCACTGTTGTGAGTAATTCGTTGTAATTGGGGACACGCCACTTGCTTGAATGCCCACACCGGTTGACAGATGCGTGCCCAGACAGGGGCCCCGTCGCCAGCTCTTGAGCCCACGGCCTAGGTGAGTCAGCGTCGCCTATGCGAACTTGCAGAGACCAAACCATGCCTGTTCGGTTGTCTCGCGTGCACGCCCAATCAACCGAGCTGCCAACAATGCGCGCATTCGAGTAATTTGGTACCAGTGCGCCTTGCGTGCACCCTACCTCGCCCTCTGCCTTGCCGTTCCAGCAAATGCGGGTGAAGGGAGAACTCGTGTCGCCGGTCTGCGCCTGCGCTGCACCAGCGGCCGCAAACTGAATTCCAAGGGCCAAGGGGGCCATGGACAACCATGTAAAACATCTCCCTAAGGCCGGTATACGGCGAGGGCGATTGCTTAGCTCGACGGGGGAATGTACGGTGCTGGGGTCCAGACTCGCTGCGGTAATCGGGCTTTCTCCAGAAGTGCGGTTGGTCCGCACTGAGAGACCCAACCATTGACTGAGAAATAGCTTCGATCCCAATTCCGCCATACGATAAGGTTCCTACGTGTCACAGGTTACGCAAAGTTGCTTAGTAAGTCTACTTGAGTTGGTTTACAAAAGTATTGCTATTACAAGTTTCCTACCTTAGATGAGCGCAAACACGTGGATTGATCTCCGCTTATGCGAGATTTTTTGGATGCCTTAACGTCTGCGAATAAAAAATGGGATCTGACCCCGTTAATACTGGCGCCGTAGATAGCGCCGGTCAGTTTAAGCCCGGTCGTGCAGGGATTGACCACCCGCGTCGATGACGGTGACCCGCACCGGGATGGCCTGGCGCACGCTCTGGGTGACGGTGCAAAGTTCTTCGAACTGCGCGAGTGCGCGGTCCAGATGCTCCAGTGAACTCGCCACCACCCCCAGGGTGATGGTGGTGTGGATGCCCAGGATGCGCAGCCGGCCTTCGGGGTTGCGCCCCACCTCGGCCGTCACCTCGCAGCGCAGGGGCCCGGGTGCCTGCTTGAACTTGTGCAGCGCAAACAGCAACGAATCGCTCAGGCAGTTGCCTACCAATGCACACAGCAACTGCGCGGGGGAGGGGCATTCGCCTTTGCCCAAAGGCGCGGGTTCGTCGGTAATCAGGCTCGGGATGCTTTCACCGAAGCGGATCTCGAAGCGGTAGTCGGCTTGCTGCCGGAGCGAAACGGTGGCGGGCGTCATGCAGATGTCCTGGATGAGTTTGGGCTAAAGTTCGCCGGTGTTGTTCGACCCTGCTTGGCAGAGTCGAACAGCCCCCCGAAACTCACTTCTTCAGGGAACAGGTGTTAAAGCCGAAGATGGCATAGGGTGGGCACCAGCCGATCAGGCCGGTGAGCAAGGGAACAACCCCCAGGTAGCCCCACAGGCCGATGGTGCTGGTGGCTGCGGCCGCGATCAGGGCCAGCCCGATGACGATGCGCAGGGTGCGGTCAATGCCGCCGACGTTCTTGGTCATGTTGATTCTCCAAAAGTAAAAGATGGATGGCTAACTAACGACGGGTGCACTTGATCAAAGTGCGTTCAGGGGGATCTTCAGGTAAGCCACGCCGTTGTCTTCCTTGGGCGGCAGCTCGCCCGCGCGGATGTTGACCTGCACCGAGGGCAGGATTAGCGTGGGCATCTCCAGCGTGGCGTCGCGCTTCGTGCGCATGGCCACGAAATCGTCTTCACTCACGCCGTCGTGCACATGGATGTTTTTCGCGCGTTGCTCGGCCACCGTGGTTTCGAAAGCCACCGGCCGGTCGTTGGGTGGATAGTCGTGGCACATGAACAGGCGTGTCTCGGGCGGCAGGCTCAGCAGCTTGCGGGTAGAGGCGTAGAGTGCTCGGGCATCGCCACCGGGAAAATCGCAGCGCGCGGTGCCTACGTCGGGCATGAACAACGTATCGCCCACGAACACCGCGTCACCAAAGCGGTAGGCCGCGCAGGCCGGCGTGTGGCCGGGCACGAACATGGCATCGCCGGTCAATGAGCCCAGTGGAATGGCTTCTCCTTCCTGGAAGAGATGGTCGAACTGCGAGCCGTCCTGCTGGAAGCCGGGCTCCAGGTTGAAGATGCCTTTGAACACCTTCTGCACCTGGGTGATGCGCCCGCCAATGCCGATCTTTCCGCCCACCTGGGCACGCAAGTAGGGCGCAGCCGAGAGGTGGTCGGCGTGGGCATGGGTTTCCAGAATCCACTGCACCTTCAAGTCATGAGCATGCACATAGCCAACCACCTTGTCGGCCGAAGCGTGTCTGGTGCGGCCGGATTTGGGGTCGTAGTCGAGCACCGAATCGATGACCGCGCAGTCGCTCCCCGGGCCGTTGTGAACGACATAAGTCACGGTCCAGGTGGCGGGATCGAACATGCCGTGCACTTGGGGATGAGCGGAGGAGCGTGGAAGAGGAGACATGGCAGTTCCTTTAAATAAGTCAATAACAATATATTGACAAATATATTGTTTGTCAATATATTTACACCATTCGCTGGCGCTGCCTTGCGCCATATCAATGAACCGGAAGGAAGACCGATGAAAACTCCGTTGCTGGATCTGGAGCAGATGCACCTGGGTGCCGAGCGCGCTTGCCGGCTGATGAAAGTGCTCTCCAACCCGGACCGTCTGTTGATCCTGTGCCAGCTCTCGCAGGGCGAGTGGCGCGTGGGGGAGCTGGAGGCGATGCTCGGCATCGTGCAGCCGACCTTGTCGCAGCAGCTCACCGTGCTGCGCGAGGAGGGTCTGGTGAGCACGCGCCGCGAGGGCAAGAACATCTACTACGCGCTGTCTAGCACCGAGGTGCTGGCGGTGATGCAGGTGCTGTACGAACAGTTTTGTGTGAAAGAAAAGGAGTGAGCCATGACCATTGATTGGGCCAATTTCACGCCGTGGGCGTCACTGTCGGGCGGCATCCTGCTGGGTGTCGCGGCGGCCTTCTTCATCCTGGTCAATGGCCGGGTGTTGGGCATCAGCGGCATTCTGGGCGGCCTGTTGCCGCCGAAACCGGGCGACGCTGGCTGGCGTGTGGCCTTCCTGCTGGGCATGCTGGCAGCGCCACTGGTGTACGGCATGCTCGCGCCGGCCGGGTTTGTGCAGGCACCGCGCATTGATGCGGGCTTTGCCACCATCGTGGCCGCCGGGCTGCTCGTCGGCCTGGGCACACGCTACGGCTCGGGCTGCACCAGTGGACACGGGGTGTGCGGTCTCTCGCGCCTGTCGCCGCGTTCCGTGGTGGCCACACTGGCCTTTATGGGCGCGGGGTTTGCCATGGTCTTCGTGGTTCGCCACGTTCTGTAAGGAGTACACACATGCACCGCATTACCGAATTTTTTGTGGGCCTGCTGTTCGGCCTGGGGCTGCTGCTCTCCGGCATGACCGACCCAGCCAAGGTGCTCGGCTTCCTGGACCTGTTCGGCGTCTGGGATCCGTCTTTAGCCCTCGTCATGGGCGGCGCGATCGGCGTGGGCTTCTTCGCCTTTGCGCTGGCTCGCAAACGCACGGAGACCTTTCTCGGCGGCGCTTTGCACCTGCCCAAGTCGAGCCAGATCGACAAGCGACTGGTGCTCGGCGGCCTGACCTTCGGCGCGGGCTGGGGTCTGGCGGGCTTCTGCCCGGGGCCTGGCATCGTGTCCATGGCATCCGGCGAGATGAAGGCTGCGGTGTTCGTGGCAGCCATGGTCGTTGGCATGGTGATCTTCGAGATCGCCGAACGTACACGGAATTCATTTCGCTAACGTCAACAGCCTGAATACACCCGCACGCATGAACCCATCGTCCAACTGGCGCCAGCTGTTGCCTTCCTTGCCCGTGTTGCATTGGGGTCGCGCGTACAACCGCGAGGCGCTGGTCAGCGATGGCATGGCCGCGCTCATCGTCACCATCATGCTGATTCCCCAGAGCTTGGCCTACGCCATGCTCGCGGGTTTACCGCCTGAGGTCGGCCTCTATGCCAGCGTGGCTCCGCTGTTGCTCTACGCCGTCTTCGGCACCAGCCGCGTGCTGGCCGTCGGGCCAGTGGCGGTGGTCTCGCTCATGACGGCGGCGGCCGTCGGTCAATACGCTGTGGCCGGAACACCTGAATATTGGGCAGTGGCCATCACGCTGGCTTTTCTCTCGGGCCTGCTGCTGCTGGCCATGGGACTGCTGCGCCTGGGCTTCCTGGCCAACTTTCTCAGCCACCCGGTCATCTCCGGCTTCATCTCGGCCTCGGGCATCCTGATCGCAGCGAGCCAGCTCAAGACACTTATGGGGGTGAAGGCCGACGGGCATACGTTCGTCGAACTGAGCCTGTCACTGCTGACGCAGATAGGGCAGGTGCACGCACTGACGTTGGCCATTGGCGCGGCCACGGTGGCGTTCCTGTTCTGGGTGCGCAACGGCCTCAAGCCGCTGTTGCATCGCACTGGCATCACCCCGCGTGCTGCAGACGTGGTTGCCAAGACCGGTCCGGTTGCGGCGATTGTGGTGACGACACTGCTCACCTGGGGCCTGGACTGGGAAGGTCAGGGCGTGAAGATCGTGGGTGCCGTGCCCCAGGGGCTGCCGCCGTTCACGCTGCCCCTGTGGGATCTCGGCCTGTGGCAGCAACTGCTGGTGCCGGCGCTGCTCATCAGCGTGGTCGGTTTCGTCGAGTCGGTGTCGGTCGGCCAGACCCTCGCCGCCAAGCGGCGCCAACGCATCGAACCCGACCAGGAACTGGTGGCACTTGGGTCCAGCAATCTCTCGGCAGCGTTCACCGGTGGCTTCCCGGTCACTGGCGGCTTTGCGCGTTCGGTGGTCAATTTCGATGCGGGTGCTCAGACACCGGCCGCCGGCGTGTTCACCGCCGCCGGTATCACCTTGGCCTCGCTGTTCCTTACGCCGGCGCTGTACTACCTGCCGCAGGCTACTCTGGCCGCAACCATCGTGGTAGCGGTGCTGTCGTTGGTGGACTTCAGCATCCTGGGCAAGACCTGGCGCTACGGCAAGACAGATTTTGTCGCGGTGCTGGCCACGTTGGTAACGACCTTGACCGTGGGAGTGGAGACCGGGCTGGTCGTGGGAGTGGGCGTCTCGTTGGCCTTGTATCTCTATCGCACGAGCCGCCCCCATATGGCCGAAGTGGGCCTGGTGGCAGGCACCGAGCATTTCCGCAACGTGCTTCGGCATGCCGTGCTGGTGAGTCCGCGTGTGCTGAGTTTGCGCGTGGACGAAAGTCTGTACTTCGCCAACTCGCGCGCGCTGGAAGACCGCATCAACAACGCCGTGGCGAGCCGTCCCGATCTGGAGCACGTCGTGCTGCAGTGTTCTGCCATCAACTACATCGACGCCAGCGCCCTTGAGAGCCTGGAAGCCATCGACGTGCGGTTGCGCGATGCCGGTTTGCGGCTGCACTTGTCCGAGGTCAAAGGGCCTGTGATGGACCGGTTGAAGTCGACCGAATTTCTGCACCACCTCAGCGGAGAGGTGTATCTTTCACACTATCAGGCGGTCCACGACCTCTCGCCCGAAGTTGGTTAAGCGCTTCCAACGAAGGGTGTCTTCCGCATCCCAGGCCTGGACCAGTGCTATACGCGCTTGGTTGTCGAGCAGCTTCCGACTTGACCTGCTAGCCAGCTGCCGTGTACGGCCGGCGCATTGTGGATGGGCGCCGCATTGTTAGCGCTCCTCTGCGCGCGCACTTTATCGTCAGCCCATACAACTACTTCATGACAGCCCAAAGGCAGTTGCAGAAGGACGTGGCTGTCAGGGTTCTGAGCCCGACTTTCGAGGGCGGTATTGAAGCATTGATCTCGCAAATTTAGGGTCGACAACGTAGCCCACGTTGTAGCGGCTCCAGGCAGTGATGTGCCGTGGTTCAAGACCAAAGAACGCACCAGGGGCAAGAGCTACGTTGTCCGTTAACAAGTTTCTAGCGAGCGCCAGCGAATCGGGTGCCCAGGGAAACTCCGCCCACAGATAGAGCGTATGGGAGGGTGTGCAGAACAAGTTGGCGCCTAGTCCTGTCAGGACCTTGGTCGCGTGTCGCGTGGCGCGTTCGACCTGGTGCTGCAACTGCGCCAATTGCCGCGGATACTCGGGCGCGCGCAGCACCGCGTCCACGGTGCGCTCAGCGAACTCCGAGGTGCTGACGTGAACTAGCATCTTCACGTCCGCGAGACGCTCTGCGAGGCCGGCGTCGGCCGCGATGAACCCCACGCGCAAGGCGGCTGCTACGGATTTGGTGAAGCTGCCGATGTACACCGTGCGGCGCAGCTGGTCCAGGCTGCTCAGGCGCGACACCGCCGTCGGCTTGAGATCGGCCACCGCATCATTCTCCACGATGGTCACGCCGTATTTCTCCGCCACTTGCAGCAGGCGAAACGCCTTGGCTGGCGAGGTGTCCGATCCGGTCGGGTTCTGGCCGACAGACTGGGTGAAAAACACCTTGGCCTTGGTAGTCGCCACCAGGTGCTCAAATGCCGCGACGTCAGGCCCGTCAGCCTCCCGTGGCACACCTACCACGATAGTGCCGTGAAGACGCAGCTTGCCGTAGAGCGGGTAATAGCCAGGTTCGTCGACGAGAGCGATGTCGCCCGGTCGCATCAGGCAGCGCACCACGATGTCCAATGCCTCGTTGGCGCCAAAGGTCAACACGATCTGGTTGGCTCGCGCCTGGATGCTCAAGTTAGCGAGCTTGCGCTCGAGAAGGTCGCGCAGGGGGCGGTAGCCGTACGGGTTGCCATACTGGAACATCGACTCCAGCGCCACGCGCGAGGTCCGCTGCTGAGCGCGTTCGAGCCGATTGTTGGCCAGCCACTGCCCGGGCGGAATGCCGTGACCCACGGCGAGATGCTCAGGGTCGTTGTTGACCTGCTCGCGCATCATCCAGACCGAATCCAGCGCGCGATCTAGCGAGCTGGGCTCGTCCTCAGCTGGTCGTTCGGTGGAGTGCTGGCTGACGTAGTAGCCCGAGCCACGCCGTGCCTCCACGTGCCCGTCGGCAATCAGCCGCTCGTAGGCATCAACAATGGTGTTCTTCGAGAAACCGTACCGCTCTACCAGACGGCGGATGGAGGGCAGCCTTTCGCCGATCGCGTAGGCGCCTTCTGTGATCTGCTTGCGTAAGTCAGCGGCCACCTGGTTTGCATTCGAGAGATTCGGTTTCATTGGTGTTTTCCCTGCCTTGCGTGCCTACGTCCTGTTGCTTTGTGACGAGACAGCGGGGCCTGAATTGTCTTCAGACAGTTGTGGGTGTGTCCGGTCGAACTGTGCCTATTGGGACCCAGACGGTTTCCTTATAGTCGACGCCACTGTATCCCAACTGTTTCAGGAACACACGCACATGCTGATCGACTCGACCCTCCCGGGTTTCCGCTCCCTGACACCGTCGCAAAGGCTGGGAGCCATCGCACAGAAGGCTGGTCTGACGGCGGCCGAGGTGGCGTCCATTGCCTCGCCCGGCGCGCTGTCGATTGGCACAGCGGACGGCATGATCGAGAACGTGATCGGTACCTATGAATTGCCACTGGCAGTGGCTGGTTACTTCCAGCTCAATGGCAAGGACGTGCTCGTGCCCATGGTGGTGGAAGAGCCTTCAGTGGTGGCGGCGGCCTCTTTCATGGCCAAACTGGTTCGCGAGAACGGTGGCTTTCAGACCTCCAGTTCGGGGCCTCTGATGCGGGCGCAGGTGCAGGTGATCGGTGTGTCCGATCCGCTTGGCGCGCGCCAGACCATTCTGCGTCACCGTCAGGAAATTATCGAGATAGCGAACAGCCGCGACAAGGTTCTTGTCGGTCTGGGTGGCGGTTGCCGCGACGTCGAGGTGCACGTGTTTCCCGACACTCCGCGCGGCCCGATGGTGGTGGCACACCTGATTGTCGACGTGCGAGACGCCATGGGCGCAAACACCGTGAACACGATGGCCGAAGCCGTGGCCGGCCACATCGAAAAGATCACTGGCGGCGAGGTGCGCCTGCGCATCCTATCCAACCTGGCTGACCTGCGTGTGGCACGCGCTAGCGTGCGCATTCCGGAGGCGACGCTGGTAACCAAGGACTTCGCGGGCGATCGCGTGGTGGATGGCATTCTGGACGCCTACACCTTTGCGGCGGTGGACCCGTACCGTGCCGCTACCCATAACAAGGGCATCATGAACGGTATTGATCCCGTGGTCGTTGCGACGGGCAATGACTGGCGTGCGGTGGAGGCGGGTGCGCACGCCTATGCCTGCCGCAGCGGCCGCTACACCTCGCTGACCTGCTGGGAACGTGCCAACAACGGTGATCTGGTGGGCTCTATCGAGCTGCCGATGCCTGTTGGTCTGGTTGGTGGAGCCACCAAGACCCACCCCTTGGCACGGCTCGCACTCAAGATCATGAATGTGCGGAGCGCGCAAGAGTTGGGCGAGGTGATAGCCGCGGTAGGACTGGCCCAGAACATGGCCGCCATGCGCGCACTGGCCACCGAGGGCATTCAGCGCGGACATATGGCCTTGCACGCCCGTAACATCGCGCTCGCCGCAGGCGCAGTCGGCGAAGAGGTCGACTGGGTGGCACAGCGCATGGCGGCCGACCGTGACGTTCGCATGGATTTCGCGGTCAAGATCCTTGCCGAAAAGCGGCGCTAATGCATCGCGCCCCGAGACAGCCCACGGGCAGTCTCGACCCGGATTTCAACTATCAGAAGGAGACATCGCAATGAAACGTATCACCAGATTCCTCACCGCAAGCCTCGGCTTGTTGACGTTGGCGACCGCGTCGCTCGCGCAGACCGCCAAGCCAGCCGAGCTCAAGCTCGGCATGAGCACCTTCATGACCGGACCTGCCTCGGTTTTGGGTGCTCCAGCGAAGGTCGCGGCCGACATGTGGATCGAAGACTTCAACGCCGCTGGCGGCATTGATGGCGTTAAGCTTAAGCCGACCTGGATCGACGAAGGGCAGGGTGCGGATAAGTTTCTCTCGGAATACCGCCGTCTGGCCCAGGAACCGGGCGAGAAACTGATGCTTTCGGCGATCTCAAGTGGTTATTGCAACGCTCTGGCTCCTGTGGCCGAAGATCTGAAGATCATCAACATCCTGTGGGAGTGTTCCACCGAGAAGGTGCTCGAGGAACGCCGCTATAAGTACGTGTTCCGCACCGGCCCCAATGCCACCATGGAGATGGTCGCCGCTGTGCTGCATCTGCTGAAGGTCAAGCCGGACTTCAAGACCATTGCGGTGGTGAACCAGGACTACGCCTGGGGGCGCGACTCCTGGGAAATATTCCGTCACACGCTCGCAGCGCTTCGCCCTGACGTGAAGGTGGTGGCTGAAATGTTCCCCAAGTTTGGCGCGCCCGATTTCTCCACCGAAGTGACGCGTCTGCAGGCGCTGCGGCCCGATGTGGTGCTCACCACCGCCTGGGGGGGTGACCTCGATACCTTCCTGCGCCAGGCTTCCCAGCGAGGTCTGCTTAAGACCTCGCAGTTCGTTCTGCCACTCGCTGACTCTTCCCTGGAGCGGCTCGGCAAGGCCGTCCCACCGGGTGTCATTGTCGGATTCGTGGGTGATGGTTACTTTGCCGACCCCGAGTTCCAGAACGACCCTGAAGCCAAGGCCTTCGTCCAGCGCTTCAAAGCACGCACCGGTGCGTACCCTAACTTCGCCGTTTACCACATGATTCAGGCGTTGAAAGCAGCCACCGGCGCTTACCGTCAGGCCATTGCTGACAATAAGGGTAAGTGGCCCAGCACCGAACAGGTGGTGACGGCACTGCAGAAGCTGGAGTACCGCGGTTTGTCGCGCCCAATCCGGTTGCGCGAGGACGGCCAAGCCTTGCAAGGACAACTGTATGGCGTCACCCGCAATGATCCAGGGTATCCGTTCCCCATCGTTGGTGACCTCGTCTATTACCCCGCCGAGATCGCCACCGCGCCGGTGGGGCAGAAGTCGGTCGATTGGGTCAAGACGCTCAAACCTTCGCTGATCGGCCATCCGCAGATCAAGCGCGTGGGCCGCTGAGGAACGGTCGCCGCCGCACTGTCGATGAACCTGAATCTGATCCTGCTGGCCGTGGTGGACGGACTGTCCTATGCGGGCCTTTTGTTCCTCATTTCACTGGGCCTCACTCTGATCTGCGGCGTCTTTGGCGTGATCAATGTGGCGCACGGTAGTCTATATGCCATAGGCGGCTACAGCGCCGCGAGCCTCGTGGCATGGTTGATGCCGCACGCGCCGCCTACATGGGTGCTTGTGGCGGCGCTCTTCGTGTCGTCGGTCGCGGTTGGCGCTGCACTGGGTGCCTTGCTAGAACGCGGATTGCTGCGGCATTTCCAGGACCGGGACCCGGTGCTGCAACTGCTCGTGACATTCGGTGCCTTCATGGTGCTGGAGGATGTGCAGCGCATGGTGTGGGGCGCCACGCCAGTGAACTCGGGGGAGATCGCCTCCCGCCTTGGCACCTCGGATCTGCTGGGCGTTACCTTCATGAACTATCAGCTTATGCTGGTGCCGGCGGTGGCATTGCTGGCCTATGTAGGGTTGCAATTCCTGCTTCGCCACTCTGTGGCGGGAAAACAGATTGTGGCCATCATCCACCACCGCGAAGTGGCCGCGTCGCTAGGCATCAACGCGGCGCGCGTGGGCACACTCACCTTTGCGTTGGCGGGCATCCTAGGCGCGTTGGGCGGGGCACTCTCGGTGCCCATGACATCGTTCGTGCCGGGTCTCGGAGCCGAAATGATTGTCACCTCCTTCGCGGTGATCGCCACCGCAGGCCTGGGCCAGATCACCGGTGCCCTGGTAGCTGCGGTGCTGATTGGCCTGGCCCGTTCAATGGCGGTCTATACCCTGCCGGAGCTTGAAGTCGTGATGCCCTATCTCATGATGGTGCTGGTGCTGCTGATCCGCCCGAATGGTCTCTTTACGGTCGCGGCGGCACGGAGAATCTGATGAAAATTTCCAGATTTCTCCTTCTGTTGTGCGCGGCGGCCACGGCTCTGTTGGCTGTCGGTGTCACGCTGCCCTGGGTCCGCGTGCCCGTGATCTCGTTCTTGAGCTATGGCATAGCCGCCCTGGGCCTGACTGTGCTCATGCGCGCCGGCCAGGTTTCGTTCGGCCACGCCATGTACGCCGCCATTGGCGGCTACGGGGTCGCTTTCGCCGGTCGCGCCTATCCGTCATTGGATGCTGTGTTCATTGTGCTCGGAGGGGTGCTCGCCAGTGTGCTGGCGGGATCGCTGGCTGCGGCGTTCCTGTCCCGCTACCGGGGCATCTTCTTCGGCATGCTCAATCTGGGCATTTCGATGGTGCTGTTCGCCCTGGCCGGCAAGCTTTACCACTGGACCGGCGGCACAGATGGTCTGCGGTTCGAGCGCCCTCCGGTCCTCGGCATGGCGCTGGATCGGGGCACTTTCGAGTTGACCGTGTTGCTGATGGCGCTCGGTCTGGCGATCGTCGTGGCCTGGCTGGTACAGCGCTACTTTGCCTCCGCAGCTGGCCAGATGATGGCGGCCATCAAAACCAACGAGACGCGTCTGGAGTACATCGGCATCTCGGCACGTCGATCGCTGGCGGAGGGGTATGTCATCTCGTCAGCCCTGGTGGGTCTCTCAGGCTCGTTGATGGCGCTGGTACAGGGCCTGGTCACACCCGAGAGCGGCTACTGGATCCGCTCGGGCGAGTACGTGTTCATCGCTATTCTTGGTGGCGCGGGCCATGCATTGGGCGCCTTTCTTGGGGCCGGCGTGTTTGAAGTCATCAAACTGGTCGCTGCCGCCTACTTCACTAACGCCTGGCAGATTCTGCTCGGCACCACGCTCATCGCTGTGATCTTCTTCGCCCCACGCGGAATGATGGGTTGGATTCAGCGCGACCCCGCGCAACGGGAGCGCAAACCATGAGACAGAATGCACTATCCGGCGAACCGCTGCTGCACACCACCGGCCTGACACTGAAGTTCGGCGGCGTCACGGCAGCCGACGACATCGATTTCGAGTTGCGGCGTGGTGAACGGCTTGCGGTGATCGGCGCCAATGGCGCCGGTAAGACCACCTTCATCAACATCTGCACCGGGTACCTGAAACCCTCGAGTGGCCGTATTTTCTTCGGTGACACCGACGTCACCGGTATGGGGCCGCGCCGGATCGTGCAGCTGGGAGTGGGGCGTTCGTTCCAACTGCCCCAGCTGTTTCTGGAGCACACGGTGCAGGAGTGCCTTCAACTGGCCAGTGCTGGTCGGCAGGGCCGGCTCTCGCGCTTCGCGCCCCTGGCGGCCACGGCTGACCTGCGGGCGGTAGCGGCGATGCTCGAGCTGGTTGAGCTTGAGCACTGCGCCGCCCACCCCGTGACCGTGTTGCCCGAAGGGCATCGCAAGCTGTTGGATGTGGCGATCGCACTGATGCTGCAGCCGAAGCTGGTCATCATGGACGAGCCCACCAGCGGTGTCGCCTCGGAGGACAAACATTCCGTTATGGGGACCATCATGCGTGCACTCCAGGAGCGCGATGTTACGGCCTGGTTCGTGGAGCACGACGTCGACATCGTTCTGCAGTACGCCACCCGCGTGGCAGCCTGGATCGATGGCCGCATTGCAGCTGACGGTGCCCCGGGAGATGTCTTCGCAGATCCCGTCATCCGGCGTGAAGTTCTGGGGGAGCGATGAAGCTTGTGATCGAATCACTGAACGTCGACTTGGCGGGCCACGCGGTTCTCCGCGATGTCAACGTGACTCTGGACGCCAGGCAGACCATAGCCGTGGTCGGGCGCAACGGTGCCGGCAAGACAACGCTGCTGCGCGCGCTCATGGGGCTGGTGCTGCCCTGTTCTGGGCGCCTGCTCCTTGATGGCGTGGACATCACCACGCACCCCGCGCACCAGCGTGCCTCGTTGGGCTTTGGTTATGCGCCAGAGGATCGAGTCATTTTTCCTACCCTGACGGTGAGGGAAAACGTGACGTTGCCCTGCGATGTGCTACGGGTGGCGCCGGCCGAGATTGACCGACGGATGGAAGCCGTGCTCGCCGTCGTACCCCAGCTCGAATCCCTGCTGTCACGCTCGGGCGCGGCGCTCTCAGGTGGGCAAGGGAAGATCGTCGCACTGGCACGCGCACTCATGGTGGGCACGCGTTTCGTCCTGCTGGACGAGCCTTTTCAGGGCTTGGCGCCGGCGCTGGCGCGACAGTACGGAGACTCGCTCAAGGCACTTCGTAACACACGACCCGAGCTGTGCGTGGTGGTGACTGAGTCGAACGTCGCGCTGCTTGACGGGGTGCAGAGCTGCACGCTTCACATCGAGCGTGGCAGGGTCGCCGTGCTTCAGCCGGACGGGGCTGCTCAGGCACATTCGCCCTTGGCCTCCGCAGAAAATTTGAACGGAGAGTCTATTCATGGTAGCTGACCTGAACGCCCTGCCCACCCGTGAGGGGCCGTTGAAAGGGGTGATCGTCCTGGACCTCACCCGCGTGGTGGCCGGGCCATACTGCACCATGATGCTTGCCGACCTTGGGGCCATAGTCATCAAGATCGAGAACCCCAACGACCCGGATTACGTGCGCGGCTTCCCGCCCATGGTGAGCGCCGGCGACGAGGAGCGTAGCGGATTCTTTGCCCAGTACAACCGGCACAAGTTTGGCATCACGCTTGACCTGAAGGCGCCAGAGGGGCGGGATCTGTTTCTCCAACTGGTGGAGCGTGCTGATATTCTGGTCGAAAACTTCAGGCCCGGCACCATGCAGAAGCTGGGGCTGGATTTCGAGACACTGCACGCGGTGAATCCGCGCATGGTGTTCACTGCAATCAGCGGCTTCGGCCAGACTGGCCCGCACGCCTCGCGCCCTGCGTTCGACAACAGTGCTCAGGCCGCGGGTGGCCTTTGGTCCATGAACGGCGCGCCTGGCGAGCCAATGCGCGTGGGAACCATCATCGGCGACCTTGCCGCCTCGCTGTACGCTGCCTTTGGAACGTTGGCCGCGCTGCGCCAGGCTGATGCTCAAGGCTTGGGCCAATTGGTTGATATTTCCCAGCAGGACTCGGTCTTCACGCTGACCGAGAATGCGGTGGTGAATTACACGGCTGCGGGCAAGGTGGCGGAGCCATTGGGCAACGACCATCCTTTCGTGCGACCCTACGGGCGGTATGCCTGCCGTGATGGCCATGTGTTCTTCGGCGCTTACACCGACAAGTTCTGGCATGAAGCCTGCCATGCATTCGGAAATCCCGAATTCGCGGTCGATCCGGAAATCGACTCGATGGAGAAACGGTTTTCGCCCGATGTGTACGAAGGCCGTGTGCGGCCAATCGTAAACGCCTGGTGTGCCAGCCGCACCAAGCAGGAACTGGAAGACCTTGCCGCCGACCGTTTCCCCATGACACCCATCAAGGACATTGCCGAGGTTGTGGCTGACCCGCACATGGCCGCGCGCCGCATGATCCGTGCGGTCGACTATGGCGCGACGCAGGCGCAGGTATTCGGCTCGGCGGTGCACTTGTCGTCGCTGACGGCTCAGGACGGGGCAAGGGCCCCCCTCGTGGGTGAACACAATGAGCTGGTTTACGCGCATTGGCTGGCGTTGGAGGCCGGTCACATGGAGCGGCTGCGCGCCCACGGAGTGATTTGAAATGGGTATTTCTTACGAAACGATTGACGCGACCGCTGTAATCCGGTTCGACCGGCCAGCGAAGCTCAACGCGCTTACCTTGGCAATGTACGAAGATTTGGGTCGAGCATTCGCGCAGGCCGGTCAGGACGACGCTGTGCGAGTCATTGTGCTGACTGGCGCGGGCGAGCGCGCCTTTTGCGTCGGCGCAGATCTGACCGAATCCATCCCCGCGCTGGCGCGAAACCAAATAGACATCTCGGCCTGGGACGCTGCCCACCTCAAGCACGTGCACATTGACAAGCCCATCATCGGGGCCATTAACGGTTTGTGCATGGGTGGTGGCTTCGAAATTATGCTGGCGACGGACATGCGCATTGCTGCCGCCACGGCGCAGTTCAGCCTGCCCGAAGTGTCACTGGGCATCGTGCCCGCCGGTGGAACGCTGGCACGGCTGACGCGCCAGATCGGCTATGCGCACGCCATGGAATTGCTGCTGACCGCAGGGCGCTTTTCCGCCGCCGACCTGCTGCGCATGGGTGTGCTTAACCAGGTGGTGGAGCCTGAAGAGCTGATGCCCACTACGTTGCGGCTGGCTGACCGGATCTCGCGCCTGAGCGCTTCCGCTCTGGCCGTGACCAAGCGGGCGGTACGAGAACTGGCCGATCTACCGCTGGACAGTGCGTTCCGGCACGAGGCAGTGCTAGGCCAGGCGGCTTTCACTAGCAGCGACGCCCGGCTGGGGTTGGCGGCCTTTGCGCGTGGCGAGCGCATTGATTACCGCACGCTGCCGCAGTCATGAACACTTGGTGAAATCGCTCGCCATTCTCTTCCACAGTGGTAGTGCGTCATCGTGATCTGTGGGCGACATGAAGCCAGTCTTTAACGGAATTCACTGGAACTCCGATTCACCGGAGGGGTACCTGTCTCGAAAGGTGCGTCTGTAGGAGGAGGGTGAAGTGTGTACCTGATGCGCAAAGTGCTGACGCAAGGACAGTGATGTTCCGAAGCCTGCTTCAGTCGCGACACGCTCTATGGGCATGTCAGTGGTTTCCAGAAGTTGCTGAGCTTTGCCAATGCGTTCGGCGGCCAGCCATTTGTTCACGGTGGTGCCGGTCGCCTCGCGAAAGCGCCGGGTGAATGTTCGCCGGCTCATGCGTGCCACGTCGGCCAGCGCGTCTAGCGACAAAGTATCTGAAAGATGCGCGCGGGCCCATTCCAGCACACCGGGCAAACGGTTCTCGCTGGGCAGGGCAGGTACGGGCTGTTCGATGTACTGGGCTTGCCCGCCCTGGCGATGTGGCGGCGTCACCAGCATGCGCGCCACGCGGTTGGCCACGTCAGCGCCGTGGCGCAAGCGCACGATGTGCAGGCAGCAGTCAATGGCTGCTACGGTGCCGGCCGACGTGATGACTTTGCCATCATCGACATACAACACGTCGGGAAGGAAGATGGTCTTGGGAAAGCGCTGGGCGAAGAGTTCACGGCAGGCCCAGTGGGTGGTGGCCTGCCGCCCATCCAGCAGACCCGCGTCCCCCAATACAAAGGCACCCAGGCAAAGTCCGACGACATAGGCGCCCTGTGCGTGGGCCTGGCGCAACGCCTCCGTCAGCGCTGCCGGGGCGGCGATTTCAGGATGGTTCCAGGCAGGTACCACGACGATGTCGGCCCCGACCATCGCGTCCAGACCGCGAGGCACCTCCACATCCATTCCCTGATCACATCGCACGCGACCAGGTGTGGGTGTGCAGTATTCGACTTCGTAGGGCGGCAGTCCACTGGGCGCCGGCTTTACGTCGAAGACGATGCCGGGAACGGACAGATGGAACAGGCTGACGCCTTCGAAGGCCAGGACAGAGACACGGGTGGGCTGCATGCAACGTATTTTGGCCCAATTCTTTCAAATGTAGTAATTCAGGCCAATGGTGGGGTGCCGACGGATTCTTGAAAATTCAGGCTGCGCTGAACCCACATCCGGGTTCGCACGCAGGCAGTCCCGCCTGGAAACAAGCGGATCTTTGATACCGCACCCCAGCAACCCTTCACCCGAAAGAAAGAGCCCAGATCATGAACAAGCGCGCCATCATCGTCGTCGATCTTCAAAACGAATACCTTCCAACGGGCAAGCTGCCACTGGTCGGCATCGATGCCGCGGTGGTCAATGCTGCCCGTGTTATCGCCGCAGCGCGTGCCAAAAGCGAGCTGCTCATCCATGTCCGACACGAGGGCGCACAGCCTGACGCGCCGTTCTTCACACCCGATACTGCCGGCGTGCAGATTATTCCTGCCGTGGCATCGGTTGAAGGTGAGCCAGTCATCGTTAAAAACTACCCGAATTCGTTTCGTGACACCAAGCTGAAAGAGTTGTTGGATGCACAAGGCGTCAAGGAAGTGGTGGTCATCGGGGCCATGAGCCATATGTGCATCGAAGCGACCAGCCGTGCGGCTGCTGACTTCGGCTATTCGGTCACCGTGGCGCACGATGCCTGCGCGACCATGAATTTGGAATTCGATGGCACCACGGTACCCGCAGCTCAAGTGCACGCCGCATCGATGTCTGCGCTGGCGTTTGGCTACGCATCCATCACCACGACAGACAAGTACCTGGCATAGAGTACGCGCACGCAGATGGGGATGCGGTGATTCCTCGCTGAATCGCTCGCGATTCTTGTCCAGCGTGCTGGTCAGTTATCGCAAATGCGGGCGCAGCGAAGCCTGGCTTCTATCGGAATTCGCTGCTGTTGCTAAACTCGCCCTTTCTTCCTGAAACGGGCTTGATGACACCTTTTCGCGGCAAACTTCGTGCGAGACATCTGGAGGTTGTTGTCGCGGTTTCCGAATTGGGAAACCTATCGCGTGCAGCGGAGCAACTGCACATGACGCAGTCTGGCCTGTCGCGTGCAGTCGCGGAGGTCGAAGAGATTGTGGAAGGCCGGTTGTTTGATCGCACGGCCAAAGGCATGACGTGCACAGACTTGGGCTCAGCCTTGTGCCGGCATGCACTCCTGTTGCTTAGCGATATGCGCCACGCTGAGTTGGAGTTGAAGTCGATCTCAAGCGGTAGCACAGGCAATCTCGTGGTCGGGTGCTTTTCAATGTATGCCAGCGCGGCACTGGCGGATGGAATTACCCGTTTCATGGAGGCGGCCCCGCGCGTGCAAATCGGTATCGAAGTCGGCTCACATGAGACTTTGATCGAAAAGCTTGACTATGGAAGGATCGACCTTTTCATCAGCCGCAGCTTTCCAGGTATGTCTGGATCACAGTACCGCTATGTTGAACTGATCCGCGATGACGTCGTTCTGGGATGCCATCCTCAGCATCCGCTAGCCCATGCGCAAGCTACGCTTAGGGACTGCGTTCAGTACCCTTGGGTTTCTGCCCCAGCCGGAAGCATGATGCACGAGTGGCTGAACGAAAAAATTCGTGGTGAAGGGTTGGCATCTCCCCGCATTGTTGGCGTTCTCTCCCTGGAGTTAGGACGCAGTTTGATCATGCAAGGGCAAATGATGTGGCTTTTGCCTGGCAGCATCGCCCGGCAATTGGCTACTCGCGGTGAGATCGTCGTACTGCCCGTCGCTCTGAACATGCAACTCGGCCCATTGGCCGCAGTTTGGCGTCGAGAGCGCAGCAGCACGCGTGCCATGCGCGAATTTATCGTGGCGTTGCGAAAGAGCATGGAGCACAGTCCTGCATAGGCTAGCTGGGCTTGGCCTTCTTCGAACAGTTCAGTGAACAGCATTTTTTGGTTGTGGGTGCTAACAACCCGTTCGCGCTGAGCCTGCCCGAGCGTTGCGCGAGGCTTCGACAGGCTCAGCCCGAACGGTTTTAGTTAATTCAAATGTCACCTTCTGCTTGGCCGAAACCAAGAACCTCAGGCCGAACGATGTTTTTTGGTTCGGAAGACACAAGGGCTTGCGCAACTCGCATGGACATACGCAGAACGCGCATGTCTCCTGAACCTCCGTTGCCTCTACGATGCATTTCGCTATTCGCGAATGCGTTTGGCAACGGATTTTTCAGGACATTCCTTTTAAGAGGTAGATGTGAGTACAACCACGCTTTCTTCGGCGCAGCCGCAGTCTTCTACCCCCATTAATGGTTTGCTCAATGCGCCAGTGCCGGGTTGGCGCAGAGCGATCGTCGTCGCCTTGTGCTTCGTCATTGTGGCCATCGAAGGCTTCGATGCGGCCATCATTGGCTTTGTCGCCCCTCAAGTTGCGGAGCAATTTGGCGCCATGCCTGGACAGATATCCCTTGCCATTAGTGCAGGGATGCTTGGCCTGCTGTTGGGTTATCTGGTGGGAGGCCCACAGGCGGATCGACGCGGACGCAAACCAGTGCTGATTGTCGGTATCGCGATTTTTGGAATTGCGACTGTTGCGACCGCGTTGAGCGTTACGCTGACACAGCTGATCGCGTGGCGACTGGTGACAGGCATAGGGATTGGCGCTGCTATGCCGGCCATGTCTGCTTTATTGGCTGAGATATTGCCTGCCACACGAAGAGCTTCGACCTTGTCAGCCGTATTCTGTGGATTTCTGTTCGGTAGCGCCGCCGCGGGCATTCTTACCGGTCAACTCATTGACACCATTGGCTGGCATGGCCTGTTTGTGCTGGGGGGGATTGCGCCGTTGGTAGTGTTGCCCTTGATGTTGATGTTGGTGCCCGAGTCTCCGCAGTTTTTGCTTGTGAGCGGAGAGACGCAAGAAAAGGTACGTGAAGCCTTGCGCAAGATCGGAATCACTTCCCCCTCCGGTACGGAGATCACATCAGTTGCCACAGGTGTGCAAGGTGAGGTGGGGGGCTTGCGTGCTTTGTTCGGCACAAACCTGCGACTGACTTCAATGCTCATCTGGGGATTGATGTTTCTGATCCTTGGCAGTTTTTATGTCATTGCCAGCTACTTGCCGACCATGCTCAAAGCCTCTGGCGTTTCGCTGGCCATGGCCTCCAAGACATCGGCACTGTTTCAAACCGGTGGCCTGCTCGGGGCGGTGGTCGGTGCCATTGTGATTCGCAAGCTTTCTCCGATGAAGCTGGTTTGGATAGCGCTTCTCGTTGGGGCCGTGATGCCATGGATTTTGTCTGCACCAGCACAGAGTGGTTTGTATAACGCCAGCATTTTTGTGGCGGGCGTTTTGATCAGCGGCCCCATCGTCGTGATCAATGCGGTCATCGTCATGTTCTATCCGACCTCTGTTCGTTCGACGGGCGCTGGGTGGGCCAACAGCATGGGACGGTTGGGATCCTTTGTCTGCGCTGGTTCCATCGGATGGTTGGTGCAGCAAGGCATTTCTCTCCAGAACGTGATTGCAAGCGTCTCCATCGCCATCTTTATATGCGCGGTGCTGGCTTTCTTCCTCAGCCGCAACGTTCCAACTACACGAGATTAAAAATGGAAATCGACAACAGTCAACCCGTAGTGCGCCTGCAGGCGGGCAAAGCACGTGGTCAATTGCGCGAAGGCGTAGCCGCATTTCGAGGTTTGCCCTATGGCCAGCGGATCGACACCACTAGCCGCCTTTCAGATTTGAAGGCACCTGATTCCTGGCAAGGAGAATTGGATGCCACACAGCTGCCGGCTGTATTTCCCCAGAGCCGTTCGCGGCTAGCGCTTGTGATGGGAGAGGGCATCAAAGACAACCCCCAATCCGAAGACGCGTTTGTGGTCAATGTCTGGGCGCCGGCCCAAGCTGAGTCCTTGCCCGTTCTCTTTTTTGTTCATGGGGGGGCCTTTGTCTCGGGTGGGGGGAGCGCGCCTTGGTATGACGGGGAGCGATTGGCCCGAGAAGAGGCGATTGTGGTGGTGACCGTGAACTACCGCCTGGGTGCCCTGGGGCACTTGAGCCCCGAGACAGAGCCTCATGGCGCCAACCGTCCTGTACGTGATCTTCTTCAGGCATTGCGCTGGGTGCAAGAGAACATTGCGGCCTTTGGGGGCAACGCTGATCAGGTCACGGTGGGTGGTCAGTCGGCAGGGGCCTGGTACGCCTGGTTATTGGGCCTGAGCCCGGCTAGCCAGGGACTATTGCACCGCAATATTTTGATGAGCCTGCCCAAGTTGCCGCCTATGAGCCAGGAAGAAACACAAGCGCTTGGCCGCTCATTCAATGAATTTTCGGGGGCCTTATCTATCGACGGCTCCTTGACGGTTGAGCAAGTACTTGCCGGGCAGGGGAAGGTCATGCAGGCTGCGGCCGCATTCGGCGATGTCAGTGCGTCATTTCGACCCGCTTATGAAGAGTCTGTAGTACCAAAGTGGATGTTCGACATACCGGAAGCCGCGCGCAACTGCCATGTGTCTGAGACACTTCTTGGTTCCACCGCCGAGGAGAATGCCTCCTTCTTCTTTCGGTCTGAGGAAGCACTTGGTGCTAGCGAGCCGCGAGTGCGCGCCTGGTTTGAGAAGCACTTCGGGGCAGACGCTCATTCCGTGTATGAACGGTGTGCGAACAAGCGTCCGGGCCACACGCCCTATACGCAATTGGTGGACGCGAGTTCAGAGCTGATGTTTGGTCGAATCGTGCCAGAAATTGCTCAAGCCATTTCTCTGAACGGACGTGGTGCATATGCGTACAGTTTCAATGTTGCCAGCGGCCTGCCTCATCTGATGTCACCGCATTGCATGGAGCTTCCATTTCTTTTCGGCAATCGAATGGACTGGGATGATGCGCCCATGCTGACGGGCGTGTCAGAGCAGGTATTTGAGGACGTGGGCAGGCAGATGCGCCAAGCTGTGGGTGGCTTTGTGCGTGAAGGCGTGCCCCGTGATTCGTCTGGCGCTGCTTGGCCGCGTTGGGATGAACATCAGCGCGTGCTGACCGAAATTACGGATAGCGGGGTGCGACGCCTGCCTTTTGTGGAATGAAGCGCATTGGGCGGTAGGGATGAAGGTGTCAGGTTCGACGCGCCCATCCCATCGTTGCCGTCCTACATCCTGCTGTTGATAGCGACGCTACGCTGTCAACTTGGCATGGAGGCGCATATGAGCGACGACAAGAGTAAGACCGGGCACGATCGTAAGCTTATTCACTTGAGCGAACCCTACGAAATCCGAGACTGGACTTCCAGTCTCGGTGTGACGGAGGACGAACTGTGGCACGCCGTGGCACCGGTGGATAATTCAGCCGACAAGGTGCGTGAGCATCTGAAGTCGGCCCGGGCTTAGGGGAACGTCATGGCGGACGACGGGCAAGCCCCCACATCTACACGGACCATGTGGAAGGGGGCCATCAGCTTTGGCTTGGTCCATATTCCCGTCGGACTATATTCTGCAACGGTCAGCTCTGGTATTGATTTTGACTGGCTGGACAAGCGCTCCATGGAGCCTGTGGGCTACAAGCGTATCAATAAAGTTTCTGGCAAGGAAATCGCCACGGCCGACATCGTCAAGGGGGTGGAGTACGAGGACGGCAAGTATGTCGTTCTTTCACCCGAAGAGATCGCTTCTGCATTTCCCAAGACAACGCAGACGATTGAAATCGAAGCGTTTCTCGATGCTGACGAGATTCCGTTTGTCTATCTGGAACGCCCTTACTACACCGCACCGCTGAAGCGCGGTGAAAAGGTGTACGCGCTGCTGCGCGAGGCGCTACGTAAAAGCAATAAGGTCGGTGTAGCCAAGGTGGTCATTCAGACCAAGCAGCACCTTGCAGTCCTTATTCCATGCGGGCGCGCGCTCATTCTCAACCTATTGCGCTGGGGCGGCGAGATTCGCTCGTTCGAGCAGTTGAACTTGCCTCCCGTCGACTCCAAGGCAGCGGGTATCAAAGACGCAGAGTTGACCATGGCGATGCAACTCATAGAAGACATGACCCAGAAATGGGATGCAGATAATTTCCGCAACTCCTTCGCTGATGAGATTCACAAGCTCATAGAAACCAAAGCGGAAGCTGGCGACATTGCTAACGTGGTGAAGGTTGAGAGCGAAGCTGATGCGCCTGCCAGCGCGGAAGTTCTGGACCTGACCTCTTTGCTTAAGCGCAGCCTCGCTGGCGGGACCAAAAAGCAGGCTTCGTCGCCTACCGGAAAGTCTGCTTCAGTTACCGAATTACCTTCCGCGAAGCGTTCACCTGCGAAGACGGTGGCCGCCAAGAAAGCCCCCAAGAAAAAGTCTCCCGCTAGCAAGGCTTCCGCGTCTGCCAAGACATCATCAAGCGCCAAGCCAAGTGGGCGCCGCGCGGCCTGATGAGACGATAGCGGAAATGAGGCATGGCTGACGCTCTCGAGCTTTACAAGAAAAAGCGGAATTTCGCCAAGACTCCAGAACCTGCCGAAGGCGGGGCGCCTGGTGTCGACGCCCTGCAGTTCGTCATTCAAAAGCATTGGGCCAGCCGCCTGCATTACGATTTGCGCCTGGAGCTGGACGGCACCATGAAGAGTTGGGCCGTTCCCAAGGGCCCGAGTTTCGACCCCGCAGACAAACGCATGGCGGTGCAGGTAGAAGACCATCCCATTTCGTACAACAACTTCGAGGGACAGATTCCGCCGGGGCAATACGGTTCAGGAAAAGTCATTGTCTGGGACAGCGGTTATTGGGAGCCCATAGGTGATGCTGCCGAAGGGTACCGTCAGGGAAAACTCAAGTTCGCGCTCCATGGCCACAAACTCAAAGGACGCTGGACGCTTGTGCGCATGCATGGACGTGCGGAAGATAAGCAACCGCCCTGGCTCTTGATCAAGGAACACGACGAGTTCGAACGTCCGGCGGCACAGTTCAATGTGGTCGAAGAAATGCCTGACAGCGTGACCGCGTTGCCACCCCTGTCAGTTCCCAAGGCCACGCCCTTGGTCGCTCGTGCATCGTTGGACCGCGCCGCCAGAGATCAGGGGAGGGCCGCCAAGGCAGCACTGCCAGAAAGTCTGGCCCCGCAACTGGCCACCCTTGTAGACGGTCCACCAGCTGACACTTCGGACTGGCTGTGGGAACTCAAATTCGACGGTTACCGGCTTGTGGCCCGCATCGAGCGCGGCACGATAAAACTATTCACTCGAAACGGCAATGATTGGACAGCCAAGATGCCGGAATTGGCCAAGGCGGTAAAGCGCTTGCCGTTGAAGTCAGGTTGGCTGGATGGTGAAGTGCTCATGCTTGACGCACAAGGCATCCCGGACTTTCAGTCTTTGCAGAACGCATTCGACGGCAGCACGACCAAAGACCTTGTGTATTACCTGTTTGACATGCCGTATGCCGATGGTCGTGACCTGCGCAAGCTGACGGTGGTTGAAAGGCGAGAACTGTTGCGTGAGGTAGTTGAAAAATCACCTACCGACCGCGTACGGTTCAGCGAAGCGTTCGAAGCGCGGCCCGGAGACCTGGTGGCGTCCGCATGCAAGCTGGGCTTTGAGGGTGTGATCGGTAAGCGCAAGACTGCGCCGTATGCATCGCGCCGAAGTGCTGACTGGATTAAGCTGAAATGCAGCCATCGGCAAGAATTTGTCATTGGTGGCTTCACCGACCCGCAGGGCTCGCGAACGGGTATTGGCTCGCTTCTGCTGGGTGTGCATGCCGATGACGGATCTTTGCAATATGCAGGCAACGTAGGGACAGGGTTCAATGAACGGAGTCTGAAGGAGCTGCGCGAGAAGCTGGGGGCACTGGTGACGGACAAGAACCCATTCGCGGGCCATGGGTCTGTCAATCTTCGCGCAACTGGCAGAAAAGCACACTGGGTTCAGCCCAAGCTGGTGGCAGAGGTGTCTTTCGCTGAGTGGACCAAGGAAAACCGTGTCCGTCATTCGGTATTTCACGGCTTGCGAGATGACAAGTCTCCCAAAGTCATTACCCGTGAAAAAGCTCAACACCTGGCGAAGGCAGATATGAAGAAGTCTGAAGAGAAGGGCGCATCACTTCCAACGTCGTTGCGTGTGTCGAACCCCGAGCGCGTCATAGACCCATCGACAGGAATCACCAAAATCGATTTGGTGCGCTATTACGCCAAAGTTGCACCTCTGATGATGGAGCACCTCAAAGCGCGGCCGGTGTCCCTCGTTCGTGCTCCCGACGGCGTCAAAGGCGAGCTTTTCTTTCAAAAGCACCTGGACAAGGGCCACATGCTCGGTATTGAGCAATTGGATACCGATCTCTCCCCCGAACACCCCGCCATGTTGGAAGTGGCTCGTCCAGAAGGTCTGCTGTCCGCGGCGCAGATGAACGTTATCGAATTCCACACATGGAATGCCAGGAAGGACAAGATCGGCCGCCCTGACCGGATGACCTTGGATCTAGATCCAGGCGAGGGCGTGGAGTGGGCGCAAGTGCAGGAATCGGCCCAACTGGTTGCCGTGCTGCTCAAGGAACTGGGCTTGCCTGCATTCCTCAAGACCAGCGGAGGCAAGGGGCTGCACGTGGTGGTGCCCATCAAGCGCTTGCACGACTGGGACACGGTCAAAGGCTTTTCACAGGCTGCAGTCCAGCATCTGGCGCACACCATTCCGCACCTTTTTGTGGCCAAGAGCGGGCCGCGAAATCGTGTTGGAAAGATTTTCGTGGACTATCTTCGTAACGGTTGGGGTGCCACCACGGTGAGTGCCTGGTCAGCGCGCGCCCGTGCGGGCATGGGGATTTCTGTGCCAGTGAAGTGGACCGAGCTCGGCAAGCTCACCGGCGGAGCGCACTGGAACATTGAAACAGTGGACGAGAGGCTGCGTCAAGGAAACGCCCCTTGGGATGGCTACGACAAGGCAGCGATATCGATTTCTTCGGCCATGAAACGTCTCGGGTACACAAACAAGCCCTGACAGCGAACATCTGCGCCTCGAAGAAGCTGTCCAACGCGACTCAAAGCCTAAGAAAAGTCACTGAAAAAGCTACCACACCCTTAACGTTGGACACGACCCTGGTCGTTAGGTCTGACGCTAGATGGCTGTTTAAATATTCAGTATTATCCGCCCATGACCCTCGATCAAATTGCCATAGCCATCTTCGGCACAATTGCAGCGTGGCTATCACAAAGCCGGGATGATTCCGCTCGCCGATGGGCTCCTGTGATGGGGATGATCGGCCAACCGTTTTGGTTTTACGCGGCTTGGGTGGCTGATCAATGGGGCATCTTGGCCGTGAGTGTTTTGTACACGCTGGCGTGGATGCGAGGACTTTGGGTCCATTGGATTGCCCCCAAACCCGCGCTACGAGGAATGGGGACGCTGGAGTTTCCGCCGCAGAGCATTCGGTAAGCCGATCAGTCTGAAAAGGGCGCTCGGTCAGCAGGTCAGGCTGCCAAAGAGCACCAGCGCAGTAGTAGCTACTCTGGGACCTTCCCCCTCTTTTTCCGTCAGTTGCCCTTATTCAGCCTTGATACCGGCCTGTTTGATTACCTTGGCCCACTTTTCGACTTCGACCTTTTGGTAAGCCGCAAGTTGGGTAGGCGTCATTGAAGATGGCTCCATTCCAAAGCCTTTCAGTCTCGTTTGGATCTCTGGCAGAGCCAGGACTTTCATGACCTCGGCATGCAGGCGATCGATGATGGGCTGAGGCGTGCCCGCAGGTACAAACATGGCTTGCCAAGACACCATGTCGAAGCCCTTCTGGCCACTTTCGCTGATAGTGGGCACGTCAGGAAAGCCCGGTACCCTCTGGCTGCCAGTGATGGCGATGGGGCGCAAGCGTCCGCTTTGGATGTGGGGTCCCACGACCAGGCTGGTGTCGAACATCATGTCTATCTGCCCGCCCACCAAGTCCTGCACGGCTGGACCGGAACCTTTGTAAGGTGCATGGGTGAACTTCACGCCCGACTGGCTGGCCAGAAGCTCCAGAGCCATATGCGGGGAGGTGCCGATGCCGGGAGAGCCCGAGGTCAAGCCGCCATTCTTGGCTCGGCTGGCCTTCAGCACGTCGTCAAGCGTACGCAGTGGGCCGGACGCAGGCACCACCAACAGCAGAGGGCTCACACCCAGCATCGCGACTGGGGAAAACGACTTGACCATGTCGTAGCCGATGGGCGTGCTGTAGAGGCTTCCATTGATAGAGTGCGAACTGATCGTGCCACCGAGGAGGGTGTAGCCGTCCGCAGGCGCGCGGGAAGCGATGGCCGAGCCCACGCTACCGCCAGCGCCACCCTTGTTGTCAATGACGACCGGCGTGGCCAATGCATTCGACAGGGGCTGTGCGATCAAACGTGCAAGCGTGTCGGTATTCCCCCCAGGAGGAAAAGGTACAAGGTAGGTGATAGCCTTGCCTGTGGGCCAAGCGCCTTGCGCGAAGGCGGTCGGACCGGTGCCAGCGACCAGGCTGGCCGCGAGTGCTTGAAGTGCGGTTCTGCGTTGCATGTCATGTCTCCTTGTTGGTCGTTTGAAATCAGTTCAGGTCACAGGTGCGGGGTTGAAGAGCACCAGTGCATTGGCAAGCTTCCATTGCTCGGCCCAGGTCTTGCGGCGGCCGCTTGCCACGTCGAGCATCATCTGGAAAAGCTCCCAGCCTGTCTCCTCGATCGTGGCCTCGCCATCAGCGATGCGGCCCGCGTTCAGATCCATCAGGTCGTGCCAGCGCCGCGCCAGTTCGGTGCGGGTGGCGACCTTGATCACCGGTACTTCAGCCAAGCCGTAAGGCGTGCCTCGTCCGGTGGTAAATACATGCAAATTCATGCCGGCGGCCAATTGAAGGGTGCCGCAGATGAAGTCGCTTGCCGGCGTGGCGGCGTAGAGCAGCCCCCGCTGGGTGGCTTTTTCGCCCGGACGCACCACGCCTGAGATGGCGGCAGTGCCCGACTTCACGATGGAGCCCATCGCCTTCTCCACGATATTGGAGAGGCCCCCCTTCTTGTTACCAGGGGTGGTGTTGGCGCTTCGGTCTACACGGCCTCGATCCAGATAGGCGTCATACCATGCCATCTCTCTAATCATCGCTTGCGCCACCTCAGGGGTGCTCGCACGAGCGGTAAGCTGGTCAATGCCGTCCCGGACTTCCGTGACTTCGCTGAACATGACGGTGGCACCGGCTCGTACCAGCAGGTCCGTGCAGAAGCCGACCGCTGGGTTGGCGGTCACGCCACTGAAGGCGTCGCTTCCACCGCATTGCACGCCAACCACCAATTCACTGACGGGTACAGGCTCGCGGCGACGGGCGTTGAGACGGGCAAGGTGCACATCGGCCTGGCGCAGGATGGATTCGACCATGGACATGAAGCCCACGTGCGTCTCATCTTGCAGGCAAACGACGTCAAGCGGGGTTTCTTCCTTTGTGCGTTCATCCACCAGCGGAATGCTTCCTGGGGGCAACAGGCGCTCGGGCTGCAGTTTTTCGCAGCCAAGGCTGACCACCATCACCTCGCCCCCGAAGTTAGGGTTCAGGCTGATGTTGCGCAGCGTGCGGATGGGAATCACCGCGTCCGGCGCGTCTATGGCTACTCCGCAGCCGTAGCTGTGCTCAAGCGCGACCACATCATCCACATGCGGATAGCGCGGCAGCAACTCTGCCTTGATTCGTTTGACCGCGAAGTCGGTGACGCCGGCTACGCATTGCACCGTCTGTGTGATGGCCAGGATGTTGCGTGTGCCGACTGACCCGTCAGCGTTGCGGAAACCCTCGAAGGTGTAGCCTTCCAGGGGCGCCATCGGAGGGGGCTTGACGGTGGCTATCGGCAAGCCTTCAAGTGACCGCGCCTCGGGCATTCGCAGCAAGCGCTCGTGGACCCAGGTGCCGGCCGCGATATCGGTGACTGCATAGCCAATCGGCACGCCGTAACGCAGCACAGCCTCACCGCTGGCGATCGATTGCAATGCGACTTTGTGCGCCTGTGGCACCTTGTCTATGAGCACGAGTCCGTCATCGAATGCCGTGCCAGCGGGCAGGCCCCCCTCATTGGCAACGATCGCGACGTTGTCGCGCGGGTCCATGACGATGCGAAGCGGTTTCATCATGCAATGGTCAGTAGCGCGGCTGCACGCCAGTGAATGAGGGGTCGTATTTTTTCATCTGACCCAGGTCGTCGCGCGCACGGATGCCGCATGAAAGATAGTTATCGTGCAGGCGTGCCAGAGCTTCCCGGTCCAAGGTCACGCCGAGGCCAGGGCCCGTGGGTACTCGCAGGCTGCCTTCATCGAAAGCAAGGCGCCCACCTTCGATTACCTCTTCGTCTTGCCAGGGGTAATGGGTATCGCAGGCATAAGTGAGCAGCGGCACGCTCGCACACAGGTGCGTCATCGCCACCAGGCTCACACCCAGGTGCGAGTTGCTGTGCATCGACAGGCCCAGATCGAACGTGCTGCACAAGGTAGACAAGCGCTGCGTCGCGCGCAGGCCGCCCCAATAGTGGTGGTCGGAAAGCACAATCTTCACCGGACAGCCCATGTCGGCATTGCGGCGGAACTCGGCAAAGTCAGTCACCACCATGTTGGTGGCAAGCGGGACGTCGCTGGCGCGCGCTACTGCGGCCATGCCTTCCAGGCCAGGGGCGGGGTCTTCGTAATACTCAAGCACACCACGCAGCTTTTCAACAATGCGCAAGCTGGTCTCCACGGTCCAGTTGGCATTGGGGTCTATGCGAAGGGGAGTGCCGGGAAAAGCTTTCGCCAGTGCGAGCAGGTGCTCTGCCTCGTCATCCGGGGCGAGCGCACCGGCCTTGAGCTTGATGCTCTTGAAGCCGTAAGCGTCGATCATGCGTTGCGCCTGTGATACCAGTTGCGTGGAGGTCAAGGCTTCGCCCCAGGGGTCGGCCGGATATCCGGAAGAGGGGGGCGCGTCAATGTGCGTCGCGTACTTGTAGAAGAGATAGGCAGAGAAGGGCACGCGATCGCGCGCGGCGCCTCCGAGCAGGTCCACCACTGGTGCGTTGGCAAGTTGACCTTGCAGGTCCATCATCGCGACCTCAAAGGCGCTCGTGACCTTGGCGACGGTTTTCGATACATGCGTGCCAGGCGCCAGCGACACGTGCGTACCCAAAAATTCCGACGCAGCCACAGCGGGCCTTACCAAGGCGGCAACACGGGCTTCCATGTCCGAGAGCGCCCAGGGCGAAAGCCCATCCAGGGCGGGGCTTGCCTTGGCCAGCGCCTCCAACATCGACAGATCGCCGTAGGTTTCGTTGATGCCGACCAGGCCAGAGGCTGTCTCGATTTCTATGATGGCTCGCAGCGCCCAGGGCTCATGGATGCCGGCTGCGTTAAGCAAGGGAGGGTCGCGGAACGCAATGGGCGTGACGCGGACGTGGCGGATGGCGTGGGAGGTCATTCGGCAGTCCACCCCACGAAGCTGGTTGAGTCGGCGACAACTGAAGCCGCCAGGCCAAGCCGATAGCTGACGCGCTCGGTATTCTGAGGTCGTAAAGTGCGAGGCTTATTAGAAGCACTGGTAGCGGTCATGTCTCGTCGGGTTGATGTCTTGAGGCCTTCGGGTAGGCTATTCAAGCGATTCTTTGTTGTCAGTTGTCAGACGACTGTTAACGCGATTATCATCAGGGTATGGCAACTGTGTCAATGAACGAGACTCCGGATAATCCCGTATCCCCGCCGGGATCGGTGGCGGCGTCGACTGTGGGATCTATTCCTCTGGTGCCTCCGATGCGCAAACGCTCGCGGGGCTTGGCGCACGCGGTGGTTGACGATATCGCTCGGCGCATCGATGCTGGCCTGTTGAAGGCTGGCGACAAGTTGCCCACCGAGGCCGAATTCATGCAGGCCCACGGCGTAAGCCGCACCGTGGTGCGTGAGGCGCTGTCTCGCCTGCAGGCGGGTGGCCGCGTGGAGACCCATCACGGCATCGGTACTTTCGTGCTGGAGACCTCTGGGCCTGTGGTGGCTATACGTCTGGAACCTTCTGATCTGGCTAACGCCTCGGAAGTGCTGGCGGTGCTGGAGCTGCGCATCAGCCTGGAGACTGAGTCGGCTGGCCTGGCTGCGCAGCGCAGGAGCGATGCTCAATTGGCGGCCATGCGCAGCGCACTCGATGCGTTCGAGGCGGGCGTGGCCGGGCAGGGCGAGACTGTCTCGCACGACTTTCGCTTTCACCAATTGATAGCGCAGGCGACCGGAAATCGGCACTTTGCCGACATCATGGGTCATTTGGGGGCGGCACTGATTCCGCGCAGTCGGGTGAATTCTCCGCGTCTGGCGCAAGAAGATCCCTCGGTTTACCTGCGTCGCGTGAGCCGTGAGCACGAAGAGATTTATGAGGCCGTTGCCCGGCGCGACCCTGATGCCGCCCGGGCGGCCATGCGTCTGCACTTGACGAACAGCCGCGAACGCCTGCGCCGTGCTCAGGCGGCGTTGGCTGCAAGCTCACTGGCTGGCGAGTCTGCGGCCCGTACGAGCGGCAGTTGAGTATGGTGCTCAGGGTTAATACGAGGGCGCGTCATTTTCATTTAAGTTGTACGATGACTAACAACTGATTGATCTTTATAGATAGCCAACTGGTCATGTCATTCAACTGGATCCCTACCAACCTCTACCTATTCTTCCGACCATGAACCCACAAGAACTCAAGTCCATCATGGGCAGCGGCTTGCTGTCCTTCCCGCTCACAGATTTCGATGCTGCGGGTGATTTCGACCCCAAAGGCTATGCTAAGCGTCTCGAATGGCTTGCACCTTATGGCGCTACAGCTTTGTTTGCGGCGGGCGGCACGGGTGAATTTTTCTCACTCACGTCGAGCGAGTACCCCGGCATTATCAAAACTGCGGTGGATGTTTGCCGTGGCAAGGTGCCCATCATCGCGGGTGCGGGCGGTCCGACGCGCTTTGCCATTGAGTGCGCGCAAGCCGCTGAGCGGGCCGGAGCACACGGAGTGCTGCTGCTGCCTCACTATCTCACGGAAGCGGGGCAGGAAGGCATTGCCGCCCATGTGGAGGCCATCTGCAAGAGCGTGAAGTTTGGCGTCATCGTCTACAACCGCGCGCAAAGCCGCCTGTCCCCAGAGACCCTGGAAAAGCTGGCAGAGCGCAACCCGAACCTGGTGGGTTTCAAAGACGGCATAGGCGACATCGAGCTCATGAGTGCCATCTACATGAGGATGGGTGAGCGGTTTGCTTATCTGGGAGGCTTGCCCACGGCAGAGGTTTATGCCGCGGCATACAAGGCCCTTGGCACGCCGGTGTATTCGTCTGCGGTGTTCAATTTCATCCCCAAAACGGCCATGCAGTTCTACGACGCCGTACGCACCGACGACATGGCCACGCAGCACCGTTTGCTACGCGATTTCTTCATGCCTTACCTCACCATCCGCAACAAGGGGCACGGCTATGCGGTGAGCATCGTCAAGGCCGGTGCGAAGATTGTTGGCCATGACGCAGGCCCCGTTCGGCCGCCGCTCACGGATCTGAAACCCGACGAATACGCGGAACTCGAGAAGCTGATTGCGGCGCTCGGTCCGCAGTAGGGCTGCACCTAGCCCTGCACGCCCTGAAACTCCGACGCACAGCCGATTTCTCTGTTTCTCTGGACTAGTTTGACTTGGCAATCCGTACATGACACGTGATACCCCTGTGATCACCGCCTTGCGCGTCATCCCCGTCGCCGGGCGTGATGGCATGCTGATGAACCTGAGCGGTGCGCATGCACCGTTTTTCACACGCAACATTCTCATCCTGAGCGACAACGCTGGCCGCACAGGCCTGGGCGAGGTGCCAGGCGGGGAGGCTATCCGCAAGACGCTGGAAGATGCTGCAGCGCATGTTGTCGGCCAACCGGTTGGGCAGTGGAGCGCCATGCTGCGGGCTACCGAGCGCGCGTTCGCTGAGCGTGATGCGGGCGGCCGGGGTTTGCAGACCTTCGATCTGCGCGTGGCCATTCATGCACAGGCTGCCCTGGAGTCGGCTCTGCTCGACTTGCTGGGGCAACACCTGGAGGTACCTCTTGCTGCATTGCTCGGAGAAGGCCAGCAACGCGATCGTGTTGAAATGCTGGGCTACCTGTTCTTCGTGGGCGATTCGTCCAAGACCGGCCTGCCTTATGTGAAGGCCGCCGAGGAAGCCGGGGCCGACAGCGACTGGGCCCAGGTTCGCCACATGGCGGCCATGAACCCGGAGGCCATAGTGCGGCAAGCTGAGGCCGCGCACGCGCGCTACGGCTTTAACGATTTCAAGCTCAAAGGCGGCGTACTGGCAGGTGAGGCCGAGGTTGAAGCGGTCACTGCACTGCACAGGCGTTTTCCACAAGCGCGTGTCACCCTGGACCCCAACGGCGGCTGGTTGCTGAAGGACGCGATCCGACTCATGCGCGATATGCACGGTGTGCTGGCCTATGCAGAAGATCCGTGCGGCGCCGAAGACGGCTTTTCGGGCCGTGAGGTGTTGGCTGAATTCCGCCGCGCCACCGGTCTGCCGACGGCCACCAATATGGTGGCCACAGACTGGCGCCAGTTGGCGCATGCCCTGTCGCTGCAGTCGGTGGATATTCCGCTGGCGGATCCGCATTTCTGGACGCTGTCAGGTTCAGTGCGCGTGGCGCAGACCTGCCGTGACTGGGGTCTGACATGGGGGTCCCATTCCAACAACCATTTCGATGTATCGCTCGCCATGTTCACCCACGTTGGCGCAGCCGCGCCAGGCAAGGTGACGGCGATAGACACGCACTGGATCTGGCAAGACGGCCAATACCTCACGAAAGACCCACTGACCATACGGGGTGGCTTTGTCGATGTGCCGAAGAAGCCCGGCCTTGGCGTCGAGCTGGATATGGACGCTGTCGAGCGTGCGCACCAGCTTTACCTGCAGCATGGCCTGGGTTCGCGCGACGATGCCATGGCCATGCAGTACCTCATTCCCGGCTGGACCTTCGATCCCAAGCGGCCCTGCATGGTGCGCTGACCATTTTTCCCGGGAAGAACTGGCAGGGGCCTAGGAGGCTCCTGGCTGAGCGAGCCCCTGCCTTTCACATGAATTTCAGAGTTTTCTGGTCGAGCCTTGATCACAACCAGGGACAATAGCGCCCAAAGGAACTGCTGCAGGGGATTCTGACCGGTGGGCATGCGTCGTGCCCGCACTCCGGGGTGGCTTTTTGAGCTCTATTCAGGAATCTGTTGCAACTGCAGTCGGTGGGGTTTTGCATACCCACCATGGAGGATCAACAATTGGAGAACTCTCTTGGTAGCACATAAGGAATTGATCGAAGACATCAGGCTTTTGGGGCGCATCCTTGGTGAGGTCATACGGGAGCAGGAGGGCGCTGCAACCTTTGATCTGGTGGAGAAGGTCCGGACACTTTCAGTAGCTTTTCGCAGCACCGAAGACAATTCGGACGATCGTGCGCTGAAACAACTGCTAAAGGGGCTCTCCAACGCGGAGACGGTCCGCGTGATCCGTGCGTTTACCTACTTCAGCCACATGGCCAACCTGGCTGAAGATCGTCACCAGATCCGTCGCCGCACTGAAGCCGAGCGCACTGGTGAGGCGGTTGAAGGTAGCCTGGACGTTGCGCTGGAGCGCATTCGCAAGACAGGCGTCGGCGCTGACAAGGTGGTTGAATCGCTTGCGCACAGCTATTTGTCACCCGTGCTGACAGCGCACCCGACGGAGGTGCAGCGCAAGAGCATTCTGGATGCCGAGCGTGATATTGCACAACTTCTGGCCGCGCGCGACGAGATCCGCCAGCGCGAAAAACTCTTTTCGGGCGGTAAGGACGCACTCACCCCGCGGGAGCTTGCAGAAAACGAGGCGCAGATTCTCACGCGCATCACGCAGCTGTGGCAGACGCGCTTGCTGCGCCGCACCAAGCTGCAAGTGGCTGACGAGATAGAAAACGCTCTCTCTTACTTCGAAGCCACCTTTCTGCGCGAGATACCGCGCGTGTACGCTGATCTTGAGAAAGCGCTGGGCCGCCAGGACATCGCGCCGTTCTTTCGCATGGGGCAGTGGATCGGTGGCGACCGGGACGGCAACCCCAATGTGAGCGCTGAGACGCTGGAATACGCCATGCGCTCCCAAAGCAATATGGCGCTGCGCCACTACTTGACGGAGATCCACCTTCTGGGTGCGGATCTGTCATTGTCTGCAACCCTGGTAGATGTCTCGCCGGAGATGCAGGCGCTGGCCGAAGCTTCCCCTGACCGAAGCGAGCATCGCCAGGACGAACCCTATCGTCGCGCCTTGATCGGCGTCTACGCCCGTCTCGCGGCCACCTTGAGCGAATTGACGGGCGGCGCTGCCGCGCGCCATGCGGTGAGCCCGCAAAACCCGTACCCGAACGCAGAGAGCCTTCTGGCCGACCTTAGAACCATAGAAGCTTCGCTGCGCGAAAAGCACGGGTCAGCCCTGGTTGAGTTAAGGCTGCGCCCCCTCATCCGCGCGGTGGAAGTGTTTGGCTTTCATCTTGCAACCCTGGATTTGCGTCAGAGCTCTGACAAGCACGAGGCCGTGTTGGCCGACTTGCTTCAGGTGGCGCGCATTGAGCCTGACTACTCCGCGCTTTCGGAGGCTGCCAAGCAGGCCTTGTTGTTGCGCCTGTTGGACGATGCGCGCCCGTTGCGCGTTCCCGATGCCGCCTATCAGCCATTGACCGTGCGCGAACTCGCGATCTTTGCCCAGGCCCGCACCGCGCACCGGCTGTATGGCCGTTCCGCCATCCGCCACTACATCATCAGCCACACGGAGACCGTGAGCGACTTGCTGGAAGCGCTGCTGTTGCAAAAGGAAGTTGGCTTGATGCGCGGCACCTTGCAGCTAGACGCGGTTTGCGATCTGATTGTGGTGCCACTGTTTGAGACCATTGAAGATCTGCGCAATGCGTCGCCCATCGTCCGCGCCTTCTATGAGCTGCCAGGCGTGCACGCCATGGTGCAGCGCTCCGGTGCCGAACAAGACGTCATGCTGGGCTACAGCGACAGCAACAAGGACGGCGGACTCTTCACCAGCAACTGGGAGCTCTATCGCGCGGGCAGAGACCTGGTCAAGTTGTTCGACGAGTTGAACAAAGGGCAGGGCGGGGCTATCCGGCTGCGCATGTTCCATGGCCGCGGCGGCACGGTGGGGCGTGGCGGCGGCCCCAGCTATCAGGCCATTCTGGCTCAGCCCCCAGGCACGGTACGCGGACAATTGCGGCTGACCGAGCAGGGCGAAGTGATAGGTTCCAAATACGCTAACCCGAAAATCGGCCGGCGCAATCTGGAGATGCTCGTCGCTGCGACGCTGGAAGCCACGTTTCTCACACCCGGTGAAGCGGCACCAGACGCCTTTGTGGAAGCTGCCGAAGCGCTCTCCCGCGCCAGCATGGCCACCTACCGTGCCATGGTGTATGAAACGCCCGGCTTCGTGGACTATTTCTTCGGAAGCACGCCCATCCGCGAAATTGCCGAGCTGAACATTGGTTCACGTCCCGCGTCGCGCAATCCCAACCGCAATATCGAGGATTTGCGTGCGGTGCCCTGGAGCTTCAGCTGGGGTCAGTGCCGTCTGGCCATCAACGGGTGGTACGGGTTTGGCAGCGCGGTGACCTCGTTCATAGAGCAGGCTCCCGAAGGTCAGGAGCGCAAGGAACGTGAAGCCTTGCTGCAGCGCATGTATGCGCAATGGCCATTTTTCCGAACCTTGCTCTCGAACATGGACATGGTCCTGGCCAAGAGCGACCTGCGGTTGGCCACGCGCTATGCCGAACTGGTGAGTGACCGGGCCCTGCGGCAAAAGGCGTTCTCCATGATAGAGGCCGAATGGCACAAGACCTCCAACGCGCTTGCCCTCATTACCGGGGCGCAAAACCGGGTTTTGGACAACACTGAAATGCAGCTGTCGCTTCGCTATCGGTTCCCCTATATTGATCCCCTCCATCATCTGCAGGTCGAGCTGATGAGGCGTTACCGCGATGGTGACGGCGACGAGCGCCTATTACGCGGTATTCACCTGTCCATCAACGGTGTGGCTGCGGGGTTGCGCAATACAGGTTGAGGGATTGAAGTTTCAGCAGGAGTAGGGTGCCCAACCATGTAGGCTGGGTACCTGATGCCCCCCGGCAGCTATTGAAGCCTTACCCTATGCCTGCTAGACCCGGTTGAATGAGGGTCCAGGTCCGGCCTTGGCTTGATGGCAGCACCTCTGCGTAGAGCTTTCAATCAGGGGGCCAGCTTGACGGAAGTCGCGAGGGCTGCAGCTTCCGCTGCGCAATCCGCGGCCGCTGGTACATGCCCTGCGGTGCGCGCTGTGGCGATTTCCCCCTTCGCAGCGACCAACTGGGCTCGGAAAACGTCGTTGTCGTGCAGGCGAGCCACCGTAGCGGCTCCCATCAAGCGGCCTGCTTCGATGTCGCTCTTCCAGTGCACGCCACAGACCCCGCGGCTTTGAATGTAAGAGCGCCCACGCTGAAGAAGGGCATCCGTGCGCTCCGGTGCCATTTCAGTCAGCACCAGAGCCCATGCCCAGCCCAAGGCTGAGTGGCCTGAGGGGTAGGACCCATCCTTTCGTAGCGAAGCTTCTTCAGCGGGCGTGCAACTCTGCTCGTTGAATGCTACGAAGGGGCGCGTGCGGTTGTAGTGATCCTTGGCTTTATAGGTGGACAGCCCAGCATCGGTCAGTGTGCGGCGCAGCAACATGTTCAAGTTGGGCGTGTGCTGCTCGGAAATGCTCACGCCCAGGGCGCATGCGAAATGGGCTGTGACGGTAGGTGGGCGGAGGCTGGCGTCCTTGGCTGCCTGTGCGCCGCGCGGGCCTTTTTGTAATGCGGTAAGTGCCCGGTAAGCCTCGCTGTCTGCCGCCAACAAAGCCGACCCTTCTGCAGGAGGAGGCGGTAACAACGCCAGGCTGTCGGGCAGTTCGCTGCGCTTGAGGTATCCGTTGACGAGGCCTGGGCGTATTTCCCCTACTTCTGCTGCAGTGACGGGTGCCTGAAGTGATTTAGGCGCGGTGGAGCAGGCGGTTGACAGTAGAGCAAGAACGCTTAACGTTAAAACGGTTCTTGAGGACATGGAAATGGTCTCCTGATTCTTTTTAATTGACGATTTGATCGCCCGCGCTGAGCTTGCAACGTATGCCGGCGTTCATACGAATGCTAACGCGTTCCAGCGCAGATCTGTCCGCCAATGACT
Source organism: Comamonadaceae bacterium (assembly GCA_015999985.1). Taxonomy (GTDB): domain Bacteria; phylum Pseudomonadota; class Gammaproteobacteria; order Burkholderiales; family Burkholderiaceae_C; genus Ottowia. The sequence goes on from JAECRA010000015.1 coordinate 43,837, forward strand.
TAGAAACAGAGCTCCACTGTGTTCTGACGGGTTCAATCCCTGCTTTGGGGAATTCTCATCCGAGCCGGCTTCGAATCACCAGCCATGACCGGCATCGCGCATGGGCTACCTTGGCCGTTGCTGCCGACAGATGTTGGAACCCACAGTGGTTAACTGAAGGGAGCCGCCTGACCACTCCAGCCAGGAGAGCGACACCATATCGTCGATGACCGCCTCTTCGATCTCCCCAGCCCGACGGCGATTCAACAACTGGACAACATGGGGCAATTCGATGCGAAGGGCATCTTCCAGGAGAAGGGACGAAAGCACATGAGCCATGACGGCCTTTCATTTGAGGCAAGAGGCGAGGACGCCTTCTCAAACATCATGTGCGCAAAATGTGAATCTACCTAGGGCTAAATCGACAGTAAGCCTCTAACGGCCTTATTTCGGACACGAAATGGGGACTTTTACGCTCGAATCGAGCAGATGCCCCGGATTTTTGGAGCTTACTGGTGTTGTTTCCGGTAAACGACCCGACGGGTTCGTGCCTGCGACCCCCTCATTAACCGACTTTAGGTGCGAGCTGTTCCAGGGCCTGATCGGCATCCGCGCGCATCTGCTGGGCCAGCTCATGGGCCAATTCAAGACGGCGTATCAGCCAGGGGCTGATGTCGTTTTCGAAAGGGTCTGGCAGCGCTTCGATCGACGTAGGCATGTTGGCCGCAAGGCTCAAGCGGGACGCGGTCTTGTTGCTGGACTCACCCGTGAGAGCATGTTCGATGTGAGTAGCCGCGTGCATGAGAGGAACCTCAATCTCGTCCAGGCGCAGCTGATCTCGACGAAGCAGGAGCATGGACTTGGCTGCGCTCAATTGAGCCAACAATTGATAGCCATGGGCCTGCATGTGCTCCAGTAAAGCGATGGGAGGCCGCACCGCGCGAGGTTCTGCCAGTGATCGTTCGGTGGCCAGCACGAGCGCGGACAGGCTGTCGTAGGCTTCGCGCCGCGCCAGGCGCCAGGCCAACTCTGGCTGGGTATCAATCTCGTGCAGGGCAGATGCGGCCAACGCCATGCGTACGTGCTGTGCCTGCGCCGTAAGATTGCGGCGAATCAATGCAGCCAGTTGGCCGCGCTCCCATGAGGGCAGAACATAGCAGAACGCCCACGACAGCGCCGCCCCCAACAGGGTGTCGCCTACACGCTCGAAGAACGCGAAGGTGGGACTTGTTCCAGCAAACAGCAGGTGTGCCTGCACGAGGCCCAGAACTGACGCGGCCACTGCTGTGATCAGATAGCGCCGCAGGGCAAACCCATGCGCCACCCCTTGGGCCACTGTGACGGTGAGAAGGAGAACGAAAGACGGCGGGTGCAGCACAAGCAGGCCTACCGCCAGCAGACTGCCGAGCACGGTTCCAGCCACACGGGCATCCCTGCGCTCCAAGGTCTGCGCCAAGCTGCCGCGAAGCACCACTACGATGGTGAGAAGTACCCAGTAGTCATGTGACCCCCAAGGCAGCAAGGTGGCAATGGTGTAGCCCGTACCAACCGCCAAGGCAGCGCGAATGGCATGGCGCAATGCGGGCGCTCTCCATGCCCAAAGGGACAGGAAGGGTCTCCAGGACCAGTCAGTGGGGCTCACAAAAAGGCGCCAGTTGTTGCGCACCAGCGTTAAATCGGGCGAGCGCGTACCGCTCGCCAGTGCCCCCAGCTCCTGCACACCGTTATTGAGGTGGGTCAGGCGGTAGGCAAGTCCTCGCACCAGGCCAGCTCGCCCTGAGTTAAATTCAGTCGCTGTGGTCGGGGCTATGTCGGCTGCGTCATCGGACTCGGCTCTGTCAGCGGTGCCAAGGTTTGCGCCTAGTCTGAGCGCAGCCAACCTGCTGGCGTGGTCCACGGGAGCAGAGGGGAGGCGGCCTGTAAATAGTGCATCTGCCAAATGGGTCAGATCCTTGGCCATTTGTTCGAGAATTTCTCGTACCTTGTTCAGTACCGCGTGGTGCCCGGCATCCTCGCGCACCTGGTCAAGGTCAAGTTCGCTGGCCACCAGATGATCACGCATCTCAAGCATGGCCAACAGCATGCCCGCGCGACTTTGCCTGCGTGGCGTACGGGGTGATTCGAGCACGATGTCCCGCGTGTTTTGCAGTTGGTCGGCCAGCGCAGCTTGCTGGCGGAGCAGTTCGCTCAGTTCTGCACCTGCAGCCGGCACTGCGGAGTCGGGAACGCGTGGGGTAAACCGGTTGGCCTGTGCGCGCATCAGCGCAGCCATGGTCAGGAGCAGGTCTGCAGTCAGGAGCGTGCGGTACCGTGCGTTGCACAGCGTATTGGAGACCACCGAGTACAGCACATACAGAACAGCGCCGAGTGCAAAAAATCCAGTGCGTTGCAGGGCTTCTGCCAAGCTGGACGCCGCGGGAGTGGACATGCTGAATACGACCGAGAACATCACCGCAATGGCCACCGGTGCTCCGCGCTTACCCCATGCCATGCCTAGAAAGCTCAGGAAAGTGGCTGCTACCAGGAGCAAGCCAAGTTCCAAGGGGTGAGGGCGCAGCAGTTGTACGGCAAGGAACAGCGGCAGGCCAATCAGTGGCGCCATGGCCATGTGCGATGTCTTGCCCCGCAGCGGCGACGCCATGTCTGGAGGGATGGTGGCTATCACGCCAACGACAGCCGCAGCGGCAGCCGCCTGTCCAAACAGGGCATGCACCAATGTCGACACGAGAAACAGCCCCAGGGCACCCATGGCGCCATTAAGCACGTAATAGCTGAGCATCACCCGCAATGCCGCGCGGCCACGGTTTGGCCACTCTGCCGGATTAAGCCGGCGCAAGGGGGTGGCGATATTCATAGGCGTTTCACCTAGAGAAATCCCAGTAACTTGCTTGCCAGACCATGGGCGCTTTCCTCACCTGTGATGCTGATGACTGTGCGGGCAGGCATGCCTCGTAACCATGTGATCTGCCGCTTCGCCAGTTGGCGAGTGGCCGCAATGCCGCGCTCGCGCATTTGTTCAACGGGTTCGCCGTTATCCAGCGCTTCCCAGGCCTGGCGGTATCCCACGCATCGCATGGAAGGCAGATCTGGGGAGAGGTCGCCGCGTGCACGCAGCGCGGCAACTTCATCCATAAAGCCATCGGCGAGCATGGCATCAAAGCGCTGTTCTATGCGCGCATGCAGCCATTTTCGGTCTGTGGGCTCAAGGGAGAAAAGCGGAAATTCCAGTCCTGATTCCACCAGACCTTCCTTACGGGGCGAGGCATGAAAACTGGAAATAGGCCGTCCGGTGATGCGCCACACCTCCAGCGCCCGTTGGATACGTTGGGTGTCTCCTGTGGGCAAGCGTGCTGCGGTGATCGGGTCGACTCGAGCCAGCTCGGCGTGCATGGCCAGCCAGCCATGGGCGAGCGCCTCGGCTTCCAGGTCTGCGCGTGTCTGCGCATTGGCTGGTGGCAGTTCGTCCAATCCATCACGCAGCGCCTTGAAGTACAGCATGGTGCCGCCTACAAGCAGCGGTAGCTTGCCACGCTCGTGTATCTCTGTAATGAGACGTCGTGCGTCGCGCACGAATTCTGCGGCGTTATAGGCCTCCAGCGGGTCCCTGATGTCGATCAGGTGATGTGCCACCTGGGCACGCTCGGCAGGCGTTGGTTTGGCTGTGCCGATGTCCATGCCCTTGTAGACAAGCGCGGAATCAACGCTGATGATTTCAACGGGAAGATGTTTTGCCAGCTCCATGGAGAGCGCACTCTTGCCACTGGCGGTAGGCCCCGCGATGGCGATGACCTCAAGTGTTTTCATGTTTCCATGTCCAGCCAGTGATCACGTGTGAAGCAGCGCGCGCCGGCGCCGACAAAGAGCCGACGGTAAGGATTGAATTCAAAGCTCAACGCCCGCGCATGAACAAGCCATCTAGCTCGCGCATCGTGAGTTGGCGCCAGGTAGGGCGGCCGTGGTTGCACTGGTCCGAGCGATCTGTCGCTTCCATCTGCCGAAGCAAGGCATTCATTTCTTCGTGGGTCAGGCGTCTGTTCGCGCGAACCGCGCCGTGGCAAGCCATGGTGGCCAGCAGTTCGTGCTGGGCCCGCTCGACCACGGTGCTGGCCTCGTGCTGAGCCAGTTCGGCGAGCACACTGCGCGCCAATTCCACGGCGTCGCCGCTGGCCAGGGACGTGGGGACCGCGCGCACGGCCAGGGTCTTGGGTGAAAACGGAGAGATTTCCAGCCCCAGCCTTTCCAGCACACTGGTGCAGGCTTCGGCCGTAGCAACTTCGTGCGGTGTGGCCGCGAAGGTGGCAGGAATGAGCAGAGGCTGGCTTGAGATTCTGGCGCCGTCCAGTTGGTGTTTCAGGCGCTCATAGACAATGCGCTCATGCGCAGCGTGCATGTCCACCACAATCAAGCCCGTGTGGTTTTCGGCCAGGATAAAGACACCATGCAGTTGGGCGATGGCTCGGCCCAGCGGCCACTCGTGCGCTTCACTGGCAGCACCCGGGGTGAAGTTGGGCGTGGGCTGAGCAGTCGGTGAGCTTTCAAGCGAGGGGTGGCTTGAGCCTGCGCTTGTGTTCGTGCTTGTGTCTGTGCTTTCGGTAGCGCTGCTGGGCGCAGGTGCCCACAGCGCCTTCAGCTCTTCAACTGCGTGGCGGCCGGAAGTCCGCAGATCCATTGAGGTTTGCCGCGGAAAGTTAGGCTGAAATGGTCTGAAATAGCTGGAACTCGGTGGTTCAAGTGGCGCGGCATTCCAGTTTGTAGTCGGAGAAGGCGACAACGGTGGCAATGACGCGGCAACCGCGCTGTCTGCCGCTGCTTGGGCAGCGCGTGGAGCGGCCAGGGCGTTTTCCACGGCGTGGCGGACCGCCTGGTGCACTTCGCGACTATCCCTGAAACGCACCTCGATTTTGGTGGGGTGGACATTGACATCCACTCGCGCAGGCTCCACGCTGACGTAGAGCGCATACACAGGCTGGCGATGCCCGTGAAGCACATCTTCGTAGGCGCTGCGCGCGGCGTGGGTAATGACCTTGTCTCGTACGAAGCGGCCATTGACATAGGCGAACTGCTGGTCAGGTCTTGAGCGCGACATGTCAGGCACTCCGGCACGGCCGGTGACCCGCACGGCGCCGTACTTGTGATCCACGGCCACGGAGCCCGCCAGAAAATCTTCTCCCAGTACATCTCCCAGGCGCTGCGCGAGTCCTTCGGGGCCAGGGTGGCTGCGCCATTGTTCTATGAGCTTACCGTCGTGCCAGATGGTGAAGGCCACATCCGGACGCGCCAGCGCATGCCGACGCACCGATTCAATGCAGTGGGCCAGTTCCGTCGCGTCTGTCTTGAGGAATTTGCGCCGGGCCGGGACACTGAAGAACAGTTCCTTGACTTCTACCGTGGTACCAATGCCGCGAGCACCGGGCCTTAATTCACCAGTGCGGCCATCAAGGAAATAAGCGTTGGGCTGAGCTCCTGAGCGCGAGAGCAACGTGGTTTCAGCGATGGAGTTGATGGCGGCCAGCGCTTCCCCGCGAAAACCCATGGTGCCCACAGACTCCAATTCGAGCAGGTTGGCGATTTTGCTGGTGGCGTGGCGCTTGAGGGCGATGGGCAGTTCCTCGGGGGGAATGCCCACGCCATCGTCTTCGATCGAAATCAGGCGTACGCCGCCGGCCGCAAGGCGCACGCTGATATGCGAGGCGCCTGCGTCCAGCGCGTTGTCTACCAGTTCACGCACCACAGAGGCAGGCCGTTCAACCACTTCGCCAGCGGCGATCTGGCTGATCAGTTCGTCGGGTAATTCCCGGATGGAGCGGCGTGGGCGCTCGCCTAAGGTCGAGTCAGATGTGTGCACTGTAGGATTTTAAGAGCCAGCTCTCAATATATTCACGCATGACAGGGATAATGTGCCCCCATGGATATTTTGATGCACCTCGTCGATTTCATTTTGCACGTCGACAAACACCTCGCCGCCTTTGTGACCCATTACGGACCTTGGGTATACGCACTGCTTTTCGTCATCGTCTTTGTCGAAACCGGCGTGGTCGTGATGCCATTCCTGCCCGGTGATTCGTTGCTGTTCGTGGTGGGTGCTTTGGCAGGAGTGGGGTTATTGAGTCTGCCAGTCGCGTGCGGGGTGTTGTTGGTGGCCGCAATTTTGGGCGATCAGTGCAATTACATGATTGGACGGTATTTCGGTCCGAAAGTCTTCCAGTGGGAAAACTCACGCTTTTTCAACCGCAAGGCATTCGACAAAGCCCATGCTTTCTATGAGCGCTACGGTGGGGTGACAGTCATTTTGGCCCGCTTCATGCCGTTTGTTCGCACTTTTGTCCCCTTCGTTGCAGGCGTGGCCGAAATGAACAGGGCCAAGTTCACGTTTTTCAACGTGATTGGCGCGCTGATCTGGGTTCTGGGCTTGTGCGTGGCCGGTTATCTATTCGGCAATCTGCCGTGGGTGCAAGCTAACCTGAGCAAAATCATTTGGGGCCTCATCATTGTGCCGGGCCTCATCGCAGTCTATGGGGGCTGGAAAGCAGGACGAGCTGAAAAGAAGGCTGCTGCGTCCCTCTAAGGGCGCTGATTTGATGTGACGGCGCCCTAATTTGGCGACAAGCAGATCGTCAGCAGCAAGGATGCGTCTTGCCGGGCCGTGAGCGAATGCAACTCGCGCCCCTCCAGATGAAGGAAATCTCCAGCCTGCATGACACGCAGGCCATCCCCGGCGCGGAACTCGCCAGGCATTGAACCGTAATTTCGCCTGTCACTTGGTGCTCTGGCATACTTTTACCCGCCAGTAGAACCAGGCGCATGACTTCCAGCTGTCTTGCTTTGAGCAGGGCATAGGAGGGCGTGGTTCGCACGGCTGCGCCCAGAGGCAAAACGGTGCCGATCTGGCCTGATTGGAGATGGGGTTGGGCCACGGTAGATCGCTCCTGTGTTCTTCTGACACCCCTAATCTAGCGGGGCTCTCTTAGGAGTGCAATCAGGGTAATTCCAAGCTTGAGTGCAAAATCGCGCTTGCATTGAACGCGGCAATGTTGACAGCGAGCGCTCCACGCACAAAGAAAAAGCGGAAACCCGTGCTGAAGGGATTTCCGCTAAACCTTTGGAGACTCAACTCAACTATAGAACTACACAGGGCGCCCTGTTGTAGGACATTGCAGACAGCGCTTGTTCCGCATGCGCTGTGCGTTGCAGGAAGTGTGGGACGTTTCTAAACCGAACGCGTCCGGGCCAAAGGCGGATTGGCGGCAAAGTACTTCTGAATACCCACAATCAGCGCATTCGCGAGATCGTTTTGGTAAGCATCAGTGCGCAGCTTGGCTTCTTCCTCTGGATTGCTGATGAAGGCTGTCTCCACCAATACGCTTGGAATGTCCGGGGCCTTCAGAACCGCAAATCCGGCTCGCTCAACCTGGCGCTTGTGCAATCGGCCTACACCGCCAATCTCGCGCAACATGGCGCTGCCCAGCAAAACGCTGTGGTTGATTTGCGCCGTGGTGCTCATGTCGAGCAGTGCGCGTTGAACATGGGCGTCTTTGGAGTTCACGTTGATGCCTCCAATCTGGTCAGCCTGGTTTTCATTGTTGGCCAGCCACCGCGCCGCAGTACTCGAGGCCGCGCCTTGGCTCAAAGCATAAATGCTCGCTCCGCGCGCATTGGGGTTGATGAAGGCATCAGCATGGATGCTGATGAATAGATCCGCACCTACCCGGCGTGCTTTTTGAACACGGGTCTGAAGAGGAACAAAAAAATCTGCATCGCGCGTCAGGAAGGCTCGCATGGGGTTTCCGCCCACCGTGCTGTTGTTGATACGGTCACGCAACTTCAACGCCACTCGCAGCACGATATCTTTCTCGCGCGTGCCATTGGGGCCGATCGCACCTGGGTCTTCACCGCCATGGCCAGGGTCAAGAGCGACGATGATGAGGCGATCGGTGCCTGACGACTGAACCACTCGAGGTGGCGACGCAGGCGTGGGTGCAGGTGCAGGTGCAGGTGCAGGTGCAGGTGCAACCGCAACCGTTTCTTCGCGTTTGGTCGGTACCGGCATGCGCGCGGGAGGACCGTCCGGTCGGCGCGTGATGACGGTGGCGCGTTCGATTTGCTTGGCAATCAGGTCACCCAGCATGTCGGTGTTGGAGCCCGGTGGCGCTATGGGTGGCGGTGCTGCTGCAAGACCTGTAGATGCCGCCGCAGGGGCAGAAGTGGGAGCGTTGGATGGCGTGCCCAACTGCTTCATATGCTCTGCAATCAGGGCGTCCAGCGGGTCAGGAGGGTTTTCCGGGTAGAGATCGAACACCAGGCGGTGTCGGTACGCTGCGACTGGCGCCAGCGTGAAAACCTGAGGACTCGTGGCTTGTTTCAGATCAACGACCAATCTAACAACGCGAGGAGCGTTCTGGCCTACCCGGATGCCCGCGATGTTGGGGTCATCCGCTCGAACCTTGGCGACCAATTCGCGCAGCGATGGGTCCAGATCCAGACCTTCGATGTCCACTGCCAGGCGAGGGGGCGAGCCAATCATCTTGTGCGTCGCCTTGAGGGCTGTGTCAGATTCAATAGTGACGCGCGAATAGTCTTCGGCAGGCCAGACTCTCACCGCCACAATGCCCGCACCGCGTGCGATCTGGTGAGAGCCGATCAGCAGGACAAGTGCGCCCGAGTGCAACAATTGGCGGCGTTTCATGAGCGCAGGCCTTCCATCAGTTGGATGCCCAAGGGAGTTGATGCACGCAGTGAGACACGGCGCACTTCTGCGGGCATGACATCAATAGTGAGCGCCAGATCTGCCGGCGGCAGTAGTTCCGCAGCTTTTTCGGGCCATTCTGCGAGCTTCAAGCCGTTAGAAGCGAACAAGTCACGGAAACCGGCGTCTTCCCATTCCTGTGGATCATTGAAGCGATAGAAGTCGAAGTGCCATATGGCCAGGCCATCGGGTGTTTCATGAGGTTCAACCACGGCGTAGGTAGGGCTCTTGACTCGTCCTGTCACGCCCAGTGCGCGCAGAAGGTGGCGGACAAAGGTGGTCTTGCCGGCGCCCAGATCCCCATGCAGCTCCACATAGGCGTTGCGAAGGCCCGGCAGCGTGGCCAAACGGTTTGCGAAGGTGCTGGTGTCGCTCTCGCTGCGCCAGTAAATTTCTAAGGGCGGCATGTTTCCTACAATTGACGGGTGACTTTGCGAGGCAATCAGATCGATCCTCTTTTCCTGGTGACGCGTATTCGTGCGTGGGCCAACGAATTGGGCTTTTCCCAAATTGGAGTGGCAGGCGTTGACCTGGCCAGTGCCGAAGCGGGCCTGCAAGCCTGGTTGGATAACGGATTTCACGGCCAGATGGATTACATGGCCGCGCATGGCCTGAAGCGCGCGAGGCCAGCGGAACTGGTGCCCGGCACGGTGAGTGTGATCACGGCGCGCATGGATTATCTCCCGCGCGACACGCCGGACAATTGGCAGGAAGTCGAATGGGCACGCCAAAGCAGGCCGGGGGAGGGTGTCATTTCGGTCTACGCCCGGGGTCGGGATTATCACAAGGTGCTGCGGGCACGGCTGCAAAAACTGCAAGAGCGCATTGCCGAAGCCATTGGACCTTTCGGGCACCGCGTATTCACAGATTCGGCCCCTGTGCTCGAAGCAGAGCTCGCTTCGCGCAGCGGCCAGGGCTGGCGCGGAAAACACACCTTGATTCTCTCTCGCGAAGCTGGCTCCATGTTCTTTCTGGGTGAGATCTATGTCGATCTGGCTCTTGCGCCCACTGACCCCGTCACGTCGCATTGCGGCAGTTGTCAGGCCTGCATGGACGTCTGTCCCACCCAGGCCATCGTGGCACCGAGACGGCTGGACGCGCGAAGGTGCATTTCCTACCTGACCATTGAGCACGCCGGCTCTATCGATGAGGAGCTCAGGCCGCTGATTGGCAACCGCATCTACGGCTGCGACGACTGCCAGAGCATCTGCCCCTGGAACAAATTCGCCGGCCGCAGCACGCTGCCGGATTTCGACGCGCGAGAAGGCTTGACGGGTGAGAGTCTGGTGCGGCTCTTCGCGTGGAGCGAAACCGAATTCCTGCGGCGCACAGAAGGCGGGCCCATCAGACGCATCGGTCACGTGCGATGGCTGCGAAACGTAGCGGTTGCGATGGGCAACGCCTTGAGCCAGTTGTCCGAATCTGATCCGCTGCGTGACGAGTTGCGCTCTGCCTTGACTGAACGCGCCACGCACCCCGAACCCATCGTGCGAGAGCACGTTCAATGGGCACTTGGGCGATAAGGAAGCGGCGTTTTCAGGCATTTTGGGGGCCGGGCGTCGGTGCGGTGTCGCCAAACGCTGCTATTTTTATAGCGAAAACGCCCTGAAGTCAACCATTAGGGCTTAAAAAATTCGTGACAAGATAAAGACTTGGGGCATTTATTTCATGCGAATTGGAGACCCGACCGGCATGCTTTACCCCAGCAACCCCAATGCCAGCCACAGGCTGGCTACGCCCAGCACAGTAGAGAGCGTTACCAACCCCGCCACAAAGGCACCGTCATAGCCCATTCGTGCGGCCAGCACATAGGCACTTGAGGCCGTTGGCAGGGCGGAGAATGCGAGCAAGATCAGGGTTTCTGAGGCGCCAAGGCCAAACACGCGCGCCAGGCCCCAGGCCATCAACGGCGTTAGCAGATGTCGAATGGTCAGTACGCTCACAGTGAGAACCTTGCCCTGCGCCATGCTCGTGAACTGCAGACCGGCCCCAGCCACCATCAAACCCAGTGCAATGGACGCAGCGCCGATGCGGCTGAGAGATGGAGCCAGCCAGTCGGGAATTGAGAATCCGAGCAAATTGAGAGTAAGGCCGGACGCGGTCGCAATGATTAACGGATTACGGGCCAGTTCGCCCAGAAAACCGCGTCCGGCATGTCGAGCCATGGGCCAAACGGCGGCAATGTTGCAAAGCGGGACGCACACACCGATCAGCACTGCCATAAGTTGGACGCCTGGCGCACCTGCCAGCCGCTCTGCCAAAGCCAGGCCAATAAAGGAGTTGAAGCGAAACGCGACCTGGGAGGAGGCAGCATGGGCTCGTGGGTCGATATAGCGGCGCAATATGGGCAGCTTGGGAAGCAACGCAGCCAGCAGGACTCCGCCCAGAACAAGGCCTAGCCCGGCGCCGATCAACCCAGATGCGGCCCGCAGATCCAGTGGTGTGCGCAAGATGGACTGAAAAAGCAGCACCGGGAACAGGAAGAAGTACACCAGTGATTCAGCGGACTGCCAGACAGGTCTGTTCAATGCCGTGTACCGGCAAAGAAGGTAGCCGATGGCGATCAGGGAGAAATCTGGAAAAAGCAGTTGGACGTAGTTCACGCCCGGGAGAATAACTCCGCGCCATGGTCGCTTTGGCTTGCAGAGCGCGAATGGAAGCTTGATCCCAATGAAAATTCGGTAAAAGTCAGCGTTGAGCCTGGTTTTAGGTGAGGTTCTTAGGGAAATCCTGCACATTTCACTGGGCAAAAGCAGGGGGTGCCGGGGTTAGGATCAGTCACACTGATTTTTTGACCTTTCAACTCAGGAGATTGCCTAATGCATCGTCGCACCCTGATCGCGTTTGCCGCGGCCACCCTTGCAACTGGTTCTGTATTTGCCCAGGCATACCCCAACAAGCCTGTGCGCTTGATCGTGCCGTTCGCACCCGGCGGCACGACCGACATCATTGCGCGCGTCATCGCTGAACCTCTGGGCAGGGCGCTCGGGCAGGCGGTGGTGGTCGACAACAAGGCTGGCGCTGGCGGCGGCATTGGTGCATTGGAAGCATCCCGCGCTGCGCCAGATGGCTACACCCTGAGCGTCGCCACGGCTTCCACTACCGCGGCCAACCCTGCGATCAATAAGAAGATCGGCTACGACCCGGTCACTGACTTCGCGCCCATCATCAACATTGCGGCTACGCCGAACATCATCGCAGTCAACCCAAAGTTTGCCGCGCATGATTACAAGAGTTTCCTGGCGCTCCTGAAGAAAGAGCCCGGACGGCATTCATATGCTTCTTCTGGTGCGGGCGGCATCGGGCATCTTCAGACCGAGCTTTTCAAAAGCCTGACCAACGTATTCGTCACGCATATCCCTTACCGTGGTGCCGGTCCTGCGCTGAACGACGTGGTGGCAGGCCAGGTGCCCATCATGTTCGACAACTTGCCTTCTGCATTGCCCTTTATCCAGCAAAAGCGTCTGGTGCCTATTGTGGTGGCAGCGCCTCAGCGTCTTGCCAGCCTGCCGGACACCCCCACGTTCAAGGAAGTGGGGCTGGAGCCTGTCAACCGCATGGCCTATTACGGCCTGCTCGCGCCCAAGGGCACTCCAAAAGACGTCATCGACAAGATCCACGCCGGTGTTAAAAAGGCCCTGGATGAACCTGCGGTTAAAAAACGCATTGAGGAAACGGGTTCGCTCATCATCGGCAATACCCCTGAACAGTTTGCGGAACAGATCAAGGCTGAGTACGAAATCTATAAGCAAGTGGTTGCCAAGCAAAAGCTGGCCTTGCAGTAAGCTGCTGAACCGTGAACACACGTTCGGAGTGTCTTCACGGTTTATTCAGAAATTGCTGCTCCCTTGTCATCGCCTTCCATTCCACCTCCCGCACCCGACGCGTCCATTGACGGCTTCATAGACGCCCTTTGGCTGGAGGATGGGCTCTCTCCCAATACGCTGGCCGCATATAGGCGCGATCTGACCTTGTATGGCAAGTGGCTGAGTGAAACCCACCAGTTGCGGTTGCTGCAGACGCAAGAGCACCATCTGCAGGGCTACTTTGCGGTGCGCGCGCGCGGCAAGGCCACTTCATCCAATCGTCGGCTCACGGTATTCAAGCGCTATTTCCGCTGGTTGCTGCGTGAACGCGCCATCTCAATTGATCCTACGCTGAAACTGCTCACGGCCAAACAGCCGCTTCGGGTTCCAAAAACCATGAGCGAAGCGCAGGTCGAAGCGCTGCTGAACGCGCCAGATCCGGATACGCCCTTGGGACTGCGCGACCGTGCCATGCTGGAACTGATTTACGCCAGTGGCTTGCGAGTCAGTGAGCTGGTGACCCTCAAGACCTTCCATGTGGGTCTGAACGAGGGCGTACTGCGTATTCTTGGTAAGGGAAACAAGGAGCGCTTGGTGCCTTTCGGAGAAATGGCAGGCGAGTGGTTGCAGAAGTATCTTGCTGCAGGCAGGCCCGAATTGCTTGGCTCACGCCAGACCGATGCACTCTTCGTGACCAGCTCCGGACCGACGCCAGGCACCGCGATGTCGCGCGTCATGTTTTGGGGTTTGGTAAAGCGCTATGCATTGCAGGCGGGCATAGCCGCACCCCCGTCGCCTCATACCTTGCGCCATGCCTTTGCTACGCATCTGCTCAATCATGGCGCGGATTTGCGTGCAGTACAGATGCTGCTGGGCCATGCCGACATTTCAACCACCACGATCTATACGCATGTAGCGCGGGAACGTCTTAAAGTTCTGCATGCGCAGCATCATCCGCGAGGCTAGGGAGCCTCCTAGGCGATACTTTGAACCCTCTTGCGCCCCAGATTTTGATGCAAAGAAATTCGTGAGTTCGACGCCACCACCTCAATCTTCTGTTCCTTCCAAACATCCTGCGCCACCCGCTGGCTGGGAAGCTACTTTTTCCGAGGCTGTGCGCCTGCAGAGCGAAAATCGCTGGGAGCAGGCGCTCGCGCTACTCCTGCCATTGGCTGAGCAGATACCTCAGGAAGCAGCGGTGCAGAACCTGACCGCCGTGCTCCTGGCTCAACATGGTCGTCTGGCTGAGGCTGTGGTTTTATGGCAGCGGCTTTTAGTCGCAGACCCGGGCAACGTGGCATTGGTGGCCAATCTCGGCCGCGCCTGTTGGATGCTTGAGCGTAAGCAGCAGGCGCTGGAGTACTTCACCCTCGCGGTTCAGTTGCAGCCGCAAGACCCGCTGGCATTGCTCAATATGGGCGCGATCCATCAAGGCGAAGGCCGTTTTGAGGAAGCGCTTGCCTGGTATGAGCGTGTCTTTGCGGTAGACCCTAATCATGTGCAGGCACTCTTCAACTCTGCTCAGTTGCATGCAGATGCAGGGCGTTTCTCGCGGGCTCACGAGTTGTATAGGCGCGTCCTTGCCATTGATTCCAAGCACGTGATAGCCCAGGCGCAGCTGATATTTACCCAGCACTATCTCGAGCATCCTTCGCCCGCTCAGCTATCTGCGTTAGCGCGGCGGCTTGGCGCACAGTGCGCGGCGCAAAGTCCTGTGTTTTCCAGTTGGCTGGTGTCCTTTGAGCCTGAGCGGCCGCTCAGGATCGGACTGCTGTCGGCCGACTTGCGTGATCACCCCGTGGGCTATTTCATCGAGGGATTGCTGGCGCACTCGGCCGGCAAGGATGTGATCTGGATCGCCTACGCCAATCATGAAAAACGCACTGCGTTGACGGAGCGCATTGCGCCCGCATTTTCTGCCTGGAACGAGGTCTTTCGCTGGTCAGATGACCAGTTGGCAGCGCGCATACGAAGCGATCGTATTGACATCCTGCTTGATCTTTCTGGCATGAGCAGCGGTCACCGACTGGCGGTGCTGGCGCGTAGACCGGCACCGGTTCAGGTGAACTGGTTGGGTTACTTTGGCACCACAGGCTTGCCTGGTGTTCAGGCAGTCATAGCCGATCCGCGCTGTGTGCCTGTTTCAGAGGAGCATTGGTTCAGTGAGCGTGTATGGCGTCTTCCTGGTACCAGGTATTGCTTTACCCCACCCAAGAACGCACCAGAAGTGGCGGAGCTACCCGCTTTGCGACAAGGCGAGATCACCTTTGGGTGCTTTCAGACGCTGGCCAAGATCAACCCCAGGGTCATTGCCACTTGGGCGCAGATTGCGCAGCGTGCGCCCCAGGCCCGCTGGCGGATTCGCTGCGGCGTGAAAAGTACCGACGAAGAGCGGCGCGCACTGGCGGAGCGACTTGTGAAAGCAGGTATCGCTGCAGACAGGTTCAGAGTGGAAGCGCCTTTGGAGCGCCAGCGCTATCTGGCCAGCTACGGTGAAATTGATGTGGCGCTAGATACTTTTCCCTATCCCGGTGGCACGACTTCGGCCGAGGCTCTTTGGATGGGTGTGCCCACATTGACTCTTTCCACGCCAGGCATGCTGGGCCGGCAAGGGGAGCAGATCATGAGTGCTGCTGGACTGGAAGAAGATTGGGTCTGCTTCGATGAAGGCATTTATGTGGATAGGGCGGTGGCGCTTGCCCAAAGCCAGGCGTGGCCTGCCCTGGCTGATCTGCGGCGGCGACTGCGTCAGCAGGCGGCAGGTAGCGCATTGTTCGACAACGCGCGATTCTCAAGCGATTGGCACGAATTGGTCCGCAATATCTGGCGTGATGCCTGTGAGCAAGCTGCCTCCAGGTCGTCTCAGGGAATTTCAGGGCCGAAGCCATAGGGCGTAAAGCGACTCGTGTTTTCATCTACATCGAGCGCTCGGCCAATGAAGGGGAAGGCGCGCTGAGGGCAGGCTTCGCGTTCACATACCTTGCAGCCCATCCCGATGGGGGTTGCGGCATCTGCGGCGTTCAAGTCCAGGCCACTGGCGTAGACCAGCCGTTGAGAGTGGCGCACGTCGCAACCCAGGCCTATGGAAAACACCTTGCCAGGTACGCCCCAGCCGCGCGCTCCACTGGAGACGGTGCGCGCAATCCACATGTAGGTTCGGCCGTCCGGCATGCGTGCGAGCTGCGGCAAGATGCGGCCGGGCTGGCCAAACGCTTCGTACACATTCCAAAGCGGACATGTGCCACCTGTCCGGCTGAAGTGAAAATGCGTGGCGGACTGGCGCTTGCTGATATTGCCTGCCCGGTCTACCCGCACGAAGAAGAAGGGTACGCCTGGCGAACCCGGGCGCTGGAGGGTGGAAAGGCGGTGGCAAATTGTCTCGAAACCCACACCAAATCTCTGGCTCAAGCGGTCAATGTCGTGGCGTAGCGTGTCTGCCGCTTGTAGAAACTCCCCATACGGCAGGAGCAGGGCTCCTGCGAAGTAATTGGCCAAGCCCACCCGTGCCAGGCGGTGCGCGTCGCCATCTTGCGTAAAAGGTGGGACATTGATCATGGAATCTATGGCGTCGCTGTGCTCCAGCAGGGCCAGCTGCGTGGCAAGCTGAAACGCCAGCTGTCCCGGTGCCAGGGTGTCAGAGACCAACACCGTGCGCCCGGTTCCGTCATAGCTGCGCTTGCCGGCGCTTGCATCCTGCGTGTAGAGCACGCGTACTCCGTGATTTTTTTGCAGCCGCCGAGTCAGCCAGTCGGCCAGATGAGTGCCGCGCGCCTGTGCCTCTGCGGACAAGGCTTCTGCCGCGCGGTCTAGCGTATCAAAGTGGTTCTGGTGCGAAAAGAAAAAGTCTCGCACCGCCTCAAACGCCATGGCACGGGGCAGGGCAGTGTCAGAGCGTTCGTCTCCTAATCGCAGCGAGACTGATTCGGCGCGGTCCAGCGCTTCAACGTTGCGCCTGTGGAGCGCCACCACCGCGCGAGCCAGCGCAGGCATTTGCGATGCCACTTCCTTCAGCTCCGGCAGCGTGATGGGCTGTGGTGCATCAGCAAGTGCCTCTTGCAGGGCTGCCACCATGCGCGCTTCTTCGTCCTCAGAAAACTGCTGTACATCGACCCCCAGCACCTGGCTGATCTTGAGCAAGACACCTACCGTCAAAGGTCGCTGGTTCTGTTCCAGTTGGTTCAGATAGCTGGGAGAAATGCCCAAAGTCTGCGCCATGAGGATTTGGCTCATGCCGCGCTCTGCCCTTAACCGCCGCAGCTTGACGCCCATGAAGGTTTTTTTCATGGCTTTACGTGCCGTGTCTGGGCTGGTGGCAACTCAAGCGATGTGCCGTTCGTATGGATGTCTGGGAATTCACAAAATTCGCAGTTTCGCAGAAATTCATTCACTTTCATTCGCACTTTTAGCTCTTTATGGGTAGGCGTATTTTGCGTAAATTGCGAATTATGACAAGCCCCCAAGGAACTACCGAGCTGCAAGAACTGGTTTTGCCTGCGATGGCAAACCATCACGGCACCCTGTTCGCAGGGCAAGGCCTGCAGTTGATGGCGAAAGCCGCCTTCCTGGCTGCACGCAGCCTGGCCCACCGGGAGGTGGTGATGGCTGGCGTGACCGGGGTCGAATTCACCGCCCCCATCCCTGTGGGCTATACGTTGAGCTTGCGCGCGTGGGTGAGCCGGGTGGGTTGTAGCTCCATGACGGTGTGCGTCAGTGGCCATACAGAAGCACCTGCGGCTCCGCTTGAAGAGGCGCTGAAGGGGGTGTTTGAAATGGTGGCGGTCGACGGCAGAGGCCGTCCGGCGCCCATTGAATCCAACTATATGAAACAGGAGTTCCGATCATGAGTGCCATCACTGCCGAAACCGTCGTGACAGCGACTTTCAAGCCCAAGAAGTCAGTCGCCCTTTCCGGGGTGACCGCCGGCAATACCGCGCTCTGTACTGTGGGGCGCAGTGGTAACGATCTCCACTACCGTGGCTATGACATTCTGGACGTCGCGCAAGTCTGTGAATTCGAGGAGATCGCCCATCTTCTGGTGCACGGCAAACTGCCCACGCGGGCGGAGTTGGCCGCCTACAAAGCCAAGCTGAAAGCCATGCGAGGCTTGCCGGTCAACGTGAAGCAGGCGTTGGAGGCTGTACCCGCCGGAGCTCATCCCATGGATGTCATGCGCACCGGCGTGTCCACGCTGGGCTGTGTGTTGCCTGAGAAAGATGACCACAACACACCAGGTGCTCGCGACATCGCTGACCGCCTGATGGCCAGCCTGGGCTCCATGTTGCTCTACTGGTATCACTGGAGCACCAATGGCAAGCGCATTGAAGTGGAAACAGAAGATGACTCGATTGGCGGCCACTTTCTTCACTTGCTGCACGGGCAGGCTCCGAGCGACGAGTGGGTGCGTGCCATGCACACCTCACTCAATCTCTATGCTGAACATGAATTCAATGCATCTACCTTCGCTGCACGTGTGATTGCTGGCACCGGTAGCGACATGTATTCCTGCGTTGCCGGCGCTATTGGCGCGTTGCGCGGGCCCAAGCACGGGGGTGCCAACGAGGTCGCCTTTGAGGTGCAAAAGCGCTACGACAGCCCCAACGATGCCGAGGCCGATATCCGCCGCCGTGTGGACGCCAAGGAAGTGGTCATCGGTTTCGGCCACCCTGTCTACACCATCAGTGATCCGCGCAACGTAGTCATCAAGGAGGTGGCCAGGCGGCTGTCTGAAGACGGCGGCTCCACCAAGATGTTTGACATTGCCGAGCGTCTTGAAACCGTCATGTGGGAGGTTAAGAAGATGTTCCCCAATCTCGACTGGTTCAGCGCTGTGAGCTATCACATGATGGGCGTTCCGACGGCCATGTTCACTCCGCTTTTCGTCATTGCACGCACTAGCGGATGGGCTGCTCATGTGATTGAGCAGCGTGTGGACAACAAGATCATCCGTCCAAGCGCTAATTACACAGGTCCTGATGATCTTAAGTTTGTGCCGATTGAAGCACGCGGCTGAAGCCGAGAAAATTTCCCGACTGACGATGAACACCGACCACAGAAAAATACTCCCAGGGACGTCGCTTCAATATTTCGACGCCCGCGCCGCAGTTGATGAGATCCAAGGCGGTGCGTGGGAAACCTTGTCCTACACCGCGCGAGTCCACGCGGAAAATCTCGTCCGTCGTGCGGACCCAAAACGGCTGTCTGCCTACCTGGGCCAAATCATAGGGCGCAAGCGCGACATTGACTTTCCCTGGTTTCCGGTGCGGGTCGTGTGCCACGACATTCTGGGTCAGACGGCGCTGGTGGACCTGGCGGGCCTTCGTGACGCGATTGCCAAGGAGGGAGGAGACCCGGCAGCGGTGAACCCGGTGGTGCCTGTGCAACTCATCGTCGATCACTCCCTGGCCGTCGAGTGTGGCGGTTTCGATCCCAACGCCTTCGAGAAAAACCGAGCTATTGAAGACCGGCGCAATGAAGACCGGTTTCACTTCATCGAGTGGACGAAAAAAGCCTTTGCGAATGTCGATGTCATCCCGGCTGGCAATGGCATCATGCACCAGATCAACCTGGAAAAGATGTCGCCCGTGATCTACGTGCAAAAGGACAAGGACGGTGGCGTGGCCTTTCCCGACACTTGCGTAGGAACTGACAGCCACACGCCGCACGTCGACGCTTTGGGCGTCATTGCCGTGGGGGTAGGGGGCTTGGAGGCCGAGAACGTCATGCTGGGCAGAGCTTCCTGGATGCGCCTTCCGGAGATCGTGGGGGTGGAGCTCACAGGGCATCGTCAGCCCGGAATTACGGCCACTGACATCGTGCTCGCATTGACCGAATTCCTGCGCAAGGAAAAGGTGGTGGGTGCCTATCTGGAGTTCTTTGGCGATGGTGCGCGCACGCTGACCATTGGCGACCGCGCCACTATCTCCAATATGTGCCCCGAATACGGGGCGACGGCTGCGCTTTTCTTCATAGACCAGCAGACCCTGGATTACCTGAGGTTGACGGGGCGTGAAGAAACACAGGTCCGGTTGGTGGAGACCTACGCCACGCACGCAGGCTTCTGGGCAGATTCTCTGCGCGGCGCGCAGTATGAACGCGTCCTGAAGTTTGATCTGTCCACAGTGGTTCGCAATATGGCGGGCCCCTCCAACCCTCACCGGCGCCTGCCTACCTCACAACTGGCCGAACGCGGAATTGCGGTGGACCTTGCCAAGGCGAGGGCAGAGGAGGCGCAAGGCCTCATGCCCGATGGTGCCGTCATCATTGCGGCCATTACCAGTTGCACCAACACCAGCAATCCGCGCAACGTGATCTCAGCCGCTCTGTTGGCCCGCAACGCCAATCGCTTGGGCTTGGTGCGCAAGCCTTGGGTCAAGACTTCGCTCGCGCCGGGCTCGAAGGCGGTGGAGCTGTACTTGAAGGAAGCCGGCCTGCTGACAGAGCTGGAAGCGCTAGGCTTTGGTATCGTGGCCTTCGCGTGCACCACCTGCAATGGCATGAGTGGCGCCCTCGACCCCAAGATTCAGCAGGAGATCATTGACCGCGACCTCTACGCCACGGCCGTACTCTCGGGCAATAGAAACTTTGACGGCCGCATCCATCCCTACGCCAAGCAGGCGTTCCTGGCGTCGCCTCCGCTGGTGGTGGCCTATGCGATTGCGGGCACCATGCGGTTTGATATTGAGCGCGATGTGCTCGGTGTGGTTGATGGCAAGCAAGTTCGCCTGAAGGACATCTGGCCGGCTGATGAGGAGATTGATGCCGTCGTGCAATCCGCAGTCAAGCCCGAGCTGTTCCGCAAGGTGTACGAGCCCATGTTTGCGATCCAACCGGATGATGGAGAAAAAGCGGCTCCGCAATACGACTGGCGTCCGAGCTCGACCTATATCAGGCGCCCTCCTTACTGGGACACCGAAGGTGTGGGCGCACTCGCAGCCAACCCGCGGACCCTGAAGGGCATGCGGCCACTGGCGCTGCTGCCGGACAACATCACTACGGACCATCTCTCGCCGTCCAACGCCATTTTGCTGGACTCGGCGGCGGGCGAATACTTGGCCAAAATGGGCTTGCCCGAAGAGGACTTCAACTCATACGCCACTCACCGCGGCGACCATCTCACGGCGATGCGCGCCACGTTTGCCAATCCCACGCTCAAAAATGAAATGGTGCGCAGTGAAGATGGCAGCGTGAGGGCAGGTTCGCTTGCAAGGCTGGAGCCAGAGGGTCAAGTGGTGCGCATGTGGGAGGCCATGGAGACTTATCTGAACCGTAGGCAACCATTGATCATCATCGCAGGAGCCGATTACGGGCAAGGCTCCAGCCGAGATTGGGCCGCCAAGGGTGTGCGACTGGCAGGTGTTGAAACCGTGGTGGCAGAAGGTTTTGAGCGCATCCACCGAACCAACCTGATCGGGATGGGGGTATTGCCGCTGGAATTCAAACCGTCGGACAACCGCATCACGCTGGCGCTCGATGGAACTGAAACCTACGATGTGCTTGGTGAACGCACGCCCGGGTCGGAACTTACGCTAGTGGTGCACCGCAGGAACGGTCAAACCTTGATGGTTCCTGTCATCTGCCGCCTGGATACCGCAGAGGAGGTTTCTGTGTACGAAGCTGGCGGAGTCCTGCAGAGATTCGCTCAGGATTTTCTGGCTATGAACGAGGGATGAGTAAGCCATGAGCGTTCATGATGGCCTTGCTTCGTTCTTCACCCAAAACAAGAGAGACTTTGTTGGTGTTCCAACATTGAAATGAGATGAACTTTTCACCGCAAATCAAGATTCCGGCCACCTACCTGCGAGGTGGCACCAGTAAAGGTGTTTTCTTCCGGCTGCAAGATCTGCCCGAGGCTGCCAGGCAACCCGGAGCTGCGCGCGACTCGTTGTTGATGCGTGTGATCGGCAGCCCCGACCCCTATGGCAAGCAGATAGATGGAATGGGCGGGGCCACGTCATCCACCTCAAAAACAGTCATCCTTTCACCGTCCGAGCGACCTGGTCACGACGTGGACTATTTGTTCGGTCAAGTCTCGATTGACAGCGCTTTCGTGGATTGGAGTGGCAACTGCGGCAACCTCTCTGCCGCCGTGGGGCCATTCGCCATCATGAGTGGCATCGTCCCCAAGGCGCGTGTCCCGGACAACGGCACTTGCACCGTGCGTATATGGCAAGCCAATATAGGCAAGACCATCATTGCCCATGTGCCGATCAGCAACGGCCAGGTGCAGGAAACGGGAGATTTCGAACTCGATGGCGTGACCTTCCCCGCCGCAGAGGTGCCGCTTGAGTTTCTTGACCCCGCGGACGAAGGCGAGGGGGGCGGCGCCATGTTCCCCACGGGCCGACTGATCGATGATCTGGACGTACCAGGAATTGGGGTGTTCAAGGCCACGCTCATCAATGCGGGCATTCCCACGATTTTCTTGAACGCCAGCGACATCGGATACACCGGCACAGAGTTGCAGGACGACATCAATGCCGACCCCGCAGCGCTCGCCCGTTTCGAAACCATTCGCGCTCATGGTGCATTGAAGATGGGTTTGATCAAGGATCTGAGCGAAGCCGCCAAGCGCCAACATACCCCCAAAGTCGCCTTCGTGGCGCGGCCTGCGGACTATGTGGCCTCCAGTGGCAAAGCGGTGACGGCGGGCGACGTCGATCTACTGGTGCGGGCGCTGTCCATGGGTAAATTGCATCACGCCATGATGGGGACTGCCGCTGTGGCCATAGGTGTCGCGGCTGCGGTTCCCGGTACCTTGGTCAACCTGGCCGCCGGGGGAGGTCAGCGCCAGGCTGTGCGGTTCGGACACCCTTCCGGAACCCTTCGTGTAGGCGCGCAAGCCCTGCTCGAAGATGGTCAGTGGAAAGTGACCAAAGCGCTCATGAGCCGAAGCGCCAGAGTGCTGATGGAGGGCTGGGTGCGCGTGCCTGGGTAATCGTTACGCCCGGACGGTCGGGATGCTCTTATGGTCATCCATCTGCCGATGGTCGACTCACCGCATTGGTCGCTACACCCCGATAGTCGCCATCCGGGAATGAAGTGAATGACGCGAACGAAGGGAATGAAGAGGATCAAGGGCAAGATAGGAATGATAGGAATAACGAGACCGCTGAAAACTCGATGGGAGACCAGTCGGAGAGCTCAAAAATCAACCTAACTAAAAGAAATGTCTACACGCAAACAACTCAAAAAAATTGTCGAAGCTCGACGTGGCGTGCTGATCCCCGGCGCATTCAACGCTCTTTCTGCCAAGGTCATTGAAGACCTCGGCTTTGAAGCGATCTACATCACCGGCGCCGGCGTCACCAATATGTGGTTCGGCATGCCGGACCAGGGCTTTATGGGCCTGGCCGAGATCGCTGACCACACGGCGCGCATTCGCGACACCGTGAATGTCCCGCTGCTTGTAGACGCGGATACGGGTTTTGGCAACGCCCTGAATGTGTATCACACGGTCCGGACGCTGGAGCGCGCGGGGGCAGACTGCATTCAGCTGGAAGACCAGGTGGCGCCCAAGCGCTGCGGTCATTTTTCAGGCAAAGAGGTCATTTCTACAGAAGAGGCCGTGAGCAAGATCAAGGCGGCTGTGGACGCCAGACGTGACTCTGATCTGCTCATCATGGCGCGAACCGATGCAGCGGCCACCCACGGTTTTGAAGCCGCTGTAGAGCGGGCCCAAAAATTCGCTGAAGCTGGC
This sequence comes from Comamonadaceae bacterium, assembly GCA_015999985.1. Taxonomy (GTDB): domain Bacteria; phylum Pseudomonadota; class Gammaproteobacteria; order Burkholderiales; family Burkholderiaceae_C; genus Ottowia. The sequence goes on from JAECRA010000015.1 coordinate 67,061, forward strand.
GCAGATATTCTCTTCGTTGAAGCGGTGACCAAAGCCGAAGAAGTTCAAGCGCTTCCTCAGCGGCTGTCCAAGCCACAACTCATGAACATGGTGATTGGAGGAAAGACGCCCATCTTCAACGCCGAACAACTGGCCGAGTTGGGTTTCGGCATAGTGCTGTATGCCAATGCAGCTTTGCAAGGCGCGGTGGTCGGTATGCAGAACACTTTGAAGGTCCTGCGCGACGAAAAGGAAGTGCGAGAAGACAGCGGCCTCGTTGCCACGTTCAATGAGCGGCAGCGGCTGGTGAGCAAGCCAGAGTGGGACGCGTTGGAAAAGCGTTACAGCTAGTCAACGCCAAGTTCCTGCTCTGAGTCAGGTGCCTTCGCGAAGCGGGCTGTTCACCTGGGACCGCCGAGCTCTTGCTCGGCATCTTCCGGTATCTGCAAACGCTGCAATGCCAAGCTCCAGCTTGGCATCCTCGGATGGCTGCCAGCGCCGTAGTGCCCATCGCAATGCCGGTTCCAGGAGCCTCTCCTGCCAGCCACGTGGCAATTCAGGTCAAGCGTGCTTGTCTGGCCGCGCAGCAGGCGGTTGCACCGACCAGTTTGGCGGCTCATCTGTCCCGTTTTCTTCGTCCTTCTCTGCGTCGTCGAACGTAGGGTGAATTTTCCCCGCAGCATGGTGCACCGGCGCGTAGATGGCGTACAAACGCAGGGGCTTGTCGCCCGTATTGATGACATCGTGCCAGGTACCCGCAGGCACCAGGATGCACCATCCGTCTTCTACATCCTGCTCGAACGTCAGTTGGTCCTTCGCCGGTCCCATCTTGCATTTGCCTTCACCTGCGTCCACGCGGAGAAACTGATCGGTATCAGGATGCGCCTCCAGGCCAATGGATTGACCCGGCTCAATGGACATGAGCGTGACCTGCAAAAACTTGCCGCTCCATGCCACCTCGCGGTAGTGGGAATTGTCCTTGGTCGCTTTTTCGATATCAAAGGCATTTGGCTTGGGGCCAATGTCCTGGACGATGGGTTTGCTCATAAGGGCTCCTTCAGAGGTATGACATCCAATGGAATGATTGGAGACGAAAGCGTCCATCCTATCGAATTGCCTTGCGCTTGGGTCCTCAGGCAGTTAATTCGCATGCAAATGGTTTGGTATTTCGCCAGTGCTCCAGGGCTGCAAATGCCCCATCGAGGGCAAGGCGCTCCAGTTCACGCGTTCATGTGAGGCCTGCACCGTCTATCACTACGACGGGTATCTTGGTGAGGTCTACGTCCTCAAGGCAGCGCACATTGATCGCCCAGCCCTCGAAACGACGTTTGCCTTCGGCCCTTTCGCTCTCGGTAGGGGCGCTCGGCACCCGGAACGGCAGAATGCCGCACTGAGGGCAGAAGTAGTCTTTTGCCGTCCTTGTGCCCCATTCATAAACGCTCAGATTCTCCAGCGGGGTCAACAGGTTCAGGGCGGATTGGGGTACGCGGTGGATCAGCGCCCCCCTACGTTGACAAACCGAGCAATTGCAACTGCGCACGTGGTCGAGGTTCATTTGAACTTCGAAGCGGCAAGCCCCGCAGTGGCATGAGCCCGTGTACGTTCTCACCATCTTGGCCTTCTCCTTCATTGCACATTCGGCAGACTCCGGTCCCGGGGATGACCGGCCCAACTACCTCTTGAATCGCAGTTCAATCTTACCGTTTCAATTGATAGGCTTTGCGATCGCGACAGACGTGGGTGCGGAGCTTCGCCTCCTTCGCGTAGCATTCCCGGATGGACACACTTCGCAGCCTCGCCCTGGACCTGCTAATCACGACAGACCCGGACCAAAAGGCCAGTCGCACTCGGACCACGAGCGCCGGCATGCCTGTTGGCGCCGACGACGACATCTTGGCGCGCGGTGTCATTCCTGGCAGACCCGCCAAACCCATTCTGGTCGCGCATGTCGAGCTCGCCAAGAGGTCGGTGTTTACAAAAGAGGGCCGCGCAGCACTCATTCATTCGCTTGCGCACATAGAGCTCAATGCCATTGATCTGGCGCTTGATATCTGCTGGCGGTTCAAGGGTATGCCAGAGCTCTTCTACGAACAATGGATGGGCATTGCACGGGAAGAGTCCCTGCATTTCGAGCTTCTAAGGGACCACCTTGCCACCTTGGATGTCCGCTACGGCGATTTGCCAGCGCACAATGCCCTCTGGGACATCGCTGAGAGGACCAGGCACGAAATCCTTGCGCGCATTGCTCTCGTTCCACGCACGGCCGAAGCCCGTGGGCTGGATGCATCGCCTCCCCTCAAGGCCAAGCTTGTCAAAGCAGGCGATCACGAAGGCGCCGCCATTCTGGACATCATTTTGCGTGACGAAATTGGACATGTGGCAGTTGGAAACCATTGGTACAACTGGTTGTGCCAGCAGCGCGGACTGGACCCTGTGGCCACTTATGCAGAGTTGGCTAAAACCTATGATGCGCCTCGTTTGCGAGGCCCTTTCAACATGGAAGCCAGGCTCGCAGCGGGTTTCAGCCCCCGAGAGTTGGAGTTGATGGGGCAGTGACCACGGCACCTATGGCCATAGCGCCCTAAAATTGCCCCTAAATACCCCACGATATCCAAACAGGAGACCAGATCAATGGCCGTGTATGAAGTAGACGGAAAATCCCCCCAGCTTGCATCGACCGCCTGGGTTGCGGAATCGGCTGAGGTCATGGGCAACGTGACGCTGGGCCCCGACGCCAGTGTCTGGTTCGGCTGCGTGCTGCGCGGTGACACAGAAAGCATGTCCATCGGTGAAGGCAGCAATGTTCAGGATCTTTCCGTGCTGCACGCAGACCGCGGCATGCCTCTTACCGTGGGCAGGCATGTCACCATAGGACACAAGGTCATGCTGCACGGCTGTACCATTGGCGACGAATCGCTGATTGGAATCGGAGCCATCGTGCTCAATGGTGCCAAAATCGGAAAAAATTGTCTGGTGGGCGCCGGCTCCCTGGTCACGGAAGGCAGAGAATTCCCTGACGGCAGCATGATCATGGGTACGCCTGCCAAAGTGGTGCGCCAGCTCACACCTGAACAGATCGAGGGACTGCGCAATAGTGCGCGGCATTACATAGATAACGCACGCTTGTTTCGGGACACCTTGAAGCGGACCAGCTGAGCGGTCGACTGCAAGACTTGGATTTGGGCGGCGTGCCCTCACATTGCTTTGAATGTCAGAACTCCATAAATTCATATTCGACGGCCTGCCGGTGCGTGGTCAATTGGTCCGACTGACGGACGCGTGGCAGGAGATCCTGCGTCGCCGTGCTGCCAATACCCAAACCGGCGCTTATGCTCCACCGGTCGCAGAGTTGCTTGGCGAAATGATGGCCGCGAGCGTGCTGATGCAGGGCAACATCAAGTTTGATGGCGCGCTGGTGCTGCAGATTTTTGGCGACGGCCCCGTGAAAGTTGCGGTGGCGGAAACCCAGACCGACTTGCGCGTGCGCGCCACTGCTTCTGTGGTGGGCACAGTGGACGCTGGCGCGCGTTTGCCAGAAATGGTCAATCTGCGAGGCAAAGGCCGCTGCGCCATCACCCTGGACCCTTCCGACCGGCGTGATGGACGGCAACCTTATCAGGGCGTGGTGCCCCTTCAGGACGCAGATGGCCGCAAGCTCCAGAGCGTGTCTGAAATGATTGAGCTCTACATGCTTCAGTCTGAGCAGTTGGACACCACCATCGTGCTGGCCGCTGACGAACAGGTCGCTTGCGGCTTGCTGATCCAGCGCTTGCCGGGGCAAGGCGAGGACAACCTGTCGCGAAGCAACGTGGCCCGAGACGATGAGCAGGGTGATCAAGGCGAGGGCGTGGAAGACGACTACGAACGTATTTCCCTGCTGGCGCGCAGCCTCAAGCGTGAAGAATTGCTTGAACTGGATACCGACACCATCTTGCGCCGCTTGTTCTGGGAAGAAAGCCTGCTGCGGTTTCCGCCGCTGGCGGGCGAACAAGGCCCCCGCTTTGCCTGCTCATGCAGCCGTGAACGGGTAGGGGTGATGCTTCGAGGCCTCGGCGAGAGCGAGATCGAATCCATCCTGGCTGAACAGGGTCAAGTGGAAGTCGGTTGCGATTTTTGCGGTCAACAGCAACGGTTTGACGCTGTGGATGTGGCGCGCCTATTCAAACCGGTCCAGGATTTGCCTCCTGCCAACCCCTCTATTCAGTGATGCAGACGTGTCATGCGCTTTGACGTCATCACGCTGTTTCCCGAGCTTTTTGCGCCGTTTCTCGAAGCCGGGATCAACCGGCGGGCATTTTCCAGTGGCCTGGTAGAGCTCGAGCTGTGGAACCCTCGCGATTTTGCAGAGGGCAATTATCGGCGCGTGGACGACCGGCCTTTCGGCGGGGGTCCAGGCATGGTCATGATGGCCGAGCCTTTGCTGCGCTGCCTCCAGGCTATTCGCGATGATCGCGATGATCGTGGGGAAGGCGAGGGTGAAGGATCTGCATCCACTTCGGTGCCTGTCGTGCTTTTTTCTCCTATCGGCGAGGTCCTGCGCCATGGCACGGTTGAGCGTTGGTCTCAAAGCCGTGGGGCCATCCTGGTATGTGGGCGCTATGAAGGTATTGACCAGCGCTTTATTGATTCCTATGTTGATGCTCAGATCAGCCTGGGCGATTTTGTGCTGTCTGGCGGTGAAATCGCAGCGATCGCCCTGCTGGACGCGGTGGCTCGCTTGCAGCCGGGGGTGCTCAATGACGAAGGCAGCCACCAGTTCGACAGTTTCAACCCTGCACTCGATGGCCTGCTGGATTGCCCGCACTACACGCGCCCGGAAGTGTGGAATGATCAACCGGTACCTGCGGCCTTGCTGTCTGGCCATCATGCGCAGATTGAACGTTGGCGCCGCGACCGCCGGCTTGAAATTACAGTACGTCACCGCCCGGACCTGATTGACGCTGCTCGGTCGGCCGGGCTTCTTGGCAAAGCGGATGAAGCGGCGCTGGCTGGCGTCAAGACACGTGCCGCCCCCTGAATTGCCAGGCTAGCTGGCATCAGGCTATAATCCAAGGCTTTTCGATCCTCTGCCGGCCGCGGCTATCCGGGCATTAGCCCTGTAGAGCCGCCTTTTGTGTAGCGCGCGCATGATCGGGAGATGGGAAAACCAATGAACCTGATTGAAACCCTCGAAAAAGAGGAAATTGAGCGCCTGGGTAAAAAAATCCCTGAGTTCGCTCCTGGCGACACCGTGATCGTTAGCGTCAACGTGGTTGAAGGTACACGCAAGCGTGTGCAGGCCTACGAAGGCGTTGTGATTGCCAAGCGTAACCGTGGCCTCAATAGCGGCTTCACAGTGCGCAAGATCTCCAACGGCGAAGGCGTTGAGCGTACTTTCCAAACCTACAGCCCACTGATCGCTGCGATTGAAGTAAAGCGCCGCGGTGATGTGCGTCGTGCCAAGCTTTACTACC
>JAECRA010000076.1 GCA_015999985.1 Comamonadaceae bacterium
GACAGCGTGGTAATACCGAGAAGCCCATAGTTGATCTATGGGCGCAGGAGGTAGTGCCGCGATGGACCGTTTTCTCGCGCGTTGCAGCTGACGCTCCTTTTGCCGCGCAGCCTCCTAGGTCCAGACTCGTGCGCCCATCGACGAGGTGGAATGCCGGCCCGCTCCAAATCCAGCGCTCTACATCATCTTCTGAATCAATGCGCCCTTGAAGAGCACGGGGCCGGTGGGGCCAGTCTCACTGGGTACTCCGCCCTTGGGCTCCAGGCTGATGGCCAAGGTGGGCACACCACTCACATTGCTTTCCCCGGCGGTCAGGCGAATCAGCTTGTCGTTGCTGAGGACACCAAGTGATTTGGGGCCGCCTGTAGGAGGCAGGGCCCAGAGTTGCAGGGATTTGTCCGGCGTTTCCTGGTAGTTACCCACGCGTTGCAGAGTGAGTTTGTTGTTCTTGGGATCGAACGTCACGAGCATGGAGGCTGCGGATTTGTCGTCAGCCAGAACGGCCACATATTCAATGGAAGGTGCGGCTCTTAACTTGGCAAGTTCACTGCCCATTTCCTGACGCAGGTTCAGACCCACCACCACAGCAGCCACCGTGGCGACGGCGCCGACCGCACTGGCCACTCGCCACAGGGTCAGGCTGCGCAGCCAGCCACCCAGTCCCTCGCTCGATGCCCCGGTTCGCGCCAAACCTTGTTTCGTCTCAGCCTGGGTGGCTTGCTCCACATCGGCGCGAACCAGGTTGTCAATACGGGTCCACACAGCGGGTGCAGGTTGGACACGGGTTTGTAGTTCGTTGAGACTGGACATTCGGCTTTGCCAGACAAGAGCTGCTGCGCGTACGGCAGCCTGATCGCGTGCGATGGTTTCAAAACGGCGGCGTGCTGGGCCGCGCAGCGTGCCCAGGGCGTAGCTGGCGGCCAGGCGCTCCAACAATTCGGGATGCTGATGAATCTTCATGAACGGCCTCTATGCAAAACGAGCCATGCAAAGGCGCAGTTGATCCAGGCCCCGGCGTATCCAGGTTTTCACCGTGCCAAGCGGAAGCTGCGTGTGGGCAGCCAGTTCGCTGTGGCTCAGGTCGCGCATGTAGGCCAGCTTGACCAGTTCGCACTGTTTGCTTTCCATGCGGCTCAGGCATTGATTCAAGGCCCAGGCTTGCTCGCTGGCCTCCGCGATGTCCATCGGCGTAGGGTCGTCGGTTTGCAGGGTTTCAGCCAGATCGGCGTCTAACTCTTGCGTGAGGTGGGAGCGCGCCGTGACCCGCCGGCGCATGAGGTCAAGAGAACGACTGCGCACGATGAGACCCATCCAGGCCATGGGTGGGCTGAGCGATGCGCTGTATTCAGGGGCCATGCGCCAGATGGTCAGGAAGGCGTCCTGCAGTGCATCTTCTGCAGACTCGCGGTGACTGAGTACGCGCAGCGCTAAGCCATAGAGCTTGCCTGCGCAGGCGTCGTACAGCGATTTGAGGGCCGACTCGTCTTTCAGCGCGACGCGCTGAAGCAGAGCTATAAGCGTGGCGTCGGAGTATTCAGAGTTCATAAGTTCATTGTGTTCCAAACCTTGTACGCACGAAAGGAGGGAATGGATTCAAAATTTTTTTATTTCTTTTGAATCTGGTTATCCCGGAGCGTAAGTATTCGGGTCGAGAGCCTCACCAACCGATCTCGGTCAGTGGTTCTCCAACGCACTTAAAAAACAGGACCCACCATGACTACTCTCTTTCAAGCATCCGTGATGCCTTACCCCGTGGCGTCTCGCCGCAACTTCATGGGCCGCTCCGGCGCGCTGTCAGCGTAGCCGTGGTCATGCTCGCGGGGAAAGACGCCTTGGCACAAGGCATCGCAGGCGGCGCTTCCAAAGATGTTGGCATTCTGAACGTGGCTTTGGGCCTGGAGCATGAAGCCATCAATGCCCAACAGTTGGGCACTGGCAGCGGTTTGCTGCCAAACCGATATTGGACGTGGCAGTGCGTTTCCAAGCAGACCACAAAGCCCACCGCGACGCGCTGATTACCCACCATTCCAAAGCTGGGTGGCACCCCTGTTATGGAGAAAATGCAAGACGAATACGCCAAGGCACTGAAGGCAGAAACCTTGCGCAGTCAAAACGATGTCCTGGACTTGGCGGCACGCCTATCTGGCGATGCTGTCTGCACCGTCGATTGAGACTCTCATAAACCAGTTAGGTTTCACAACAATCCGTTCGCGCTGAGCCTGTTGAAGCGTTACGCAAGCCTTCGACAGGCTCAGGCCGAACGGTTTTTTCTGTTTCAACGCCACTCACAGTTTGACAAAAACCATAGAACCTCAGCGAGAACGCTGATAGGTTGGTTGTCGTGAATTACGAAAACGTCAATAGAAGATCGCTGTCTGGAAATCAGAGTCGGGCGCTTATGCCGCAATAACCTTGGCTTGGTAGCCCTGGCCGCTTTTAATCACTTCAAGCAGCCTGTCGATATTGGGGTGGTTGCCAGGATTTTTGCGGGCATCATCAGTGTGCTCTGCGAACAGGCTCAGCCCTTCTTCTGCCGCCGCCACGTTGATGCTGCCGTGTTTGGCCACAAGCGCTGCATAAACCGCCAGAGAGCCGGCCTTGCCCGGCAGGTTGGGAATCGTGGCGGCCACTTGGCCGGCATTGTCCAGCAGTTCGATGGCGGAAATTTGGGCTACGGAAGGCAGGGTGCGCAAGTTGTCGGCGAAAGCCATGAGAATTCTTGGGAAATGGTTGAACAAGTGTGCGTATCGTAGCTGGAGCGCGTGACGCGTCTGAATGGCCCTGAGTCCGCGACGGGAACACCTGCGGCCGGGCTTGGGCCTGTGGGTGCAAGTGAGGTCGTCAGAGTTCTGATTGCAACCTCAGAACTTTCAGGCGTTAAATCTACCAGCCCGCAGCCGGTCGGCAAGACTTCGCTCCACAGGCAGTGGCTCGCCGTGAAGCCAGGAGGCGAGGATTTCACCGCACAGCACGGTAAGGGTCAATCCGCGTGCGCCAAATCCGGTACACAGTTGCAGTGGTGGTACGTGCGTTGCTGCTTCGGCCTCTCCGGAAACGAGAGTGATGTCCCAACTGCCGACGGCAGGCAAGCGGTCCGGGAGGGTTGCGCGCACTGCTGCCCAGGCTTTTGCCTGGCCATCTGTCCATTGGCTGTCCACTGCAGCCGATGCGAGCGGCAGGAGTTCTGCCAAGCGCTCGCGGTTGTGGGCGTGGTCAGCGTCGTGCAACTCTGCTCGCGCGTTGCCACGCTCAAAAGTGGAGCCCGTGACCCACAGGGCACCATTTTGAAGGGGTAGGTGCGAGATCAGGCTGCCGTGGCCGTTGACCGGAAAGAGCGGAAGCACGGCATCATGGGGACCGCCGGGCATGGGGCCAAAGGCGACTTGCCCGCGCAAAGCATTCAATGGCAAGGTGATTCCTGCGAGTGCCCGTGTGTCAAAGCCTGCAGCCAGGACGATCAAGTCAGCCTCAGCCAATACTGCGCCGCTGTCATCCAGCACGCGCCAGGCAGGCGCATCTGGAGATGGGGCCAGTTCAATTCGGTGTGCGTTCTGATTCGCGTTCCATTCAATCCCGGGGGCCGCCAGCATGCTGCGCACCAGTGCCGCAGGTCTGACCCAGCCCGCTTGCTCGTGCCAGAGCGCCAGATCAGTTTCATTCAATGGCACGCCCGCCTGCTGCGCTTTTTCTGCGGTCTTGCTGGCCTCGGCTGAATAGGTGGTGGCCTTCATGGCATCGGTTTCTGATTCCGAATACCACTTCGCTGGGAGTCTGCGTTCACCGGGGGCGTGCCGCTCCAATACGCCTGTGACTGCGAACTCAACACCGTCTGTCAGCAGTGCACGCGCGCGTGCCAGAGTGGCCTGCGCGCCCGCACGGGTAAGTCGGGAAAGCGGGCGATCGTCTGGTGAGACATGGGGCGACACGATCCCAGCGGGCAAGCCGCTGGCACCCGCAGCTGGTTCTGCGGCTCGGTCCAGCACGGTGATCTGCCAGCCTCGGTGCGCCAGACTGTACGCGCAAGACGCTCCTGCCAAGCCTGCGCCAATGATGACGCAGCGGCGTGGCGTGGTTTTTTCGGGGAGGGGCAGGGCGGGTGCCTCAGCACGCCCCTTGGGTTGCCAGCTTGGGTCAAAACGGGCGCGCAAGGCGTGCCTTTTTGGCGGCAGGCCGGCAACACGCTCCACTACAAAGCCGCAGGTGATCAGCCGCTCGCGTACTTCGCCTTTCACGCACCAACTGGCAGCCAAACCGCCCCGACGGGCTAGCCGTGAGACCGCCTTCAATGTGTGAAGATCCCACATCTGGGGATTCAGGCGTGGGCGGAATCCGTCAAGAAAAATACTGTCGAACTGACCCGTCATTTCGCCCAGCATGGGCTGTGCTTGCCCGACTGCCAGGGTGAGCTGTACTCTGCCACCTTCGAATTCCATGCGGTGAAAACCCGGGAGCAAACCTTGCCAGCGCGCGGCCAGTTGCTGCGCCAGCGGAATCAAGTCTGCGAAGGGGGCTGCGCTGCGCAAAATGTCGAAAGCCTCTGGCGGCCAGGCTTCCACAGCACTATAAAAAAGACGTTGAGGCCGTGCGGCGTCTTCGCGCCATGCGTGCCAGGTGGCCAAGAAATTAAGGCCGAGGCCAAAACCGGTTTCCAGAACCTGCCAACGAGGGGCGTGGGCCCAGGCCGTCGCGCCTGTGTGTTCGCGCGTGCTTTCGTCGACTACTAGCCCGCAGCCTTTGAGAAACACATGGCGCGCCTGAGACCACCCGGCGTCACCTTGCAGGCCGCGGCTGCGGTAGACGTCGCCAAAGCGCGAGTTGGCAGGCATGCCATCTTCACGCCAGACTACCGTTTCCTGTTTCTCCGGCTCCATGGGGCTTACAGTATCAATAGGGGAGATTTTGGGGTGCCACGCCCACGTAATGCGGGGCAGGGTCTTCCAGGAAGCGCACTGCTCGGATGTGGGTGCGCCCCTCGCGCAGGGCTTGAGCCACCCTGTGCATGCCGTCCATGAGGCGGCCGTCAGAGCTCAAAATGATGGGCCAGTCGAGATGGCAGCCGTCCATGAGCTTGACGTGCTCCACAATCGCACGGGGCGTAGGCTGCGCGCCTTCATGCTCAAACCAGTAGGGCTCGTCGAGCTCTCGGATCTCGGAAAGAGGTACTTCAAGTACGGGCAAACTTTGCTCTTGCGCCAATCGAATGAGCTTGTGAACATCCCAGGCCCGCAATCCAGTGGGACCAGGCCGAAAGTGATACTGTCGGCGCAGTCCTGGGATCAGGTGTTCTGAGCGACTGGATTCAAGTTCACTCAAGCGCTTGGCGGTACGTAGCCCATGGCTTGGTCAGCACCGGTGCCAAAGAAATGGTTTTCCATTTGCCGGGCAAGGTACTGGCGTGCGCGTTGGTCAGCCAGGTTGAGCCGGTTTTCGTTGACCAGCATGGTCTGGTGTTTGAGCCAGCCGGCCCAGGCCTCTTTGCTGACGCTTTCCCAGATGCGTTTACCGAGTTCGCCAGGGTAAGGGGGGAAATCAAGACCTTCGGCTTCCTTGCCGAGCTTGATGCATTGAATCATGCGTGCCATTTTTTTTACTGCCTCTCGCGTAAGCTGGTGGGTGTTGTAATTAGCAACTGACTAAATTGACTTAAGCAGTTGTTGGATTTTCAATGAGAATTCACAGCAGCACCCGATTTGGCGGACGCCGACAGTGTTCCAAACCCTCAACTTTACCCGAGCGGTGCAGAAAGCCGGCCCGCCATAGCCCCTTTATAAGCAGGTGGCTTTGTGCCACCGAACTAAAACTTGAAAGAAAAGGAGAACTCTCATGTCAGAAACCTGGAAATTTGAAACTCAGCTGGTCCATGCAGGCTATCAGCCAGATCCCACCACCAAATCCATGGCTGTGCCGATCTACCAGACCGTGGCCTACGCCTTTGACAGCGCCCAACATGGGGCGGACTTGTTCGATCTGAAGGTGGCGGGCAATATCTATTCCCGCATCATGAACCCCACCTGCGATGTGCTGGAAAAGCGCGTGGCAGCGCTCGAGGGCGGCATTGCCGGCCTGACCGTGGCCAGTGGCCAGGCAGCCATCACCTACGCCATTCAAACCATTGCCGAAGCGGGCGACAACATCATCAGCAGCACCGCCCTTTATGGCGGCACTTACAACCTGTTCGCACACACGCTGCCTCAGTTGGGCATCACTACCCGCTTTGCTGACCACCGTGATCCGCAAAGCTTTGAAAAGCTCATTGACGCCAAGACCAAGGCCGTCTTCGTGGAGACCATTGGCAACCCGGCTGGCAACGTGACGGATATCGCCAGCGTGGCCGCCATTGCACACAAGCACGGTGTTCCGCTTATTGTGGACAACACTGTGGCTTCGCCTTATCTGGTGCGTCCTATCGATCACGGCGCGGACATCGTCGTTCATTCGCTCACCAAGTACCTGGGTGGCCACGGCACTACGCTGGGTGGCATCATCGTGGATAGCGGCAAGTTCCCCTGGGCTGAGCACAAGGCTCGCTTTCCTCGTCTGAACGAGCCTGATGTGAGCTACCACGGTGTGGTTTATACAGAAGCGCTGGGTGCTGCCGCCTACATTGGCCGGGCACGCGTCGTGCCTTTGCGCAATATGGGCGCTGCACTTTCGCCCTTCAACGCGTGGCAGATCATTCAGGGCATCGAAACCCTGGCGCTGCGCATGGACCGCATCTGCGAAAACACTTTGAAAGTGGCGCAATTCCTTCAGAAACACGACAAAGTTGCCTGGGTCAGCTATGCAGGACTGCCCGATCATGAAGACCATGCCTTGGCACAGCACTACATGAAAGGGCGTGCCTCTGGTTTGCTGACGTTTGGAGTGAAAGCTGCTGCCGGTGGCCGCGAAGCCGGTGCTCGCTTCCTGGACGCGCTTCAGCTGTTTACGCGCCTGGTGAACATTGGAGACACCAAGTCTTTGGCAACGCACCCTGCAAGCACGACGCACCGTCAGCTCGCGCCTGAGGAATTGGCCAAGACCGGCGTGAAGGAAGAAACCGTGCGCCTGTGCGTGGGCATTGAGCACATCGACGACATCCTGGCAGACCTGGAGCAGTCGCTGGCGGCGGTGTAGAACCTGCGCTCGTGGGGCGATGCAGCCCGGGCGAACTGAATTTTTTAGTTCGGTTCGCCGACACGGCGGAATGCAAGCGGTGCCATCCCGTGGCGCTCGCGAAAAGCTGCCCCAAAGCGGCCATGGCATTGCCAGCCGGCTTCTTCAGAGACCTGGCGGACGGGCAGGGCTGTCTCTCGCAGTAGGCGCGCGGCAAGGTCAAGCCGCGCATTGCGCAGGTATTGATGAACAGATTGCCCGGTATCGGCCCGCAGGCTGCGCTGCAGCTGGGCTTCGCTGCAACCGGCTTCAGCGGCCAGTTGGGCCACGGTCCAGTCCCGAGCGGGTGCTTCGTCCATGCAACTGCGCACTTTGCGCAACCCGGCATTCCCATCGGCTTTTGTGCTGGAACGTGCAGGACGCAACAACTCCATGAGATCCAGTAGCACGTACGTGAGCAGTTCTACCGAATGTGCCTGGAACAAGGGGGCGAACGAAAGTGCCTCCACTTTCTGGCTTCGGATGCGTTCCAGCGCTGCCCGTACCCTGGCAGTCAGCGCCGCGTTGCACAGAACGGTGCCGTTGTTCAGATGCATGAGGCGCTCCATTTGATGCACATCGATGTGGACACCCAGGGAGCGCAGCCATAAGGGTATTTGCGCCCGACGCAGGCGAAACTGCACAAAGGCATTACGACAAGCCCCCGGTACCTGAATCAGATACCCGCCATCATGATTTGGCGTGCGAAGCAGTGCGCGGCCCCGCTGGAAGTCCAATGAACGCAAATGGCCACGGCTTGCCCCGATGCTGCCCTTGACTTCTCCAGCAAGAAAGAAAGTCAGAAGCAACTCATCTTGTGGTTCCAGGCGGATATGCAGGTCGCGCTGCAAGCGAAAGTCAAAGAAAAGGGCGGTAGCGCCTTCCCAGGGTGTGTGGCGAAGTTGCGTCAGTTGGCCGCCGTCATCCGGCCAATAGGCGTTGTGCAGGCTCCCGCGCAGCGTGGGCAAGCCGCCGTGGCGGGTGGCTTGCAAGCGCCACATGGTGGCGTTGAAGTCGTCCTCAGGAATGGCCGGTGTGGAAGCAAACGGCACAGAATGTGAGCGGATCGGCATAGCGGATTCTCCGGCGAGGCGCTACCTTTGCGTCTGCAAAGGAGTTTTTTAATGACGATACGCGAAGCGAGCCAAGTCTCAAAGCATACGCCGACCAGGCGAGTCGTGCTGCGAGCAGTAGCTGCCGGTGCCACGGCCTTAGCCGTTCCCGGCGCTTTTTCTCAGACGTGGCCCGCCAAGCCCATCAGGCTGATTGTGCCTTTTGTGGCGGGTGGCGGAGCCGACGCCACGGCTCGCCTGATCGCTGGCAAGATGGCCGACAGGCTTGGTCAGCAGATCTTCATCGACAACAAGGCGGGCGGCAACACCATCATTGGTGTACAAGACTTAAAGCGTGCAGCGCCAGACGGTCATACGCTCATCTGGACTATGGACCAGACCTTTGTGCTGAATCCTTCGCTGTACAACAAACTACCGTACGACCCGGTCAAGGACTTTACGCCGATCGCGCTGGCGATCACTTCCCCCATCACGGTCATTGGCAGCACGAGGCCTGGTGATGCGCAGACCATTCAAGAAGTAGTGCAGCGAGCCAAAGCACAGACTGGCACCTTGAATATAGGGTCAGCCGCTATCCTGGCCCACATTGCCCAGGCAGAGTTCAGCCAGTTGGCCGGAATTGAGGCGACTCGCATCACCTACAAAGGCAGCGCGGAGGTAGCGCAAGGCTTGATTGCGGGTGACGTGAGCCTGGTTTTTGACGGTTTGGCCCCTTACGTTCAATTTGTGAAAACGGGCAGAGCGCGCATTCTGGCCGTGACGTCATCCAAGCGTTTTGGCGCCTTGCCTGATGTGCCCACCTTGGACGAATCGGGCTACAAGGGCATGGATCTATCGGTCTGGTTTGGTTTTGCAGGCCCGGCAAGCATGCCTCCGGCCATTGCTCAGCGTCTTGCGCAGGAGGCCGAATGGGCCGTGAGGCAGCCTGATGTCATTGAAAAGCTCGGCACCTTCGGATTTGAGCCGGCTGCGGCGATCAGTCCTGCCATCATGGCGGAGCGAGTCGTGCGCGACGGCCAGCGTTATGCGCCCGTCATCCGCAAGCTGGGTTTCAAGCTGGACTGAGGTATGAAAACAGTCGGCCTTATAGGCGGAGTAGCGTGGCCTTCCACCCTGGTTTACTACCGCATGCTGAACGAGCAGGTGCAGGCGGCGCTGGGTGTTCCGCACTCGGCGCGCTGCGTGATCGTGAGCCTGGATTTTGCGGAAGTCTTGCAAGACATGAACGAAGGTCGTCCACAGGACGCCAGTGCGCGTATGCAAGGCGCTGCCAAGCAGTTGCAGGCAGCCGGAGCGGAGTTGGTAGCCATCTTGGCCAATACAGGCCACTTTGCGGCAGATGCGGTACAGAAGGCGGCAGGTGTGCCCTTGGTGCACATCGCCACCGAAACAGCGCGGTCTATTCGCGCCCAAATGCCCGAGGCCAAGCGCCTGGGTATCTTGGGTACCAGCCATGCGTTGAAGGCAGATTTCTTCATGCGGGCGTTCAGCGAGCAGGAAGGGTTTGAGCTGGTCCTGCCTGATGCGCATGAGCGCTCCGAACTGGATTCGCTGATTTTTGGCGAACTGGCGAGCGGGCACGCTGGTGCTGAATCAGCTGCAGTGGTCAATCGCATATGCGTCAACCTGGCTGCTCGTGGCGCTGAAGGCATCGTACTGGGTTGCACAGAACTGGCTGAGTTACAGGCCTGGCTTGCGTCACCTGTCCCCCTGTTTGATTCCACTGAACTCCATGCGCGCGCGATCGTTCGCAAAATGCTTTCAGTCTGACTAGCTTTATATTTTTTTGAGGAAACCCTATGCAAATTCCCGTGATTACCCCCATGCCTTTTGCGAACGCGCCATATTCCCGCGCCATGTACGATGAGGATTGGATCTTCGTGTCAGGCACACTGGGCATGGATTACGAAGCCCACAAGCTTGCAGACGGTGCCGGGGCGCAGACGGAACTCATGCTGCGCAACATCGAAAACTACCTGACCAAATGCGGCGGCACCTTGAAGAACATCGTGAACTACACGCTGATCATCTCCGCGCATGAGCACCTGCCCGCAGTTCTGGAGGCTCTCAGCAAGCACTTGCCGTGCAAACCGACGGGCACTGCCATGATTGCCGGCATTGCTATTGCTGAAGCTTGCGTGGAAATGCAAGTCATTGCTCGCAAGTCCCATCAAGGTTGAGTACGGCATCCCTGCCGTAGGTCCGCTGCATTAAACAGCAGCACGCTCACATCGCAGGCGCTTCGATCGCGCACCTACGGCGCCCCGCTTTGGGGCGTTTTTCATTTCTGGGCACTGAAACCGTGGGTAACAGGCTGGCGACCCTGCAACCTGATGCGTTCATGGCTTCCCAAACACAGGTTATCGCCCGTTCCATGCAGTTCGGTCTACTGGCACGTCTTATGCATTGCATTTCGTATCTTTGGTAACCAGAGGACGCGAGATGGTTTTGAGATGGCTTCCAGTCCTTTCCTGGATGGCGGCGCTGGCTGCCCCCTTGAGCGCGCAGGCCGATCCGGCGCCACTTGCACCTGCGCTGGTTCAACAGGCCACCCTGCAGCCCGCAGATACAGCCTGGGGCATGGTGTCTGTCGCCCTGGTCCTGCTGATGACCTTGCCCGGCGTTGCCCTGTTTTATGCAGGCATGGTGCGCCGCAAGAATGTACTGAATACCATGGCATGCGTGCTGGCTGTGGCTGCACTGGTGAGTGTGCTGTGGTTTGCAATGGGGTATTCGCTGGCGTTTACGCCGGGCAACGCCTGGGTAGGCGGAACGGATCGATTCTGGTTTGCGGGTCTGGACTATCAGAAAGAGGCAGGCATGGTGTCGGTGAGCCACTTGGCGCCGAACATCCCAGAGTCTGTGTATTCGATGTTTCAGTTGGCTTTTGCCATCATCACGCCTGCATTGGTGGTGGGGGCATTCGTGGAACGCATGCGCTTTTCCGCCATGCTTTGGTTTGTGGCCATGTGGACTCTGGTGGTCTATGCACCCATCGCACACTGGGTGTGGGAGCCGGGTGGTTGGCTGGCCAAGCTGGGCGCGCTCGACTTTGCGGGCGGCACGGTGGTGCATATCAACGCGGGCGCTGCGGGACTGGCTTGTGCTTTATTTCTGGGGCCACGCCGTGGCTATGGCAAAGAGCCGTTCGAGCCCTATAACCTGGGCCTGACGATGACCGGTGCCGCACTGCTGTGGGTGGGCTGGTTTGGTTTCAACGCAGGCTCTGCGGTCGCAGCGGATGGCCGTGCCGGCCTTGCATTGGCGGTAACTCATATCGCAGCCTCAGCTGGGCTGTTGGGTTGGATGCTGGCTGAATGGATTGGCCGCCGACGTCCTTCGCTACTGGGTACTTGTTCAGGCGCAGTGGCCGGGCTCGTCGCTATCACGCCGGCTTCGGGCTTCGTCACGCCCGCCTCGGCGCTATTGATAGGTCTGGTGGCAGGACTTGCCTGCTATTGGGGCGCTACGGGGCTCAAGCGATTGCTGCGCGCGGACGACTCGCTGGATGTCTTTGGGGTTCATGGTGTGGGGGGCCTGGTGGGCTGCGTCATGACTGGGCTGCTGGCCGATCCGATCATTGGCGGTGTGAGCGTGAGCATGGCAACACAAATCCTTAGCGCCCTGGCTGTCATGGCTTACAGCGGCCTCATGACGGCCCTGTTGCTGTGGGTGACCAGCTTCATCGTCAGCTTGCGTGTCAATGAAGACGAAGAAATCGAGGGCCTGGACCTCGCCTTGCACCGGGAAAAACTGGGAGCTTAGCCATGAATGAAACTCAGCGTCTGGCGATTGCAGCACTCATGCATGTGACGCTGCGCCGTAAAACCGGCCGTGTGACGGACACTGAGTGGATGGCCAGGAATGCGGAATACGCAGCAGAGATCATGCGCTACGCACGAGAGCGTGCGCGCGATGACGCTCTGCCGGAACTGGCCGAGTTGGCCGATCGCCTTGAACAGGCCATGTTTCCCAAGCCCCCGGCACCCGCGCCTGCGGCCGCCCCCTCAACGTCTGAAGAGCGCAGTCTTCTCGCCCGATATGTAGGTCGATTGAGGTGAGTGAGGTCAGTGCTCGTCAACCGGAGCACTGCCGTCGTGCATCCAGCGAGCATGGGCTGGCGCTTTTTTGGTGCGGTCCCATTCGTTGAGCATGTCCCACTTCACGCGATCAAGTGCCTTGTCCATTTTGGGTGTGGATGTGTTGGCCGCCAACTCCAGGCGATGGCCGCTGGGGTCAAAGAAGTAGATCGACTTGAAGATGGTGTGGTCGGTGGGACCAAGTACGTCAATGCCATCTGCCTCGAGCCTGGCTTTGGCCCTCATCATGGTCTCCACGGAATCCACCTTCAAGGCCAGATGTTGTGTCCACGTGGGTGTGTTTTCATCTCGCCCCATCTCCGGCCGTGTGGGCAACTCAAAAAAGGCCAGAACATTGCCGTTGCCTGCGTTCAGAAAGACGTGCATGTAGGGATCTGGTTCCTTGGTGGAGGGCACTTCATCCTCTGCAATGGCAAGAATGAAATCCATCTCCAGGTATTTTCCGTACCACTCGACAGTCTCCTTCGCGTTCTTGCAGCGATAGGCGACGTGGTGGATTTTTTCAATCATGGCCATGGGGAGTCTCCTTGGATATTCGTGAAGATTTGAATGGATGCTCAGATACCTGAGCGTGCGATCTGCATGGCTTCGCGCAAAACGGCGATGTCCCCAACATGGTTGGCCAGCAGCAAGACCAGGCGCGCATTGACCATGGCGCTTTGTTCATCACTGAGGTCGCGATGCGTGTCGATCAGCGCTTCATAGAAGTCGTCGCCTGGTGAATACGCATTGAAGTAGCGCTTGCCTGGTTCAGAGAAATTGGGCTGGGTGTTCAAAGGCATGTTTCGGGTCCTTGGGCTTTCCAGGGCGTGCTAAGACGACCTAACCATTGCAGGTGGCGCGCGCCACGGCTGCGCTGAGCTTTGAGGTGTCCAGCGTGCGCCAGCGCGCGGCCACATGTTGATCGGGGCGGCTGAGGTAGGTGGTGCCGGGTTTCATGTCGTAGCGCTGGGCTATGCAGCCTTTGCTGTCAATCACGGTTTTAAGCCCGGCGGGCGCCACGCCCTGACGAGCCACCACGATGGGCTCTACCGAGACAGTGCCCAAAACCAATTCCGCCATGGATTGGGCGGTGTCGGCGTCCAGCAGACTCGCATCTTCCACGTAGTGCAGAGCCTGGAAGCGATTGCCCATCTGGTTAAGTAGCCAGCCTTCGCCCTCTGCAGTCAGCAGCGGCGCGTCCGCCATGGGAGCGCCTGGAATCATGTTTCCTGCGAAGGCTTCCACGTCCGGTGTGTTCAGGCTGGAGTCTGCCAACCAGGTCGGCACGGAAAGACGCCCTGAATTGACCAGGGCACGGGCAAAGGGATGTTGCGCTGCAAGCTCCAGCACGGCATTGCGAAACATGCGGCTGGTGTTGCTCTTGGGTGTGATGAAGTCCGTGGAGCGGGTCGAGTTCATGATGTTCTCGTCCGCCGCATAGGAACGCTCTTCGGTATAGGAGTCGAGCAGGGTGGCAGGTGCTTTGCCATCCATGACCAACTTCAGTTTCCAGGCCAGGTTGTCTGCGTCCTGAATGCCGCTATTGGCTCCCCGTGCGCCAAATGGCGAAACCTGGTGAGCACTGTCGCCCACAAATAGCACGCGCCCATGGTTGAAGCTGTTCATGCGCCGGCATTGGAATGTATAGATGCTGACCCATTCCAGTTCAAACTCGCGTTCATCACCCAGCATGGCCTTGATTCGAGGGATCACCTTCTCTGGTTTTTTCTCTTCCACTGGATCAGCGTTCCAACCCAGCTGGAAATCGATGCGCCAGACGTTGTCTGCCTGTTTGTGCAGCAGCACGGATTGATTGGGGTGAAAGGGCGGATCAAACCAGAACCAGCGCTCTGCTGGAAAGTCCGCTTTCATCACCACATCGGCAATGAGGAAGCGGTCCATGAAGACCTTGCCTTCTATGTCCAGACCCAGCATGGTGCGGATGGGGCTGCGCGCACCATCTGCCACCACCAGCCAATCGGTGGTAAGAGAGTAGGGGCCCTCTGGCGTTTCCACCTGCACGGTCACTTTGTCGTCGCCCGGCACCACAGAGGTGACATTGCTCTTGAAGCGCTTTTCCAAGCCTGGCAATTCATCCGTGCGCTCCACCAGGTATTGCTCCAGGTAGTACTGCTGGAGATTGATCATGCCGGGGCGATGGTGGTGCTCTTCTGGCCGCAGGTTGAAGTTGAACACTTCGCTCTCACGCAGGAACGTTCGCCCCACATCCCAGGAAACGCCTTTGCGCACAAACTTATCGCCACAGCCTATGCGGTCTAGCACCTCCAGCGTGTGCTTGGCATAGCAAACGCCGCGTGACCCCAGCGAGACCGTGTCGTCGTTGTCCAGCAGCAAAACCTGCTGACCCTGCTGGGCCAAGTCAATGGCAGTCGCCAGCCCCACAGGCCCGGCACCCACTACTACCACAGGGTAATGCCCAGCTCGCCCCTCAACCAGTTCAGGCGGCCGAACAAACTCGAACTTCGGATACGTGAATGTCTTTTGCACTGTTGTCTCCAGCGTGTTCTATCTACTTGAGAGTTCTTCTCCGGTTGGCGGAAGAAGAACACTTGGCTTTACTCCCTCTCCCGCAAGCGGGAGAGGGCGGGGCGGGGCCGGCCATCCGGTGAGGGCTTGCAGCCTCACCACACACATCACCTTTCCTTCCAGAGCCGTTGCCCGGCTTCCATCAACGCCCCTTGTCCGCTAAATGGCGTCCAACTATTCTGAAGACGCCGTCTACCCTCACCCCCGCCCTCTCCCGCCAGCAGCAGCGGGAAATGTCAACTGGCGGCTGCGGAGCAAACCATTCCTGTGCTACCACAACGCGGCCTTTAGACACCATTCAGAAGGACGCGGAGCAGTCCATGCGTGAGCAGCCGCGGAGCTGGCTTTGCCAGGCCGCTGGCTGCGTCCCCCCTTGGGGGGAAGGCGCGCCAGCGACTCAGGGGGGTTACTCCTGCAATGAGTGCCACATCTGCTGATCCCTCTCCGCAGTCCAGATACGCGGATCACGAATGCCACTGGCCTCATCATGGGCGCGGGTCACGTCAAAGGGCAGGCAATGCTCATAAATGAACACATGGCCAAAATCGGGGTCCATCTTCTTGCGCGTGTGCGCCATAGTGGCCTTCAGGTCCATGCCCTGGGCCACCGCTTCCTGTGCACTGGTGTACAGCGCACTGGTGAAGTCACGCGTGTACTTGAGCCCGCTTTCCACTGCCTCAGGCGTCATCAGGCTGGGGCCGCGGCCGGGAACGAGCTTGTCGAACTTCATGGCCGCCAGGTTGTCCAGCGTTTGAGGCCAATCGGCCAGATAGGCGTCGCCGGTATAGCAGGCGGCGTCAGCCTCCACCAGGTCGCCGGAGAAGCAGATGTTCTGGCCAGGCAGGTAGACGATGGTGTCCCCCTTCGTGTGGCCGCGTCCCACTTGCTTGATCTTGACTTCCAGCTTGCCCATCCACAGCGTCATCTCACCATTGAAGGTGAGCGTGGGCCATGTGAGACCCGGCACGCTTTCAACGGCCTGGAACAAGCGCGGGAACCGGCCAATCTCTGAGTCCATGTCTTGCTGGCCACGCTCTACGATGAGGTCGTAGGTGTCCTGGCTGGCAATGATCTGCTCCAGGCCTTCGCTTTTGTAGCCGCTCGCACCCAGTACGCGCACCGCGTGATAGTGCGTGAGTACGACGTACTTGATGGGTTTGTCAGTGATGGCCCGGACTTTTTCAATCACGCCTTGCGCCGCCACGGGGGTGGCGGTCGCGTCAATGATCATCACGCTGTCATCGCCAATGATGATGCCTGTATTGGGGTCACCTTCAGCCGTGTAGGCGTAAGCGTTGTCAGAGAGCTTGTCCCAACTGATCTTTTTTTCTTCCAGATCGGCGTGGGATGCAAATTTCTTTTCGCTCATGGGGCGTCTTTCCGTGGGTGGCTGGTATCTGCCGAATTCTCCTTCGAATTTTGTTATTGGTCAATAAGTTTGTTAATGTTTAATTTTGTCGGCCCGCGTAGCCCAGACGGCGGGAGGCCTTGTCGGCGTGTTCACGCAGTTGCTGGCCCGCCGGGCTATCGATGCTGGCGTCAAAAACACCCTGTGGGCCGATCATGGTGATGACCAGTGCGATCTTTCCGTCGGCCGCAAACACCGGTGCGCACAAGGTGTTGACACCCGGTTGAGGCATGGAAAGACCGCGTCCCATGCCCGTAGCGCGAATTTCCGCGAGCAATTGCTGGATTTCCGGTGAATCAAAGGCGGCGGAGCGTCCTCCCACCACGCGGCGGTGTTCGTCTTCCAGCATGGTGCGGACCATTTTTTCAGGCAGGTAAGCGGCGAAAACCCGGCCAGTGATGGTGTTGAAGAGCGACATCACAGTACCCACCCGGAGGTTCACATGGAGGGGGTAACGGGGTTCATCCAACCGGACCACGGTAGGACCCAACTGGCCCCATACCGCAAGGGCAATGCTGAGGTCGGAACTGGTTGCCAGCAGAGCGGCTTCCTGGCTGGCCTCGGTCACGGGGTCCAGCTGTTGCAAGGCGGCCAGCCCCAACTTGAGTGCGCCTGGGCCTAGTTCGTACAGTCCCGTCAGCGGGTGCTGCTTGACCAGACCCACGCTCATGAAACTGACCAGGTAGGGGTGAGCCTTGCCTGGAGGCATTTCTGCCAGGCGGGCAATGTCCTTCAAGGGTAGGGGCTGCGCCGCATCTGTCAGCGTATCGATAAGGCGCATGCCTACTTCGATGGACTGAATCCTGCGCTGCCGCTTGGATTGCGCGGCGTCGTCGTCAGGCGGAAATGAGTGAAGGGTAGTATCGTCAGGCATGGATCTTTGCATTATGAGAGCCTAGGAGCGTGGGCGCCCAGCCGGCCACGCTCCTAGACCGTGTGCGGCGCTCATATCGCACAAGGCAAAGGTCTGCAGAGGCAGGGCTGTTTGGGAACTGCCATGATTGTTCAACATCAGTTTGATCTTTTTAGGAGAAACGCATGAGCCTCAATATCGCGGTCGTGGTGGGCAGTATTCGCAAGGATTCATTTAACAAACAGTTTGCCGAGGCATTGGTCAAACTCTTCCCTGGCGACGTCAAGGTGAACTTCATCCGAATCGATGACTTGCCTCTATACAGCCAGGATGATGATGGCAGTCCGGCGCCGGAAGTTACCCGCCTGCGTGAAGAGATCAGGGCTGCCAGCGGTGTGCTGTTTGTGACGCCGGAATACAACCGCTCAATCCCTGGCGTGCTCAAGAATGCCATTGACCATGCATCGCGTCCCTGGGGCAAGAGCGTGTGGGCCGGCAAGCCAGCCGCAGTGGTCGGCGTTTCCGTCGGTGCCATAGGCACTGCCCTGGCACAACAGCACTTGCGAAACGTGTTGGCCTACCTGGCCATGCCCACCTTGTCTGGCCACGAGGCATTTATTCACTGGAAAGACGGCCTGGTGGAAAACGGTGAAATCGGCGCGAACAGCAAGGAGTTCGTGCAAGGCTTTGCCAGCGCCTTCATTGACTGGGTGAAAAAGACCGCCTAGGGACCCTGTTCAAAACGTGTCGTGGATGCCGGGCGTTGGCGTCGGGATGGGCTGCAAGGCGATTTTTGCAGCCAATAGCCGACGCTATTGGCAAGGAAATCAACGCCGCAGACCGCCCGAGGCCAGCGATCCGGGGGCCGGCCATCCGGCCGTGAGGGGTTTTGAGCAGAGTCCCTAATGTCCGTCAACCCCCTGGAAACCCGCCGCTCGGCGGGTTTTTGCGCTTCTGGGGCAAGAGATAATCGGACTTATGGAACCTCTTGATGCATTTTTGTGTCAGGACCATGCACGTTGTTTGCAATTACCTTCTTATCCGTTGGTAGATGGAGCAGGCAGGGTGCGTATGAACCATTTTTCGGAAATCATCTTGTTCAAAAACTGTTTTGCTCACCCTCGCCGGGTCTTCGCCGCCATTGCCATCATTTGCGCGGCCATGCTGGCCTTCGGCATTCTTTATCTTCAGAACGTGGTGGGGCTGGACCCTTGCCCCATGTGCATCGTGCAGCGGTACGCGCTGATCATCGTGGGTGTGTTTAGCGCGTTCGCCGCGTTTTCAAAGAAGCCAGGTGCCTGGCGCCTGTGGGGCATCCTGGCTGTGATCGTCTCGGGCTTGGGCGCCTTCACGGCAGCCCGCCAGAGCTGGCTGCAATGGAACCCGCCTGAGTTCGCCACTTGCGGGCGAGACATTTACGGCATGATCGAGTCATTTCCGCTGCAGAGCGCCATTCCCATGATCTTCAAAGGCAGCGGCGATTGCAGCGCAATCGACTGGACTTTCCTGGGCGGCACCATTGCAAACTGGTCGTTCGTATGGTTTGTGATTTTCGCCATCGTGATTCTGGCGACCGTGGTTCGCCTTCCGCGCAAGTGATGAATGGGGGGCAAAGGCCCCCTGGCGACGCGCCAACGGCCCACCGATGTTTGCCCAGTGCAGCCCAGGCACCGGCAATGCATGAAGCGTAGGGCGGGCCGTATACAGTCGCGAAAATTCTTGGCGCACGATGGGTACTCTTTGCAGCCCTGAGCGCCCCCAAAACCGATTACAGCCTCTTCACTAACACTTGGCTCTTGCGATCCCAGTTGTATTTGCGCTTGCGGGCTTCGGGCAGCCAATCTGGATCGACCGGTTGAAAGCCCCGCTTGATGAACCAGTGCATGGTGCGGGTGGTGAGCACGAAAATGCTATTGAGTCCCATGGCCCGTGCACGGTGCTCCACGCGACGCAGGATCTTCTCGCCGTCTCCCTGGCCTTGCGATTGGGGTGACACTGTCAGCGCCGCCATCTCGCCGGTTTTGGCCTCCGGGTAGGGGTATAGGGCTGCGCAGGCAAAGATGACGCCATCGTGTTCCACGATGCTGTAGTTGCCTATATCACGCTCGATCTCGGTACGGCTGCGTTTGACCAGCGTGCCGTCTTTCTCGAACGGCTCAATCAGCTGAAGAATGCCAGCCACGTCGTCCGAGCTGGCTTCACGCAGGCTTTCCAGCTTTTCATCTACCACCATGGTGCCAATGCCATCATGAACGTAGACTTCAAGCAGCAAAGCTCCGTCGACGGAGTAAGGCAGGATGTGGCTGCGCTCCACGCCGTGCAGGCAGGCACTTACACAGTGGCGCAGGTAATACCCTGGGTCGGTAGGCCGTTCCGGGGTCGGCAGGCGAGCCATCAGCGCTTGTGCGTCCGCCAGGGGCAATTCGGTGTCAATGGGGTTGTCTTCGCTCTCTGCTTCGGTCGGGCGTATCCGGACGCCTGCTGTCTCGGTC
>JAECRA010000077.1 GCA_015999985.1 Comamonadaceae bacterium
CGCCTGCTGTCTCGGTCACGAAAAGCAATTTGTCCGCCTGCAATGCGATCGCCACCGACGTCGCCACTTCTTCCATCGATAAGTTGAAGGCCTCCCCGGTGGGAGAAAAACCAAACGGGGAAATCAGCACGAGTGCGCCCGCGTCCAGTGAGCGTGTGATGCCCGCCACATCAATCTTGCGCACCACGCCGGAATGCTTGAAATCAACGCCGTCGATGATGCCAATAGGACGTGCGGTAATGAAGTTACCCGAGATCACCCGCACCGTGGCGCCAGCCATGGGGGTGTTCGGCAGGCCTTGGCTGAACGCCGCTTCAATTTCATATCGCAACTGGCCGGCGGCCTCTTGGGCGGAGTCAAGCGCCACTTCGTCCGTGATGCGGATGCCTTGCGAGTAGCGGGGCTCGTGCCCCTTGGCTCGGAGCTGCTCGTTCACTTGCGGGCGGAAACCATGCACCAGCACGATCTTCACGCCCATACTCTGGATCAACGCCAGATCCGTTGCAAGGGAGGCAAGCTTGCCTGCGGCAATGGCTTCGCCTACCACCCCAACTACAAAGGTTTTCCCTCTGTGCAGGTGAATATAAGGCGCAACGGAGCGAAACCACGGAACAAAGGTGAAATTGAAGACAGTAGACATGCGGCGCAGGAAAGAAAGGTGTAACCGAGGCCTCAGGGCGGTGGTTGAAAACAAACCCTGACGGCACCCGAATTATTCCGCATCGAAGAGGTGATTGCGCAGAGCTGCCAGGTCCTGATTTTCGGTATAGCTCAGAGCAGTATGTTTATTCCATTTTGGTATGTCGCAGTGTAGTATTCTCGCGGATCGTTTTGTAACGGATGTTCCCATGACCTTTAAATCGCGTGCTGTTTGGTGGATCGCTCCCTTGCTTGCTGCTTTGGCACTCAGCGCCTGTAGCCCAAGTTCCGATAACAAGGAAGTTGCCAAGGGCGGTTCGGAAAAGGTCGCTGAGGCGCCGCCTATCTCCTTCATGTATTCGCCCTATGCAGACT
This sequence comes from Comamonadaceae bacterium, assembly GCA_015999985.1. Lineage (GTDB taxonomy): Bacteria > Pseudomonadota > Gammaproteobacteria > Burkholderiales > Burkholderiaceae_C > Ottowia. The sequence goes on from JAECRA010000077.1 coordinate 1,015, forward strand.
ACGCAGGCTTCTTCGTGGCGCAGGAAAAGGGCTACTTCCGTGATGCGGGCCTCAAGGTAGAGCTCATCTCCAAAGCGGGCAGCTCTGGCGAGACATTCCAGCACGTCAGTACCGGCAACGTCACCGCTGGTGGCGCCTCCTGGGCCGCCGGTCTGTTCAATGCTACCAAGGCTGGCACATCTATCTCCATCACGAACAGCGTTTCGCGCATTCCTGATTCAGGTCCCAACCCGGCGCCGTTGATGGTGTCTGAGAAGTCCGGCATTACGGACGCCAAGCAGTTAAAGGGCAAAAGAATCGGCACCCCCGGCCAGGGAGGTTTCGGCATCTATTCGATTCACCTCGCGCTCCAGTCGGTCGGCCTGACTTTGGCAGATGTGCAATTGGTCAACCTGAGCCCAGGCGACATCATTCCAGCCATGGCCAATGGTTCCGTGGACGCCAGCTGGACCATCGAGCCGATTTCTTCTGCCGTGAAGAGCAAGAACATTGGCCGCGAGATTCTTGATGTAAGTTACCAGGCCGGCACCGAGATCGGCATGGTCATCTTCAACACCAAGTTCGCGCAGGACAACCCCGACACCGTGGCGGCCTTCGTGGGCGCGTATCTGAAAGCGGTCAACGAACTCAGCAATGGTGGCTGGCAAGACCCCGAGATCCAAAAGATTATCTCCAAGTACACCGACCTGCCTGTAGAAGCACTGAAGTCGCTTGCACTCACGGTCCCTGGCAAAGACGGTCAGATCAACTGGGAAAACGTGGCCAAGCAAGAGCGCTTCTTCCACGAACGCAAGGTCCTCGAATACGAAGGCACTCTGGACATGAAGAGCGTCTTCCGCGCGGACATTCTGGAAAAAGCGGTCAAGCTCTCTCATGGCGGAAAGTAAGAAACCCGTGGGCCATGGCGTCTCCGTCAGGAACTTATGGATGGCCTATGCCGACGCCGAGGAGCGTGGCAAGACTCGGGTCATTCTTGAGGACGTCTCGCTCGACATAGCGGAGCGCGAGTTCGTATGCGTGCTGGGGCCCTCCGGTTGCGGTAAGAGCACACTGCTGCGCATCGTGGCTGGGCTCGAAAAGCAGAGCCTGGGAACAGTGGAAACCAGCAGCCGCCCCTCGGTGGTTTTTCAGGAACACGGTGTGTTCCCGTGGCTGACTGCCGCTCAGAACATTGCCTATCCGCTGCGATTGCGGGGCATGCCGAAAGCAGAACGTACGGACCGCGTCAACGAACTGCTGGGCATGATGGGTTTGAAGGACTTTGCTTCTTACTACCCTGGCCAGATTTCAGGGGGCATGCGCCAGCGCGTTTCTGTGGCCCGGGCATTGGCAGACGATGGCGGTGTGTTGCTCATGGATGAGCCCTTTGGCGCTTTGGATGAGCAGACTCGCGTCTCGCTTCAGCAAGAGTTGCTGCGCATATGGGAGCAGACTTCGAAGGCTGTGATGTTCATTACGCACAGTGTGGACGAGGCACTGACCTTGGCCGACAGGGTGTTGGTGATGTCGACCAGGCCGGGCCGAATCATTGAAGAAATCAAGATTCCGTTTGGCCGTCCGCGCGACATCCTGGCCTTGCGGCGCGACCCTGTCTATGGGGAAATCACATCCAGGCTCTGGGAGCTTTTGGGCAAACACCCGCAGGGAAAGAGCGCGTCATGAATCAACCGCAAACCACTTCGCTTTCCAAGGAACAGATAGAGCAGCAGTTGGCGCAGGCCGTTGCGAGTTCCCAGGGCTCTTCCTGGGTGCGCCGCGTAGGTCCGTTCACGCCTCTTTTGCTGCTGGTGATCTGGGAAATCTGCAGCCGCTCCGGTATGCTGGACACGCGCTTCTTTCCTGCTCCCACCTCCATCGTGGAAACCTTGGGCAAGATGATGGCTGACGGCTCGCTCGTCACGCACGTCAAGGCCACGCTGCTGCGCATTGGGGTAGGCTTTGTGATGGGAGCCATTCCCGGCGTCTTGTTCGGTTTGTTGCTGGGGTCTGTGCGGCCGCTGCGCCAATTGCTGGAACCCATTTTTGCGAGCCTGCTGCCCATTCCCAAGATTGCTATTTTCCCCTTGCTACTGCTTATCTTCGGCCTGGGTGAGACAAGCAAGTACCTCATCATTGCAATTGGCGTTTTCTTCTATTTGCTGTTCAACACCATGAGCGGTGTGATGCAGACGCCGCCCCTGTTCAATGAAGTGGCGCGTGCCAATGGCGCGACGCCTTTTCAGCAACGCCTGACTGTGTCGCTGCCCTACGCGCTGCCCTCCATCTTCACCGGCTTGAAGCTCGCGGCGGGCGCTGCGTTTGTGATCATTGCCGCAGCAGAGTTTGTAGGATCACAAAGTGGCCTGGGCTACCTGATCTGGAGCGCGTGGTCTACCTTCGCCGTGTCCAAGATGTATGTCGGCATTGTGACGATTTCCGTCCTGGGCTATGGCGCCACGGTGCTGGTGGGCTACCTCGAACGCAAGTTTGTGCCGTGGATCAAATACTGATCCATGGATTGGCCGGGTCGCACGGCGCACAGGTGAATGATGAATTGGCCCTGCTCCAGCAGAGCCAGCATCGGCAGTAAAGTGATAGTGGAGCATTGGCATTGACCGAGATCAGCACACAAGACCTGGTTGAATTGATCGAGCGGGTACTTGGCCCTTTTGCCTCACTTCAGGAACCCCTGGAAGCCAGAAGCCCTGCCAGGGCAGATGTGCAACTGGCGGCTTTCTGGTTCGTGCAGGCTGAGCTTTTGAAGCTTCCGGCGTTTGGCATCCAGATGCTTCTCAGAGACCTGGAGCGTCTGCACGCCCTGGATTCCCGGGCACCAGGGGTTGAAGCTGGTGTGGCCTTGCTTTCTATTGATGCGCAGCGCATTCCGGGGCACGTGTCGCTGGCATTGGCTGTGCGTCTGGCTGCGCACGCCGTCAAGTCGCAAGGTTGTGCCATCCTGGGTATTCGGAATGTGGGTGCGCTGGGCGTGCTGGGCTGCGCTGCCCGCAGTCTGGCAAGTGAAGGCGCAGTGGCCATCATCTCTGCCAACTCATCTGCATTTGTCGCGCCCCTGGGGGGAGCTGCTCCAGCCATTGGAACCAACCCACTGGCGGTGGCCGCACCACGCGCCAATGCGGCGCCTTTGGTACTGGATTATTCGACGTCACCCATGACACTGGCAGCCTTGCGGCAAGCCCGCGCAACGGGTGGAACATTGCCTGCCAGCGGCGCAGTAGACGCCGATGGCCAGCGCACGAGCGACCCCACCCGGGCGACAGCGCTGTTGCCCGAGGGGCGTATCAGTTCACTCACAGGCCTGGGGGTGGAGATCATCACGGGGGTCGGGGTAGGGGGCCGTCTTGCCGCAGGAACGCCTGCGCCAGAGCGGTCCGCGCTGGTGATCGCTTATTCACCTGAAGCCATGGGTAACCGCGACGCCGGTGAGCTATGCGCGCAGCTCACGCAGGATTGGCAGGGCGCCGGCGGCCATGTTCCGGCCCGGTTCGATTCGTTGCCCCTCACGCGTGAGCATTTGCCCGCCACTATTTCCGTTCAAAGCGAAGCGCTGGCGGCGCTACAGGTGCGCGCAAACGGCACCAACTGATCAACCCTTCTTGTCTGCAGCGGACCCTACTGTCACTCAAGTTTTGACCCCAATTTTGCGCTGAGTTTGCGCCACACTGCACAGATCATGAACACGTCTTCTGCCATTCCACTTCAGATTACCGTCACTCCTCGGGTCGGCCCGCTTTGGCAGCGCCGCCACATCGAGATCAGTTCTGCCGTGCCAGGCTCTGTGGTCACGCTACGTGCGCGCACCCTCCGCAATGGAGAAGAATGGACGGCGCAAGCCAGCTTTCTTGCAGATTCTGAAGGGTGCATTGACGTCGGCGCGCAGGTCCCCGTCTCGGGCGACTACCGGTGTCCGGATTCCATGGGCTTGTTCTGGTCTCAGTGCCTTGCCAGCGGCGCCACGGGCAAGTCAGAACCCACAGACGTGCAGGTGCCCATCGTCACGGAACTGGTGGCGCATACAGAAGTGGGCTCCGGATACCTGGATGCGCCTGCGACCACGGCTGATGCACAAGAGCAAAAAATAGAAGTGGTGCAATGGCTGTTGGCGCCAGATACAGAACGCATTGAGGTGCGTGACCAGGGACTGGTGGGCACTTTGTTCCGACCCAAGGGGCAGGGCCCTTTTCCCACCGTCATCGTGATGAACGGCTCTGGAGGAGGTATCAACGAAACTCGGGCTGCGCAGTATGCTGCGCGCGGCATTCAGGCGTTTGCGCTGGGCTACTTTCGGGCTCCTGGGTTGCCCAACCACATCTCTCGTACACCGCTGGAGTACTTTGAGCGCGCGCTTGACTATGTAGTTGCTGAGCTTTCTCCACGGGGCGGCAAGCCGGTGGTCAGTGGACAGTCTCGCGGTGGAGAACTCACACTGCTGCTGGCCAGCCGTTTCCCTGACAAGATTGCGGCGGCAGCCGCTTTCGTGCCTGGGTCCTTTGTCTTTGGTGCGCAGGGCGCTGCAGATCCGGCAGAGGGCTGGAACGGACCCACCTGGACCTGGCAGGGCGAGCCCTTACCCCACTTCTGGCATCAGAACGCCGGGGTGACATGGCAACCATGGGAAGGAGGCGAGGCGCCCCCTTCCCGACATGCGGATGTCTACATAGATGGCCTGCATGACCGCCCACTGGCTGAAAAAACGCGCATTCCCATAGAGAACTTCAAAGGCCCTGTGGCTTGTGTCTCTGGCATGGACGATCGCGCCTGGCCTTCCAGCATGGCTTCGCGCGTGGTCATGACGACGCTGCAGCGTCATGGCCATACCGCTGAAAGGCTTCACCTGGACTACGAGAGTGCGGGGCACGGCATTGCAGTCCCGTTCCTACCCAGCACCCATATTCAGGTGCTGCACCCGGTATCGCGCGTGGCTTATTCGAACGGAGGCACCCCGCTGGGCGTTGCAAGAGCCAGCGAGCATTCGTTCGAAGAAATCTGCGCATTCATCGAAAGATCAACCAAGTAAAGGAGCATTCACATGCCCACAAAAGAACACCTTGAAGGCCAATGGCGCGAATGGCGCTATGCCCACGTTGCCACCATGTTCAGACCCTACGGTTGGACGTCATTGGTGGCTCAATATTGGCTGGAAGCAGACGCTCGGGGGGAGACTTTCGAGCTGCTTCCTGGAACCTGGTCCGTCGAGGCAGGCAAGGTGATCTTCACCCCGCCCGGCGCGGGGCCAAATTTGTCCGTGAATGGCGAGTACCCCGCAGGCCCCGTGGAAATCATTCCCGGCCGCAATCAGACCTACGGCCACGGAAAGAGTTTGCCCGTCTATTTTGGTGTGTGCGAAGTGGAGACTATCGTGCGCACCAAGACAGACGGCAGCAGCCTGTTCGGCGTCCGTGTGCGGGACCCGCGCATCACGACACGCGTGGAAGACGCCGGCGTGACGGCATTCGACTACAGCCTCGATTGGCGCATTGCGGGCTACTTCACGCCGACTGAGCGCATCGAATACGAAGCGGACACCGTGGAGACCGGCGTTCGCGAGACCACGCCACGCATTGGCACCTTCACTTTCGAGCACAAGGGAAAGACCTACAAGCTTGAACTCATTGGCAAAGACACCCCCAAGGGGGTGCAACCTGTCGCCCACGTGCGCGATTTGACCAATGGCCCTGTCACCTATGGTGCGGGTCGTGTGGTTGAGCTTCAGTTTGCGGACGAATCCAACACGCGCATTGACTGGATCGACTTCAACTACGCCGTGGCCCTGCCATGTGCGTTTACGAACTTCGTAACATGCCCGATCGCGCCCGACGAAAACCACCTTGACTTTGAGGTGTTGGCGGGTGAGAAACGCCCTGTCCAAGGCGTAGTTCGGACAACGACCTACCAGCAGAGTTAAGGTTTTTCAGGCCGCTGGATACCAAGAACCATCTTTTTCAAGGTTTTCGCAGTGGCGCTCAAACTCTCTGTCGCCTCTACAGGCGATTGCTGCAGGCGAGCCTTCCGCTCGGAGCCCTGGAACCTGGAAAGGGTGCTTGCTGGGACCGCCGAGCTCCTGCTCGGCATTGGAACCTGTGCAAGCGCTGCAATGCTGAGCCGCGGTTCGACGGTCCTAGAAGTAAGACGGCGGTGGATCTCTAAAAAATCAACCAATCCGTCATCGCACGAGCCACATCACGCGGTTGCTCCATCGTGCTCATATGGCCACACACCTCGATGATCTCCAGGTGTGCCCCCGGCATCAGCTGCTGCATTTGCTGATGCCGCGCCAGAGGGCTCCAGACGTCTTCGCGGCCGCAGACGAGAAGCGTTGGCGCCGTAATGCGCGGCAACAACAGCGTGGCATCTGGCCGGTGCAGCAGGGCTCGAATCTGCGCTTCAAATTGGTCAGGCGTAAACCGCTCAATCATGCGCAGGATGTTTTCAAACACAGGCGCATCCCAGCGCGACGGGTGGACCATGCCACGCGCCCATTCGCGGCCCATGAATCGCATACCTTCGCTGCGCGCCAATGCCAGCAGTTTCTTGCGCTTTTCAGCTTCTGCTTCACCTGCGGCCCCTTCCTCTCGCGCCTGAAAACCTGTGTCAAGCAAAGCCAGGCGGTCCAGCCTCTCCGGCACCATGCGTGCAATTTCCAATGCACATCGTCCGCCCATGCTATGGCCGGCGACCGAGAACCGGCGCTCTGGCGGGACAAGCCGCAGGGCTTGCTGCGCCATGGTTTCGATCGAATCGGCAGAGCCGTGATGGGCCACCACGCAATCGACCAGAGGCGAAAGGACCTTGATCTGCTCTTCCCATATCGCCTTGTCGCAAAGCAATCCGGGGATTAGCAGCAGCAGCGGTTTCTCATCTGAATCAATCAACCGCCCCCGTCTACTGTCAGTCAAGCTTGGCTCCAGACTTGACCACGATCTGTGCCCACATGTCTTTTTCCGCCACCACGAAGCGAGAGAACTCTTCCGGCGTGCTGGCCACTACTTCCGCACCCGTAGGTCGGATTTGAGCCTGGACTTCCGGGGTTTTCAGCGCCTGAGAGGCAGCGGTGTAGATCCGCTGCACCGTCGCGGCGGACGTGCCTTTGGGCGCCCAGAGACCGTACCAGTTGGTCAATACATAACCGGGCAAGCCAGCTTCTATCATTGTCGGCAGATCAGGCACCAAAGCCATCCGGGTCTGCGACGTCACTGCCAACGCGCGCAGCTTGCCTGAGCGCACGTGCTGCATGGAAGACGATGCCGGATCGAACATGACCTGAATCTGCCCACCAATGAGGTCGGTCAGCGCCGGGGCGGCCCCGCGGTAAGGCACGTGCACCATGTCCGCGCCTGTCAATTGCTTGAACAATTCGCCAGCCAGGTGGGCAGCGCCCGCGTTGCCAGACGACCCGAACGAGAGCTTCCCAGGGTTGGCCTTGGCATAGGCAATCAGGCCCTTGACGTCGTTGACGGGCAACTGAGGATTGATGACCAGCAGCATGGGAACGCGGGTGAGCTGGGTAATAGGCGTGAAGTCCTTGATCACATCGAACGCCACCTGCTTGAAAAGCGCTGGGTAAGTCACATGCACAGAAGCATTGACCAGCAAGGTCTCTCCATCGGGCTTGGCCTGAGCCACCGCCTGAGCGCCCAGCATACCTCCACCACCCGGACGGTTGTCCACCAGCATGGTGGCGCCCAGGGGTTGTGCCATACCGTTGGCTACGATCCGTGCAATCTGGTCTGCAGGTCCGCCAGCAGGATGGGGCACGACCACGCGGACAGGGCCTTTGGGCCCATCCTGCGCATAGGCCGGCCATGCCAATGCCGGCAGTGCGCACGCGACAGCGCTTGCCACGAAACGGCGGCGGCTGGTTGTTTCGCCTGCCAGGGCCGGTGTCTTTTTGCTGGGGGTCATTTTGTCTCCTTGGGCACCGGCAATGGCCGGCATACATATCGTGACCCGTCGGGCGCAAGCTTTCGATGCATTGCAGAGGGTAGCAATGCGTTTTACTTATCACCCAGGGCTGGCCGCCTGCAGGGCTTGCTGGAAGGCGCGCAGCGCAGGCGTAGGTGCGAAATTAGCGCGAGCCGTGAAACCGATGGAGCGTGGGAAGAACTGGGCAGGCACCTTCAGGGTGGCCAGCAGACCAGCCTCAAGTTCTCTTTGCCATTGGCTGGGCGGCATCAAGGCCAGGCGGTCGCTTTGCTGGAGCATAGCGCACACCAGGGTGGGGCTGTTGATGTACACGCCTTCTGGCGCCGACAACGACTCTGCTGAGAAAATATGCGTCAGCGCCTGGCCTGCAGGGGATCCCGGCATGGGCAATACCCATTGCATAGTGTTCAATTGCGAGAGCTTGAGACGGCGCTTTTTCAAAAGAGGGTGTCCTGCACGCACCACGATGGCCAGGGGGTCCTGGAATAGCGGCGTCTGAATCAGCTCACGCGGTGCTTCGGGCCTGAGGGCACCCACCACGATGTCTATTTCACCCTGGTGCAGCTTGCTGATCAGTGATTCGTAGGTGCCGTCGACGACAGACACGCTCAAGCCTGCCCATTGTGAAGTCACGTTCTGGATGGCAGCAGGAACGATAGCGCCTGTGGAATAGGGAAGGGTGCCGATAGTGAGGTGTCCACGCATATGCCCCAGCATGGCGGCAGCATCTTCCGTCATGGCTCGCATTTCTACCAGGGCTAGTTCGGCCTGGCGGGCCACCCATGCCCCGCGGCTCGTAGGTCGCAAGCCACTGGCCAAGCGGTCAAACAGGGGCTCACCGGCCAGGTGTTCTACGTGGGCAAGTGTTTGCTGTATCGAGGCCTGTGACACACCGATTCGGGTTGCTGCTTGCCTTTGACTGCCGGCTTTTGAAAGCAGAAGCACCGTTTCCAATTGCGCTGAAGTCGCATGGCCCGCCAACCTGCCGCCCTGAAGGGGCACGCGCCATGGCCCGGCGTCGGCGCGGGCCAGGTGGGCCAGGGTTTCCCGCGCTCGTTTGAGAAGTGATTCGCCTGCGGAGGTTGGGTGCATGCCGCGGTGGCTGCGATCGAACAGGAGAACACCCAGTTGCCTCTCCAGTTGGCCGACCGCCCTGGCGGTGGCAGGCTGGGATAAGTGCAGTGCGCGTGCTGCCGCGGCGGTGCCGCCATGAATGGACACCGCCATGGCGGCACGCACGCCTCTCAGGGATAACGTATCCGGTGTTTCCAATTTGGCCATGTCCAGCTTGCCCAGTTTCTAGCTCCGTGTTCTCGCCTATCGTAGAGGAGACCTAACTCCACCCACTTCAGCACGGTCTGAGCGGCAACGGCATACTGCGCCCATGTACTCCATTCTCAACGGCTTGCGCGTCGTCGAATGCGCCTCCTTCATTGCCGCACCCTCCTGCGCCTTGCACTTGCAACAGATGGGCGCGCAAGTGATACGCATAGACCCTATAGGCGGCGGGCCGGACGCACGCCGCTGGCCGAGGGGGCCTGAGGGCAACAGCCTGTACTGGGACGGACTCAACAAGGGAAAGCAGTCGGTTTCAATCAATTTTTCCAGCCCGGAAGGCCGTGAACTCATTACTCAGATCGTCTGCGCGCCAGGAGACGGTGCCGGGCTTTTCGTGACCAACTTTCCTGCCAATGGCTTTCTTTCACATGAACACTTGGCTCAACAGCGAGACGACTTGATCACCGCCCGCGTGATGGGGTGGGCAGATGGCTCCCCTGCAGTGGACTACACAATCAACGCGGCGATTGGTGTGCCGTACATGACGGGCCCAACCCGGCAGGAGGGAAATGCAGGAGAAACAGAGCCTGTCAACCATGTGTTGCCCGCCTGGGACCTGCTGACCGGAGCGTATGCTGCGTTCGCCCTATTGGCGGCTGAACGCCACCGGCAGGCCACCGGGCAAGGCCAGGAAATCCGGGTGCCGCTCTCGGACATGGCCATTGCTTCCTTGGGCCACATCGGACAGATAGCGGAAGTGCTGAACCAAGGTGACAGACCCCGCATGGGAAATGAGCTTTTCGGAGCTTTTGGAAGAGATTTTGTCACCGCAGATGCGCAACGCCTCATGGTGGTGGCCATTACATCGCGCCAATGGGCCGGTCTGCTGGATGCGCTGGGGTTGCTTGAGGCCGTAGGCCGGATAGAGCGCTCGCGGGGCGTGAGCTTTGCTAGTGATGAGGGTTTGCGCTTTGAATACAGAGGTGTGCTGACTCCGCTGGTGGAGGCCGCCATAGGATCCCGGGACGCACCAGATCTCGCAAGCGCTTTCGACGCTCACGGTGTGTGCTGGGGGAATTACCGCACTCTGGCCGAGGCTCTCACCGAAGAGCCGAGGCTGGTTGCGCAAAACCCTGTTTTCTCTCCGGTGCTGGATGCCAAGGGCGCGATATACCCTGTTCCCGGAGCTGCGGCCACATTGACTAAAAGCACCCGTAACGTGCCGACCCGCGCGCCGCGCCAAGGAGAGCACACGGACCAGGTACTGGCCGAGGTTCTGGGTTTGTCATCGGCGCAGATCGGGCGACTGCATGACTCTGCGTGCGTAGCAGGACAGACAACATGAAACAACCTACCCCTATTTCTTCCTGCTCAGCTAAGGAGGCTGGATTGAACGAACACCTGAGAGAGGTTGCGGCGGTTGTACAGGCCTACGGCCAGCAGGCCCTGGAAGCCACACGCGCCCTGGTCTATGCGGATGGCGCTTTTGCTCCCGATCTGGCCCATCGGCATCAGCGAGCCCTGCATGGCCTGGCTTGGATTGCCACTACAGTAGCGGCTGTTGCGAGCGCTGCCCGCTGGGCCCATCGCCTCGCGACTGCGCAGGGGCTTTCCAACATCAACCAGCTTGTGCTCAGAGTGGCTGTTGGCGAATACCTGGAGCAACTTTGCAGCGGCATACCTATGGGGCCGCACGAGATTTTTCGCCCTCATGAGCTGGGTCTGGAGCAAGTGGTAAGAGCCCTTCGATCCACTGTTTCAGTGACTTGGTGGATGCAACACGGCAACACAGTTGAGACTCGCGCGGCGCTGATGGCTGCCTTGCTCGCGGGCGAAGAAGTTTCAGAAGATTTGCCCGATACCGATCTCAACATGGTGAGAGATCAGTTCAGGCGCTTTGCTTCGGAACGCGTAGAGCCGCACGCACAGCGGTGGCATTTGGCAGACGAGCTCATTCCAGATGAGATCGTGCAAGCCATGGCGGACTTGGGTGTGTTCGGCGTTTGCATTGCGCAAGAGTACGGCGGCTTGGGGCTGGGCAAACTGGCCATGTGCGTGGTCACCGAAGAGCTCAGTCGGGCCTGGATTGCCGCCGGATCGTTGGGCACCCGCTCGGAGATCGCGGGGGAATTGATTGCGCTCGCCGGAACGCCCGAGCAAAAGTCGCGCTGGCTGCCTCTGATCGCCTCCGGTGCGGTGCTTCCGACGGCGGTGTTCACTGAGCCAGACACAGGCTCTGATCTGGGGGCATTGCGCACGAGGGCATGGCAGGCACCAGACGGTTCCTGGCGCCTGGAGGGCAACAAGACCTGGATCACGCACGCTTCGCGCAGCGATCTCATGACGGTGCTTGCCCGCAGTGATCCAGATGCCAAAGGCTATGCGGGTCTCAGCATGTTCCTGGCGGCCAAACCAAGAGGTACTCGGCAGGACGCCTTCCCGGCTCAGGGAATGAGCGGGGGTGAAATCCCGGTTCTTGGCTACCGCGGTATGAAGGAATATGAAATCGCTTTCGCCGATTTCTCAGTTTCTGCGGATGGACTCCTGGGGGGGGTCCAAGGCCAGGGATTCAAACAGTTGATGCAAACCTTTGAAGGGGCGAGGGTGCAGACTGCCGCGCGTGCGGTAGGCGTGGCATGGAAGGCGTATCAACTGGGACTGCGTTACGCCCGGGACCGCAGGCAGTTCGGCGCGGCCATTGTGAGCTTTCCCCGGGTGGCGGACAAGCTGGCCATGATGCTGGCTGAAACCGTCCTGGCGCGAGAGCTGACGTATTTCGCAGCCAGCGAGAAAGACAAGGGTTATCGGTGTGATGTCGAAGCCGGTATGGCCAAGTTATTGGCGGCGCGCGTCGCGTGGTGCAACGCCGACGCCAGCCTTCAGATCCACGGGGGTAATGGCTATGCGCTGGAGTTCGAAATCAGCCGGGTGTTGTGCGACGCACGCATCTTGAACATTTTTGAAGGCGCTGCGGAAATCCAGGCACAGGTCATTGGCCGCGGGCTTCTGGCGCGTTCCTAAATGCAAATCAACTGATTCTGGTCAAAAGCCTCCGGTTCTTCAGGCATGCAATTCACCTTGAGCTGACTGGGCTACTGTCACTGACTTATGCTTGCGTTTTTCTGCCGTGCATCATGTCACACACTCCTTTTCCGCCACCGCTGACCGCCCCGGATCAACTCAACTCACAGCTGCGCGATGAGGGGTTCGCGGTCCTGGACGCCGCCACCGTACGTCAACTCGCGGGCGTCAGTGCGGAAAAGCTTGGAGTCATTGCGCAAGATTGGGATCACCTGGCTCCTGATCTTTATCTCAAGGACGGCGGCAAGTACCGTTCCAGGCGCCATGCGTCTTTCATAACCGAGGGAGGAGAAGCCCAGGCTATTGCCCACCGCGCACATTGGCAGCCGCTGGAGTACAACGCACTGCATGGCGGCATGGAGCGCTGGTTCGAGCCCGTCACGCCAGCCACCATGGCCAGGCCAGAATGGATGGCTCTATTGAGATGGCTCGCCGGCGTAGCCTCCGCCTTGCGAGGCGAACAGCCCTGGTATGTAGAGACCCATCAGTTCCGCATAGATACCCATGGCGGCATCGGACGTCCGACGCCTGAAGGCGCGCACAGGGACGGCGTAGATCTGGTGGCTGTTTTTCTACTGGCGCGTGAAGGCATCAAGGGTGGTGAGACGCGTGTGTTCGAACTGGCCGGTCCAAGGGGGCAACGCTTCACGCTCAGAGACCCTTGGTCAGTGCTGCTGCTGGACGACAGGCGCATGATCCATGAGTCAACCCCCATTCAACCTGCGCAAGACTCAGGCCATGGACACCGCGACACCTTGGTTGTCACTTTGAGAGCTGGTGGATTCCAGGATCCTTGAGCGTCCGCAAGGGCCCTTTTGATTGATCCTGGTCAAGCAGGAGGTTCTTGTAGACTGCAAAATGGCATAGTCAGCAAAAGGAGTTACTTATGTTCAAGCACATCCTCGTCCCCGTAGATGGTTCAGACACCGCACTGGCAGCTGTTGACAAAGCCGCTGCGCTAGCCACCGCCTTTGGCAGCACCGTGTCCATCGTCTATGTGATTGACCCCTATCCGTTTACCGGCGTGGGCGCTGATTTCGCTTACGGCCAGGATCAGTACCTTGGGGCTGCCACAGCGGAAGCCAACTCCTCTGTACAAGTGGCCACTGAGCGCGCCGCTGCATTGGGTATCCAGGCGACATCGCGCGTGATCGAATCGCATAACGTCTGGCGCGGCATTCTGGAAGCTGCTGACACTGCAGGTGCTGATCTTTTGGTCATGGGATCGCACGGCCGCCGCGGCCTTGAAAAGCTTGTGCTGGGAAGCGTGACGCAAAGCGTCATTTCGCGCGCCAAGATCACCACCATGGTGGTGCGCGGCGAGGTTCAAGAGTAAGTCCTGTATCGCTTTCCTTTTCAGGCTGAGGTTCTATCGTTTTGGTCAAGCGGAAAGTGACAATTGAAATAACTAAAACCGCTTGGGCTGAGCCTGCCGAAGCTTGCCCTGAGCTTTGCCGAAGGTTTTAGTCCGCACGGTTATCCAGAGCTTCAAAGAACGCAAAGCAAAAAGGGGAGCCACTGAGCTCCCCTTTGTTCCAATCGGCAGACTGGTTAAATCGTTTGCCTGCTTTTAGACGCGTTCAAAAATCGCGGCAATTCCTTGGCCGCCGCCAATGCACATGGTCACGAGAGCGTACCGGCCTTGAATGCGTTGCAATTCATGCAGAGCCTTCACCGTGATCAGCGTTCCAGTCGCGCCAATAGGATGGCCCAGTGAAATGCCAGAACCATTGGGGTTGACCTTGGCAGGATCTGCGCCCAAGCCGCGGGTGACCGCGCAAGCCTGAGCAGCGAAGGCTTCATTGGCCTCAATCACATCCATTTGGTCGATCTTCATGCCCAGCTTCTTGAGCAGCATCTGGGTGGCAGGCACAGGGCCAATACCCATGGTCTTGGGCTCTACACCGGCGTGTGCGTAACCTACCAGGCGAGCCAAAGGCTTGGCACCGCGCGCTTTGGCAGCGCTGGCTTCCATCAACACCACTGCCGCTGCGGCGTCGTTGATGCCGCTGGCGTTCGCTGCGGTCACGGTGCCGTTTTCCTTCAGGAAGACAGGCTTCATTTTCTGGAAATCTTCCAGTTGGGCGCCGCTTCGGAAGTGCTCGTCCTTGTCAAAAGCCACTTCACCTTTGCGCGACTTGAGCATGATAGGCACGATCTGGCCGGCAAAGCGATTTTCCGCCCAAGCCTTTTCGGCTCGGCGGTGGCTTTCCAGCGCCAGCGCATCCTGGTCTTCACGCGTGATGTTGTGCTCTGCAGCCACGTTTTCTGCCGTGACACCCATATGGATGTTGTGGAAAGGATCGTGCAGTGCGCCCATCATCATGTCCACGAGTTTCGTGTCACCCATGCGAGCGCCAAAGCGGTTGGTGAGGCTGGCATAGGGAGAGCGGCTCATGACCTCTGCGCCGCCGCCGATGGCAACGTCGTAGTCGCCCAGCAAAATGCCCTGGCTTGCCGACACGATGGCCTGAAGGCCGGAACCACACAGGCGGTTGACGTTCATGGCAGGCGTCTCTTTGGGGCATCCACCATTGATAGCGGCCATACGAGAGAGATACATGTCACGCGGTTCGGTATTCACGACATGGCCAAAGACAACATGGCCCACATCCTTGCCCTCTACCTGAGCGCGCGCCAGCGCTTCCTTGACCACCGTAGCAGCAAGGTCCACGGGGGCTATGTCCTTCAAACTACCACCAAAAGTACCGATGGCGGTTCGAACACCGCTGACGACAACAACTTCACGAGCCATGTAAATCTCCGTTTATTGGGAATTGAAATTGCGCATGGCCGAGGCTCTCATGCCCTCTATCGCCGGCCAAACGTCTCAGTATGCCACTACCACGGCAGGTGGTTGAGGTGCGCTTGCAGGAGTCTACTCAGCACGGGGGCTATCCGTTGGCGAAGGCAAAGGTTCCGCGTCATGCAGAACCTGAGAGTGAGCCTGAAAGAATACATTCAGCTCGTTGGCACCCGATGAGTAAAACTGCTGGAGAGGGGTTTCATTACGAAACAGGCCTCGTGAATACGCTAATAATTGAAGAAGTGTTTCTGTCATTACTTCGATTTCAGCAGGTGCCTTATTTGTGTTTGTGAAATTGATTTTCAATTCAGGCGCTTGCGGAATCGAGAGGTCTCTCACCTTGCGTGCGTAGACGTTAATAATTTTTTCGATATGGGTGTGCGCCGCATGTAACGCCTTGACATGTGAATCGGTCAGTGAGATTTCTAAAGGTGAGTGCAAGAATTGCTTCTGAATGGAGACGTTATTGTTGGGCCCTGTGTGGGCCTTTAGAGTGTTTAGTGAACTGGCTTCATTGAAAACTCGGGTAACAAATATCGTGTGCTGTGTAATTTCGTTGAAAAAGTTGGTTAGTAATCCTACTCGGCGGGGATCTATACTCTGGGTGTTGCGAATCGCAAGAATATCCTTGAGATCTTCAAAGGTTCTTATGTTTGTTTCTAATTTTGATTCCGAAAAAAATGAAAATTCAGGTGCCTCGGAAATTTTAATTTTTTTCCCTTCTTGCTTTTCTACGAATCTTTCAGAGTTAATGGCTGTCACCAGAATTGTGTGGAAATCCGTGTCGCCATCTTCTTCGTACTGCTGAACCCTATATTCAGCGACGTCGATGATTTTATTAATTGTCTCAAGTGTGCGTGTTTTCTCTGCTTCCAGTGCTTCCTGCGACATCACGCTGTGAACCGATCCGATATCGGGTGAGTCATCTCGCCGTTCATCCGCTGAAGTTCCTTTAAGCGGAGCTTGAGAATTTAACCCTGCTGCTGTAAGTAAAATAGTTGCGAAATCTTTTACTGATTCTGCACTGCACTGCTGCAGAAGTTTTCTGCTTTCAATTCGCAACTCAAATAGTTTGGAAAATTGAAATTCTTGTTCAACTTTGGAATGCAGTTGATTATTGTTTTCGCTGCCGGTATTTTCTGCCGTGAAATCGTTATCAAAAGATTCGTCTGACATAAGAAAAGTCAGTCCGAGATCGTCATCAAACGAAGTCGGAGAAAAATTTGAGTGATCGAGAGCAGGCGCATGGTCATTCATCTCGGGCGTTGTGTTGCCATTTCCGACCCGGATATCCCGACCTTGATGACTTTGAGGGTTGGAGTCCATTCGGTGCATGGAGCCCGAAGCGTAGTTTTCTGAAAAGGGAGCGGTGGGCGCAGCAGGTGGAATTCCGGGTCGCATGATTTAAAAACGGTTTGCTTGGTTTAATTGGCTTTTAAAACAATGGGAATGGTGCTGCCCGTTGTTTTAGGTATGCTTGGATGGCTTGGGGTTGTCCCAGATGCACCGGCGCACACTGCGGTCGATTCGTGACGAGCCTACGCAGTTAAGTAACGTGGCGACCCACATGGTTCCAACGAGGCGGGCGTTCCTGCGTGCCAGGCCACTGGGGCAGGTGTGCGCCCCGAGGGTTGAGCGTGCAGTCTTACTTGGGCCTGACCATCGGCGCCATATGACAGTCACACGTTTGACACATCTCGGCGCTAAATTCGTGAAAGTAATTTGCGGAGAATGATCTTGAGCGACGATGAACTGATGCTGCGCCTTCGCCGTGAACTGGTGGACGGTTACGACGAAGAGCTGGAGATGGAGCTGGAAGACCGTAACGTCGACGAAATCGCCGGTATGGCGCTGGATTCGACTGACTACAAAGAGGAACGGCAGCGCTATTTCCGCGAGCTTTTCCGTCTGCAAGGCGAGCTGGTCAAGTTGCAGGACTGGGTGGTCAGCAGTGGCCACAAGATGGTGATCATCTTCGAGGGGCGCGATTCAGCGGGCAAGGGGGGCGCCATCAAGCGCATCACGCAGCGTCTGAACCCTCGCGTGGCACGAGTGGCTGCCCTGCCAGCGCCCAATAATCGTGAACGTACCCAATGGTACTTTCAGCGGTATGTCTCGCACCTGCCTGCCGCGGGCGAGATCGTGCTGTTCGACCGCAGCTGGTACAACCGAGCTGGGGTAGAACATGTCATGGGTTTTTGCTCCGACAGCGAGTACGAAGAGTTCTTTCGTTCAGTCCCCGAATTTGAACGCATGCTCGTGCGCTCGGGCATTCAGGTCATCAAGTATTGGTTCTCGATCTCGGACGAGCAGCAGGAACTGCGCTTTCTGAGCCGCATACATGATCCGCTCAAGCAGTGGAAGCTCAGCCCCATGGACCTGGAAAGCCGCCGCCAGTGGGAGGCCTACACCCAGGCTAAGGAAGTCATGCTGGACCGCACTCACATTCCAGAAGCGCCATGGTGGGTGGTGCCTGCTGATGACAAGAAGAAGGCCAGGCTCAACTGCATAGCGCACTTGCTGAGCAAGGTGAACTACGCAGAAGTCGAGCGACCCAGCATCACGCTGCCTCCCCGGCTTCGTCACGAACACTACAGGCGTCACAAGGTGCCGGGCGAGATCATCGTCCCGCAGATTTACTGACCTGCTTGGCTTGCGGAGGCTGGTAGTCGGTCAAGCCGCTCGCCCGCGGCGGACACCGGCACGGACACTGGAGCAGGGAATGAGCCGGCTATCTGGTGGTCGCGCCACCTGATCGCCATCTGCAGCAGGTGAAGTACCAACCTTTGTTGCTCCGCGGGGCTGGCAATGCGCGCCTGCCATGCTTGCAGCTCCATCATCCTGGTCTCGGGCGCCCACGTCTTGCGCGGCGGACTGGGGAAGGTGAGGGCGGTCGGCAGGGTACCACTGGCGCACCGGCATTCTGCAATGCGCAGAAATTTTCGGAACATATACCAGTCGGTAGGCTCACCTTGAGGTGTGTCGCTCCAGCCTTGGGCCATTCGCCTGTAAAAGCTCAAGGTATGGCCGGCACAGGACAAGGGTATGCGGTTGCCGTGTCTGAGCACCTGATCGCGAAATGCGGGGTGGGCCAGGTCAAGTGGGAAGAACAGGATCTGATCTGGCAGCAAATGCAAAGGCAGGGAG
>JAECRA010000016.1:0-39830 GCA_015999985.1 Comamonadaceae bacterium
GTAGTACCGCGATGGACCGTTTTCTCGCGTGTTGCAGCCGACGTTCCTTCTGCCGGGGGCGCCTAGCCGCGCAGCCTCCTGGATCGCTTTACCGTGGAAGGCACCGTGAGTGCTTTCCAGACTACCCTGGTCTCGAATATGACCAACCATGCATCCCGGCCTCGCTCGTCGGTAATAAATTTGTTTTCACCTTCTTCTCCGTAGGTGCAGCATGCCGACGCGTCGTAATATGTGCCAGCACGGGGTGTTTCACAGATCGCCGCGTCCTGGTAGACGCAACATCAATGCGTTGGCACGGCATGTTGTTCAATTGAACATAATGTTGCAATTCGTTAATAAAGTGCTACCATGCAATTACTTATTAAAACTAAGTGTTTCACCTGAGGCCTATTTCAGAATACTCATAGTTAGCAGGCGGCTATTCATACTGTGGGGGCAAGTTCAGTCCATGTCTTTGTATCAAAGGCCATGAGACTTGATCGTCTAGGAATTTTTCATGCCTCTCTGCCCACAGCCTGCGCCCCAAGTGCACGCTTCTTGCGTCACTTTTACTTACTCGAGCGTTTCTCCCCTACTGATCTACACCTCGCCCATCAAGCGCAACCGCGGGATCGTGCTGGGCGTTTGCCTGTCGGCGGCGATGCTCATGGCGGGCTCCGCATTCGCGGCCGTTGCACCAAGCCTCGCTACCGCTGACGCGTTTGCCGTCCTGGGCGCTAGCACTGTCACGAACACAGGGCCTACCTTCGTCACCGGGAATCTGGGCGTTTACCCCGGCAGTGCGGTCACTGGTTTTCCGCCCGGAGTCTTGAACGGTACCTGGCATACCAACAATGCTGTGGCTAACCAGGCGCACTCAGACGCCGTGACGGCCTACACCCAACTAGCGGGTCAGTCCATCGACTTCAACCGGACGGGCGTGGATCTGGCGGGTCTGACTTTGTTACCTGGGGTTCACGGATTTGACTCCGGCGCGGCATTGACAGGCACGCTAACCCTGGACGGAGTCGACGACCCTGCGGCCGTGTTCGTGATCAGAGTGGCCGAAGCCCTCACGGTAGGCACTGGCTCCAATGTGGAGTTGGTTAGAGGCGCCCAAAGCTGCAATGTGTTTTGGCAAATTGGGAGTTCGGCCACGTTGCTTTCGAATGCTGCTTTGGTCGGGACGGTGGTCGCCAATGACAGCATTACGCTGGTGACCGGCGCGAGCATCGCCGGGCGCGCACTGGCCTTGAACGCTGCGGTCACACTCGACAGCAACACTGTGCTCCGGTCGGCGTGTAACCCACTGCCCAGCACCCCGGTGCTGAGCCAGTCCTACTCCCCGTCTACCATTGTTCCAGGCGGCCAGACGGTGCTGACTTTGACGCTCGCCAACCCTGGCGACACAGACTCCGCCTTGACCCAGCCATTGGTCGTGACCTTACCTACGGGTGTCACCGTCGCGGGGACGCCTGATGTCACCACCACGTGCATCGGCAGTGCCGTGCCGTTGGCGGTGGCGGGTGGAAACAGTGTGACTCTGCCCGCGGGCCGCAGCATCCCTGCGGGTGGCAGCTGCACGGTCAGCGTGCGTATTACAGCGCCGTCGCAAGGTTCGTTCACCCTGATTCTTGTCCCTGGCCTGCTGGTGACCGATGGAGGAAGCAGCCTGGGAGATACCGGCGTCACTTTGAACGTAGTCTCCACTCCAGCCCTCGCTAGCATTCCTACGCTGTCAGAGTGGGGTCTGCTGATGCTGTCTTTGCTCGTGGCAGGTGGGGTCTGGCTGCGGCTCTTCCGTCAATCAGCAACTGCCTGATTTTTGAAGCATCAGGCTGCCTGATGAGCTGGCCGCCTAGTCAGGCAGTGTGAATTCACGCCGCGAGACCGCAGCTACCAGGCCTCGAACACGCCTCAACTATTCGCGGACATGGGCGTCGCGCACGATGCGTTCGTAGTTCGCCTGCTCAGTTTTAACGAAAGTACCGGATTGGGCAGCTGAACCGCTGCCGTCTTTACTAATCCACCCATTGGTGCCGTGGGAAATCTGAAGAGCAAATGCCGTAAAAGTTTGGCGCGATCAAGGTGTTTTGCAGCGACTTCAAATCGCTCAAACACACGCTTTCAGGTAGCAATACGGGCAGATATGACCGCAACGTTCGCCGTGAGTTTTTTTTCGAGGGAACGTTTTTGGGCTGAGCGTTACTTAGTTTAAGTGTCAAGTTTCTGGCCACCCCTCTGCGCAGGCGCAAGGGGGTCCTGAACCATCGAAGTACAACTTAAATTAAGCAAGCACCATGCAAACTTCCAGCTCAAGCGTAACTACCTCGTCATATCCGAGTCCAGCGTCTAGTACTTATGAGTCTGGGGCGCCCAACACTGCGCCAGTCACCACTCCTAGCGGAGCGAGCATCCAGGTAGGAACAGGCACAGGCGGGCCTGCAAAGGATACGCAGTACCCCGACCACACAGAGCAGCACGCCGACACGACAACCATTGTCAAACGGGCAAAGCCCAATTCTGAGTCAGTTGCACTCACATCGCATGGGATGACGGACAACTCCATGGTGTCGCTCCAGTCTGGCGGAGCAATTGCAAATGTCCAGGATCACAGTCAGCGCTTAAATGACTTCTTGACCGCATGCGCAACCGGCGACGTGAACCAGATCAGAGAATTGCTGGCCGGGCTGGCTGACGAGAAATCGAAGCGGGCATTGCTCTTCAAGAAGAGTAAGGACGGCAGTACGTTTCTAATGGTTGCGGCGAGCGGAGGACATGTGAACGCGGTGAAAGAGTTACTGGCCGCGTCGCCTTACAAAACGGAAAAAAACGAGTTCATCTTGCACAAGAACAAGCACGGCGTCAATGCTCTGATGCATGCAGCGACCGGAGGTCACTTGGAAACGATGAAGCAGCTACTGGCCGGGTTAGCGCAGAGCCGGTCCATCCCCAAGATGCAGCCGGACGGCTGGACTTCTCTGATCATCCGGAGCGAAAGAGAAACGAAGCGAGCTGAAGAGACCGCGAAGCAGATTTTCATCTCCGAGAAGGATGAGCGAGGTAGGACTAGCCTGATGTATGCGGCGCAAGGGGCCTCTGCGAACCCCGTGCAGACGTTGCTGGCTTCGCTGCCTAACGAGCAAGCCAGGAAGACTTTGCTCTTGGAAAAGGATAACGACGGTGTGACGGCCCTGATGGTCGCGGCGCGTCGGGCCAGTGCGAACGTCGTGAAAGCATTACTGGCAGGGATGCCCAACGCACGAGATAGAGCAAAGCTCCTTTTCGAGGAGGATAAATTGGGCATGACTGCCTTGACGTTTGCAGCGCACCGCGCCGATGCAGACACCGTGGAGGCATTGCTGGCTGCGCTGCCCAACGAAGACGACAAGCAGAAGCTCCTCTCCCAGAAGAATAAAAAGGGCATGACTGCCCTGATGATTGCAACACCGCGGGGCATTGCAAACTTGACGAAGTTGCTGGGCGAGCCCGCTGGCAAGCAGTCGAATGCCGACCTGGCAAGAATGAGCGGCCCTGAGGCCTCTAGCCCATTGGGTGAGGTGTCAGGTTTAGCCGACGGTCCACTTTCCGCTTTGCCTTCCAAAGCGCCACGGCATCCGATGCGGGTGAATGCTGGGCCGAGTCAGGCTAGGGCATCGTCGGCCGTTTTGCTCGCGCCCAATCCTACGCAACCGGCGCAACCGGAGCAACCGCTCCAATCCGGCATCATCCAGGCAGAGCGCACCATACAGCCCCAGCTGATTCAGGGTACCCAGGACTTCAGCGAAGAGCTCCACCGCGCTATACGCGAGGGCGATCTACCCCACCTCGGTGAATTGCTCGGACCGCTCGGTGCAGAGGAGCGCGTTCAGGCCCTGCTCGCTAGAGACGCCGCCAGCTGCACGGCCTTGATGGTGGCGGCTCAAATAGGCGATGTGCACGTGATCGAAGCTTTATTAGCCAACCTCGAATCAGCTCATGTCAAGACCATCATGCTTGCGACGACACTGGCAAGTAGCACGATGCGTACAACGCATGAGAGAGGGTTCCCTGGTGGCCATACGGCTCTGATGTTTGCTGCTGGAAAAAACCGCGCGAACGTGATTACCCTGCTATTGGATAGGCTCGGCTCGTATAAAGACAGGGTTGAAATCATCTTCGCGAGCAATGGTTACGGCCAGACAGCGCTGCGGCATGCTGCTTCCCGCTCTCATATCGAGGCCATTGATGCGATGCTGGAAAGGCTCGATCAGGCCGATGTTGACGAGGCCATCTCCGGGCGAGCTCGTTACGGCATCACGGCCCTGACGTCTCCGGATGCAGCTGATGATGGGTCGGTGATCCTCCATCTAGTGAATAGGCTCAGTCCACGTAAGCGTGCGGACGCTATTGTCGCGAGGACGACCAATGGTGAATCCGCATTAGCGATAGTTGCAAAAAAAGGCGATGTACGTCTGTTCTCGCAATTGCTCGAAATGCTCACCCCGGCGCAGATCGAAAAAGCCCTTCACGCGAATACAAGGCAATATGAGACGATAGTGATGCAGGTTGCCAAGCTAGGCCACGTGGACGTGCTCAGAGTGATCTTGGGCGCGCTGAATGAAACCAGCGCTAAAAATGCTGTCCTCCATTACAGGCATGACAACCATTCGGCTCTGAGCTTGGCTGCTGGCGCTAGTGAAAGCGCAGTCCGTGTCATCGTGGAGCGGTTCGGACCAGAGAACCAGCACCAGCTGATCCACACTCGGCTTCGGTCGCACAGAACTCTTTATGTCACCGTAAGTCAGCGGCAAAGTTGGACTGCATTGAAGGATTATTTTGATGGAATTCTCTCGGGTCAGTGATCATCATTTGCCCCTTCGGTGAGTGCAATCTCATTGGAAAAGCCGGGGTGTCAAGTTTCTGGGAACCCCTCGGCCCAGGCGCAAGGGGGCTCGAACCATCGCAGTACATCTTCAATTAAGCAAGCGCCATGCAACCTTCTAGCTCAAGCGTAACTACCTCGTCATTTTCGAGTTCAGCGTCTAGCACTTCCGCGTCTGGAGTGTTCAACACTGCGCCAGTCACCACTCCTAACGGAGCGAGCGTCCAAGTCGGAAATGGCGAAGGCGCGCCTGCTAAGGATATGCGCTTCCCCGACCACTCAGAGCAGCTCGCCGTCACGACAACCATTGTCAAACGGGCAAAGCCCAATTCTGAGTCAGTTGCACTTACATCGCATGGAATGACGGACAACTCGATGGTGTCGCTCCAGGCTGGCGGAGCAATTCCCAATGTCCGGGATCACAGTCAGCGCGTCAATGACTTCTTCACCGCATGCCGAACGGGTAACGTGAACCAGATCAAGGTATTGTTGGGTGAGTTGCCTGAAGGAGAGCAAAAGACTAGTTTCATCGTACAGAAAAATCCGTACGGCGAGACCGCTTTGATGTACGCGGCCAACCAGGGCCATATAGACATCATGGAAGAGTTGTTGGCTGCGCTGCCTAACGATCAACACAGGAAAGATTTCATCTTAGAGAAAAATTTCATGGGCGGGACTGCTCTGATATTTGCAGCGGACACTAACACTGGGAGCACAGTTGAGAAGTTGTTGGCTGGGCTGCCTGACGATCAACACAGGAAAGATTTCATCTTGGAGAAAAATCTCTTGGGCCAGACTGCTCTGATGCATGCAGCGCGCTGGAACAGTGCGAGCACAGTAGAGAAGTTGTTGGCTGGACTGCCTCCAGGTCTTGTCAGGGAAAAGCACATCATCGAGAAAGATGGCAGTAGAGTAAATGCCCTGATGCATGCAGCGCACTCAGATGGTGCTAGCACCATTGAAAAGTTGTTGGCTGGGCTGGCTACAGATGAAAACAGGAAGAACCTCATCTTTGAGAAGGATGTTGATGGGGGGAATGTCATGATGTACGCGGCGCGCTTTGCCAGTTGGCAGACCGTTAAGTACTTGCTGGAGTCGCTGTCTGATGCGAAAGACAGAGAGGAGCTCCTCCGAGAGACAGACAATGCTGGCCAGAGTGCCCAGTGGTGGGCAGAGCGTTCGCGCCATGTGAACGTGCGGGGTCTGCTGTACGTAACCCCGAACGATGAGGCTCGGGCTCTCTGGAAAGTTTTCGTAGACCTCCGAAATGTGGTCAATTCATATCAACCAGACCTTATCAAAGAAGAGCAAATCAGAACATTGGTGAATCGGCTTACTCCAGCGGAGCGTGCTCAGGCCCTACTCGCTAGAGACGAACGCGACGTAACGACCTTCATGGTCGCGGTTCAAGAGAGCAGCCTGAGTGTGATAAAGGCGTTGCTAGACAGCCTTGCACCAGAGCACGTTGATACGGTCATACTTGCAACTTCG
This sequence comes from Comamonadaceae bacterium, assembly GCA_015999985.1. Lineage (GTDB taxonomy): Bacteria > Pseudomonadota > Gammaproteobacteria > Burkholderiales > Burkholderiaceae_C > Ottowia. Next base: position 6,335 of record JAECRA010000016.1, read on the forward strand.
AAGTCTCTCAACACGGCCCTGACGTTAAGTGCAGATGAGCGACTTGACGTGTTATTCATGCTTTTGGAAAAGCTCAGCCCAGGTGAGATTGCGAATGCTATTGTCGAGAAGACTACGGCAGATGACAGTGTACTCACGCTAGTTGCTAGAAAAGGCCATATCAATCCGTTCTCAAGATTGTGCAAGCTGCTTAGCGCGCAGGAGAGAGAGAAAGCCCTCTTCGAGCAGAACACTGCCGGAAGAAGGTTGATAACGGAGGTCGCCGAATGGGGCTATGTGCACATGCTCACAGAGATCTTGCGCGAACTGAGGCAAGACTTAGCTAAAGCGGCGCTCGTCCAGCCCAGGCATGACGGCATGTCAGTCCTGCACGGGGCCGCTTTCAGTGGAGCAGCTGTCATCAGGTCGATCTTGAATCTATTCAGTCCAAAGGACCAACTGGAGCTGATCATCACCAGGGATTGGCAGGGCCGGACCTTTTATGAAGTCGCACATGAATATCCCAAAGGTCCGAGGCCCGATCTAGATTGGATCGCGGTCAAAAAGGATCTTGATCAACTTGTTCGGACCGGTGGGTATGACTTGAAGACTCGGTGAGGGCCATCTATCCGCTATCTACTCGCGGATGTTGGCGTCGCGCACGATGCGTTCGTAGCGAGCTTGTTCGTTTTTAACGAAGGCGCCAAATTGAGCGGCCGTGCCGCTGCCCGGCACGATAGCGAGTTCAGCGAACTTGGCGCGCACTTCAGGCAGCTGCATCACCTTGTTCATCTCCTGGTTGAGTTTTTCAACCACGGCGGGCGCAGTCTTGGCCGGTGCAAAAACACCTATCCAGGAATTGATTGAAAGATCCTTGAACCCAGGCAGTTCGGTGATCGAAGGCACGTCCGGCAGCGCGGCAAGTCTGCGGCCGTCGGTCACCACCAGGCCCTTGGCTTTCTTGCTCGTAATCTGAGGAATAGCCGAGCCAGAAGGCAAGATGGCCATGTCCACCTGGTTTCCGATCAAATCGGTAATGGCCTGCGCGCCTCCACGATACGGCACGTGCAACAGCTTGATGCCTGCCTGCTGTTGATAACGCTCCATGGCCAGGTGCAGTATGGTGCCGATGCCGGAGGTGGCATACGTCAGCTTGCCTGGCTCAGCTTTGGCCTGTGCGATCACATCCTTGAACGAATTGGCAGCCAAACCTGGCCGACCCAAGATGACCAGAGGCTGTATGGCCAACATGCCCACGGGGGCGAAGTCGCGCTGGGTGTCGTACTTCACCGCATCTGGGTTCACGAACTGTGCGATAGCTGCGGGGCTGTCGACGGCCATGAGAATGGTGTAGCCGTCGGGGTTGGCTTTGGCAGCTTTTTGAGTGCCAATAGCGCCCCCTCCTCCGCCTACGTTATCCACCACAACGGACTGGCCTATCTGTTCACCCAGCTTCTGTGCAAAAAGGCGGGCGATGCCATCGGTCGCGCCACCCGCTGTAAACGGCACGATCAAGGTTATGGGCTTGGCAGTCGGCCATGCAGGTTGAGCGTGGGCGGTGCCCGCGCAGGCCACAACGGCTGCGGCCAAAATGGTGCGGCGAAGAATGTCAGTCATGAGAAGGCTCCGAAAAGAAATTGGGCACAAGCAAAATGGCATCAGAGTGCCGGCTTATGCGGAAAATGCTCTTGCAATAGTTGATCGAACTGGGCGTCCCATGCAGACCGCCAAGCCTCACGGCGCCTGGTGTCCATCCAGGCGCCATCGAGGCCGTTGTGCATGAGTGCGCGTAAATCCGACGGCGCACAGCCGAACTGCTCGACCATCATCGCCCAGGCTTGCGTGGGTGTGATGTTGTGCAGCGTAGGGTCGTCGCTATTGGGATGAATTCTGAAGCCCAGGGCAAGCATGCGGCGAATCGGGTGGTCAAGTGCCCAGCGGTCGGGGGGCATTGTTCGCAAATAGTAGGAATTGGCCGGAACAACCGTAAATACAATGCCGCGCTCAAGCATGCGCGCAGTGAGCTCAGGGTTGTCAACCACGGTATAGCCATGATCGATTCGGTCGACTTTCAGTGTGTCGAAGGCAGTCTCAACATGAGTCCAGGGCAGTCCGAATTCGCCGGCGTGTGCAGTGGTCTTCAATCCAGCTTGGTGTGCGTCGGCATACGCCTGCACGAATAGTTCAGGAGGACCCAGGGCTTCGCGGTAGTCAATGCCAATGCCTGGCACTTCGTCTCGGCGCGCGGCGGTCATCCACTCCACCATTTCCACCGCGGCCTGAGGAGGAGCTTCTCTATCTATGGCGGGCACCAGGCGGCCCACAATGCCCAGATCTTGCTCGGCGTCGAGAATGGCTTGGACAATGGCATCCTGCAGCACCGCATACGACAACCCCGAGTGCTGGACCACGCCCGTGGGGTTCCAGAAAAACTCCGTGTAGAGCACGTTGTGCGCACGGGCATCTGCCAGGTATTCACGCGTGAGGCGATACAGGTCATCCGGCTGGCGCAACACGTGATTTTCGAGTGCTCGCAAGCCTGGGATTGCACCCTGGCGTTTCTCGCCATGGGCAAACAAACCGTCGATTTGCTCTGCGCTGATGCCCCCGGAACGTCTGGCGAGCTCATGAAAGGTGGCCTGGCGGATCGCACCCAATAAATGGCAGTGCAATTCAACCTTGGGCAAGGCGTGGCAAAACGCGTGCAGCGCCGGACCCTGCGCGAGCGCATCCGGGGCTGGAGCAAAAGTAGTGGACATGGCCTTGGCCTGGTATAGCGGTACGTGGGACGAGCGACCAATAGACCTCGCGATCTCTCTCTCGATCACTAAGGTTTTGAAGATTCGCTTAGAGGCCTATTATCGGCGCGAGCGCCACCAGCGAAAAGCTGCAAAGATCAAGCCAACGCTGAATAAGCCCAGTGCCAGCCACTTTTCAAGATGGTGCATATGGCCAAGTATTCGCTGCGCTGCTTCCCCAAAAAACCAACCCAAACTGGTAAAAAGGGTAGCCCACAAAAGCGCCCCAACGGCATTGAATAAGACAAAAGCAGACAGCGGCGTGCTGGACATACCGATCATCACGGGCCCTGCAATACGAAACCCATAGGTAAAACGCACGGCGATGATCACCGCTGCACGATAGCGCACAATCCAGCCGTCCACTTTTTCCCGCTGACGGAGCAGCATAGGCCATCTGGCGATCAGGCTCGGGCCATGCCTGCGCCCAAGCCAGAAGAAGAACAGATCTCCTGCAAAACCGGCCGCGCTGGCCACCGCAATCACCACGGCAAAATCCAGGTAACCCCGGTGCGCAGCAAACCCTGCCAGAAGCAAAACGGCCTCGCCTTCCAGCAAGCACCCTATGGCAACAGCCGCATAACCATAGCTTGCAACGAGTTCAAATAAATTCATGGATAGGGACTGTGTTCAAAACTCTGGCGGGAAGCGCGGGTCGATGATAGAGATGCAGCGCAAGGCGGATCAAGATGAAATGAGCTTACGATTCTCGTTCAGAGGAAAATACGAACTATGACCGATTTGAGCAAAGTCACCTGTATTGAGGATTTGCGCCAGATGGCGCGGCGTCGAGTGCCGCGCATGTTCTACGACTATGCTGATTCTGGCAGCTGGACGGAAAGTACCTACCGAGCCAACGAATCGGATTTTCAGAAAATGTTGTTGCGCCAGCGTGTGGCGGTCAACATGGATGGTCGCTCCACCGCGACCACCATGATCGGGCAACCGGTCACGATGCCGGTCGCCCTCGCCCCCACAGGGCTCACTGGCATGCAGCATGCCGACGGGGAGATCGCAGCGGCACGGGCAGCCAAGAAGTTCGGCGTGCCGTTCACACTATCAACCATGAGCATCTGCTCCATCGAAGACGTGGCTCAGCATGCGGGCCCCGGATTCTGGTTCCAACTGTATGTAATGCGTGACCGCGACTTCATCGAACGCCTGATCGACCGCGCCAAAGCGGTCGGCTGCGGCGCGCTGGTGATCACTCTGGATCTGCAGATCATGGGCCAGCGACACAAGGACATCAAAAACGGACTCTCGACACCGCCCAAGCCCACGCTGGCCAACCTCATCAACCTGGCCACAAAGCCCCGGTGGTGCCTTGGCATGCTGGGTACACCCAGACGCAAGTTTGGCAACATCCATGGCCACGTAAAAGGCGTCACGGACATGGCCAATCTCGGCGCATGGACAGCTGACCAGTTCGACCCACGCTTAAGTTGGAACGATGTGGAATGGATCAAAAAACGTTGGGGTGGCAAAATCATCGTCAAGGGCATCATGGAGCCGGAAGATGCGCGACTCGCAGTCGATACCGGTGCTGATGCACTCGTCGTGAGCAACCACGGTGGCCGCCAATTAGACGGAGCGCCCTCCACCATCACCGCCCTGCCCGCCATCGTGGATGCGGTAGGCTCGAAAATCGAGGTGCACATGGATTCCGGCATCCGCAGTGGGCAAGATGTGCTGAAAGCCTGGGCACTAGGCGCACGCGGAACCTATATTGGCCGGGCCTTCCTCTACGGCCTTGGGGCGGCCGGTGAAGCTGGTGTAACCAGGGCGCTGCAGATCATTCACAAGGAACTGGATGTAACAATGGCCTTCAGCGGCCACACGCGCATCGAAACGGTGGACAAGACTATTTTCCGTCCTGGTACTTACCCGACTTAGGTGGCGCCTACTGCAGCCCGTAGCCAGTAGTCGGAGCAACGCCATTCCCAGCCAGTGCGGTGCGGATTATTCAAACGGAGCTTCGTTTGACGACGAGCTTAGAGAGCCATACGATCACATAAGCGGTGAAAAGAAACGTCTAATGCCCGGCTGCTTTGCGGGTCTGAGTTTCGAAAGACATCGGAATGTGTTCTCCAGAACACAACATTGGTGGCCACCGCGAAACAGTAGATACAGATGCACTGAAGTACTCAAGGATATTGCTATGCCCAACACGATCCGCCTGCACCGCGTCTTCGCGACCAAACCTGAGAAACTTTATCGGGCCTTCGTGGAGGCTGACGCCATCGCCAGTTGGCTGCCTCCGTTTGGGTTTACCTGCACGGTGCACGAACTCGACGCGCGGGTCGGTGGAAAACATCGGATGTCGTTCAAGAATTTCACCACAGGCCATAGCCACTCCTTTGGCGGGACCTATGTGGAACTCGTTCCCGGAAAACGCCTTGTCTACACAGACAAGTTCGATGATCCCAATTTGCCTGGCGAAATGTCAGTCACGGTGGATTTGAAGGCAGTGCTGGTCGGCACTGAAGTGACCATAGCGCAGAGTGGCGTGCCTGACGTGATTCCTGCGGAGGCCTGTTACCTGGGTTGGCAGGAGTCTCTGCGCAAGCTCGCGAAGCTCGTGGAGCCAGAAATCAACGACTAGGGCGTGTTAACACTAAATTCACCCCCGCGTGGCGCACTGGCTAGCCGCAATCAAGGCGCAAACCGCAGTCGGGTTGGACACCCGGCGAGGTTTGCGCGGCCGGCGTAGGCAACGCAGAGTGCGGTTTGCCAGTGCCTCACCCTTCGGGCCGGGCCTTGCCGGGTCGCATTGCTGCGTTGCGCCTCTTGCCAAGGATCGCACCTTGGCGGCACGACACGCCTTGCACTACGACCCGGCAAGTCCCGGCGCGGGGGTGAATTTAGTGTTAACACGCCCTAGAAACGTCTGCCGACAATAGACGTGCAACGTGCTCACCAATCGCCAGGCAACCGGTGAGGCCCGGCGATTCAATACCGAAAAGATTGACCAGGCCAGGTACTCCGTGTTCGCGAGGCCCCTGAATACAGAAATCTGCTGCCGGTTCATTTGGCCCGCTGATCTTGGGACGAATGCCGGCATACCCTGCCTGCAGCGCACCGTCGGGCAGTCCAGGCCAATACTTGCGGACTTCGGCATAGAAGCTATTTCCGCGTTCAGAATCTACTTGAAGATCGTCAGCTGACTCTACCCACTGCACATCCGGGCCGAACTTGGCCTGCCCGCCAAGATCCAGCGTCAGGTGCACGCCCAGCCCGCCTGCTTCAGGTACCGGATAGATCAAATGTGAGAACGGCGCCCTGCCCCCCAGAATAAAGTAGTTGCCTTTCGCGAACCACGAAGAGGGTACGTGACGAGCATCCAAGCCAGCAAAGCGGCTCGCCAATTCTGGAGCTCTCAATCCTGCAGCATTGATAAGCTGGCGCACCGCCAACTGGGTGCCATCTGCCATAGTGAGCACGTGGGGGTAAGGTACAGGTGCTGCGTTCAGCCTCACATGCAATAACTCCGAATTGGGAGCGAGCAATCCACCGGCCTGCTCCAGATCACCAAGCAGTGACAGCATCAGAGCGTGACTGTCCACGATACCTGTAGAGGGGGAATGCAGCGCTGCCAAGCATTCGAGCGCTGGCTCCAAAGCGCGCGCATTGTCACGGGTTAGCAGCAGCAAGTCTTGCACGCCGTTGGCAACTGCGCGATCGCGGATGGTCTGCAAAGCCGAGAGTTCGGCGGAGCTCGTGGCCACGATCAGCTTTCCGCACCGGCGATGAGGCAGGCTACGCTGCTCGCAGTAAGCATACAGAAGCGCTTTACCGCGCACGCACAGAGCGGCCTTAAGTGAACCTGGAGGGTAATAGATGCCGGCGTGGATGACCTCACTATTGCGTGAGCTCGTTCCTGTACCGATGGCGGCGGCAGATTCCAAGACAAGCACCTCTTGCCCCTGAAGTGCGAGTGCACGCGCTACCGCAAGCCCCACAACGCCAGCGCCAACAACCACTGAATCCAGTTGATCCATGAAATCCCCCTCTCGAGAACGCCATAGTACTCAAGTGTTGACCAGCGAGTAGGCAATTGACCTACAAGCAGCCGTAGTCCTTGACCGACGTGACCTTGTCGCCAGCGCTTACCGCCTCTGAACTGTTGCGCAAATACAGTTCTTCTCACGGCACGTTTTCGCCGCTAAACGCAGAAATAGGAGTACACATGAAATTTTCACCTGCCCTGATCGCTCTCGTCGCTTCAAGCCTTTTCGCAGGCAGCAGCTTTGCTCTGACCAAAGCTGAATATAACGCGGAGAAAGATCAAATTGCCGCGACCTATAAGTCTGCAAAAGCTCAATGCGACTCTATGAACGGAAACGCCAAAGACGTCTGCAAAAAACAAGCTGAAGGCGCTGAAAAAGTTTCGAAGGCTGAACTGGAAGCACGTCAAAACCCAACTGAACGCAACCAGAACAAAGCACGCGTGGCCAAGGCCGACGCTGACTATGAAGTGGCCAAAGAAAAGTGTGATGACCTGAGCGGCAATGCCAAAGATGTGTGCAAGAAAGACGCTAATGCAGCCCACGTGACCGCGAAGGAAAACGCCAAGGTTGCCAAAGTTGCAGCAACGCCTGCCAATAACCCAACCACGCAAGCAGCTAACGTGGCTGAGGCTCGCAAAGATGCCGCCGTAGAGAAAAATGAAGCCAACTACAAGGCTGCTGCTGAGCGTTGCGATGCCATGTCTGGTGCTGCTAAAGACAAGTGCGTTGCAGACGCCAAACTGAAGTTCGGTCAGAAGTAAACCGGTAGAGAACCTGCGGGACCTAAAGCCGTAAAAAGTTTCAGGCCTGCAGTTTTAGTAGAGGGGATGGCGCAAAACCGTGATTCAGCGGACCAACGCCCTCCCCTGTACGCACGTCAGCCCCCGCCGCCAACGCCTGTTGAACATAGTCTCTGGCAGACTCCACCGCGCGCTGCAGCGGCAAGCCCAAGGCGATGTAAGAAGCCAGGGCAGAAGATAGCGTGCAACCTGCTCCGTGAAGATTGCGAGAATGAATGCGCGCAGAACGCATTTCATGCATGACAGGCTCCCCATTTCCCCCCGCCAGTACCAGATAGTCAAATACCTGTTCACCAGGAAGATGCCCGCCTTTCAACAGCACGGCACGTGCCCCCAAATCCATCAAGGCTCGCGCAGCCGGCGCCAGTTCCCCCACACTCTTGATTGGCCTTCCTAAAAGCAGCGCTGCTTCGTCTACGTTCGGAGTGATGACGACAGCACGTGGGAAAAGCTCATGCACCACGGCCTGCACTGCCGCAGTCTCAATCAGGGGCGCACCGGTAGCCGACACCATCACGGGATCGAGCACCACATTAGACAAGGCATGGCGATCAATCGCTTGGGCGACTGTGCTCACTATCTGAGGACTGTGCAGCATGCCAATCTTGACAGCATGCGCGCCAATGTCTCCTATCACAGCATCAATCTGAGCCGCCAGAAATTCTGGCGGTGCGGAATGAATAGCGGTCACTCCACGCGTATTCTGCGCCGTCAAAGCCGTGATCGCGCTCATGCCATAGCAGCCCAGCGCGGCGATAGTTTTCAAGTCTGCTTGAATGCCAGCACCGCCCCCGGAGTCAGACCCGGCGATGGTGAGCACGCGTACGTATTGGTGAATCAAGGAGGGCTCGGCCATGGAAGATCAGCTTGTAGTGTCAAGGGACGGATGCGGCAGCGATGGAATGGGCAGTGATGGTTCGGCGCGGCCCTTGACCAGGGCCTCCTGCCAAGCAGGCACAGTCTTCGAAGGATCGTCTCCGAGGCCGCGTACTACACACACTCCGCTTGCGCCGCTTTGCGCTGCGAGGGTTAACTGACCTGGTTCGAGAATTCCACCAATGGCCACTACGGGCACGCCGGCCATCTGAACCCACCAGGCAAGGTTGTCCAGGCCTTGAGGGCGCCAGGGCATGGCCTTGGTCAAAGTGGGCCAAACCGGGCCACAGGCCACATACAGGGGGTTCAAGCTCCGGGCCCGAGCTAACTCCCACAGGCTGTGACTGCTGACCCCTACCCGCATTCCCGTACTTGCAAGCTCAGCGCGGCCCGCGTCGCCCAAGGCCAGCAGATCTTCTTGCCCCACGTGCACGGCACTCGCGCCCAACTCGTGGGCCAGTCGCCAATGGTCGTTGACGATCAGCAAAGCTCCTGCGGAGCGGCAAGTTGCTACCGATTTTTGAATCGCTTCGCGAGTTGCAGACCACCAGGCATCATCAGGCGCAGGTGGCTCCTTGACTCGTAGCTGGACGGTCTTGATCCCTGCAGCCACTACCTGCACCACGCGATCGGCGGAATCGACGATGGCGTAAAGATCCAATTCGCGCTGAGAGGCGGAAACTGCGGGTATGTCGTCTCTGAACTCGAACCTCTCACCCCACGACATCTGGGGCATCAATTCAGGGATGTTTGCGAAGCCCGTACGTGAGGCGACGGGTCCAGCGCCCTGCCCGGCCGCATAACCATGAAGCAGCGCATGGGTAGTGGCCATTTTGGCCAGCACCAGGGCATCGGCAGCAACAAACCCCAAAGCCATGGCCGCCGCCGCACTGGTGGCAAAGGTGCAGCCTGTACCGTGGTTGTTAGCGGTATCGACACGCGGCAGCGCTAGCCAGCCCGCAGCGTGGGGGGTATCCACCCAGTCGACCGATTGACCGGATAAGGAGGAGGTGTCGCCGCAGGTAACCGCAACGGCTGCGGCGCCCAAAGCCCGCAAGTTACGGGCGATGGTGGGAATGGATTCAGTGGTTGGCGTGAGGGCTGACGAGGCATTTCCACCATCAGCGGCCAACCTCCTGGCCTCGCTCTCATTGGGTGTGATCAGCGTCGCACGCGGTAGAAGCCATTCTCGGTACGCCTGAACCATGGACTCATTGGCGAAGGACGCACCCGTCGTGGAGCCCAGCACCGGATCGATCACCAGCGCCACTGTCCCGCGCTCGCGAAGCCTGTCTACCCAGCGCGCCACCGTCATCACATTGGAGGCGTTGCCCAGCATGCCGGTCTTGATCACTGCAGGCGGCATATCTTCGGCCAGCGCCGCAAGCTGCGCCTCCAGCACCTCGGACGAAGTAGGTTCAATATGCGCCACTCCCACCGAACTCTGCGCTGTGATGGCAGCCACCACAGGGCACAAGTGCACTCCGAAAGCGGTGGCGGCACGTTGATCTGCAGACAGCCCTGCGCCGCCCCCGCTGTCATTGCCAGCGATGCTCCAGACAATCGGAGGTTTTTCAAACTGCACTTCAGTCCCCGATCAGAAACGGATTGCCGGCGACCGGAGTGGTGGCCACCGCAAAATCCTGGCGAGCCATGACACCCGCGAGGTAGGCGGTACGCCCAGCGGTGATAGCTTGCCCGAAGGCGTGCGCCATTCGCACGGGGTCGCTGGCCTGGCTGACGGCGGAATTGAGCAAGACGGCATCAAAACCCAGTTCCATGGCCTGGGCCGCGTGGCTGGGAGCGCCTATGCCCGCGTCCACAATCAGCACCACGCCAGGAAGGCGAGCACGCAAGGTACGCAGGGCGAAGGGATTGAGCAGGCCCTGACCCGAGCCTATGGGAGCTCCCCAGGGCATGAGCAGCGGGCAACCCACGTCCAGAAGACGCTTGGCCGTGACCAGATCGTCCGTGCAGTACGGAAACACGGTAAAGCCGTCTTTGGCCAGTTGACGAGCCGCTTCCACCAGTTCAATCGGGTCTGGCTGCAACGTGTATTCATCTCCCACGACCTCCAACTTGACCCATGGAGTGTCATACAGCTCGCGTGCCATATGAGCCAACTGTATGGCTTCGCGGGCCGTCGTGCAGCCAGCAGTATTGGGCAGCAAACGAGCGCCATGTTGCTTCATGGCGCTGCGAATCATCTCCACGAACCCGTTGTCGCCTGCCGCAGCAAGTTGCCTTTTGAGACCTACGGTGATGATTTGCGAACCAGACGCGGCAATGGCGTCCCCCAACACTTTAGGTGAAGGATATCCGGCAGTGCCAAGCAAGAACCTGCTCGTGAGTGCCACATCGCCCACAGACCATTGGTCCGCTCCATCTTTACCGACTATTTCAGCGTGATCAGTTTTCATGCTGTCTCCTTTCGACTCGGACGAATCCGATTGCAGCCATTCTTATAAATGAAGCCAGCCTTGGCGCAGTCCCCAGCCAGCGACGGCGGCGGCAGCCAACACCAGAAAAAACACCGGCCATTCGCCTCGTGTAAATAGCGCAGCGCCTTCGTTTTTGCGAGTCCAGGCATACAAAAGCGCGCCAGGTAGATACAAAAGTGCTGAAAGCAGCAGGTATTTCATGCCCCCCGCATACAACAGCCACAATGCATAAAGCACGGCAAGGGAGGCAATGATCACATCGCGCTGCCGTAAAAGCCTGTCGGCCGCTCTGTAGCCTTCGCCCCGCCATGCCAGCAGCAAGCCGTAAAGCGCTGCCCAGGTATAGGGCAGCAAGATCATGGAAGTACCCAGGTTGACCAAGGACAGGTAGGTAGAGCTGCTGAGCAAGGTGATCAGTAGAAAAATCTGCACGCATCCGCTGGTCAGCCACATGGCGTTGACGGGTACACCGTGAGCGTTTTCCTTCGCCAGCCAGTGCGGTGCTGCGCCATCGCGCGCGGCCATGTAGAGCGTTTCGCACGACAGCAGCAGCCACGAGAGCAAGGCGCCTGAAAGCGAAATCAGCAAACCCAGACTGATCATCGCCGCTCCCCATGGCCCGACCACGTGCGCAAGGACATGGGCCATGGAAGGATTTTTCAGACCGGCCAATTCGGGTTGTGACATGACCCCCAATGAAAGCAGGCTCACAGCCACCATCAGCGTCAGGGTGAAAAGGAACCCCAAAAGCGTCGCAGCGCCCACCTGACTGCGCTTGGCCGCGCGCGCCGAGTACACACTGGCCCCCTCCACGCCGACGAACACCCAGGCAGTGACGAGCATCATGCCCCTTACCTGATCGGCCACGCTTCCCAGCCCAGGCGTGCTGCTGCCCCAGATATCCTGCGTGAAGACCGCCGGCTGAAACGCCAGCGCGATGAGGACAACAAACAGCAGCAATGGCACCAGTTTGGCCACCGTCGTCAGTTGGTTGATGAAAGCGGCCTCCTTGATGCCGCGCAGCACCAATGCATGCATGCCCCACAGCAAAGCTGACGCGCAAACGACCGCTGTGGGCGTATTGCCGTCCCCGAACAGAGGCGCATAGTGACCCAGGGTGCTGAAAAGCAGCACGTAGTAACCCACGTTGCCCAGCACGGCCATGAACCAGTAACCCCAGGCCGAGCTGAAGCCGAGGTACGGCCCGAAAGCTGCCCGCGCGTACGCGTAAACCCCGGAATCCAGACCCCGCTTGCGCAAGGTGAGGTTCACAAACACGAAGGCCAGCGCAAGCATGCCCAAACCTGTGATCGCCCATGCAAGAATCGTGGCCCCTGCGCCTGCACTGGCCGCCGTATTTTGCGGAATCGAAAAAATTCCTCCGCCAATCATCGAACCGACGACAAGAGCGGTGAGTGGGCCGAGAGTGAGTTTTCGTGATTTGCTCGTGACTGACTCCGTCACGCTAGCCGCCCACAATAGGTTGGAACAAAAGGACGGTATCGCCCTTTTTCAGGACGTAATGGCGCGAAGCACGCGCTACAAAATCGCCATTGACCGCGGTGCTGACCGCCTTTTCCTCGTGGCCAAGCGCGGCGACCAACTGCGCCAGCGTACTGCCAGTGGGCACCTCACGAGCCTGCCCATCAAGCTGGATAGTGACTGTAGGCGCCTCTGGCATGGGCTCATCAAGGTGAGGATTCAGAATACTTATCATTTTGCAAACTAGGGAAGCATCGAATGCTCAAGGGCAGGGTCAGCGTCGCGAGCAGGGGCAAGGGGTTTCAATCGCGCCGCTCGCGCGCCATCGGCTGAGAAAGCCTGTTCGATAAGCGCCGGTGCCAGTAACCACCCGTGCCTGAACAGGCCATTGATGGTAAGGCGGCGCCCCGCCCATTCGATGAGCGGGTTATTGTCGGGCAAAGCGGGGCGCAAATTGACATCCAACTTGACAATACGTGCCTCGGCCAGCAACGGCACCACGCTATGGGCTGCCGCCATCAATTCTGTGGCGCTGCGCAGACTGACTGGTGACCGATCTTCGCTTTCGATCTCGCTGGCGCCTACCAGTACGTCGCGTGCAGAGCGCGGAACAATATAGACCCTGTGGCGGGGGTGCAGCAGGCGAATCGGGCGCGTCAGGCCGTGGCCCGGGCAATCCAGCCAGATCACCTCACCGCGCACACCGCGCACGGCTGCAGCTCCTGGCGCGCCAGTGTTTGAGGACGAGATCACAGCCTTCGCGCCCACACCTCGCACATCAACCACCACATCAAACGCCAGGGTTCGCCCATCTTGCAGGCGAAGCGTTCCACCACCCTCGCCCGCTTCGACCGCGAGCACGCGCTGGCCCCAATGGAAATCCGCCTGCTTCGCTTGGGCATGCAACGCGGCCATGGCGGCCACGCTGTCGATAAAGCCCTCGCCCGGTAGCAACCAGGCGTGTGCCGGCCCCTGGACCGAGGGCTCAAGGGCATGCAGTGCAGCTGCATCTAGCCGCTGTACGTTTTCACTGGGGCTTGCCAATGTCCATTCCGGCGTGGCTGTAGCCGCCCGCAGGCGATCGAGCACTCGTTGCGCCGAGCCGAGGTCCGCACGGTGCGCCACCAGCAGGCTGCCTTGCGCCTGCACCATTTCGGGCTTGCCGAGAGCAGCCGCGATCTGCGTCCACATCGCCAGGGAGCGCCAGCCCAGGGCGGCGACGGCCGGCTCAGCATTGTCGAGCTCGGCCAGCGGGCTCAGCATGCCGGCTGCGGTGAAACCCGCAGCAGTGGGCACGTAGGGATCGCCAGCCTGGCTACGCGGGACCGCTTCCGGCCCCTGCGAAAGATCAAATACCGAGACGCGATGCCCCGCGCGAGTCAGGTACCAGGCCAGGAGGCGGCCAAGCAAGCCAGCTCCGGCTATACCGATGTTTTTGGATTCAGACATGTAGAAATTCGTGAGAGCGTGCCGGTTCGCCTTTGTAGGCCGCCAGAACTATATGCAGATTATTCACCTCAGTTGTCCTCACCACTTATTCCGGGTATCTGGGGCTGGTTATGGAAAATTCCGTTAATCAAGATACGCCGCATTCCCTCACCCTGCCCTCTCCCGCTGCGGGAGAGGGTTCAAAGTCAAAAACCTGCGGAACGGCTCCATCTAGCACTGACTCACTCGATCCTTTCAGCCGGGACGCTTCTCCCTCTCCCGCACGCGGGAGAGGGTTGGGGTGAGGGCCTGCAGCTTCTCCTAGAGTCGCGCGCCTCCATTCAAGAACCTCGTCACCAACTTTTTCGGCCTTTCGAGCCACGTAACGCAGTTTGCGTGGATAAGCTGTTAACCCTCACCCCTCCCTCTCCCGCAAGCGGGAGAGGGGGCCCCACTCAGACGGCCGCGGAGCAGGCCATACGTGGGCCACCACGGAGCTGGCTTTGCCAGGCCGTTAGTGGCGCCCCCCTGGGGGCGCCCGGCGTAGGGGGAAGGCGCGTTAGCGACTCAGGGGAGACTCATCCATCATGCGGTATGTATCGGTATGTAGAACTCCCCACCCCGCGCCTGAAACTCCGCCGATTTTTCATCCATGCCGGCTTTGAGCGCATCTTGTTCGGTCAAGCCCTTGGCCGCTGCAAACTCACGAACTTCCTGCGTGATTTTCATGGAGCAGAACTTGGGACCGCACATGGAGCAGAAATGCGCCTCCTTGGATGAATCCTTAGGCAAGGTTTCGTCGTGGTACTCCTTGGCAGTGTCTGGGTCCAGGCTGAGGTTGAACTGGTCATGCCATCGGAATTCAAATCGCGCCTTGCTGATGGCGTCGTCTCGCACACGGGCTCCCGGGTGCCCCTTGGCCACGTTGGCTGCGTGCGCGGCAATCTTGTAGGCAATGATCCCCTGCTTCACGTCATCGCGGTCTGGCAGGCCCAGGTGCTCCTTGGGTGTCACGTAGCAAAGCATGGCGGTGCCCATCCACCCGATCATTGCTGCGCCAATGGCGCTGGCAATGTGGTCGTAGCCAGGTGCAATATCAATTGTGAGCGGGCCCAAGGTGTAGAACGGTGCCTCATGGCAGTGCTTGAGTTGCTCCGTCATGTTGGCCTGGATCATGTGCATGGGCACATGGCCGGGGCCTTCTATCATGGTCTGCACATCATGCTTCCAGGCCACCTGGGTCAACTCGCCCAGCGTGCGCAATTCGGCGAACTGCGCTTCATCATTGGCATCTGCTCCGCTGCCCGGCCGCAGGGCGTCCCCCAGGCTGAAGGAAACATCGTAGGCCTTCATGATGTCGCAGATGTCCTCAAAATGGGTGTAGAGGAAGCTCTCCTTATGGTGCGCTATGCACCACTTGGCCATGATGGAACCACCGCGGCTAACGATACCGGTCATGCGGTTGGCCGTAAGATGTATGAAGGCCAGGCGCAGGCCGGCATGGATGGTGAAGTAATCCACGCCCTGCTCCGCTTGCTCAATGAGCGTGTCACGGAAAATTTCCCAGGTGAGGTCTTCGGCCACACCGCCCACTTTTTCCAGGGCCTGGTAAATAGGAACGGTACCAATGGGCACGGGCGAATTACGCACGATCCAATCACGTGTGGTGTGGATGTTTTTGCCTGTAGAAAGATCCATCACAGTGTCGCCGCCCCAACGGATAGACCACACCAGCTTTTCAACTTCCTCTTCAATGCTGCTGGTGACCGCGCTGTTGCCGATGTTGGCATTGATCTTGACCAGGAAATTCCGGCCAATGGCCATGGGTTCCAGTTCCGTGTGGTTGATGTTGGCCGGAATGATGGCCCGCCCGCGTGCCACTTCATCGCGCACGAATTCGGGTGTGATGATCTGGGGAATAGCCGCTCCAAGGCTGTTGCCCGCAAGGCGCGCCTGGCGCGCTGCATCGCCCAGGTAGTCAGCCATCCATTCGCGACGGCCGTTTTCGCGCAGCGCAACGTACTCCATCTCGGGCGTCACGATGCCTTTCCTGGCGTAGTGCATCTGCGTGACGTTGGCACCGCTTCTTGCACGGCGTGGCTGACGCTGCAGACCCGCAGCTTCACGTCGCAATTGGGCAATGCGTTCAGCATCACGATCCTCATGCTTTCCGCCGTCATCCAATGCAACGCGTTCGCGGCCGAGATAGATCTCGGTATCTCCCCGCTCCGTAACCCAATTGGCGCGAGCGGCTGTAGGCAGCCCGCTGCGAACATCGATCACCGCGTCAGGGTCGGTATAGGGACCAGAGGTATCGTAGAGCGAGGCTACTTCGCCATTCGTCAGCTTCACATCGCGCACGGGTACGCGCATATCCGGGCGCGATCCCTGAATGTAGGATTTGCTGGAAGCGGGAAATGGTTCACGCGAAAGCGTGAGCAGCTGCTGGAATTTTTCGGGGGCGTTCATCGGAGGTCTCCTGTAAAAAAGAGTACTCCGGCGCTCGCCCCGGCGCGGCCATATGAGATGGCCGCCACCATTGGCGATGTTTGGTCTCGTCCTTACGCCGGTATTAACCGGATCAAGTTCGGCGGGTTCGGTTTTTAACCATCTCAGCCGGCCGCGTAAAACGCGGCTGGCACCCCGGAGCAAGGCGATGATAACGCGGCTTGGGGGGTTTAACAAATGTGAGCACCGGGCCCGAGGCTGCGGAAGTGGCTGTAGCAGGAACTCATTCCTTTGTTCGACTCAGAATGTGTGAATGAATCCGGCGTGTCCGAAAGGGCCGTCAAAAGCCGCCCGATCAAGGCGCAAAGCGCAGGCATAGCTCGGGCTATGGCGAGCATTTGTTACGCGGAGCGGGCGGTTTTTGGCGGTCAAGGCGGGCATGAGGGATTCGTTCACACCTTCTGAGGGCTTTGGCGCTGAATGTGGGCGACTACAACGATTTCCAGCGCGAGAGCAAAGATACGCAGGCTCTGCGCGCGAAGTGGCGGCAACTAGCCATCGAACTCTAGCTGCCCTCACCGGTTGACCGGCCCCGCCCAGCCCGCTCCCAATAGCGAGATGGAGCCAAACCCCCCTTCACTCTTCACTCTTCACCTGGCACTTGGTATCGGTCCCGTCATTCATCACGGCGGGGGCAAACCGTCTCAAGGGTATTTCTCAAACCTCGCACTTACATGATAATGATTATCATTTGCGATTATGAAAGCTGCCTTATGCCGACTTCTCAAGCGCTTCAAAAACCTTCCTTGAACGCCGTGGTGCTCCGCATGTGGAACAAGCTCAGGAGCAATTACGTGGGGCCTTGCCCAGAAGATGACGATGGTGGACTGACGCAAGAGCACGGAATTCTGCTGCGCCACTACGGCAATCTCCAGCGTCGCTGCTCGGAGCAAGTCCATGCGCAAGCGAATGAACTGGAGCGCCTGCGCGCAGAGATAGCCCTCCTGCGCACTCAACTCAGCGAAAGCGACCGTGCATTAGCAATGGAGCGCGCAGCGGAAGGCAAGCTTCTGAACACCAGAGATGACTTGGATCATCGAGGCGAAGTACCCCGCGCCGACTTGGTTTCGATATGTCCTACCTCCACAATTTCCGAGCGAGGGATTACAAGCGCTGACTCTTACCTAACCGCCGAACGGATAGAGCAGAGCCTCCAAAGGGCTGATCTGGTGATCTGCCAGACCGCATGCGCGAACCACAGCGATTTCTGGCGCGTCGAAGACCACTGCAAACGCACTGAAAAGACCTGCGTTTTGATGGAGCAACCTGGAGCTCTTCAGATTCTTCGTATTCACCCTGGTGCCCAGACTGAAAAGCTGGCCGCTGATTCTTTTTCGGGAAAAGCCACATCATGAGCCAGACCAATCTACACGGCATCCACAATGCGCCTGAAAACTCACTGCTATACGAATGGAAACGACTGACCAATGAAGGGCTTGCGGCAAGCCGTGCACAATGCGTGGCGCATGCCATGGGATGGTATCTGCGTGCGCTGCAGGTGGCCCACCGGATACTCACCAATCCAGAGCCCGACGTGATGGACGACGACAGGCTTGCCGCCTATGTCATTGCGCACCTGAATATCGCCGACTGCTATTCCCTCATGAACGAGCCGTCCAACGCTGCGGAGTGCCTGAGCTGCGCGCACCACAAGCTCGTATCGCTCTTGCAGAGCTCCGAAGCATCTGCATCACTGCAGATTGCCGCCAGCAGACAGCTGCGCCATACCTATGCTGCGCTGGAGCAACACCATGCCAAACACGGCGAGCATGCTCTGGTCGAAAAGGCTCTGGACGCGGGCCGTCTGCATATGATCATGCCGGGCACCCGCTTGCATTGACAACGCTTCTATCGCTTACAAGCAACCGCAACCACCACCTGCCACCTCAGCGTTTGAGACTGCGAATGCGCCTGGCACTGCCCGCGGCTATTAGCAGGCCCAGGAACAACAAGCTCCATTCGCTGAGTGATGGAATAGCTTGCGGCGCTAGGGGAGATAACGCATTGAAATTGGCGATCACCTCTTTGTCAGACTGCACGTCGGTCAAGCTGCATGACATGCCAGTGCAATCTCCAGTGAATCCGGCAAATACATGGCCTGGATTCGCGGTGGCGGTGCACGTTGCCGTTTGTCCGTAATTGACCGGACTCACGCAGCTGATGACCCCACTTCCATTAGGACTCACACTGCCTGCGATGGTGAACTCCAGCGGAACGAAATTGGCCGCTACCGACTTATCAGCCTGAATGTTCACCAAGTCACACGTCATGCCGGTGCAGTCTCCCCCAAAGCCCGCCAGGCGGTAACCAGTAGCTGGGTTGGCGGTGCAAGTACTGCTAGCGTTCAAAGCCACAGGGCTGGTGCATGCGACAGTTCCTGTCCCCACTGGATTGACGTCGGCCGAAACGATAAAAGCGTTCAGCAGGTAAGCAGGCTCAGTGGTCACCAGCTGACGGGTGCGGAACAGGAAGTCTACGTAGCCGTAGAGAAGATTGTTGAGGGCGCTGGTCGGGAAAGTGTCTTTCGTACAGTTATTGCAGTACGGCATATCGAAGTACTGAAGCAGGGGATTCAATTGTCCCGTTGAACTGAAATAGTAGCCGTCCGAAGCATCTTGGTATATCTGCAGCACATACTCAGTCCCAGCGCGTAGCCACATGGGTTGCGGCACTGCTTGATAGGAATAGCTGGTGGCCGGGCCACTGACAACCGTTTGCACCAGGATGGCTTGGCTGCTGGCATCGAAAAGAGTGACGTATCGAGCGGTGCCAGAGGGTTCGTTCTTGCCGAAATCCGTCAGCAAGACATCCTGCAAGGGCGAAAAGCGAAATCCACGTTGCGAGTTGCCCACGCCACCTGTACTACCGCCTGAGACCTGATTGGTCGCTGAGTTCGCTGAAGTATTGGTGAAGTCAAATACGTTGACGGTACTCGCGCTCAAGGCAAGAGAATTGCCGCTAAACATATAGACTTTCAAACTCTCCGAGGCAGGCAATGTCGGCAACTTGACCCACACGGCTGTGCTCGCCGTGCCAGCGCCACTCTCGATCCAATAGTCCAGCAGTTGGCTACCGGCTTCATCTGCTCCGAACCGAAGATCGGCCGCACCAGGAGCCATCGCTGAAGTATCGATGACCATACGCAATTGATAGCCCGAAAGCGTAGTCTCGCTTTGCTCTGTTACCACGATTGGCAGAACACTGTCCCAGCCCACTGGTTGCGCAAAAGCAGGGATCACACTGCCGAACACAAGAAAGAACGGTAGGAGCGACTTAGGCACAGCCCTGGTTGCCGTCGCGGCTGCACAAAAAATGGCACGAAAAAAATTGCTATTCCGGCGCATTAGCGCTCTCCATGAAAGGATCAATCAAGCGACATGGAGCTATCCAAGAGCAATTTTTCTCGTAGAAGAACAGAACACCAGTCAGACACTCATTGTAACAATGCAATTAAATTGTTTTAATCCATCTCGGAATCAGGGTGAAATTCAGCAAGAAAACAACTAAAAGCAAAGACACTAGTTGAGCAAGTTGAGACTGAAAGTGAAGAAAATGTAATATCTAGATACTTTTAAACTTAAAAAGTTACCCGTGAAAAATCAATGTAGCGTCCTTTTGGCCATGGTGCTTGCATGCCCTGCCTGGGCGCAGACCACCCTCCCTACCTTATCCTGCCAGAGCCCGACCTCGCTTCTGAACACAGGGATCGCACAGCCAGTCCCCCCTGCCACCAGCGGAACAAAGTTGGGGCTCTATGCGGCAGATCCCATCTGGAGCCAATTTCAAGAGCTGACCACCACGCCCCTTCAGCCACCATCCAACGCCGCCGCTTGGACACCAGCCAGGACGGCCGGCACACTCGCTAGCGCTTGGTCGACCTTTGCTGACGCACAGTGGTTGAGCCCCGGATTCAGCTCCACTACCGGGGAGCTGAACCAATCGTCGCCAGGCAACTGGTGGCCACGCCCTACGCCGAGTCCTGTCCCCTTCTACAACCATTACCGGATTCAGTTCAATTTGGCGCCGGAGGTCCCGCCATCTGTAGTCGCACTCGATCTCGAATACATGGGGGATGACAGCGTCGTTGCGGCCTTTGTAAACGGCACGCAACAGTTGCCATTCACGCCAGCAGGATTCACAGGCGGCATCCACACCAACTTCAACTCTGGCTGGGTCAGTGGGACCAATACCTTGGTGTTCTCCACCTCAGACACAGGCTGGGCAGCCGGATTTTTGGCTCGTGCCCATCTGAGCGGGCAAGCCATTTGCAGCTCGTCCCCCATCAGCATCACCAAGACTGCGGATCAGACGCACTACGAACCAGGCCAACTTGCAACCTATACCGTCACCTTGACGAGCTTGGGCTTGGTTGATGCCACCGGAGTGAGTCTTGCAGATCCAATACCGGCTGGTTTGAGCAACCCTGTCTGGGCGTGTTCTGCCACGGGCTCTGCCGTTTGCCCAAGCCCCGCAGGCCCGATGCCCCAAACATTCGATATGCCAGGCAACTCAAGCCTCAGCTTTACACTGAGCGGCACAGTGACCGGGCGGGCCACCTTGGACAATATCGCCACGTTGACACCTGGCACCGGAGGAGTTTGCGCAGCCACGACCGGGTGCACGGCGTCTGTAGCACCGACCTACTCCCCGGCGCCGGCGCCTGCTCCAAGCAACCATGCAGTGCCTTCGTTGACGCCTTTGAGCCTGACGGTGCTGGCGGCAGCGTTGGGCCTGTTGGGATGGAAGCGCAGGCGCACGCTGTAGCCAGCACGCAGGCTTTCAGCGGGCCGAATCCCACCACGATTGCGGGTCAAAACCCAGGCCGGGTGTGGTGGGCACATCCATGTGCCCGTCCACGATTGGAGGGGGTTCGCACACGTTTTCAGCATAGAAACGCGCAGTGCCAATGCCGGCTGCGGCCATGGGTTCTGGCGTAAGAGCGGTGCAATGGATACCCAGGTAAAGACCAAGTGATGTCTCCAGGCTGGAGGTCACCGTGCACTGGATTGCGTACTGCTGGGCTACGCGCACGATATCCAGCAACCTGTCCGGCCCGCCGACACGCTGCGCCTTGAGGATGAAGACATCCGCTGCCTTGTGGATGGCAGCCAGCTCCACGTCTCGCTCATTGCGAATGCTGTCATCCAAAGCTATTGGCACCGTGGTTTCACTTCTGATTTGTCCGTATACCGAAAGCGGCGTGCCGCGTGGCAATGGTTCTTCGCAGTATTCAATGACGAACTTTTCCATGGCGCGCAGTTGCTCTGCAGCCCACTCTACCGGCCAGCTCTCGTTGGGGTCCAGGCGGATCTTGATGTGGGGTTCGGCCTCCCGGATCGCCTGTATACGCCGCAGATCCAGTTCGCGCTCGGAAGTGCATTTGACCTTGACCGTATCTTGCCCGCGCGCTGCCGCATCACGGGCGCGTTGGGCGCACATCTCAGGTTCCGCATCACCGATCAGGTCATTGACCGGTACACGCGCAGGCACGCGTTTTTCATCGCCCAGCAAATAACCGGCCAGTGTCTTGCCAGCCTGCGCCGCACGAAGCGTGAGCACTGCAGTAGAGATGCCGCAACGAATGCGGGCCGGGCATTCACGAAGCGATATTTCACTCAAGAATTGAGGCGACAGCGGGTCAAGCCCAGCCATCAACGCCCGTATCTCGTCTACAAAAGCCTCTGGTGGGTAGTCCACATGAGGCGGGAGTGCGGCTTCTCCCCAGCCAACCAAGCCCTCAGATTCCAGCCGCAAAATGGCGCCCATGCGGTGATGTTGAGTGCCTTTGGACCAGCGATAAGGAGTTTGCAGCGCAAGGCGATAGGGTTTGACTTCAATAATGCTTTTATCGGCCATGAGGTATTCCTGGTTCCGTCAAGTGGTTCAATGAGTGGCTGTATCGCGCGCCAAAGGCATCAGGCGTTCAGTGGGCAGTTCCAGCGTCACCGGCTCTTGCAAACGGAACTCCGTCGTGGGAGGCGCCAGCACGTTGACGCGGCGACCTCCGGCCAGCTCGACCACCAACTGCTGTTGACGACCGGAAAATATGGCGCTGATCAAGCGGCCGTTCCAACGGTTGGGGCCGGTCACTTCGCCAGATTGCGTCGCCACGATCGCTTCGGGCCGTATGGCCACATGCGCCACACCATCGGCGTTCTGAGTCAAATGCAGCGCTCCGTCGGCAGTCTCGAGTTCTTGTCCGCGGGCTCGCACCACATCGAACACTTCAGCCGCTCCGAGAAAAGTCGCGCCGAAACGCGTGGTCGGACGCAGATAGAGCTCAGACGGCGTGCCCTCTTCGACGATGCGCCCTGCATTCATCAATGCAATGCGATCAGACAGCATGAGCGCTTCTTCCTGATCATGGGTCACGTAAAGTGCCGTCAGCCCCACCGTTTTGATGAGTTCCCTCAATTCCAGCCGCATCTGCTCTCGCAGTTTGGCGTCCAGGTTAGACAGGGGTTCATCCAACAACATGACGCCGGAGCGGCGCACCAACGCCCGTGCAATGGCCACGCGCTGTTGCTGGCCGCCGGAAAGCTGCGTGGCGCTTCGATCGGCCAGTGCACCAAGACCCACCATGCGCAATGCTTCGCTCACGTTGGCCTTGATCTGATCGCGCGACATCCGCGCAATCTCCAGCGGAAAGGCCACGTTCTGCTGCACCGTCATATGGGGCCAGATGGCATAGGACTGAAACACCATCGAGATATCGCGCGAATGCGTGGGCGTTTGTATGCCCTTGCTGCTGTCAAACACCACGTTGTCGCCGATACGGATGGAGCCCGTCGTTGGCGTTTCCAACCCCGCCACACTGCGCAGGGTGGACGTCTTGCCGCATCCGCTGGGCCCAAGCAGGGTCACGAACTCGCCGGGTTGCAGCGCCAATGACACCCCGCAGACGGACGGTTGGGCCGCACCGGGATACGTCAACCAAAGATCCTTGCACTCGATCATGAACGAACTTCCTCTCGGCGCGCTGCCAAGCGCTGCCAGATAACTGTAATCACGGTCATTGCCACCACCAGCCACACGCCTACGGCGGCAGCCTTGCCAGGTTCTCCACCCGACCAGTAGCTCCAAAGTTGAACGGCCACGGTGACGTTGGAGTCACCTTGCAGCAACAGCGCGGTAGAGAGTTCGCGCATGACGTGCGCGATCACCCATATCCAGGCACCGGCAAGGCCCGGCAGCAGCAAGGGCAAGACAATGCGCCGCAGCGTTGCGCTCGTGGAGGCCCCGCAGGTTCGCGCGGCTTCTTCAAGTTCAGGGTGAACCTGAATCAAGGAAGCCGAAGCTGCCCGGGAGGCAAACGAGAGGTACACCGTGACATACGCAATGACGAGGATCCAGGCCGTACCGTAGATGGGCAAAAAAACCAGTGTCAGGTAGACATAGACCAGCGCCATGCCGATCATGGTTCCGGGAATGGCCAACGGCATGAAGGACAGCGTGTCAATCACACCTCGCAGACGCTGTGAGAGTGAGCGGTTTCGAAGAACTGTCCAGGCGACAAAGAGTGCCAACGTGACCACCAGCGTGGCTGCCAACAAGGCTACCCAAGTCGATGTCCAGGCGGCGCCGCCCACGCGGGTGTTATTGAAGACCGCTTTGTGCTGCGACAACGTCAATTGCCCAAGCATTTCCATGCTCACGGGAGCGAGATAAGGCGTCAGGCTGGTCCATATGAGAATCGCCAGTGGCAGCACCACTGCCAGCAGAAAGTAGGTCAACACGAAGAAAATAGCCAGTGGCTTCAAAGAGCCCAACTTCAACTCGCGAGGCCGAAACCCTTTGCCCGTGACCGTAATGAAACGGTTAGCCTGCCTGGTCAGTCTTCTGTAGCCCCAAGCCAGTCCAAGCAGAAGAATCAGAAAGCTCACCGCAATCGCCGCAATCTGCCCATAGGCGGATGTGCCGCCTGATTGGTCTGTGGCCAGATAGACGATGCGCGAAGACACCACAAACAGGCCCACCGGCATGCCCAAGGTGCCCGGCACGTCGAACACGAGAAAGCCCACGATCAGAAGATACGCGGCTGCCGCCAGAATGGCTGGAGACAATAGCGGAATGAAGATGCGCCAGATCATTTGCGGCCAACGCGCTCCGCTGGTCATGGCCGCCTCTTCCAGCGCGGGGTCCATGTTGCGGAAGGCGCTACACAGGATCAGGTACACGGAAGGCACCAGCGCCAGTGTTTCCACAAAGATCATGCCGCCCATGGAATAGATGTTGAACGGTGCAGATTCAAGGCCGAGGATATCGACCAGCACGCGGTTCAACACCCCAGTGCGCGAACTGGCCAACAGCGCCCACCCCATCGCCAGCAGAAATGGCGGTAACACCATCGGCAATGCAATCATCACACGCGCAGTGCCCTTCATGGGCAGATCGGTGCGCTCCACCAGCCAAGCCAGCAAGCCGCCCACCAGCAGCGCACATACAGTGCAACCAACCGCGAAGATGGCTGTCTGCCACACCAGCTTGTAGAAAGCTATATCGCCGTAGACAATTTGAAATTGATCCAGGCTGAAGCCTGGATCAAAGGGTAAGCCCGTGGGCTTGAAGCTGGCCACAAGCAAAAGACCAAGCGGCACCACCACCATGTAGGCCAGCAGCGCCAGCAAGGCCCACCCGGGTAGGCGAGCCATGGCAAACGGCTGTCTGGCTATGCCGCCAGGCGCCGGCCCTTTCACGGGAGGCCCGCCCGGTAGGTGCGCTGGCCCTTTCAGTGCAGTACTACCGTCTGAACTCATTTTGCCGACCCAACCGCCTCAAGCATCTTGTTGTAATACTCGTTGAGCGCGCCCAGCTCATCAGACTTCTCTGGTGGCCATTCGGAGACTTTTTTGCCGGCAATGAACTTGGCGGTCTTGGTCGCCGTGACCAGTGGGTTGCCGCGGCCGGTGGCCTCTTCATAGGCAAGCGCGCCTTCGTTGGTCGTCAGCCACGCCATCAGCAACTTGGCGCCCTCAGGATTGCGCGCGCCTTTGCTGACGCCGGAATAGATCATGTGCATAGGCACCACGTCGAGCGCCCGCATTTGAATGGGTGCGCCGGCGTTCATGGGCGGCAGTGTCGAATGGTAGAAACCGATACCCATGTCGACCTCACCCGAACCTACAGCCTGTGCCAGCGGAAAGGTGGATTTGTAGAGCATGGGCTTGAGCTTGATGAATCGCTCCAACTGTCGCTTGGCGGAATCCGGGCCCTGAGTGGCAGCCAGCTGCGCGAACGACGCGGCCCGTACCCACGAGCCCACGCGGTTGGTCCACTTGGGGTTGAGCACGTCTTCCCAGGTCTTGGGCGATTCCGCTTCCGTCACCTTGCGGGTGTTCCATAGCGCCACATAGACTGATGCGGTGGTGGCCACCATCTCTGGGCTAGGCGCGTAAGACTTTGGAACACCAAACTGAGTCCAGTTCACACCTTCCAGGTAGCCGCGGCCTTTCAGGTGGCTCATGTGGTCTGCTCCACCGGTGAGCAAGTCGCCCGTGTAACCCCTGGCCTGCATTTCCTGCACACCGCGCACAGCCAACTCATTACCGCCCACCAGCCGCGTGTGACGCACTTTCACGGATGGATATTTGCGCTGAAAAGCCGCCAGAACCTTGTCTATCTGCTCCGAGGGAGAGCTTTCATACCAGGTGACTGGTGGCTTGGATGCCGCAGTCTTGGCAAGGTCGGCCAGACTCTGAGCGTGCACAGCGGCAAAGGGCGCCAACGCAAAGGCCAAGCCGAATGCGGCGGTCGTGAGTTGTTTCATGCTGGGTCTCCTGATGTTCATATTTGAGCGCGGCGTGGCGGCCTGCACTGTGGAAAACGGCACGCCTTCAATGACGTGCCCCAATCGGCATGTCGAATCAAACGTTGACTGAACCTGGCGCGATTCGATGGTTAGCGAATCGCGCCAAGCTGGAACGCCTTCTGGGGTCAGTTGGTGTCGTTCAAAATTTACTTAACCGTTGCAGCAAGAACCGCCTCCTGCGGCAGGGTTGGACTCATCTGCAGGTGTGGACGCCGGTGCAGCGCTGGCTTCGTCACAGCAATTGCCTGGCAAAACCGGGGCGCTCACACCGCTGTGCTCACAGCAGCCGCCTTTCCACCACTTCGCGCCTTCGCCCGAACAGTATTTGTCGTCAGCACCGACCATGCGCATGAACATGGGGTGGTAGTTGCGGCAAACCTCCAGTTCGGTTTTGACCCAGTGCAGCGGGTCTTTCGCATAGTGGTCCCAGTAGTTGCCCTGCATGTTGATGCCAGGAACGGCAGGGTTCCAGCTTTCGTCCAGCCACAGATCCGGGTCACCGTACTTCGCCGCAATCTTGCGAATCTTCGGATCGTCCAGCGCCAGCAAGCGGCCGTTCTCGATGACGTTTTCGTTGTCTCCCGAGCGCTCGGTGTGATAGGTCGGAAAATACAGATGCAGGTGCCAGTGGCCCACCAGATGCCCCATGCGGGCCGCTTCACGCTCAGCCATCGAAGAGATGATGGTGCCGAAGCCCATATGGATCACCCCGGAGCGAACGCGCTCATAGAGGCAGTTCACGAAGCCCGAAGGAAAGTCCTTGCGTGGGCGATGAACGTGTGGGTTGGTGCCAATGGAGGCCTCCCACCAGTGCATGATGCCCTTGCCTGGGAAGGTAGGGTATTGCAAGTCCTTGGTGCGCTCCATGACATCGCGCAGTTTGTCGCCAAACTCGCCGCCGGCAATGATCTTGGTGATGCGGGAGTTTTCCACTTCCAGCTTCGTCCAATCGCAGGCAGCAATGTGATTGGTGGTTCCTGCGATTACGCCGCAACCATCTTCCTTGAACGGATGGAACATCCATGGCCGGCCTGTAATGTGTCCTGGCAGATAGGTCTTGCCAAAGTGTTCATTGCCGCGCCAGGTGGCTTCTGTGAGCTCTGGGTTGTAGAACTCGCGCTTGGAATCCCAGTACTCGTCGTGGTTGGTGAAAGACAGGTCTGTGCCTTCGGGGTCGGTAATCCGAACACGCTTGGCCGAACGAATGCGATCCCAGGCCCACTTGTCCATGGCGTTGATCACCTCGATGGGCATGGCATGCGCGGGTGAAGCCAGAATTTCAGGCGTGATGAAAGGCATGCGCTGGATCTTGATGAAGCGCTCCGCCAGCACAGGGCCACCGTAGCCCATGAGGATCTTGTCGTATTTCTGCTTCTTCTCTTCCTCTTCCCACATGTCCATCCATTCGGCGAGCTCTTTGGTGCGGAACAGGTAGTAATCCACTTCATCAGCGCCCACCCATTGGGGGATAGGCCCGCGATCAATCTTTTGAATCTCGTACTTGACCTTGTACTTTTCAAGAATGCGCTGGCAGGCCTGGATGGTGAGTTCGCTGTGCCAGTTGTCTACGCGCAGCAGAACACGTTCGCCTTCTTTCAAGTCCCAGCAGGCATTCAACCCGTGGTTGTAGGGCCGGCGTGCCACGTGCTCCAGATAGGGCATCAACTGGTCTGTGCTGGTGATGTCCACGAACGGCGGGCAGCGCGGAGGGCGCGAGCCCACCAGCGGAGGCGCGCCATGGGTAGGCAGCCCGTCAGGCTTCGCAGGGGAATTAGGGCCGGGGTTAGGAAAGGAATTTTTTTGCATGCTTGCTCCTTACAGAATCAATGAATAGGGAAAGATCGCGGCGCCGCGCGACGTGCGGAAGAGATGCGCTGGGGAAAGATATGAACGAGGTACATGAGCGCTGCGCAGCTAGCCAACATGGCCAGGCACCATGCGGAAACTCGCAAGCCGGCTGGCCAGGTCAGAGGCAACGCTAACACCAGGGCCGCGCTGGCCATGCAAGCCAGCGGCATGGTTACAGCCATCGCGGCCACGCGAAAAACCCAAAGCTGCGGACCCTGCCCGGAGCTTTGCTCCGACCTCGAATGGCCGAACAGACAAAACATGAGCATCCAGGTATTGCTCCAGGGAAAAGCAGTAATGTGTTGCCAATCCAGCGTGCTCATGGCGGCATCCCAAAGCGAGCCGGACGCGCAACGGGAAAGAAACAAAATGGCTTCGTCGCGCGTTGAATCCAACGCCGCCGCAACAGCCGCCCCTGCCCACCAGACCAATCGCATCACTGGGTCCTGACTGAGTTTCTCTGTTTCACTGGATTAGGGCGTGTTTACACGTCCTAATGGTCTCCATTGGTCAGTCAACCTGTGCGCCAGAGCGCTTGACCGCATCTCCCCAGCGTTTCATTTCAGTACGAATGAATCCAGAAAGTGCCTCCGGAGTGCCGGGCGCAGCTTCCGCTCCGCGCTCTTGCAATTGTTTGCGAAGCTCAGGGTCCGCCAGCGCTTTCTGCACAGCGGCATTCAGCTTGGCCACGATGGGCGCAGGCGTACCTGCGGGGGCCACCACCGCGTCCCATGCGCCGACCTCAAAACCAGGCACTCCGGACTCAGCGATGGTGGGCAGCTCAGGCAGGTTGGCCACGCGACTGCTGGTACTAACGGCGAGCCCGCGAACGCGGTTGCCCTTGAGTTGTGGTGTCACGTTGGGCATGACTTCTATCATCATGTCCACTTGGCCCGCCAGAAGGTCATTCATGGCTGGCGCGCCGCCCCTGTAGGGCACGTGCACCATATCCAGTTGAGCGGAAGATTTCAGAATCTCTCCGGCAAGGTGAGATGTGGTGCCGTTTCCAGCCGAGGCAAACGTGTATTTACCTGGCTCACTGCGCACGAGCTTCAGCAGCTCAGGCATGGTTTTGGCTGGAAGTGCGCCGCGCACCACCACCACTGCCGCAATTCGGCTGAGTTGGCTGATCGGAACGAAGTCTTTCAACGGATCAAAGCCCGCGTTCTTGTAGAGCGTGTGATTGATGGCGAACGTGCCGTTGGTCCCGTAAAGAAGCGTGTAGCCGTCTGCTGTTGCACGGGTTGCCGTCTGAGACCCGACATTGCCGCCTGCACCAGCGAGGTTCTCAAACACAAAAGGCTGCCCCATCTCCTGCGCCACCCTGCTCAGCATCAGCCTGGCCAGGGTGTCGCCACCACCGCCCGCCGGGAACGGAACAATGACCTTGATCGGCTTGTTGGGGTAAGTGTCTGTGTTAGCCAGCGCGTTGCCGCTCAAAGCCAGCGTAGTTGAGAGCAAGCTCGCGGTAACCAAGCCAAGAATCGCACGGCGGCTGGAGCACTGAGTTGGGAAATCACGTTGCGGAATGTTGGCCACTGCTGCATCCTGAAAAATGAGTTGCCCGAGTATTGCATGCAATTTGACCTTTGTCATGCTCAACAAGGCTAGTAATTACCATGATTGCATGCAATTGAATGCACGTTTAGCGTTCAGTGACTGCCGTTACCATCTACCGACATGCTGCATACATTTCACTTTTCCCTTCGCTGACGCCGTCTTTCCATGGGCTCATTGATTGAAAGCGTCTCTGCCGAGCTTCGGCAACTGGTCCTGGCAGGCGAGCTTGCCCCGGACGAACGGGTGGTGGAGCTGGATCTGGCCGCACGTCTGAACGTTTCTCGTACCCCGCTGAGGCTGGCTTTCGCAGAGCTTGAACGCGAAGGCTTGTTCGAACGCCTGCCCAAACGCGGGTTTCGTGTGCGGCGCGTCACTCTGGATGAGGTCGCTCAGGCCATTGATGTACGGGGCGCCCTGGAAGGGTTGGCCGCCCGCACAGTGGCCGAAATGGGCATGTCTGCTGCCGTGCGTCAGGAGTTCCGCGCCTGCGTCTCTCAGGGCCGCCAACTGGTGGATGCCGCCGCTGCCGGGAACCCTTTGAATTCCGAAGAGTGGATTGCGATGAACATCCGCTTTCACCGCACCTTGATCGTGGCCGCGAATAACCCAGTATTGGCCGCTACGCTGGCTCATGTAGCCAAGACGCCTCTTGCGGCACCCGGTGCGGTGGCGCTGGGCGGCGTGCAGCCCGAGCTTGAGTTTTCTTTCCTCAGCCGAGCTCAGTCAGACCACGAAGACATCGTGGATTCCATAGAAGCGCGGGAAGGCGTTCGCGCCGAAGCCCTCTTGCGTGAGCACGCACGTCGTAGCCGCGACAACAAGCGCAGGCTCATCCAAGCCGGGGTGGAATTTCCAGACGGCGGCGCAGCAGTGGTGGCGGCTGAACGCGCCAAGGCGTCAGCACCAGAAAAAGCCTTTAGCGCCACTCGGTGGGAAGGCGGCATGGGCTGAAAAGTGTGAGCACGTTTCTAGAGACTTTCACCCTGCCTGTGGGCGATTGCTGTGGTCATCAACATGGAACAAAAATCCTGGTGATGTTACCAACCCACTAGGGACTGTGTTCACAACTCTGACGACGCGCGATTCCGACCACGGGGCGCATCGCTGCGTTGGCTTCTTAGCCAATAGCACGGCTATTGGCCACAGAATTTGCCTTGCGCTGCATCCCCGTCATCAGCCCGCGCTTCCCGCCAGAGTTTTGAACACGGCCCCTAGCAACCGACCGGCCTTCAGTATCGGAAATCGTTCGAAGTCATTCGCCACCCGATGAACACTTTAATCAAAGCATCTCAGCCTTCGCTCTCACTGGCGGCCCAATCCGCGACGAACACCCCAACCAATACGGACCAACCCCGCGTGATCGTGGGAACTGGCGAGCAACATCAAAGCTTGCATGCAGAAAAAAACGACGTCTCGCAGGTTCTGCACGTACAGCCCCCAGAAATTGCCTCCGCGAACAGGGGAACTCCGGTAACCGCCACCTCCACCCGCGTCGCGAACGACCGCCTTACCGAGAAAATTCTGGCTGAATTGCATTTGGCTCCGCAGCGCGGCTACATCAATTCCCACCAGCGTACTCAGGCTGGATTGCATTTGGCTGCGCAGCGCGGCCTTACCGATTACGTCGAGCACCTGGCGAACACACTCAAGACACCAGAAGCAATCAACAAGGCAGACCACACGGGCCACACTGCACTGATGATCGCCGCCAAGCACGGCTACTCCGAGTGCGTCAGGATCCTCGCTCAGAAGCTGAACACAGAAGAAGCTATCAACCACAAAGGCCCTCATGGGCGTACCGCACTGGCGATAGCGGTGGAGTGCGACCACGACGTTTGCGTCGAGATCCTCGCACAAAAGCTGGTGAACGCACGGGCAGCGACAAAAACAACGGCCACAGCGGAGGTTTTGCCAGCTGTAAGTCATGCTCCTCATCACGAGCGCGTGAAGTCGCTTTTAGACACATTGGTGAAGACCCAAAAGCCCGGGCCAGACTCGCCTGACCTGAAGCAACATGAGATCGCCACCGTCGCGGTGCGATACGGCCACGTAGATGCACTTCGTGTTTGGCTGGATCGTGGATTCGGAGCAAGCTCCTGGGACATTCGGAACGCTCTGCGTCTCGCTGCGCTGAGCGACCAAACCGCGTGCCTCAAAATTCTGATTGCCGCGCTAGCCTCTTCCCCTGACGCGCTCAACCAAGAAGTCTCTGACGGCTACACAGCGCTCATGATCGCGGCCAAACACGGGCAATATGAGTGCGTCGACCTACTGGCAAACGCGCTGAAAGCACCGGAGGCCATCAACCACACTCCCCCTGGTAATCACCGCACGGCACTGATGATCGCCATGGAGAGCTGCAATGACCGGTGCGTCCAGATCCTGCTTGACAAGCTGGGAACACCAGCGGCGATCAACTATGCAAACCCTGATGGCAACACTGCAATGATCATCGCAGTTCAGGCGGGTCAAATCAGGTACGCCAAGCTCCTGGTTGACAAGCTGGAAACACCAGCAGCGATCAACCATGCAAACCCTGATGGCAACACTGCACTGATGATCGCAGCTCGGCTCAACCACGCCGAGTGGGTCAAAATCCTGGCTGACAAACTGGAACCACCACGAGCGAACTACCAGGCAAAGATGGTTCGCCACATGGCCATGACAACGACAGCTCAGCTGGGCCAAGCCGAGGGCACCAGGATGCAGGCTGACCAACTGGAAACACCCTCGGCGATCAACCAGGTAAACCGTGAAGGCAACACTGCACTGATGATCGCAGCTCAGTTCGACAGCTTCAACTGCGTCAATATCCTGGCTCGCACTCTGCTAACTCTTGAGGCGTTCAACATGAGAAACCTCGTTGGCTTGACTGCATATGACATCGCGGTTCAGAACAGCATGATTTGCGCCCTAATTCTGCAGAGTACGCAGGCGAGGTTGGAGCATGAAGCCGAAGTCTTTCGCGCGCTCATAGAGAAATACTGAGCGCTGTGAGATGGGGTGAGTCAATACCCTGTATCTGAGCCAGCAAAGCATAGGCGGATCGCAGGATTTAGTTATGAGCTCGGCTTGGCACAGGTGTCACCGGCGCCAAGCACAAGAAACGCTACTTCAAGACTTCCATTCCACCCATGTACGGCTGCAGTGCCTTGGGGATGGTGATGGAACCATCAGCGTTCTGGCCGTTCTCGAGCACAGCCACCAAGGCGCGGCCCACCGCGAGGCCCGAACCGTTGAGCGTGTGCACCAGTTCGTTCTTTCCCTGCGCATTCTTGAAACGCGCCTGCAAGCGCCGGGCCTGAAAAGCTTCGCAGTTGCTCACCGAAGAGATTTCCCGGTAAGTGTTCTGCGCGGGCACCCACACCTCCAGATCATAGGTCTTGGTCGCACCAAAGCCCATGTCGCCTGAGCACAGCAGCACCACTCGGTACGGCAGTTCCAGCTTCTGCAAAACGGCTTCAGCATGGCCCACCATTTGCTCCAGCGCTTCGTAACTTTTCTCAGGGTGTGTAATCTGCACCATCTCGACCTTGTCGAACTGGTGTTGCCGGATCATGCCGCGGGTGTCGCGCCCGGCGCTTCCAGCTTCGGAGCGGAAGCACGGCGTATGGGCGGTCAAACGAATGGGAAGATCTGCTTCCGCAACGATCTCATCACGCACCGTGTTGGTCAGAGTAACTTCAGAAGTGGGGATGAGATAGAAGGCCTCGCCCTCGCCTTCCTGCCCGCCCTTCTTGGCCGCAAATAGATCAGCTTCGAACTTGGGCAGTTGGCCTGTCCCACGCAGGGTATCTGCATTGACGATATAGGGCGTGTAGCACTCCGTGTAACCGTGTTCATTGGTCTGCAGGTCCAACATGAACTGCGCCAGCGCCCGGTGCAGCCTCGCAATCGGACCGCGCATAAATGTAAAGCGCGAACCAGCCAGCTTCACGCCGGTATCAACATCCAGACCCAG
>JAECRA010000016.1:39840-71576 GCA_015999985.1 Comamonadaceae bacterium
CAGACCCAGGGGTTCGCCCAGGGACACATGATCCCTGACCTCGAAGTCAAACGTACGAGGCGACAGGCCATGGGGAGCCCAGCGGCGAACCTCTACGTTGGCGGATTCGTCCTCACCTACCGGCACGCTTTCGTGCGGGAGATTGGGAACGGCCAGCAAAAGCGCCTGCATTTCGCCTTGCAAGGCGTCAAGACGCGTCGCAGAAGCCTCAAGCTCATCTTTGATGGCGGCCACTTGGGCCATGATGTCATCGGCGTTTTCGCCTTTGGATTTCCGCTGGCCAATCAGTTTGCTGGCGGAATTGCGTTGAGCCTGCAGCTCCTCAGTGCGGGTCTGCAAGGTCTTGCGCTCGGACTCGAGTGCGGTGTAGGCCGCGACATCCAGGTACGGCTGCGGATTTTTGCGAACGGTCAGGCGTTCTACAACGCCATCCAGGTCTTTACGGAGAAGAAGCGAATCAAGCATGGGGCAATTGTAGGGGCCACGCGTGACGCAACTCGTACCAGTGGCCTGTGAAGCGTTGAGACTTAACGCAGATGAGAAAGCGTGACTTCGGCCGCGTCTCCAAGCCTGAGCCCTTTGGGCAACGGAAATTTCACGGTTTCTTCCATACCGTCCAGGGTACGCACGGAGACGGCGCCCAATTCGCGCAGCCGTTCAATGACTTGCCGCACCAAAATGTCAGGCGCGGAAGCACCTGCGGTCAGACCGATCCGGGCCTTGCCCACCAACCACTCGGACTTGAGCTCGTCCGCGCTGTCAATCATGTAGCTCTCTGTACCCAATTTGCGTGCAACCTCGCGCAAACGGTTGGAGTTGCTGCTGGTAGGGCTGCCCACCACAATCACCAGGTCCACCTGCGGGCTTAGAAACTTGACCGCGTCTTGCCGATTCTGGGTGGCGTAGCAAATGTCTTGCTGCTTAGGTTCGCGAACCTGTGGGAACCGAGCCTTCACCGCAGCAGAGATCTCAGCTGCGTCGTCCACGCTCAAAGTGGTCTGCGTGACGACCGCCAATTTTTCAGTTTGGTCGGGCTGGATGCGGCTGACATCCGCCACGTCTTCCACCAGATGGATACCGCCGTCCAACTGGCCCATGGTCCCTTCAACTTCAGGATGGCCCTTGTGGCCAATCATGATGAATTCGTAGCCCTCTTTGCGCAGCTTGGCCACTTCCACGTGTACCTTGCTGACCAGCGGGCAAGTGGCGTCAAACACATTGAATCCACGTGCCTCGGCTTCTCGTTCCACAGACTTTGGCACCCCGTGGGCGCTGAAGACCAAAGTGGCGCCCGGAGGCACATCGGCCAGATCCTCAATGAAAATCGCCCCTTTGGCCTTGAGATCATTGACCACATAGGTGTTGTGGACGATTTCGTGACGCACGTAAATCGGACGGCCAAATTTGGCGATGGCGCGCTCCACGATTTCAATGGCGCGATCCACGCCGGCGCAAAAGCCCCGGGGAGCCGCCAGCAGGATCTCGGCTTCAGCCATTAGAGCACTCCGATCACATGCACTTCGAAGGTCACTGCCTGACCGGCCAGCGGATGGTTGAAATCCAGTTGAAGAGCGCCGTCTTCACGCACCGCCCGCACAACCGCAGCAAACTGGCCCTGGCCATCGGGCGTGGGTAGTTGAACCACTTCTCCCACCGCGTATTTCTCCAGCGGGTCACCCATGTCATTGAGCTCTTTACGCGCAAGCCACTGAACCATGTCCGGATTGCGCTCACCGAAGGCCTCACCGGCGGGAATTTCAAGCGTGGTGCGCACGCCCTCCTCCATGCCAATCAGGCGCTCCTCTACCGCGGGCGACAACTCTCCAGTACCCAGTGAAAGGGTGGCTGGCTTGCCTTCAAACGTGTTGATCACGTCCCCCTGGGGGCCGGCCAGGCGGTAATGCAATGTGAGAAAAGAGCCTGGTTCTATCGTGGCGGTCATGCAATATTCCATAAACTACAGCGCCTATTTTATGAAATGCGCCCATCAGGTGTATTCATGGGCTTTTTTTTGGCTTTCGTGGCCTTCTGGAAAAGTCCGCGAAACTGCTGAGCGGGCCAGTACTTTGTTTTGAAAGATCTTCCACTTGACGCTCGCCCACGCGAAAAACTGCTTGCACGCGGGGCCTCATCCCTTAGCGATGTAGAACTGCTGGCCTTGCTGCTGCGCACAGGCATGGCCGGCAAAAACGTGCTGCATCTGGCGCAGGAGCTTCTGGAAACCTTCGGCGGCATTGCCGGCCTGCTACAGACCGGAGCGGATGACCTCAAGCGCATCAAGGGCTTGGGCGGCCCGGCCAAAAGGGCGGAGCTTCTGGCCGTGCTCGAGCTGGCTCGGCGAGCGATGTCGCAGCAATTGAGTGAACGCTCTGCGTTTGAATCTCCCGGTGCGGTCAAGGATTTTCTGAAACTGCACCTGGCCAATCGGCCGCATGAGGTCTTTGCCGTCATTTTTCTCAATTGCAAGAATCAAATGATCGCCATGGAAGAAATGTTTCGCGGCACGCTCACCCAAACCAGTGTCTACCCGCGAGAAGTCGTGCTGCGCGCCCTCCATCACAACGCGGCCGCCGTGGTTCTGGCACATAACCACCCGAGCGGGAGCGTTCAACCCAGCCGCGCGGACGAAGCACTGACAAAGACCCTGAAGTCTGCGCTGGCCTTGGTGGATGTGCGCGTGCTCGACCACGTCATCGTGGCACCAGGGCAGGCCCTTTCGATGGCAGAAGAAGGGCTTGTGACCTAGTCTTCAAGCTTTTTTTCGCTCTTCAAAAAGCTGATGTGTAAAACTAGCTCCATGAAGAGCAATTCGCTGCAAGATCTGAAGAAGCTGCGTCAGGAGCTGACGGAGCGCCAAGCCAAGGCTGCCGCGCAGGAGGCCGCTCGGCTGCAGGCGCAAAACAAGTCCAAGCAGGATCAGGACCTGTTTGCGCGCGCCATAGGAGCAACGCAGCCCCTGCGCCAGACTGCACGCGTGCACCACCGTCCGGAACCCGCACCGCCCTTGCCCATTCAGCGCCAGCGTGACGAGCAGGCCGTGCTACGCGAAGCCATTTCTGACGAATTTGATGCATCCACCCTGCTGCAAGTGGATGCGCACCTGAGCTATTTGAGGCCCGGGTTGGGCCCGGACGTCACCTCACGCCTCAGGCGCGGGCACTGGGCCGTGCAACGCGAGGTCGACCTGCACGGCCTGCGCGTAGAACAAGCGCGTGAGACTCTGTCCGCCTTCCTGCGCGAATCACACCGTGCCGGCATTCGGTGCGTGCGGGTGGTGCATGGCAAAGGTCTGGGTTCACCTGGCAAGACACCCGTGCTCAAGGGCAAGGTGCACGGCTGGTTGATCCAGAAGAACGAGGTGCTGGCATTCGTGCAAGCCAAGCCCCTGGAAGGAGGCGCTGGGGCGCTGGTGGTGCTACTGCAGGCAGGTCGCGGGGCCTGACAACTCAACCCGCCGTACCCAACTCGCCGTACCTATCACCGGTCGATCTCTGCCTGTTTTTTCAACCGTGCGTGTTGCGCATCCAGTCTGCCGTCTGAAAAAAGCTGTTGGCCAGCCGCGTGCGCAGGCCCTCTTCCACGCCGGTCTCCTGCATGGCCTGGCTCATACACGCCAACCACTGGTCGCGCTCAAGGATGCCAATGGAAAACGGCATATGACGCATGCGCAGGCGCGGGTGACCAAAGCGCTGCTCGTAGTGGGAGGGACCGCCGAGCCAGCCGCAAAGAAACCAGAAAAGTTTCTGCCTTGCGTCAGCCAGCGTAGTGCCGTGAGAGGCCCGTAGCGCTGCATAGCCTGGCTCCAGGTCCATCAGGTCATAGAAACGCTCGACCAGCTGGCGGACGGCTTCTTCACCCCCAATTCGCTCGAATGGGGTGATCTCGGAAGAGTTCTCAGTCAAAAAAGGACCCGCTTGTATAAAAACCAGGCAGCCCCTTGGCTGCCTCCTGGAACGTTCGCACGTTCCTGAGCATTTTACGAAGTCGTGGTTTGAGCCGAATCCGGTGGCTCACGGGGGTCGACCGAACCACCTCTGTCGGATGCCGTCACCTCCGTGTTCGGCTCGCCTTGTTCTGGTTCATCCTCAGAAAATGCATCGACAGCCGCGCTATCGCCTGGCCCAAAATCCAGGCGCAGCGGATCACCGTAGTCACGCCGGACATTGATGGTGCTCTTTTCCCCTACCGAACTCGAATGGCGCTTGAGCCAGCGTTGCGCTGACTGCGAACCCAATGCAAACAGCTTCTCCATCGTCGCCCTTTGCGGCGATACTTTGCTGGAAGGCGGTAACTCCAGCATCGCTTTTCCGCCATCTATGCGATGCAAGTGGATTTGCTTGAGCCCCTCTTCCGCCACGCCTTTCTCCACCATGTCGTTGATCAAGGCAATGGTGCGCATCTGCGCGATGACACTGGCATTGAAGGTGATGTCGTTGACTCGGTCCAGAATCTCCGCCGTCGTTTTGGGATGGCCAGGACGCTTGAGCGGGCTGATCTGCACCAGCAGAACATCGTTGGTGTCGCATTCCTCTATGAGCGGCCTGAAAGCCGGATTGGCAGAGTAACCTCCGTCCCAATATTGCCGCCCGTCAATCTCTGGCGCATGAAACAACATGGGCAGACACGCTGAGGCCATCACGGCCTTGGCGGTCAGGCGTTTGCCCGTAAAAATTTCAGCGCGGCCGGTCTCGACATCTGTTGCGCAGACAAAGACTTTGAGTGCTTTGAACTGCGCCAGAAGCTCAAAATCAATCTCTGACTCAATGAGTTTGCGAAGCGGGTTGTAATCGAGTGGGTTCGACTGATAGGGGGAGGCTTTTCCCAATGCGCCGGGCAGCGCGCCCATCATCAGCCTGGCCAATCGCCCAGGCCCTTCGCTGATTTCGCCCATCTGCACGACCTTGTTCCACACATTGGCCAGCGATGCGCGTGCACCCTCCACCGGGTCAGCGCCTGCCGCTTGCGCACTGGCCCATCCGTGAGCCAACGCTACTGCATTGACCGCGCCTGCGCTGGTGCCGCTGATACCGTCCAGGCCCAAGCGCCGATCTGCCAGCAAGGCATCCAAGACGCCCCAGGTGAACGCCCCATGCGCTCCGCCGCCCTGCAAGGCAAGGTTGATTTTCTTTTGAACATCCATGGACGCCAGTGAACCACAGACTGGCTTCGAAAAATAGAACCAACTCTCTATTAGAGAAGTCGAGCGCCCGCTCCCCACTCTACTTAAGCTTCTTGGAAGCGCTCCAATGTTCAACCGCCGGAGAGCAGGCTCACCAGTTCAGGATTTGACTGACTTCTCACGTGCAGCGTCGCGCAAGTGCAAGCGCATGAAATCGGCCGCCGCATCCCGTTGATCGGTCAGCAGAAGATCAATCAAGGTCAGATGCTCCTTGCAGCGAAGCGCAGCCGCAGAGCGATTGACTGCCTTGCCATATTCCATCAGCCGTCTTAGACGATTCAGACGGCGCAACGCCTCAAGGATGAACACGTTGCCCGACGATGTGGCAATGATTTCATGCAGCCGGGTGTTGGCGTCAAAGAGCTGGGCCGGAGAAGCCCATTCCACGGCACCGTCCACAAGCGCTTGTTGTTCTGCCCTGCATTTCACAAGTCCTTCGCGGTCAAGCCGGTAAGTAGGCTCCAAAACGCCGGCGGGCTCCAGCAAGATACGCATGCGATAGCCTTGGTCATAGGCTGCCGCAGAATTGAGTATGGGAAGAAACTGCCAACCGTGGCCGGGTAGCCGCTCGATCCAGCCCTCCTGAGTAATGCGCCTCAGCACATCAGACAGCTGGCTGCGAGTGAGCCCATAACGGCGCATCAATTCATTCTCGGTGGCACGCTCGGGTAAAGCTCCACTAAGCCGATCTTCCGCGATCTTCAGATAGATGGGTTCATCCTGGTCTGCAGGCGGTAGTACGGGTTCGTTAACACTTTCCCGCGCCGCCGCAACCGCATAGCCGCCTTCAGGCCGAGCGACGATCACACCACGCTGCGCCAGGATCTGCAGGGCTTCGCGCACGGGGGAGCGAGAGACTCGAAAGCGGGCCGCCAGGCTTCGTTCTGGCAAGGCCGTGCCCTCTGAGATATTTTCCTGACGGATCCAGAGTTCGGCGTTGTTGGCGAGTTGTTCCGCGAGACTGACTCGGCTCATTGTCTAGGAAGTAACCAATATGAAGCTGAAGGCTGAATCGCAGATTTATCGATCACAACCACTACCTCAATGGTAGCGCCCCTGCGGACCTATAGGCCGCGATGCAGTTGATAGATCAACCCCGTGCGCATCAAGCTGTGTGAGTTGCACCGTTTC
Organism: Comamonadaceae bacterium; assembly: GCA_015999985.1. GTDB lineage: Bacteria > Pseudomonadota > Gammaproteobacteria > Burkholderiales > Burkholderiaceae_C > Ottowia. The sequence goes on from JAECRA010000016.1 coordinate 46,151, forward strand.
GGTCAAGTTCCAAGTACCGTTCAGGCTCAGGACAGGCCAAGCTCAGCGCGAACGGACCCTTGTTCTCGAACGCAAGCTGGAGAGACGCACGCATTCCTAAAAACCATACAAGCGCGCAGCGTTGTCCACCAGTATGCGCTGAAATATGCCCGAATCGCCAGCCCAGGAACGCAGCATATCGAGCGAAGCCCCGTCATCAATCACACGGAAAGGCTCGACCTGGCTCAAATCTCCATCGCGATTGGTGGAGCTGCCAGTGTGCGGCCAATCAGACGCCCAAACCAGGTTGTCGGGAGCCGTCTCAATGTACTTTTGCGCGAACGGTGCCAGATCCTCGTAGCCCGGTAACTTGGAAGCGCGGTAGGGAGCAGATAGCTTCACGTAGACATAACCTGCGGCAAGAAGCTCAAGCACCTTGGAAAAACCCGGTTGGTCCTGGCCTCTTTCGGCCTTCAATCCCCCGAAGTGATCCAGCACCACGGGTGTGCGTGCCTGGGCGATGAGGTCGGCAACGCTTGCGATGACGCTCGCATCTGCATAGATCTGGATTGACCATCCGCGTGTTTCAACCACCTGCAGCGCCTCGGTGAGCAAAGCTTTGGCGTTGGCGGCGTTCTGCTCGCCCTTGACTTCCAGGTTCAGCCGGATGGACCTGACTCCCACCCCATGCAGTTCGTCGATCTCGGAGGCCGAGATACGCGGCAAGTCGATCACCGCAACTCCCCGAGCGCGGGCAGGACCAAGTTGAAGGAGAGCATTGATCAGACAACTGTTGTCAGTTCCATAGCCGCTGGGCTGCACCAATACGATCCGGTCGATTCCAAGGCGATTCTCAAGCGCCACCAGATCCGTTGTCTTCGCGGCAGCCGGGGTGTAGGTGCGCTTGGCCGAATAAGGAAAGCGCGCCGGATCGAATACGTGGACGTGGCAATCACAACTGCCCGAAGGCAACTTGGTCTGCGGAGGCCTGACTTGGTCGATCGTGACAACAGGCATTGCATTTGATTCGGCACCGGCTTGCATTTGACCGCTCGGGCGAGCCTGCGCCGACAGCCGTGTAGTCATGGGAATTTTCTCCAGAAATGTTTGGCTACAGCCCAGTGGTCAGGTCTCCTGACCTGCGTCGATCATACGACGTTCCCGGAACTTAAATCCTATATAAAACCAATAAATGCATCCATACCTAGGGTATACCCCTGTATTTACATGGCATTGATGGTATTTTATGATTCCATAAATCCACACAACCAAACCGGGTCAGAAGCATTTGATTCCGGAACAGGAGCTTTCATGACCGCCTCCACCCCTGCCCTTCGAGCAGCCGTATTGCGCCCTTCCGATCTGCCCAATCACGATCGAGGAGGAGGTGCCAGCACCATCGCTTTAGTCGGCCCTTCTTGCGGTGCGTCTTCATTCATCAACGGTATTACCTCGTTCGCGCCCGGCACGAAGATTCCATTTCACAGCCATAACTGCGAAGAAAGCGTCATGCTTCTCGCAGGTGACGCCATGCTGGATATAGAGGGCCAGGAATCTGTGCGCTTACAGCCGCTGGACACCACGTGGCTACCGCCCAACCTGCCACACCGCTTCCGCAATCTCTCCGACACCGAGCCGATGAAGATCCTCTGGATCTACGCCCGCGTCGACGCGACTCGCACGCTTTCGGAAACCGGCCAGACCAACTTCGTTTCCGCCGAGCACGGGAAGAAGTCCTAGTTCAAGCCATTCACATTCAATAAGTAAAGAGAACACATCCATGCATCGCCGTCAACTCACTCTCAGCGCCATCGCCCTGCTGTGCGCATCCCCTCTCATTGCCACCGCACAGGCCTACCCTGAAAAACCAGTCACGATCATCGTGCCATTTCAGGCAGGTGGCGGCAGCGACAATATCGCCCGCCTGATCGCCACCAAGCTGACCGAAAAGACAGGCAAGACCTTCATCATTGACAACCGGGGTGGTGGTGGCACCAACATAGGAAACGAGCTTGCAGCAAGAGCCACTCCAGACGGCTACACACTGCTGCTTGGCCAGTTCACGCTGTCGGTGAATCCTTATCTCTACAACAACCTGCGCTACAAAGCCGATGGGTTCGCTCCCGTCGTGCACATAGCCAACGCGCCCACAGTGCTGATTGTTCCTGGCAACTCCCCCATCAAAGATGTGGCGGGTCTGACCGCCGCCGCGAAAGCAAGTCCTGGAAAACTGAACTACGGATCCGGCGGCTCCGGTACGTCGGTGCATTTGGCGGGCGAGCTTTTCAAGCTGACGACGCAAACCGACATGACCCACATTCCCTACAAGGGCAGCGCTCCAGCCATGACGGATCTCATCGGCGGCCAGATCCAGATGATGTTTGACACATCAACCTCGGCCATTGCGTTTGTCAAAGGTGGCAAGGTCCGTGCTATCGGAATGGCTGCCGACCAACGACTGAAGGTGCTGCCGGATGTGCCTACCTTCGCAGAACAGGGCATGAAAGACTTTGACGTGCCCGCCTGGTACGGTTTTGTGGCACCGGCTGGTACGCCAGCACCCATAGTCCAGTGGCTCAATACGCAGGTCAATGCGGTTCTGAAGGACCCCGCAGTCGTCACGCTGCTGGACGGTATTGGCGCCATCGGCGTGGGCGGCACTCCCCAGCAGATGGGAGAGTTCATGAAGGCGCAATCTGCGCGGTGGGCCCGCGTCATCAAAGAATCGAACATCAAGCTCGACTAGTTCGAGTCTTAAATCTAAGAAGCTATCAAGAAGTTAGAAGGATTCATCATGAGATTGCTCGTTCTCCCCGGCGACGGAATAGGCCCCGAAATCGTCGCGGCTGCCGTTCACGTGCTCAAGGCCGCCGATACCAAATTCAAGCTCGGTTTCGAGTACGACTACGACGAAGTCGGCTTCGCATCCCTGGACAAGCATGGCACTACGCTGAGAGATGAAACCCTGCAAAGCGCCCGCGGCTACGACGGCATCATCCTCGGCACCCAATCCCATGCCGACTATCCTCGCCCGGAAAAAGGAGGCCACAACATTTCGGCCGCTTTCCGAGTGAAACTGGATCTGTATGCCAACGTCCGCCCCGCGCGCACCCGCCCTTTCCTGCCCTCCAACATGAAGCCGGGCAAAACCATGGATCTAGTCATCATGCGCGAGGCGACCGAAGGGTTCTACCCTGACCGGAACATGGCCATGGGATGGGGGGAAATGATGCCGTCTCCCGACATGGCCATTTCAGTGCGCAAGATCACGCGCCACTGCAGCGAGCGCATTGCGCGCCGCGCCTTTGAACTCGCGATGAAGCGAAGCAAGAAGGTCACGGCCATTCACAAAGCCAATAGCTTTCACATGACCGACGGTCTATTCCTGGAAAGCGTCAGAACCGTGGCCAAGGAGTTTCCAGAGGTTCAACTCGACGACCTGCTGGTGGACGCCTCAACCGCTTATCTGGTTCGCAACCCGGAACGGTTCGACGTGTTGGTAGCCGAAAACTTCTACGCAGACATCCTGTCGGATCTTGCCTCAGAGCTATCTGGCAGCCTGGGGCTTGCGGGCTCCATCATGGCCGGCGACACACTTTGCTGCGCGCAGGCCCAGCACGGCTCCGCGCCAGACATTCAGGGCCAGGACAAGGCCAACCCGGCATCGATGATTCTTTCGGTCGCCATGCTGGTGAACTGGCTGGGCGAGCAACGCCAATCGGCCGTGCTGATGGAGGCCGCCAAGGCCATTGATGCCGCAGTAGATGCCACGCTGGAAAACCCTGCCTATCGCACCGCCGACCTGGGAGGAACACTGGGGTGCAAAGCCTTCAGCGAACGCGTAGCAGCGGCACTGTGACGATACCCAGAGCCTGGTGAGGGCCTGAATAACCAAACGCAAATGGGCCGCAATGGCCCATTTGCGGTATGGGCACTATCGGCACGATAGGCACTGTGGGCGCTCCAAGTCCAATCGCCTCCATGGCGAACCATTTGAAGAATACATTGACATGACAAGATCCATTACGACCATCGATCCTTCCACCGGGCTGCCACTGGCCACCTATGAAGGCTGGGATCACGCCGGCATCGATCAGGCAGTAAACGCTGCGTACGCAGCTGCCGTCGCCTGGGGGAAACAAGCACTGGAGGTACGCACCAGCGCTGCGCGGCGATTGGCCGATCACTTGCGCGCTCAAAAAGACCGATTCGCGCATCTCATCACTTCGGAGATGGGCAAGCCGCTGGGCGAAGCTGCCGGCGAGCTGGAAAAATCTGCGGTCACCGCGCTCTACTATGCCGACAATGCGCAACGTCTCCTGGCGGACGAGAAGGTCGACATTGAAGGGGTGGACGCATGGGTCAGCTACGAACCCATAGGCCTGGTGCTGGCGGTGATGCCTTGGAATTTCCCCGTGTGGCAGGTGATGCGCTTCGCGCTCCCGGCCATCGTGTCGGGCAACGGCATCTTGCTCAAACACTCGCCCAATGTGACCGGATGCGCGCTCGCTCTGCAGCGACTTTTTGAGGAAGCAGGTCTGCCCAAGCATCTGCTCACCACGCTGCTGATCGCGGAATCTGAAGTCCCCGCCCAGATCGAGCGCCTGATCGCAGACGATCGGATCGCAGCGGTCACGCTAACGGGCTCCAACCGGGCTGGCGCCGCCGTAGGCTCAGCAGCAGGCCGGGCTTCGAAAAAATCCGTTCTGGAGCTGGGTGGATCTGATGCCTTCGTGGTGCTGGACGACGCCGACGTCCCAGCGGCGGCCGAAGCGGCTGTCAAAGCGCGTTTTCAAAACGCGGGGCAAAGCTGCGTCTGCGCCAAGCGGTTCATCGTTTCCGAGAAAGTAGCGGCAGAGTTCACCGAACAGTTCGTTGAAGGCACCCGCGCACTATCGGTGGGAGACCCCACGGCCGCTTCCACCCGCATGGGTCCCATGGCACGCTCCGATCTGCGCAGTGCTTTGCAGCGGCAGATCGATCAATCGGTGGAGGCTGGTGGAAAACTTCTGATCGGAGGCCGCGCCATGGAAGGAGAAGGCTTTTTCTTCGAACCCACCATCATCGCGGATGCCCAACCTGGCATGGCCGTTTTTGACGAAGAAACATTTGGCCCAGTGGCAGCCATTACCGTGGCGCGTGATGACGAACAAGCCATTGAACTGGCCAACGCCACACCCTTTGGGCTCTCACTCAGCATCTGGACCGCCACGCCAGAACGCGGCGTGCGCGTTGCCAAACAAATCACTTCAGGCGCAGCGTTCATCAATGCCATCACCGCTTCAGACGCACGCGTTCCCTTTGGAGGAACTAAAAAGTCTGGTTATGGGCGTGAGCTCGCCGCCGCCGGAGTGCGGGAGTTCTCCAACGTAAGAACTTATTGGGCTGCTCGCGCTTCTTGAAGCGCAGCACGGCGGTGCATTGCGGCGCCGCAACGACAGGCAGCCGGTGTCATGCCCGGCTTGCATGCACGCTTAGCCTATCTTCTTCACAGAAGCCCGCTCACGCACGCGCGCGCTGTGGGCAGCCACACGGGGGAATTCAGCAATATTCACCGCATCGCTCTCCAGCCACCCTGCCAAGGTGTAGAGGTAGCCATCAGCGACGGTAAACTGGTCACCCATGACCCATGGCTTGTCACTGAGGTAATGGTTTTCGATCACGGCAAAACCATCGCGCATGTTCTGGGGCACCTTGGCTCGCATGGAGGCTTGTGCGGCTTCATCGTCCGCCCAGCGCGAGGCGCGCGGCCTGTGCGCGTGTGAGATATGCAGAGTAGACGCTAGAAAGGCGTTGAATTCCTGCATGCGCGCCAACGCGAATGGATCATTCAAAGGCGCCAGATTGGCTTGCGGATGGGTTTGCGCCACGTAGAGCAACAAGGCCGGAACTTCGGTCAAAACGCCCTGGGGAGTGGCCAATGCAGGCACACGGCTTTTGGGGTTGATGGCCAGGTACTCCGGGCTGCGTTGCTCGTTGTCGGCAAAGCTCAGCGTTTTCAGATTGAAATCCGCGTTGGCTTCGTACAGGGCGATCAACACGGCTTGGGCGCAAGTCCCAGGAACGTAGTAAAGCGTGGTGTCAGATTTGGTCATGTTGTGGCTCCTCTTTTATAAAAATTTGACGGTCAAGGCGGCATGAACGATTCGTTCGCACCTCTTTATTCTGCTGCGGCACGCAGCGTTTCAACGACAGGCCGACGCAAAACTTCGCGCAGCCCCCACCAACCAGCGGCCAACGCCAGTAAAGCACCGGCAGCACTGCCAGCCACCAGCACCCAGGGTGAGGCAGTCCATTGAAAATCGAATACGTAGCGCGCCATGGCCCAGCCGACAGCCACCGCTACCGCGCTGGCCAGAAAGCCGGCAAGCAAGCCCACGCCCAAGAGTTCGGCGCGCTGCACACTACCTAGCAAGCGGCTGCTGGCGCCGACCGCTCTCATGATGGCAAATTCACGCGCACGTTCCTCCCGCGTGGCTGTGACGGAAGCAAACAGCACAATGAGGCCGGCAACCAGCGTAAAGCCGAAGAGAAACTCCACAGCACGAACCACCTGGTCCAGCACACGTTGAACCTGGGCCAGAGTCGCGCTCATATCGACATTGGTCACGTTCGGAAACTGCCTGACCAGTGCGTTGTCAAAGCCTTGCTGTGCCGGCGCGCGAAAGGCGGCCAGAAAAGTAATGGGCAAATCGGGCATCTGCGCTACGGGAAACATAACGAAGAAGTTGGCATGCATGGAGCTCCAATCCACCTTGCGCAGTGATGTGATTTTCGCTTCAACCGGCATGCCCCCGATGTCAAACCGCAGCGAATCTCCCATCTTCAGGCCCAGTGTCTCGGCAATGCCTTCTTCCACACTGATGGCACCCGCCTCGCCATCCACCCATTTACCGGCGGTCACCTCGTTATGCGGGGGGCGCTCCAGGGCGTTGGAAAGATTGAACTCACGGTCGACCAGGCGCTTGGCGCGGTCTTCAGTGTATTTTTCAGGCGATGTCTCCTGGCCATTGATGGCCACCAACCGCCCGCGGAACATGGGGTACCAATCAAGGTTTTCAACGCCTGCATCCTTCAAGTTGGCTCGAAACGCATCGCCTTGCTCCGGCATGATGTTGATGACAAAGCGATTGGGTGCATCGGCTGGCGTAGCCTGACGCCAACTGCTGACGAGATCGGTGCGCAGCAGAACCAGAAGGATCAGCGCCAGCAGGCCCACGGCGAGGCTGCTGACTTGCACCATGGCATAGGCCGGTCTTGCAGAAATCTGGCGAGTGGCCAGCACCAGCCAACGTGGCGCCGTGGCTTCATTGACCACACGGCGCAGCAGTTTAACTGCCGCCCAGGACAGCACGGCGAATATGGCTACTGCCCCCGCAAAGCCACCAACGGCGATCATCCCCAGGTTCAGGTCTGAACTGACAGCAAGCAACAGAGCAGCGAAGCCCGCGACGCCCAAGCCCAGCACGGCCAAGGGCGCCGGACGCAAGGCGCCCACATCGCGCCGAATCACCCGCAGAGGTGGCACCTGAGCCAGTTGCAAAACCGGAGGCAAACCAAAGGCCACCAGCAGCGTCAGACCGATACCCACACCGAAAGCCACCGGCCAGAAGCTCGCCGCTGGCAGCGCGGTGTCGACCAGGCCAGAGAGCATGGCAACAAATATGTAATGCACCGCAAAGCCGATGGCCACCCCGACAAGGCTGGAAGCCAGGCCGGCCAGCAGGAATTCGACCGTGTAGGCCCCTGCTATCGAACGTTGAGGCAAGCCCAGCACTCGGAGCATGGCGCAATCATCAAGATGCCGGGCAGCAAACCCGCGCGCCGCCAGTGCCACCGCCACCGCAGACAGCAAAGCGGCCAGCAACGCCACGAGGTTCAGGAATTTCTCCGCCCGGTCGAGCGTCTGGCGCATCTCTGGTCGTCCGCCTTCCAGGGATTCGAGTCGCACCCCGTGAATATCTGGGTTCTTCAATTGAGCGTCAGCCCAGCTTTGGTAGCGCTTGACTGCGGCATCTTCACCGGCAAGAGCCAGACGATAGGTGATGCGGCTGGCCGGCTGCACCAGGCTGGTGGCGGCAAGATCGGCTTCATTGATCATCACCCTGGGCGCAAAACTCATGAATCCGCCGCCGCGATCAGGCTCGAATGTGATCAAACGCGTGATGCGCAGGCTGCTGTCTCCGAGCAGCAGGTTGTCACCCACTTTGAGGTTGAGCGCTTCAAGCAGTGGCGCCTCGACCCAGGTTTCTCCGCGAGCCGGAATCTCGCGTGTGGAAGTGCCGGAGGTGTCTGCTGTCGCTTGCGCCAGCCTCAAGCTGCCACGCAAAGGATAGCCGGGCGTGACCGCCTTCAATGCGACGAGTCGGCTCGCCCCGCCCTGCTCGTCGCCTGCACGCCCCATCGTCGGGAAGCCCAGCGTCAGTGCGCTCTGTAGGCCCAGCTTTTCGGCCTCTCGCCGCCATTGTTCATCCGGCGGGTTGTCGGTAACCACCACAGCGTCGCCACCAAGGAGTTGGCGCGCATCTCTCTCCAGGCCGGACTGCAGCCTGTCTGAGAAGAATCCCACCGCAGTGAGTGCAGCGACGGCCAGAGTAACCGCCACCATCAGCAAGCGCAATTCGCCAGAGCGAAGATCACGCCAAAGGGTACGCCAACCCAGGGCGGAAGCAGAAGAGTTCGTCGTCATTGGCCGTAACCTTAGCGCAAATGCCAAAGGAGGCTCTGGTGAAGTGGCATGTGAAAGCGGAAATCTGTTCGGGCATGCTGTAGAACGCTAGACGCATCGAGCCCTGGCGCGGGAGGGCCGGGCCAGTTCTTCAACGCTCGCGCGCTCGGGCCTCCAGTTCGCGCCTAAGCTCCTTCCTGGTCACCGCTTCCTTGTAGCGTCGCTTCTCGTCGGGGCTGAATGGGCGAAGAGGCGTGACGGGCACGGGCTTATTGGCCTCATCCACGGCCACCATGGTGAAAAAGCAAGAATTGACGTGCCGCGCCTCCTGCGTACGAATGTTCTCGGCCACCACCTTGATGCCAATTTCCATGGACGACGTACCGGTATGGTTCACGGAAGCCAGGAACGTGACCAGTTCCCCGACATAGATGGGTTGCCTGAAAACGACCTGATCGACCGACAAGGTGACCACATACCGGGCTGCATAGCGTGAAGCGCACGCGTAGGCCACCTGGTCAAGAAGCTTCAGGATGGTGCCACCGTGGACATTGCCTGAAAAATTGGCAGTGTCGGGCGTCATCAGGACCGTCATGGAAAGTTGGTGCGCGGGCATATTCATATTTATCTCCAGCAAATCGTGGTTTGCCCGTGATCTTATGGGTAACGCGGCTATGGAAGCCGGTGTTCAAGCTGTTTTCTGGCACCTCCAAGCGCCAGCTCAAAGCCCAGGGGACTGCGTTAATGAGTCCCGCCTCTCAAATCACGCTTGATTTCCTTGCTGCGCAATGCCAGCGAATGTATGCCGGAAAAATCAAACTGTTCCAACATTTCGTTGAGCCGTGCAATGAATGGCGCATGGCTGGCCTCTTGGCAATGGCATTCGATCCAGTCTTCAATGTCGGTGAGACGTCCATGCAGCGCCAGGTTGGCGAGTTCATTCAAGACCAGCTCGTCCGGCAGCGCCTGCCTGGGCAAGACTAGATCCTGCGACAGTTCGCCATAACTTGCCTCGCTTTGAGAGATCACAGACCAATTCGAATCAGAGTTGTCGATCGCAGGAATGGGCAATGCGAAAGAAAAGGTCGAGCCTTGACCGACCGTGCTGGAGACGCGCAAGGTGCTGCCCATGGCCGAAAGAATCCGCTGGGCAATCAGCAAACCCAATCCCGTACTTCCGCTAGTGACCTGAATCTTCTGAAGAGCGGCAAATATATCGATATTCGGAGGCAGTTCAATTCCTATTCCTGTATCGCTGACAGAGAAGTGTAGCAGGCTCTCCCCTTTTTCAAACTTCAAAGTAGCAGACAGAGTTACCACTCCATTGCGGGTAAATTTCGCTGCGTTAGAGAGCAAATTAAGTAGCACCTGCTTCAGGCGATTACCGTCCAGGGCAATAGACTTGGGAAGTTTTTCTGGAAGTTTTCTGCGAAAGCAATTGTTTTGCTTCAAACACAAGGCACTCGCATACTCCGAAATATCGTTCAATAAGAATAGCAAATCTGTTTCAGTGGATTTTATAGCAAGCGGCTGCAAATCTAATTTTGAATAATCCTGAAGCTCGTCGATCAGACTCAATTGATATTTGATATTACGTTGAATTGATAGCAGCGACTTTCGCTGGGAATCAGTGGCATCATTAAGGAGTATCTCTGCATATCCAGAGATAGTTGCCAGAGGCGCTCTCAAATCATGACTTATATAACCCAAAGTTTCAGTGTTGTGCTGATTTTTTATTTTGGCTTCAAAGAGCGATCTTTGCTGTAACAAATGAGTTCCATTTATCATCAAGCAGATAGCGGTCAAAGGCACAACTGCGGAAAAAACAAAAACATAGGCGACCTGAATGAAGGAAAACTCTACCGGACCCGCAGGAACTAGGCTTGGCACGAACAAGGTGACACATCGGATTAGGTAAACCAGGCATTCGATCGCCAGTGAGGTCGACAAGAGACGATTAATGAAAGACTTGTCGCCATACCGAACCACGGTAAAAAACTGGATGAAGACAAAGATGAACAGAAAAAAAGTAAAGCACATCAGCCTATGTGGGTAATTTGGATCCCCCCACATGAACCACAAAACGAGAATCTCAGAGATTAAAGCGCAAGGAATAATCAAATACGCCATCAAAGGCTGGTAATAAAATCTCCTGATGCCAAGCGTTTGTATGGCCACGCCCAAAGTTAATAAGTAGTTTCCGTAGGATGAGTAAGAGTAGATTGTTGGGTAATTATTAAACCATCCGGCATATAGAATTAGCGCCAAAATCGTTATAAAAAAACCCAACGTATAAAGGCCAATTCTTTTTACACCAATCTGGCTGATATGATTGGAAAAAAGCAGCGGGATCAGTACAAGCGATGAAACAAAGGCAGACGTAGCAAAGAATAAGTTGTAGTTAATAATTGTCATTTTCGGCTCTATGCCAAATGATAGAATTCACAATTTCCTTTGCGTTCAAACATTTGGGAATTTGATTGAGCCAAGCTTCGGCTTGCCGGGGGAAATTTTCTAAAAAAATTCATTGCGAAGGCCCAATGAGCCGTTGCTAGTGCATCAGACAGCCGGGTCACCTGGAATTCGCCCCGTCCGCCGGAACGGAGAACGATCCTGGAGATGCTCCATATAGTTCTCAACACCTGCACCCTCGCGCTCTAAAAAGCGCTCCACGGCGTCCGAGAACGCCGGATGAGCCAGCCAATGCGCACTGTGCGTGCGGATTGGCAAGAGCGCCCGGGCCATCTTGTGTTCGCCTTGTGCGCCGCCTTCAAAGCTATCAAAGCCATGGGCAATGCACCATTCGATAGGTTGGTAGTAGCACGCCTCAAAATGCAGGCTATCTACCCGCTCCAGCGCACCCCAATATCTGCCGTATGCCACTGAAGGCTGGCCGGATTCAGCACCCTCCCCGCTCGTTCCGCGATTCACCCCTATCAGGCTTACGGCCATCGGCTGGCCATCCCGCTCGGCCACAAACAGCACCCAGTTTTCGGCCATGGTGCCCGCCATGGCGGCAAAAAATTCGGGAGTCAGGTACGGCGGGTTGCCATGCTCCAAATAAGTGCGTTCATAGCAGCGGTAGAAAAAAGCCCAATCTTCCGCCGAGATGTCCGCCCCTTGCGCCCAGCGAAAGCTCACGCCTGCATCACGCACCTTCCGTCTTTCCTGCCGGATTTTCTTGCGCTTCTCCTGTGTCAGATGCGCCAAAAAATCATCGAAGTCCTTGAATGGACGGGCTGGCGACGCGGCAGCATCTGGACGCTGAGCCGTCGCAGGAGCGATATTTTTCCAATGAAACTGCACCTGATGGCGTTCAAGCAGTCCAGCCGCTTCGCATGCAGATCTGTCCGCATCGTCGCCGAACAACACATGCAGAGAAGAAAGACTTTGTTCGGTACACCAGGCAATCAAGGCCCTGACCAGTGCCTCCCGCGAAGAAGCGTCCCTGGCCAGTAAACGCGAGCCAGGCACCGGTGTGAAAGGCACCGCGACCAGCGCTTTGGGGTAGTACTCCAGCCCATGCTCTGCATAAGCGTTGGCCCAGGCCCAGTCGAACACATATTCCCCATAGGAGTGCGACTTGGCATAAAGCGGGCAGGCAGCGGCCAGTTCCTGGCCGTCCCATAGCAACATGAAGCGCAGGGCCCAGCCAGTACGCGGAACGGCACTCTCGCTCTCATGCATCGCTCTCAGGTAAGCGTGCCGCATGAAAGGGGTGGGCATGGACTGGCGTGCCAGAAGTGCATCCCACTCCTGGGCGTTGACGCCAGAGGGGGTATCGATAAGCTGAGTGCGAAGGCGTGTACGTTGTGGCAAAGCGCGAGCCGAAAGTAGGTCTGGGGACAATAGGCCTTTTAGGCAAGGCGATTATGTCAATGCGGCAGAAAGCACCTGCCGCCCACGTTCCATGGGCCCTTTGGATGTGGGGCCAAGAACAGGGCCAAGCTGGCAGAGTACAGGAAACTGACTGTGGGCATATCCTTTCACCACGTACCCGCGCGTACTCACGGGGATGCCTGCGACTGCTACCATCCTTGCTTCAACCAATGAGCCCTGGTCCTGGCGTCCTGAGTTGGATATTCGCTGAAAAATCCACTCACGGCAGCAGCTTTTCACGACACTAGCATATGACTTTAAGAATCTGTTCGGCGCAGCTCAACCTGATCGTCGGAGACATGCAGGGCAATGCGCAAAAAATCATTGAAGCGGCGAAAGCCGCTTATGCCCAGGGCGCCCGCCTGTTGCTTACGCCTGAGCTGTCGATTTGCGCATACATAGCAGAAGATTTGCTGTTGCGCCCGTCGTTTCTGGCAGCTTGCGATGACGCCGTGAAATTGGTGGCCCGCGAAACGGCTGGCCTCACTGATATGGCCATTGTGGTGGGACACCCAGTCGGGCGAGATCAGCGCGGCAAGAGTGTGACGGTCACTCACCGCACCAACTCGGCCAGCGTGCTTAAAAATGGTCGCGTCATAGAAAACTACGCCAAGCGTCAACTGCCCAACTACCAGGTGTTTGACGAGCGGCGCTACTTCGTACCCGGTCAGGGCACCTGTGTTTTCCAGGTTGGAGATGTCAGCGTAGGTCTGCTGATCTGTGAAGACGCCTGGTTTGATGAACCTGCAGCATTAGCCAAGGACGCGGGGGCTGAATTGCTGGCCGTGATCAATGCCTCGCCCTTTCACGTGGGTAAAGGCTATGAGCGCGAGGCCATGATGGCCGAGCGAGCCCAGGCTTGCGGGCTCCCCCTGGTCTACACCCATATGGTGGGCGGCCAGGATGAAGTGGTGTTTGAAGGCCAGTCATTTGCTTTGGCTGGTGACGGCACCCTCATGGGGCGCGCACCCAGCTTTGAAGAAAAGCTTTTCTACGTGGATGTCGAGCGCACCGCCAATACACTCGACCTGAAAGCTGAAACCGCGCCCGCCCGCCCGCCCGAGGACGACCTATGGGATGCGCTGGTCATGGGCGTGCGCGACTACATTCACAAGAACGGCTTCAAGAGCGTCATCCTGGGCCTTTCAGGCGGAATTGATTCAGCTCTGGTGATGGCCATTGCGGTAGACGCCTTGGGTAAGGACCAGGTACATGCGGTGATGATGCCCAGCCCCTATACAGCAGGCATCAGCGTGGAAGATGCCCGCGATATGGCCAAGCGCATGGGGGTGAAGTACGACGAAATCTCCATACGACCAGAATTCGAAGGTTTCAAGGCGTCCCTGGAACCTCTCTTTGGTGGCAAGCCGGAAGACGCCACCGAAGAAAACATCCAGGCCCGTATTCGGGGCGTGATGCTGATGGCACTTTCCAACAAGCACGGCCATCTGGTCCTCACCACCGGCAACAAGAGTGAATACGCCACCGGCTATTGCACTCTCTACGGTGACATGTGCGGCGGGTTCGCCCCCATCAAAGATGTGCTCAAAACCAAAGTGTTCGACCTGGCCCGCTGGCGCAACGAACATGACCCTTACAGGACCTGCGCAAATCCTATTCCCGATCGCATCATCACCCGCCCACCGAGTGCGGAGCTGCGGCCTGATCAGACTGACCAGGACAGTTTGCCGCCCTATGAGGTGCTGGACGCCATCATTGAACGCTACATGGAAAACGACATGGGCGTGGCAGAACTGATCGCCCAGGGCTTCAAACCTGAGGACGTCGAAAGAGTTACGCGGCTGATCAAGATCAATGAGTACAAGCGTCGCCAATCAGCCGAAGGCACGCGAGTGACACACCGCGGATTCGGCAAGGATTGGCGTTATCCTATAACCAACAAGTTCAGGGCCTGAAGGCACTGCGCTTTTCTCGAACTTCTTCTCCCGCTTGCAGGAACCATCATGAAACAGATCACCGCCATCATCAAACCCTTCAAGCTCGAAGAAGTCCGTGAAGCCTTGGCTGATGTCGGCGTGACCGGCCTCACGGTCACCGAGGTCAAGGGGTTTGGCCGGCAAAAAGGCCATACCGAGCTTTACCGCGGTGCCGAATACGTGGTGGATTTCCTGCCAAAGGTAAAAATCGAGGTGGTCGTGCCTGATGGCGACGTGGATCGCTGCGTAGATGCTGTGATCAAGGCGGCGCGCACGGGCAAGATCGGCGATGGCAAGATCTTTGTGACCGCCGTAGAGCGCGTAGTGCGCATTCGTACGGGCGAAGAGGATGACGAGGCCGTCTGACAGGCAGCTTTCGACCTTGTTCTACAGGCGTGCCCTCTTCTTGCTCCCAGGAAAAAAGCCTCCTTGCAAGAGCGCGTAGCGCGCCCCCCCCTCCGCCGTTTGCTTACCCTCGGGACGTCTAAGCGGGGACTAACTCAACGACGCTGAAGGTCAATTTGCGCTGGCAAGCTCATGCCAGCAGCCTGCATGGCTGCGCGTAAGCGGTCTGGGTAGTCGGAGATGATGCCGTCCACACCCCAACTGATCAGGCGCCGCATGTCGGCAGGCTCATTCACCGTCCAGGGCACGACTTTCACCCCAATGGCTTGGGCTGATTTGACAGCTGCCTCGTTGATCGATGCAAAGTTGGGCGACCAAACCGCACCGCCAGCCGCTTTCACCATATGCGCTACTGTGGGGTAGTCGGACAGGCGCATGCCAGCTGTCCACGCAGGGTCGGCGGCACTGTCGTTATTTCTTGATTTGACCGTGAGGTAGGCAGTGGGAATGGCTGGGGCCAGTTCTTGCACCAGCTTTAGCGTGCGCCAGTCAAAACTCTGAATAGTCACGCGCCCGGCCATGCCGGCGTCTTGAATGACCGCCAGGGTAGCCTTGACTAACTCCTGCGGGCTAGCGGTTTCATCTGGCTTGGTCGGATTGAGCTTGGTCTCTATGTTGAAACGGATCTGATCAGCGCCCACAGCCTTGACACGCGCGAACAGTGCCGCCAACGTGGGCACTTTCTCGCCATCACGCGGTTGTTGGCCCGGAAAATTTCGGGCGGTCGTAGTGCCCTCTCGAACGCGCCCCAGGTCAAACGACTGAAGTTCAGCCAGACTGCGTTGGCGAATCAGCGGAGATTGCGTGCCCAACCATTCGCCCTTGGCATCGCGCACCATATCGTGCGCCAGATACGGATCGTGAGAAATCACGGGAACGCCATCGGACGTGAGGCCGACGTCGAGCTCCAGGGTGGTGACTCCAATGGCCATGGCCTGGTCAAAAGCGGCCAGGGTGTTTTCTGGCGCCAAGCCTCTGGCGCCCCGATGTCCTTGCGCGTCAAAAGCATATGCGGCAAATGAAATCATCAAAAGGCCTAGAAGGATGGGAGTCTTCATAAAATTGGAACTTAATTGTTAATTATCTATTTTTCCGGGGTCGGCTCTTGCAGATAAAGCTGATCTGACCAGGTGGCTAGCCATTGTGGCCTGAAGGCTACGCCTATGGCCGCGACCATTCCCGTGAGAATGCCATCCCCCCAGGCCAAAAGCCAACGCGCAACCATGGCCAGCTCAGGTTCCACGTGGGCCCCAAGAGCATGGCCGGTCCATTGAGACAGGGCGCCCGTGAGGAACATGCACAGCACCGTGCCCAGAAAGGCGCGCCCGAGAATGTAGACAAATAGGTTCTTGGGCAAGCAGTGCCTAAGCGCCATACCAAGCCCGAAAATCAGCGTAGCGGGCACCACGCCCAGCCACAGAGCCATATCCACCTGCTGTTCCCAAGTGATAGGAGCAATCCATCCGGCAAGCATGGCAACGGCGCATAACACCGGCACTGCCAGTGGCCAGCCCAGTGACAGGGTAATCAGACATGCCCCCGAAAGCTGCAGATGCAAAGGCATTTGATGCAACCAAGGCAAAGCCCATAACCAGGGCGTGATCACCAGAGCTGCAAGTAACGGAGAAATCAGGCCGCCATGTGCCAATAACCGCCAGGGCCTGAACGCCAAGGCGATGAGAAGCGCGGTGAGTACGGCGATGAGCTGGCTAGTCAGCATGACGCTCCCATTGTGACAAAGCTCTATTGAGACTTTCCAAAACCTCGACAAGCAGCCCTTCGTGCTGAGGTTCTATGGCGTCAGTCGTACCGTGAGTGGGGTTAAAACAGAAAAAACCGTTCGGGCTGAGCTCGTCCAAGCGTTGCTTAGCGCTTCGACGAGCTCAGCCCTAACGGATTGTTGTGAAACCTAGCTCGTAAATGCCGAGCGGGAGCTCGGCGGTCCCAGCGGATACCGAATACGTGGCGCCCGGTACCTAGGGCGTGTTGGCAGCCTGATAGGACCGCCGTGAACGCAGGCTAAGGAGAAACGCAGGGCACGGGTTGCCCCGCCTCGGACGGCTCCAGCACCACGACAGGCTCAGCCTTCAACGCCTCGAACGCAAGTTCGATCTCGTCCAGAACCAGGGCGTCATCCGGGTCGCTGTCAGGGCGCAGTCCGTCGTACGGGCGCCCTTGGTAGGGGCCCTCCCAGGTCAGAACATCACGCAAAGACTGGCGCTGCGCGTAGAGCGCCCGAATACGCTGACATTCGGGGTCGCGCGCACCGCACACACCGGGCATGAGTGCATATTGCACGGCAAGGGCTGCGCCCATAGCCAGGCCAGGTGAGGCGATGCCCGCTTGCCGCGCCATGCTAAGGCTGCCAAGCACGCGCTCTCCACGTTGAAGCTTGCGAAGCGGATCTCGCCCGACCCGGCGGCACGGGTCCTTGAAGGCGACCGTACAACGTGCCCGGAAAGTTTCGATAAAGTCTGGCAACTGTGTGGCCAAGCCAGGATAAGTGGAGCGAAAGGCGGGAGCAAGCTCTTGCGTGAGCACGCGCTCCATCAGCGTCGTCACACGCGGGTCACTCATAGCTTCGCCAATGGTGGCGTGTCCCAGCAAGGCAGCCTTCCACGCGATGATGGCGTGGGTGCCGTTCCATAGGCGGTTTTTCAACTGCTGGACCTGGGTAATGTCGGGCACCGTCTTGACCTGCCTCAAATGCTCCAGCACGGGGCTGCCGGCCTGGGCGTACAAGGGCATGTCCGTTTCGCTGTTGAACAGTACAAGGTGAAGCGGCGCCATGGCTCTGGCCGGCTCCCCGGCGTCGCGCAGTGTATCCACAATGGGCGCAAGCGCTCTGCCTCCGTCCACAGACAAATCGGCCAGCGCTTGAGTGCCTTCTGGCGAGAAGCGAATCCTGCGCTGCGTCATATTACGTTGGTAGAGATCGCGCTTGATGCGCAGTTGCCGCAGTAGCGCCGCCTCAGTCAGCTTGCTCACGATGCGCGTCACTACAGTTTCTACGAAATCGGTACGATCAAGCACGCGCTCAGCCTGGCTTGCAGGCATGACCATTCGGAGGGCTTGCGCCACCTGCTCACGCACAAACCCCGCACCCCCCACCTTGTTGAGCACCACCAGGACCGTGAGGGGGCGTCCGCTCGCGGCCAAGCGGTCCTTCAGCCCCTGGGCAACCGCGCTCGCCTGTCCGGCTATGGCCGACTCGGGCAGACACAGGGCAATGGGGTCGCAATCGCGGTACATGGCGGCAACGGCAGCGGTGTCCGCGGAGTCGATCATGTGCAAGCGCTCTATGGCCTGGTCGAAAGCCATGCTGCCGTAGCGTACGCTGTATTGGCTGCCGAAGGCATTGACCGCCTCGCGGAGCAGCGCATTACCGGTACTGGCAACGATCCGGCCGGGACGCGTATAGCCGTCCCAGTGCGAGAGCACCTGGGCAAGATAGCCTCCGCCCATCGCACCAAAGCCGTGAATGCCCACCTGCTGCTGATTGATCGCCTGTGGAAACGGCTCTGTAGGCGCAGGCATGGGCAAGCGGGGCGTGCACTCCGCGAGATCCGCCTGCAACGCGGCCATGCTGGCGTAGCGCGCCAAGGCGCCTTCGGTCACGTCATCGGGCAGGGGCTTGATATCCAGCACGACGATGACCTGGCCGCCAGCGCTGACAGCCGAGCGCACGCCGTTCTCGGAATCTTCGAGCATCAGGGCGCGCTCAACGGGGCAATGCAAAGCGGACGCTGCACGTTCGAATATTTCAGGTGCCGGCTTTCCACGCGAGACTTCGTCTCCACAAACCAGCAGGTCAAAGTATTTGTAGACCCCTGCGTTGATCAAATATTCTTCGGCGATAGCTCTGCGGCTGGACGTTGCCACCGCCATTTTCAGCCCGGCACGGCGCAGGCGCTCCAGTACGGGAAGCAAGCCGCGCTTGATGGGGACGCCGTGGGCGCGCACGTGTGCCAGTTCCAGTGTGTCGCCGTGCTGCCTGACCGCTTCATACGGAAATTCCGCCCCCAGTCTCTCCCTTGTAAGCGCCGCTGCTGATACGGCGCTTAATCCCAGGCAGTCGATCAACAACTGCTCCGGAAGTGGCACACCGGCCAGCTCCTGGGCTGCCTGTGTAAGGGTTTTGAAACGTAGCCGCTCGGTATCGAACATGGTTCCATCCATGTCGAAAATAGCGGCCTCAATGGGCTTTCCGTGAAATTCGAGCATCCTTCTCCTCGGGTTGGCCGCCATCGGTTGGCGGCTCTTGCTGCAGCGCAGCATTAGAATGCTTTATATGTATCACGGTTGCGCTCAAACACAGAATCTTGCAGTTTGTACCCGACCCGTCAGGTGCGGCTTAAATGACGCACTTGACCCTGGGCCAAATACCTGAAGCAAGTGCTCAGAAGCGGCACTTGCTGTCTAGGGTGTGTTAACACACCCTAGATACTCTTACGAATTCAACTTAAACGCTGGCCCCTTCGGCGTAACCGCGCCGCCCCTGTGGCCCGTCGAGCAACGCACGTACATCAGCCCCACCGGGAGACTGAAAGCTGCTCAAGCCAAACTCTGGCAGGATCGCCAGCAGGTGGTCAAAGATATCGCCCTGGATGCCCTCGTAGGCGACCCACGCCGTCGTGTTGGTAAAGCAATAGATCTCCAGCGGCACGCCTTCTGGCGTGGGCTGCATCAGCCGCACCATGATGGTCATGTCCTGGCGAATGCCCGTATGCGCTTTGAGGTAGGCCAGCACGTAAGCGCGGAAAGTACCGATATTGGTCAGGCGCCTCTGGTTGGCCGGCACCAGCGCCAAAGCCTCGCCGAGTTCCCGCGCGCGCATGGTGCGGGAAATCTTGACTGCACTGGCTTTTTCTTGAACGTACGAGGTAATGATGTCTATCTGTCCCAAACGCTCGATTTCCTGATCCTGCAGGAAGTGGATGGTGCCAGCGTCCAGCATTAAAGTCCGCTTGATGCGACGGCCGCCCGCTTCACTCATGCCCCGCCAGTTCTTGAAGCTTTCGCTCATCAGCTTCCAGGTAGGAATGGTGACAATGGTCTTGTCCCAGTTCTGAACCTTGACCGTATTGAGCGCGATGTCGATGACATCGCCGTCAGCACCGGCTTGGGGCATTTCAATCCAGTCGCCCACCCGCAACATGTCGTTGCCCTCGATCTGCATGCCAGCGGTGAACGACTTGATGGTGTCCTGAAACACCAGCATAAGCACCGCAGACATGGCGCCAAAGCCCGAAAGCACAATCAAAGGAGACTTGTCCGCCAGGGCAGCGATCATCACGACCACCGCGGCAATACCGACAAGAATTTGGCCCAGCTGCACATAGGATTTGATCGAATGCGATCGCATTTCCTTGTTTTCTATGGCACGCTGCTCATAGACGCTGAGGGCCACCTCCAGTGCCTTGAAAAGTGCACGTGCTACAAAGAGCACGGTCAAAGCAGCCGCGACGTTCTCTGTAACTGTGGCCACCTTGTCCGGGAGATTGGGCACCAGGCGAATGCCCAACTGAACGACCAGGGTCGGAACGATCTGCGCCACCCGCGTCAGAACTTCAGGGTGCAGCAGCACCGCAATGGGGCCATTGCGCGTGGCGCCGCGTAAACCGGCCAAAGCTCTCACGAGCACATGCCGTGCGAGCCATTGCGCGACGACACATCCCATGATCAGCAAGAAAACGCCCGTCAGCGTTTGCATCCATGGATCGGTAATGGATAGAGATAGCTCTTGCCAGTTCAATGGTTCTCCTCGGCTAAAGGCATCGAGGACCTATAGGAGCCTGTCGGACTTGGAAATCGCCGGCTGCAAATGGGCCGCAGCGGTCCATTTTTGCTTTCGGCGCTCCAAGTCCGACAGGACTCCTAGAGAGTCCTGGCCATAAACCCGCCGCGAAGGGGCGGGTGGTTGAAAGAAAAAATGCTGAGCAGGGTCAGCATCTTCTGATTGATCAAGCAGGGTGCAATAGGTTCCTGCGAACGGTTTCATCTAACCGGCGAGAGCAGCAAGTCCAAAGTGGGCAGCTCCTCAAAGTTCATCATACCGGAGCTACAAGTGTGGACATGCTCGTGCCCTGCTCCCGCAGCTTATCCCCTGCCTGAGTCAAGAAAATGACCTTGGGTGGACCCCGCCCCCGTTGTCCGCCCTGCCCCGCTTCTCCGCTTTCCAAGCTAAAGCCATCCATCCGTCAAGTGAAACCGATACGGCGGCTTAACACTTGCCAACATTTAAGGCTCTAAAACTTATACTGGCTCATCACAGTCGGACAAGCAGGGGCACCCATGACCGAACGAGCAGCCCTTATGTGGGGAAGCCCCGCAGGCAACGGGGACACGCCTGCACGGCAGTTGCAGTTGGAACGCGAAGCGTTGGCCTTGCTGACCAAAGGCGCCCGCGCCATGGGCGTCAGCTCCGCGCTTGGCGTGCCCCTGGCCGCATGGCTACTTCAAGGATTTATTGGAGCCACTTGGGCCTGGGGCACCGCTGCACTCATGCTGCTTGCCACGGCGGAGCGTAGCTATTTTCTGTATAGGCTCCAACGAGCCACAGCCGGTGGTCTGATTGAGCCTCGCAGATGGGCGAACGGCATCATCTGGCGTTGCCTGCTGGTGGGCATGCTCTTCAATGGCTGGAACTACCCAGCCATGCAGTCGCCAGAGTTCATGGCAGCCATCTATATGTTCTCCATAGCGCTCATGGTCGCCACCAACGCGATGACGCAGTTGTGCGTTTGGCCCGCCGCCGTAGGGGCCTACATTACGCCATTGCTATGGGGCTTGGCTTGGCAGTTGTGGACTGTGCAGGATGCTCATGGCGACGGGCGGCTCGCAGGCGGCGTGTTCCTGCTGGTTCTCTGGGGAATGCTCTTGGCCGCCACTCAACGCTTCGCGGCCACTATGCAGCGTGAATTGCGCACACGTCTGCGCAATGAAGAGTTGATGGACGAGGTTGACGACAAGCGCCGTCAGGCTGAAGCGGCCAGTGCCGCCAAATCCCGCTTCCTGGCTGCGGCCAGCCATGACCTGCGGCAACCCGTGCACGCCATGTCCCTGCTGGGCGAAGCGCTACGCGAACAACTGATAGGTTCACCTCAAGCGCCGCTGATGCAGCAGATGCTCACCGGCGTGGAGAGTTTTTCCGAGTTGGTAGACGAAGTCCTTGACCTGGCCCGCATGGACGCAGGGGCTGTACCAGCACATATGGCACCTGCCTGCGTTCACGCGGTGCTGGCACGAGCTGAAACCAGCTTCCGTCCAAGCGCGACTTCGCGCGGCCTCGCCTTCTGGCTACGTTCGCCCACCAAAGTCGATGACGTCATGGTGCAGGCAGACGCTGCGTTGCTATGGCGAGTGGTTGGGAATCTGGTTGCCAATGCGGTGCGGTACACACTCACCGGAGGCGTCATGGTGGCTGTGCGCCGGGCCAATATAGACGGACGACCCGCCTGGCGCATCGAAGTGCGGGACAGCGGCCCGGGCATCGCCGAACTGCATCGAATAGCCATCTTCGATGAGTTCTACCAGGCACACGACGCACACCGCAGCCGAACTGGAACCGAGGGCCACGGCCTTGGCCTTGCCGTAGCGCGGCGCATGGCTCGCCTGATGGGAACCGATGTGCGATTGCACCCCTCCAGCGCACGCGGAACCGGCTGCGTTTTTTCAATCACCTTGGCGTCAGCTTCCTCTGATTCCGCGTCAGTGCCCTCCCTCAAAGGGGCGAAAGCATATAACGAAAGCCCCCTGCCCCCTTTAGAGCCTCACTCAAGGCCAGACTCGAAACTGCTCACACAATCAATAAAGTTGGAGGGGCTGCGCATTCTCGTAGTAGACGACGACCCTGCTGCACGACAAGCCTTGAACGTGCTGCTGCAGGCTTGGGGCGCAGAGGTGAGCAGCGCGGCAGATCCAGAAACAGCAGGAGAGATTGCCCGCGGTGCAGCCACTGCAGGCAAGCCGTTTCATTTACTCATAACGGACCATTGGCTGGCTGGGGGCGCCCTCTCGAACGACGTCATGAATGCCGTGCGCCCGTACGCACCGAGGCTTCAGGTGGCCGTTATCAGTGGCGGCGCAAGCGCAATTGAATCAGGCGCGTTGAACCAGGAAGGCGTCACCTTTTTGCCTAAGCCCGTCAGACCTCAGATGTTGAGGGAGTGGTTGGGGCGTGTGGACACGCCCTAAGGAGCCTCTGCAAAACCGTCTTCAAATCAAGGTTATCTTCACTTTAGGGAGTGGCGCAAGCTGGCGAAGCCGTGAAAACATGCTCTCGCCTGTTCATTTTCATCATGGAAGAGTTCATGATCCACATTTGGCACTGTCATTGACACGTCCGATGCAGACCGTTCGATGAGTCAAGGAACCGCCATGACCGCCCCCGCTCGCATCCTTCTGGCCGACGATCACGAAATCGTGCGTGATGGCTTGGCTGCGCACTTGCGCATGCTGGGAGACTTCGAGATCGTCCATGCCTGGAATCTGTCGACCTTGCTGGCATCCGCCGGGCCACCGGGGTGCGATCTCGCCATAGTGGATGTTCATATGCCTGGCATGGAAGGCGGCCAAGGCCTAGCAGCGCTGTGCGTGCCGCATCCCGCGCTTCCCGTGATCATCATCACAGGTGCCGCAGCCCTGCCGCACGCCGCGGAGTGGCGCAGTTGGCCCAACGTGCGCGCCATCGTCCACAAGTCCAGCCCCATGGCCCAGTTGCGTGCGGCCGTTGACCTTGCGTTGGCACGCGCGCCCGCGGTCCCCACGCTCATGCCTGAGCCATGGGGAGATGCCGATGCATTAGGCACCCTTTCGCCACGACTGACACAAGTGGCGCAAGCGGTCGCCCAAGGTCTCAGCAATCAGCAGATAGCAATTGCGCTTGGCCTGTCTGAAGGTACGGTCAAACAATATCTCAAGGAAATCTTCCGAACCCTCGGCGTGACCAGCAGAACGCAGTTGGCGCTGTTGCTTCATCGGCGGGCATAGACTTTCGTCGCCATTAGCTTCAGCTGCCCTTCACTACCCCTCAATACCCCTCACTTTAGGGAGTAGTCAAGACTTGCATGCCCCGTAAGAATCAGAGTAGCACCGCACCGCGGCGACATTTACGAAGAGGGCCCCCATGACCGCAACGTTGAAAACCACATTCCGCGGGCTTGCAGCGACTTTGCTTTTCTGTGCGAGCGCAGCTTGGGGACAAGTCACTTACGATTACAACGGCCCGGTCTATGGCGCCGAAGCCATAGCACCTTACTCAGCAACCATGAATACATCCGGCTGGGTTAGCATCAACAACACCGGGTTACCTCCCAGTACTGGCGTCAATCTGGCGCCGCTTTTGGCCAATTGGAATATTAGTGATGGCGTCATCACCTATACCCCAGCCAACTCAGTGATTTTCAGTGCCTTCGGCTATACAGGTTCCAGCTCGGAGCTCACCGGGTTCGCTGTATCGATCATGCAGCCCCTGGGGCCACACACCAACGGCCAGCGAATAGACAGTGTGCACATTTTTGAGGGTGGCGACGTCAACGTGCGCTACAACGGAATTTGCAACGCCGTCGATTCGAGCACTGGCCTGTGCATATCGCTCACCGGGGACGCCGAATCAGGTATTTTTGCGACCTATGATTTTCCTGGCAACCTCTGGCGAATTCGGGTCGCGCCAGTCGTCTCGCCCACCATCACCGCAGTGCCGACATTGGGAGAATGGGGGCTTCTGCTGAGCGCTTTGCTGCTAGCAGGCTTGGGCGCCTACAAGACCTCACGTCGCCGCGGATCAAGCCAAATCAGGAACTGAGTTCAACTTGTTCACAAACGTAGATATCCATTACGAAAGCTCTGCAAAACCTCTCACTGCCATATGGTCGGAAACCTGGGGCCCCGCAGTCATTCAGACGTCGATGGCTATGGCTGATCCAGCCTGCTTGCGCAGCTCGAATTTTTGGATTTTTCCAGTGCTGGTTTTGGGTAACTCGCCAAAAACCACCGCGCGAGGCACCTTGAATCCTGCAAGGTGCGCTTTGCAGTGAGCCACTATCTCGGCTTCTGTCACCTGGGCATTGGCTTTCAGCTCCACAAAGGCGCAAGGAGTCTCACCCCACTTGGGGTCGGGCTTGGCGACCACAGCAGCAGCCAAAACTGCTGGGTGGCGGTAGAGGACATCCTCCACCTCTATGGATGAAATGTTCTCACCCCCAGAAATAATGATGTCCTTGCTGCGATCCTTGATCTTGATGTAACCATCTGGATACTGAACCGCCAGGTCGCCAGAGTGGAACCAACCGCCGGCAAACGCTTCCTGCGTGGCCTTGGGGTTCTTGAGATAGCCTTTCATGGTGATATTGCCGCGGAACATGATCTCCCCCATCGTTTCACCGTCCATGGGCACCGGCATCATGGTCTCAGGGTGGAGGACACGGGCGTCTCGCTGAAGGTGGTAGCGCACCCCTTGCCGTGCATTCAACCGTGCGCGTTCTCCTATATCGAGGCCATCCCACTCCTCGTGCTTGGCACAAGCCGTTGCCGGGCCGTAGACCTCGGTCAAGCCATA
>JAECRA010000078.1 GCA_015999985.1 Comamonadaceae bacterium
ATCTCTTTGTTTGCCACACCCATGGCTTTTTTTCTCCCGACTTGAGAATTTTATCTCAGAAAAAAGAGTACTTGTCATTTCTCCCCCCCCAGGAAAAGAAAATGATAGCATGCTCCTAAAAAAGCTATCGGAGAATTATGAGCTGAGCACGGTTGACGTACTACTAAAACATCGAGGTGAAATAGAAGGTTCGATTAATTTTTTCAAAAAAAATGGCGTGGGAGTTGTTAGCGCCGGAGTGGGTGATTCGCATTTTTACAACAGACTGTTTTCGTTATTATCGAGATATAGAAAAATCGTAGGATGTACCTTCTCTAGTGCCATCACCCTTGCTGCTGCAATCGGAAAATCTGTTGAATTCATAGAAAATTACAGTTATGAGTATTACGATGTAGAAAATATTTATGATTTTGTGAACTATGAATCTCCAAAGGCACGTGAATTTGTATTGAACTTCATCAATGCTTCGGATTCCGAAAGAACAAAACTTGCCAGAAATATTCTTGGCTCTGATTTCCTTGAATCCCCTGAAATCATGAGAAGAAAATATTTACTTGCACTGGCCTCTTCAGAACACTTACTGCATCATAAAAGAAACCATACTTTCGCCAGAAAGCTCCTTATCTCTTTAGGAGAAAAAACTTCTAGGCCGGGTATCGTACGACTAGGCGCAGGCTTAGAAGGATTCTCAAAATCCAGAAGAAAAATAATGAGGATCAAGGTCGATGAACTATCGGTATGGAAAAACGGTGTATCCCCGGAAAATCTCTCCTTTAATCTGGAAGATTTCGTTCCAGGAGTGACTATTCCAGCAACAGCGGTTTCAAAATATTCAGAGATAATTGTTGAAAAGCAATGAACTTCTCTTTTGATGTCTTTGATACCTGCATAACTCGGATGCACGCCTATCCGCGTGACCTCTTCTTCGATCTGGGGCTGCGCTTGGCTCCCATAACCAGCAATGAAGCGGATCGCCACAGTTTTGCCCGCCGTTTTCAGCGAGCGCGCATTCGTGCTGAGAAGCTTGCTAACTGGCGTGCTCGCCCTGAGCGCGAACACAGTGACATCTTCGCGATCTACGACAACCTGCGGCCCCTGATGCGCCTCGATCGAACAAGCTTGGAATTAGTAGAGGCCGAGCTGGCACTGGAAGAAGAAAGCATCTATCCGATTCCAGAGACAGTGCGACACATCAACGAACTTAGACACGCCGGCCACCGCATTCTGTTCGTCTCCGATATGTATCTTCCCAGCCGGTTTCTGAGACCCTTGTTGTTGCGCAAACAAGTGATGCAGATGGAAGATGACCTCTATGTCTCTTGCGACCACGGTGTAACCAAGCATAGTGGAAAGCTCTTCGCGCGCGTGCTTCAGCAAGAAAGACTTGCTGGGCCTGACCTGATTCACACTGGCGACAATCGGCATGCTGATATCAACCAAGCAGAAGCAAACGGAATTAGCACGCGATATTTCAGCGCGGCCCATTTGATTGGCAGTGAAGCACATAGTGCAGGCTCAAAACTCCCTCGTACGCCCGTCGGCTCCTGGCTTGCTGGTTTCAGTCGGCGCTATAGGCTAGCCATGCGGCACAGCGGCTCCGCAAGCCACCCTCTAGACAGCGTTATCGTCGGAACCGTCCTGCCCTTCTTGCTGGCCTACGTGCAGTGGGTGCTAAATGATGCACGGCAACGCGGCATTAAGCGGCTCTATTTTGTCGCCCGCGATGGCGAGGTCCTCTTCAAGATTGCCAAGGAATTAAATCCAGAAGGTATTGAACTACGTTACCTTTATGGATCTAGGAGAGCATGGCTTGCGCCCTCCATCGTTGACCATCAGCCCGAATGGAAACGCTTGCTTGCAGTATCAGGAAGCTCGAACGCTCCCAAAGACATTCTTGCGCGAGCGGGCCTGCGTGCTGAAGAGCGAGCCGAGCTTCGCGTCGCTTTTGGTATCGACAATTCACGCTGGGAACGCTCACTAGGTCTGCAAGAGGCCGACGCATTCATTGAGAAGCTAACCACCCACCCCAGAGCATCAGAGCTGTTACGGGCCTCAGCACACGACAAGCGGCAATTCACCTTGAGATACTTCAAACAAGAGGGTTTGTTGGATGACACAGCATGGGCATTTGTGGATTCGGGCTGGTCGCTGAACAGTCAGGCCGCTGTCAAGCGTATATTCGATTCAGCAGGCATTGGCCTTCGCCCGCCGCAAGGGTATTACATTGGTCTGGCGCGCGATCACCTCAACGAAGTGCAAGCGGGCAAGGCCTATGCTTTCGTGACACCTCCAGGATCGATCTTTTCACGACGTCGGGTGGTTATCGAGCACTGCTTTTTACCTTCGACGCATTCCAGCACCCGGGGCTACAAATTGACGCCAGAAGAGGTTGTTCCGGACTTCAGTGAAGAAGCTCGAGACGAGAACGAGATCGCTTACGCGTGCCATCTGCACGACTGTGCGGTGAAGGCTGCCCGCTTGGTTGCAGACAACGCCGATTTGCAAAGTAGCTTGCGACGTTTCGCTCCTGATCTTCGCGAGCGGGCGGCATACTTCGTTTGCAATCCAAGTTATGCGGACGCCGTGTCAGCTAGCCATTTGACTGCTGTGGCTGACATGAGGCAGGAGCGGGCGTTTGCTCAACCTCTTTGTCGCTCTCTACGAGCAGTCGATGTATGGGAAACCTTTCGCATGGCCTTTTCAAGAGGCAGAAGCTTCAAGTCAAATGCGTGGATGTGGCTAGAAGGATCGGCTGCACTTTCTTCGCCTCTTATTCGACTACCAATCCGTTTGATGCTCTGGGCTGACCGAATGAAGCACCAACTGCAGCGTCGCAATTCGCTCGGTGAAGTCGACGCATGAGTAAATTGACCACTCTAATTACCGGAGCAGGCTTTGCCGGAAGCGTAGTCGCTCGCGAATTGGCCGATGCGGGCCATCGGGTGCATCTGATCGACAAGCGCCCCCATATCGGCGGCAACGCCTTCGATGAATTTGACGCGCACGGTGTGCAGATCCACCGCTATGGCCCGCACATCTTCCACACGAACAGTGAGCGAGTGTGGAACTATCTCTCGCGCTTCACGGCATGGCATCCTTATGAGCACCGCGTGCGGGGAGTCGTAGATGGCAAGCTCTACCCGTTTCCCATCAATCGCGACACGCTCAACCAGCTGTACGGGATCAGTTTGGATGAAGCCGGTGCAGCCGCGTTTTTTGAGCGCGTGCGTGAGCCGCGGGATCCAGTGCAAACCAGTGAAGACGTCGTTCTCAATAGCGTTGGGCGCGATCTGTATGAGAAGTTCTTTCTCAATTACACGCGCAAGCAGTGGGGTATGGAGCCTTCCCAGCTCAAAGCTGGGGTAGCAGCTCGGATTCCAGTGCGCACGAATACCGACGACCGTTATTTCACGGACACCTTTCAGGCCATGCCATTGCATGGTTACACCAAGATGTTCGAGAACATGCTCGACCATCCAAGCATCACAGTAGAGTTAGGCGTGGAGTTTTCAGAGGTGCGCCAACGCGCCGGGTTTGGCCACGTGGTCTACACAGGCCCGATCGACGCGTACTTTGACCATCGCTTTGGACCCTTGCCTTATCGCTCCTTGCGCTTCGAGCATGAGCACCTGCCGGGCATAGAACAGTTCCAGCCGGTGGGTACAGTGAACTATCCCAATGACCATGCCTACACGCGCATTACTGAATTCAAGCATCTGAAGGGCCAACAGCACTCCGGCACCTCCATAGTGCGCGAGTATCCGCAGGCTGAGGGAGACCCTTACTATCCGATTCCTAATGACGACAACGAAGCATTGTTCAAGCAGTATCAGGCATTGGCTGAAGTAGAGCCGGGGGTGAGCTTCGTAGGGCGGTTGGCAGAATACCGCTACTACAACATGGACCAGGTGGTGGGTGCAGCACTCGTAGCAGCGCAGCGATTGCTCGGGCGGTTGGCGCCTCAGATCTAAACCCCAGCACCACAAGGCCTCATGCGCATCGCTTTTCTCTGCAAACGTCGGTACATGGGTAAGGATGTCATTCTTGACCGCTATGCCCGCCTTTACGAGATTCCTTCTCAGCTTGCGCGCCTGGGTCATGACGTGCGTGGTTACTGCCTTGACTACCATGCATCAGAAGACGCCAGCGCGCAAGTTCGCTGGGTGCATGAGGCGGGTGGCGGTACCCTGCAATGGGAATCCGTTTCGATAGCGGGGGCCCGCTTACCGCATTTGCTGACATACCCCTGGCAGCTACTGCGCCAGCTGCGCGATTTTCGGCCAGATGTGCTGATCGGTGCATCTGACATTCCACATGTAGCCTTGGCTAGATGGTTGTCTCGCCGCCTGAAGGTGCCGTATGCAGTAGATTTGTACGACAACTTCGAAGGCTTTGGCCAAGCACGCATTCCGGGTTTCGTACCCGCCTTGCGGCGGGCAACCCGAGAAGCATCATTGGTCCTTACCACCAGCGAGCCTTTGCGGCAGTTGGTGTTGCAAGAGTATGGAGCTAAAGGGACGGTCATTTCCATGCCAAGCAGCGTAGACCTCCAGGTGTTCTGTTCCGGCGACAAAGCAGCCGCACGCCAAAGCTTGGGCTTGCCAGCCAATGCACAGCTATTCGGTACCGCTGGGGGGCTATATCGTGACAAGGGGGTCGAGCCGCTTTATCAAGCGTGGGAGTCACTAACCCAGCAATATCCGGACCTTCACCTGGTACTAGCGGGGCCCTACCGACCTGACTTCCCCCCTCCGCAGGGCAGTCGTGTCCATCATCTCGGAAACTTGAGTCACGCCCAGGTGGCTGAGCTTTTCAGCGCACTGGATGTGGGAGTCATCTCGATTTTAGATACGCCCTTTGGAAGGTACTGCTTTCCTCAGAAAGCCTACGAAATGCTGGCTTGTAGGCTTAAAGTGGTTGTGACCAACATTGGTGAGATGCGGCAACTTTTTGCAGGCACACCTCAAATCATGTTTGAAGCTGGGAATGCAAACGGGCTAGCTGCGGCGGTATCCGAGCAGTTGGCCAACCCTACTGTCCCGTCAATAGCTATCCGTGATTGGCGTGCCTTGATCGAAGATATAGAACCTGCGCTAGAACATGCCGCAATAAACCGTTAAGGTTGCGCCCAAGCTATCTCTGACAAGCGTCCTTAAGCAGGCGAGCGTAGCGCGCCGCAACATGGTCCCAACCTAGATGCTCACGCAGCGCTTCACGCATCGACAGCGATCGTTGTGCCGCCTTCTCTGGCTCTCTCAGTTGGCCAAGAATGGCTGCCACT
The DNA here is from genome assembly GCA_015999985.1 of Comamonadaceae bacterium. Taxonomy (GTDB): domain Bacteria; phylum Pseudomonadota; class Gammaproteobacteria; order Burkholderiales; family Burkholderiaceae_C; genus Ottowia. Next base: position 5,282 of record JAECRA010000078.1, read on the forward strand.
AGTGCCGCCCTATCACGCGGATTGACGATGCATGCATCCGCATGAACGCCAAAAATATCGTGCAAGCCTGCCACGTCACCGGCAAGGGCTGGGCAACCGCAGGCCACGGCCTCCATCAGCGCGACGGGAAGACCCTCTTGATCGCCTGACTCGGCTTTCACGAAGGGCGCTACGAAAAGTGCAGCACGTTGATAGAGAGCCGGCAGTTCCGTTTGCGGTAGCGCACCGATAAACCTGACTGCGCTCTGCAGACCAAGCTCCCGCACTTGAGCCTTGAGCTGATCCTCGTCGGGTCCGAACCCGGCGATAGTCAAAGTTACATCCGGACGCTCCCGCAAGACAGCCGGCAAAACGTCCAGCAGAAAGCGCAATCCCTTTTTCTCTACCAATCTGCCAACGAACAACAACTCACTGCGAGATCGTTTCTGAGTATCGTCGGGAACAAAGCGGTCAGCCATATCTACGCCCATGGGAATGACCGAGACGGTGCTTTCGTTTGCCCCCAATTGCTTAACTTCCTCAAGCATGGCGCTACTGACCACCGTAGAGGCGTGTGCACCGCGAAACACCATGCGCTTGAGGGCCTGCAACGCAGGCGCACGCAAGGCATACAAATCGGCGCCATGGGAAGTGACCACAAATGGCGTAGCCCTTCCCGTCAGCCGCCGGCACCAAAGTGCGAGCAAACCCTGGGGAATGAGCCAATGAGCGTGGATGACATCTACTTTTTCACGCTTGCATAGACGCCAGGCCCACCATGCCTGCGCAAGCACAAAGCTCGGAACCAGGAGTATTTTCCAGCGATGCAGTCGCAAGTTGGTCACGATTCCACCGTCGTTCACCAACGTTTCCATTCGCTCTGGCCCGTACCGGTAGCGAACGACCTCGACACCATCTAGTATCTCGCGCGGCTTTGCCCCGGGAGCGTGCGGGCCCAGCACGATCACGCGAAAACGCCCGGTCAAGCGCTTGGCGAGTTCGTGGACGAAACCAGGCTCGGGATCTCCATGCCAACGTGGGTAAGTTGAGGCCAGCACCAACAAGGTTTTGAGCGGAACAGCGGGCAACTTCAGCGAGGGCACTGGCGATTTCCAAGAATCTATCGCAAGCGTGTTAGCGGCGATCTGCGGACGAGTCTTTGTACATGAGCGCAGTGATTTGCTCAGAGATTAAGCCCATCAGAAACACCATCACGCTGCCGGTGTAGAGCAATGCGCTCATGTTTGTAAAACGCCCTTGATGCCACCAAGTCCATCCATACCAAACGGACGCTAAGGCAAACATGAGCAAGGCGACGGGCGCAAAGATCTTTAACGGTGAAAACAGCGTTCCAATCTTGAAGATGATCAGCAGAAAACGAGAGCCATCCCGAAGGAGACGAATGTGGCTTTGACCAATTCGCTTGGCCGCATGTATGGGAACATACGCCACCGAATAGCCAGCGCGAAAGAATGCCATTGTGCTGGTGGTGGGATATGAGAAACCATTGGGCAACAGATAGAGAAACTCTCTGAACTTGTCTGCCCGCGCCGCGCGAAAACCGGATGTCAGGTCTTCCACGCTATGCCCTGTCATCCAGGTGGCTAGGCGGTTGTATAAGCCATTCGCCAATCCTCGACCCAGACTCGCCTGAGAACCTTTTTGTCTTGCGCCGACGACCATATCGTGGCCATGCTCCAATTTTTCTAGCAAGCGTGAGATGTCCGCCGGGTCGTGCTGTCCGTCTGCGTCCATGAACACGATTACATCACCGGACGCAGCACGCGCACCGGTTTTGATGGCGGCGCCGTTACCCTTGCTGTAGGGGTGGTGCAGCACCCGACCACCCGCCGCTTCGACCACGACCGGAGTTTGATCGGTGGAACCATCGTTCACAACAAGAATCTCGGCATCCGGCCACAAGGCTCGAATGCGCCCAACAGTGGCGCCCACGGCTGCCGACTCATTTTTAGCTGGAAGAATGACAGAGAGCTTCATGCATTTACGGAAGGTTATCAAAGACGCATTCAGAGCATGCAGTTTCTATCATGCCGTCAGGGATGTTGGTTCACCCGCGTTGCCGCAGTATCGCTCTCTTGTGTATCGGAAGGTACAGGTGCATTTAGTTGCTGCTCCACGCGACTTCGAAGATCTTCCCATTCCGCCTTGGTCGAGCCGCGCGGTACCGGTGCCTTAAGCAACAATCCACTCAGCTCTTTAATGCCGGCTCGATCACCTGTTTGGGAAGCCAGATCAAGGTAATAGTTCGCCATAGAGTAGGTCGGAGCCTCCTTTAGCCCTTTCATGTAGAAACCCATCGCCGTTCGTAGATCACCGTGGTCCATTGCAACCAAGCCCAAGATCCAAAGCATGTTGTGCGTCGTAGCTCGGTTGCACTGATACGCCGGCTGGTTAAGAAACGCCGCAGCGATTTCAGCGACTGCATTGCTCGAAACCCCTTTGCATTCCTGCTTGCGGACGGTTTCCAGCAATTTTTCCACCACGTCAGGTGCCCATCCCTCATAAGGGAGGGTTGCAATCGCATTTTCCAGGGCTCGCAACTTTTCTGAATGGTCTGATTCGGGATCCAATACACATGCACTGACGAGTCCTTGAAGGCGAAGGCCAACACTATCCCGCTCTTCGACCACAAAGCGGTCCAAAATAGACTGGGCCTGCTCCAGTCCTTGTGTTCGCTCCACGTCATAGGCCAGGTTGAGTATGCCCCGGACACTTTGAGGTTGTCCCATTGACCAGATTTCGGCGGCTAGACTGCGGTTCCCCCACAAAGAAGTATTCATCCACGTCATCCCTGCCAACAACAGAACGTAAACAACAAATGCACCTCGCCACAGCTTAGCTCGCTGCCTAATGGCAAGTACGCCGTACACCAATGCAAATGTCAGCGCTATAGCTGGGAGATAGTTGCGATGCGCGAAAAAGGGTTCAAGATTAAGCCAGCCCGATTCCATGATGTGGCCAAGGAAAAACCAACCGAGAGCCAGGGCAGCAACGCGCCAGCCGCACCACCATGCAACCAGTGGGCTGGTCATCAAAAGCACCCAAACGACGATGCCCCATTGAAGGTTGGGAAAGTCTCCAAGGAGGAATTCAAAACGAAATGGATTGAGATCTGCCTGACTCGGAAGGAGGAGTCCTTTAAGGTACGCGGGTAGTACGAAACCTTGGCTTCCGAGACGTTGATATACGTCGAATCCGCGCGTCATCTCGGCACATATGTGCCAGAAGGCCTTCGGAGCGAGTCCTGCGAGTAAAAGTACGTTGGCCAGCAGTAGCACTATTGCCACAAACGTCAATCGGCGCTGTCTAGCGATCAGCAGCAGGCCCAGTTCTAACACTAACGCGTATGCCACGATCAGCGCGCCGCTTTCCTTTGTAAAAAGCGCTAAAACGCCAAAGCCTCCAAGCACTACAAGTGCGGCAAACTGACGCAGATAGGACGCACGCAGGGTGTCACGACATTTGAGGTAAGCTACCAAGCCCATAAGCACGAATGTGCTGGCCAATAGCGCCATGCGCTGGACAATGAACAGCACAGAGCTGTTCAGCAAAGGTAGAGCGGCCCAGGTGAAGGCCACCAAAAATCCGAAGATAGCTTGACGAATCGCCGAGTGGCCGGCGCGCCGTGCCAACAAGACCGTTAGCCACATCACCAACAGCGCATTGATGATGTGCAGTGCGATATTCCACTGCAAAAATGCCCGAGGGTTGGGCCACTCGTAATATTGCAACGCAAAGGTTGCCAGGGCTATAGGTCGCCCGAAGGGACCAGCCAGGCCATTTTGTACCCAGCGCTCAGCTGATTCCAGATCGACAATGGTCGGTAGTCCGGAAAGATTTCCTATGTCGTCAAAATGCACGATCCCTGGCAATGCGGGCTGAAAAAGCAGCCACAGGGCAGCGACCAACGCACCGACAAGGCCAATACAAACAAGAAAAAACCCGCCTTTCCAGGCGGGTTTGAGAACCGGTAAATTCACCGATTGCAGAGCAATTACTTGCAGCTGGCAGGCAAGTACTTCGGAGGAATAGTACCCGAGCAAGTCCAACGGACAGCACCGTTAGAGCCTTTGACGCCTGTCAACACGATGTTACCGTTAGCTGTGCCGCCAAGACTTTTAGCAGTTGCGATAACGCTCGGGCTAGAGTAACGCACAGAGGCAACATACTTGGAGACTTGTGTCTCAACGGTCACGGCTGCAGGCATGCCGGTAGCTGTGTCATTAGCTGCAACTTCAGCAACCGCAGTACGTGCAGACGAAGCAGCCAACATCACTTCAGAAACGCGTGCGCGAATCATGTAGTCCTGATAAGCAGGCAGCGCCACAGCAGCCAAAATACCAATGATCGCCACGACGATCATCAATTCGATCAGGGTGAAACCCTTTTGAACCTTTTTCATTGGAAAATTCCTCTCGATTTAATAGAACGGCTTGGAGACCATTGCATTGAGTGCGGTTTCGCACACGCATCAGCTATGCATTCGGCGTGCCAACCCGGTTAGAGAGCCATTTCTGAGAAGTTTTTCACTTTTGCGGGCGGGCTGCCTAGAGGGGTGACTTTTTTTGGTCGGACCTTCTGACATTTTTTGTCACAGCTTCGGCAACAGTGACACACATTGCGTGAGAGGGTAGAAATAAAAAATCCCTCGGCACCATAGGCTTAGCCCTGATTATTACAGTTACTTAACCTGTTGCTTACCTAGTTTGCGTGCCAAAGTGCGCCGATGCATACCCAAGCGCCGTGCGGTTTCGGAAATGTTGAAACCTGTCTCGGCCAGGGTCTGGTGGATGTGTTCCCACTCCAACGTTTTGATGGAGCTGGTGCGGGCCGTGAGGCTGACGTCGGTAGAACCCCCTGCGCGGCCGAAGGCGGCTTCTATATCGTCTGTGTTCGACGGCTTGGCCAGGTAATGGCAGGCGCCGAGCTTGATGGCCTCAATGGCGGTGGCAATGCTGGCAAAGCCGGTCAGCACCACGATGAGCATGGCGGGGTCGTGCTGGCTGAGCGCTTGCACGCAGGCCAGGCCTGAGGCCTCGCCCTTGAGCTTCAAATCCACTACCGCATGGGTGGGTGCAAAATCTTTCAGCAACAGCGTCAAGCCGTCCAGGCTGGAAGCCACCCGCACCACGTAACCGCGCCGCTCGAAGGAGCGGGCCAGCGTTCGGGCAAAGGCCGCGTCGTCTTCAATGATCAATAGTTGGCTTGCTTCATCAGTCATCTTGAGCATCCTCTTCCAACAAAGCCAGTGAGTGCAAAGGCAGGGTAATCCGGACTTCCGCACCGCCCTGCGGACGGTTGGTGGCCCGCAGTTTGCCGCCCAGGGCGCGGGCGACATTCACCACTAGAAAAAGCCCCAGGCCGCCGCCAGGTCGCCCCTTGGTCGTACGGTAAGGCTCTCCTAGATAGGGCAACACTTCTGCCGAAAAACCAGGCCCGGCGTCTCGCACGACAAGAACCAGGTCGTCGCCCTCGCGCAAGGCTTCAAAGTCCATCGAATGGGGCGAGGCCTCAAAGGCGTTGTCGAGCACGTTGTCCATCATCTGCTTGACCGCTGAATCGGACACCATGGGCAAGTCTTGCCCAAAGCGGTTCTCATACCGTAAGTGGTTGTCAGGGTGCCGATGGCGCCATTCGTGCACCACTTCATCCAGAAATTCGCTCACCGTGGTGGCGCGTGAAGATTCGCTGCGCGCCTCACCTGCGGAAAGCAAAATCCCACTCACAATGGCTTTGCAGTGACGCACCTGGTTCTGCATTTCCGTGACGTCACTGGCCAGTTCCGAGTCTGCACGCACCTGCGGCAGGTGCTTCCAGTCGCCCAATATGACGTCCAGCGTGGACAGTGGTGTTCCCAGATTGTGGGCGGCACCAGATGCCAGCAAGCCCATACGGACGATCAGCTCTTCTTCTACTGCCCGCTGGCGCATAGTCGCCAGGCGTGCATCACGCTGGCTCAGGTTGGCCATGATGCGGATGATGAAGAGCACCAGCAGCGCGGCGTTCAGCACAAAGCAGATCAGCAAGCCCAGCATGTAGGGGCTGGCCAGGCCCCGGGCGTCTTCCAGCGGCAGCGCCAGGGGTATGGCAAACCTTGTCAGCCCCGCAAAGCAGAGCGTGCTGACAACCACCATGATCCAGGCTGCGCTGGCCGGCAACAACACGGCCCCAAGAATCACCTGCAACAGATATAGAAAAACGAAGGGGTTGGCGGCCCCACCACTCAGATACAACTGCGCGGTCAACGCCGCCATGTCTACCAGCAGCACCAGCAACATTTCGACGCTGGAGACCTCGCGGCGCATCTGACCGCGCAACATGCTCAAGAGATTGAATGCCGCCAGTGCCGCCAGCACCATCAGCATGGGTTTGACGGGAATATCGATGCCCAGGCTGAGATCCACGACGGTGATCGTGATGACTTGTCCCAGCACGGCCAGCCAGCGCAGCTGTATCAGTTGCTTGAGGTTGTTCAGGCCGACCAGGTCTGTGCCACTGGCTTCTGGTTCGCGTGCAAGCCCTCGGTCGGGTGCAGCCGGTGAGGCAGTGGGAGTGCGGGGCGAAAGTTGCATGCGTGATGATGTTGTGGGTGCAGCCTTAGGAGATAAGAATTCCGCTGGGGCTCAGCCGGGTCTGTGTGGCACTTGGTTTGATGTTGCCCAAGGGAGCACGCGCCGCGCAAGGCTTCGACAAGCTCAGCCCGAACGGCTATTTCTGTTTCAGCTTCAAAGGGGTTGGACAACGCGGTTTGGTGTGCCACCTCTGCGAGTTCATTATGCTGTTCCCACCTGCTTCTGACGGCCTCTGCGCCATACCCACACTAGCGCCCCCAGTAAGCCAATGGCCAAGCCATACCAGGTCAGGGCGTACACCAGGTGGTTGTCAGAAAAGCGTACGACGGTCAGGCCCGCCACAGGCCATACCTGGGGCCGGTTCAAACCTTCGGCTTCTGCGTTAAGCCTCAATCCGGAGGCGGCTTCCTGATCCACAAAAAAGGGGGCCGTTTTTTCCAGCGCCAGGCCACGCGACATGCTGAGCTCACGCACATCGCGCGAATGCCACCGGTCCGATGCAGGGTCATTGGCGCGCAGAAAAGCCCCCTCTGGTTCCGTGATGCGGAGCAAGCCCGTGATGCGAACTTCTCCCCCCGGCGCCGCAGCCTCCCGCAGTGAAGGATTGCGGGCCGCAGGAGACACGAACCCGCGATTGACCCACACCGTGCTCCCGTCAGAGGTTTGCAGGGGGGTCAGCACCCAGAAGCCGGCGCCCAAGGCGGTGGTGGCCTGTACCAGGGCTTCCTGCTCATGCAAGAAGCGACCCGTCAGAGAGACCCGCAGATATTCATGGCCGTCGCGGCTGATTTGCGGCCACTGCGCTGCAACAGGTGCAGCCACCGGCTCCGCGTGTATCCGGGCATCGACCCGGGCCACCAGCTCATGCTTCCAGGCCCTGCGCTCGACTTGCCAGTTGCCAAGCGACACCAGCACAAGAAGCACAAGAGCTGCCGCCACCAGCCAAGGCCACTTGGCCTTCGGACTGCTGCGGGGCATCAGCGCGTTGGCCTGCGCCCCAGGACCTGATTCAGATCCCCGGTCAGAGCTTTCCATGGTCGGCATGGTTCACATGCTCCATGTGCCCCGGCATCATGTTGGTGTTCATGTGGAACATCACCCATAGCGTGCCGGCCACGGCAATGGCGACGAAGACCACGGTAAAGATGGTGGAAAGCAAAGTCCATCCGCCTTCAACCTTGCCGTTCATGTGCAGGAAGTAGACCATGTGGGCAATGATCTGAACCACCGCCAGGCCACCCAGCACCAGAATGGCGACCGTGCGGTCTGTGATGACATTGTTCATCACCAGCCAGAAAGGAATGGCCGTGAGGATGACCGACAGCACAAAGCCGATCATGTAGCCAGAGAACGTGCTGTGGGGCCCGTCTTCGCCTGCATGATCATGAGACCCGCCGTGAGGTCCGTCGTCGGGACCTTCGGTATCAGAGCGGTGGTGGGTACGGTGGTCTTGGCTCATTACAGCACCCCCATGAGGTAGACAAAGGTAAAGACGCCGATCCAGATGACGTCAAGAAAGTGCCAGAACATGGACAGGCACATCAGGCGACGTCGGTTCTCACGAATCAGGCCATGTTTCTTAATCTGGATCATGAGCGTGATGAGCCAGATCAAGCCAAAGCTCACGTGCAGACCGTGCGTGCCCACCAGCGTGAAGAAGGCGGACAGGAACGCGCTGGAACCCGGTGTGGCGCCCACATGGATGAGGTGCATGAACTCATAGATTTCCAGCGCCAGGAAGGCAGCGCCGAACAACCCGGTCACGGCCAGCCAGCCCAGCGTGCCGCCTACTTTTCCCTGCTGCTTTTGCAGCATGGCAAACCCGAAGGTAATGGAAGACAGCAGCAGGAAGGCGGTGTTGATGGCGACCAGCTTCAGGTCAAACAACTCAGCGCCGCCAGGGCCACCCGCATAGCTTCTACCCAGTGCGCCATAGGTGGCGAACAAGGCGGCAAAGATGAGGCAGTCGCTCATCAGATAGAGCCAGAAGCCCAGAGAGGTTCCGTTCTCCGGGTGAGGTTCGTGCTCCAGGTGATAGACGCGCTGGGCGTCTGTGTTCAATGCAAGATCAGACATGGCGAGCTAGCAGTTGGGTCCGTACCGCTTCCGTAGCAGCCACGTTGGCTGCCATGATGTGATAGTCACGGTTGTAATTGAAGGTGTGGATGATGGACGCGAGCACGACCGACGCAAACGATGCAATCGCCAGCGGCCACATGTGCCAGATCAAGGCAAAACCCAGCACCGTGCATAGCAAGGAAATCACCACGCCTGAGGCGGTGTTTCTAGGCATGTGAATGTCCTGGAAACCCGACAGGGGGCGCTGGTAGCCGTGCTTTTTCATGTCAGCCCAGGCGTCCGTGTCGTGGACCACGGGCGTGAAAGCAAAGTTGTAGTCAGGCGGTGGAGAAGACGTGGCCCACTCCAGGGTGCGACCGCCCCAAGGGTCACCTGTGGTGTCACGCAGTTGTTCGCGGTTCTTGTAGCTCACCACGATCTGGATGAGGAAGCACGCAATACCCACGGCGATGATGAAGGCGCCGACCGCCGCCACCTGGAACCAGATTTGATAGGCAGGGTCCTCAAAGTGGTTGACCCGCCGGGTCAGGCCCATCAGGCCCAGCACGTAGAGCGGACCGAACGCCATCCAGAAGCCCACCAACCAGCACCAGAACGAACGGCGGCCCCAGGTCTCATCAAGCCGATAGCCGAAAGCCTTGGGGTACCAGTAATTGATACCGGCCAGCAAGCCATACAGCACCCCGCCGATGATGACGTTATGGAAGTGCGCAATCAAGAACAGGCTGTTGTGCAGCACAAAGTCAGCTGGGGGCACCGCCAGCAGAACGCCTGTGAGGCCGCCGATGGCAAAGGTAGGCAGCGCGCCCATAACCCACAACATGGGCACATCAAAGCGGATACGTCCGCGGTACATGGTGAACAGCCAGTTGAAGATCTTCGCGCCCGTCGGGATCGAGATGATCATCGTCGTGATGCCGAAGAAGGTGTTCACGCTCGCGCCCGAGCCCATGGTGAAGAAGTGGTGCAGCCACACCAGGTACGACAAGATGGTGATCACCACCGTGGCATAGACCATGGAGGTGTAGCCAAACAGGCGCTTCCTGCAGAAGGTGGCCACCACCTCGGAGAAGATGCCAAAGCAGGGCAGGATCAGGATGTACACCTCGGGGTGGCCCCAGATCCAGATCAGGTTCACGTACAGCATGGGGTTGCCGCCCAGCGTGTTGGTGAAAAAGTTGGTGCCTACATAGCGGTCCAGCGACATCAGCACCAAGGCGGCGGTGAGAATCGGGAACGAAGCGACGATGAGCGCGTTGGTGCACAGGGCAGTCCATGTGAACACGGGCATCTTCATCAGATTCATGCCAGGGGCACGCATCTTGATGATGGTCACGATCAGGTTAATGCCTGATAGCGTGGTGCCCACCCCGGCTATCTGCAGCGCCCATATATAGTAGTCAAGCCCCACCCCGGGGTTCTGCGCCCCCAGATTCGACAGCGCCAGCCAGCCGGACGTGGAAAACTCGCCCACAAACAAGGACACCATCACCAGAATGGCGCCAGCCGTCGTCATCCAGAAGCTGAAGTTGTTCAGAAACGGAAAGGCCACGTCCCGCGCGCCAATCTGCAACGGCACGATGTAGTTCATCAAGCCCGTGACCATTGGCATGGCCACGAAGAAAATCATGATGACGCCGTGCGCCGTGAAGATCTGGTCGTAGTGGTGCGGCGGCAGGTAGCCCATGTTGTCGCCAATGGCGATGGCCTGCTGCAAGCGCATCATGATGGCGTCAGAAAATCCGCGCAGCAGCATGACCACGCCCAACACCATGTACATGATGCCGATCTTCTTGTGATCGATGCTGCAGAACCAGTCGTGCCACAGCGGGCCCCACAGGCGGTAGCGGGTCAAGATGGCGAGCAAGCCTATGCCGCCCAACACCACGGCCACGAAAGTCCACAGCAAAATGGGCTCATGGGTCATGGGAATCGAATCCCAGGTGATGCGGCCCAGCAGCCAATGCGCCGGCACGGAAGTAGAGTGTTCAACAGTCATGGGGCACTACTGGAAAAGAGGCGTATTGGTGGTGCAGATGTCCTGCTCGGACATGCGGTCCTGAGCCACGCTGCGCAGATGGGAACGGTTGCGCACGGCGTCGCGGGCCATCATCTCGTCCATGCACATCTGGCCGTCTTCGACGCAGAGGTTCATGATTCGCCGGTACAGGCCGTCTTCGACGGAGGCAAAGCGCTGGACAGGATCACGTGCTGAAGGCTTGGCCAGGGCCAGGTAGGCGTCGCGCGTCAGGGGCGCGCCCTCAGACTTGGCTTGAGCCACCCACTTGTCAAAATCCGCCTCGACCAATCCGTGAAACTTGAAGGTCATGCCGGAAAAGCCTTCTCCGCTGTAGTGCGAAGACATGCCCCTGTACACACCAGGCTTGTTGATGACGGCGTTCAGCTCGGTTTGCATGCCAGGCATGGTGTAGATCATGCCGGCCAGATCAGGCACGTAGAAGGCGTTCATGGTGCTGCTGGAGGTCAGCTTGAACCTGATGGGCCGGTTCACCGGCGCTGCCAGCTCGTTGACCATGGCAATGCCCTGCTCCGGCAGGAAGAACAGCCACTTCCAATCCAGCGACACCACCTCTACTTCGAGCGGCGTGACGTTTTCCGGCAGGGACATGGTGGCCGAGATTCGGTCAAGGGGACGATAGGGGTCCAGCTTGTGGGTGGAGATCCAGGTCAAGGCCCCCAGGGCAATGATGATCACCAGAGGGGCGGCCCAGATCAGCAACTCCAGACGGGTGGAATGGTCCCAGTCAGGGTCATATTCCGCCTCCGCATGCTTGGCCCCTTGCCTGTAACGCCATGCGAACAGGAAGATGAAGAAGATCACCGGCACAACGATCAGCAACATCAAAACCGTCGCGACGATGATCAGGTGCCCTTTCTGGGCCGCCAGGTCACCCGCGGGGTTGAGCAGGACAAGATTGTTGCAACCTGCCAGCAGGCTGGCAAGAATGGCAATGATTGAAGTGCGTGTTAGGCTCGAGGAAAGCATGCGGAACCCAGTGAAATTAGCCTCGCCGGGCATCAGGAAGCTCCTGAATGCGGGTAAAGGCAGCACAGAAAAAAGCGCGTACGGTGTCAGTCGTGAAATTTAACTGGCACTAGGAGAAAATCCCATTGGACGTTTTGTCCTATGTCAAAGAACCGGCCTGCTACCGCATACTCAGCGCATGGTTTTTTTAGTGCAATTACCACTTTGCTCCCTGAGCCCGATCTGCGGCGGGGATAGAAAGGCAGAGCAGGAACCAATGCCATGACAAGTATCAATACAACTCACTCCCCTGCTTTTCCGGCAGATGCGCCATCTGGCACCAAGCCCGATGGCCATGATGTCGCGCCGGGCGACATCGCAGTGGGGGTGGTGATTGGGCGAGCCTCGGAGTATTTCGACTTCTTCGTCTATGGCATCGCCTCCGCACTCGTGTTCCCCACCGTGTTTTTTCCGGGTGAGAGTGCGCTGAACGGCACCCTGTACGCGTTTGCAATCTTCGCGCTGGCCTTCATCGCGCGCCCCATTGGAACGGTGCTTTCCATGATGGTGCAGCGGCGCTGGGGCCGCAGCACCAAGCTCACACTGGCCATGTTCCTGCTGGGCACCTGCACGGCCGGTATTGCGTTCCTTCCAGGCTACCAGACCCTGGGTACGACAGCCGTCGTCCTGCTGGCCATGTTCCGCATCGGCCAAGGCATGGCACTGGGTGGCTCGTGGGATGGCCTGCCCTCATTGCTCGCCATGAATGCGCCCGCTGGAAAGCGCGGCTGGTACGCCATGCTGGGACAACTGGGCGCGCCCACCGGCTTTATCCTGGCCAGTGGCCTGTTCGCCTATCTGTATTCCAGCCTGACTCTCGATGAGTTTCTGGGATGGGGCTGGCGCTACCCGTTCTTCGTAGCCTTTGCCATCAACGTGGTCGCTTTGTTCGCCCGTCTGCGGCTGGTGGTCACAAGCGAGTATGAACATCTTCTGGACAAAAACGAGCTAGAGCCCACCCCCATTGGTGAGCTGATGACCAACCAGGGCAGCAACGTCATCATCGGCGCGTTTGCGGCTTTGGCCAGCTATGCGCTCTTTCACCTGGTGACGGTGTTCCCGCTTTCATGGACCTTGCTGTACGCCCAGCAACCTATTCCAAGCTTCCTGGGTGTGCAGATCGTGGGTGGCTTCCTGTGCGCGGCGGCGATCGTCGCCTCTGGCTGGCTGGCTGACCGCTTTGGCCGGCGCAACACACTTGGGGCGTTGGCGCTGCTGATCGGCATGTTCAGCGGTTTCGCGCCTATTTTGCTGGGCGGCGATACGCTCAGCCAGAACTTGTTCATCTTGATTGGCTTCGTGCTGCTGGGGCTCTCCTACGGACAGGCGTCTGGAACGGTCACGTCCAACTTTCTGCCGCGCTACCGCTACACCGGTGCAGCCCTGACCAATGATTTTGCGTGGTTGATTGGCGCCGCCTTCGCACCGCTGGTGGCGCTTTGGCTGTCGGCCCATTTCGGGCTGGCCTACCTGGGTCTCTATCTGCTTTCAGGCGTAGCCTGCACGGTCGGCGCGTTGCTGATTAACCGCAAGCTGGAGTCCAGTCGGGATTGAGAGGGGTGGGACTCCCACTCGAGCCATTGCTGCGCTCGGCCCCGCCCCAGAATCAACGCCAGAACATTATTGGAGGGCGCAGCCGACCAATGGAACGCTGCTTGCCCTCCCCGGATGGCCGGCCCCCGGTTGGCCGGCCCCGACTAATCCTTTCCCCAGCCGGGCGCCCGCATGCGGGAGAGGAGACAAGATTCTTGCGCCAGCGACTAGTTATTCGAGGGCCGAGCGAAGCAATGGCCCGAGTGGGTGTCCCACCCCTTTGGCCGTGCCGAGGAGCGCAGGGCAAGGGGTGGGCAAGAGCACT
>JAECRA010000079.1 GCA_015999985.1 Comamonadaceae bacterium
CGCGAAAGCTGCTGGTGTGCCGATCGTGGTGGCCATCAACAAGATCGACAAACCGGATGCCAACCCAGAGCGCGTGAAGTCCGAACTCGTCGCCGAAGAAGTTGTGCCAGAAGAGTTTGGCGGTGATTCGCCATTCGTTTCAGTCTCAGCGAAAACTGGCCAAGGTGTGGACGATCTGCTTGAGCAAGTACTGCTGCAGGCTGAAGTTCTCGAGCTCAGGGCTCCAGTGGATGCAGCGGCCAAAGGTATCGTGATCGAAGCTCGGCTCGATAAAGGCCGCGGTCCTGTGGCGACGGTTCTGGTTCAGTCCGGTACTCTGCGGGCAGGCGACGTTGTTCTTGCCGGTCAAACATCTGGCCGTATTCGTGCCATGCTCGACGAAAATGGCAAGTCCATCAAGGAAGCAGGTCCTTCGATCCCGGTGGAAATCCAGGGTTTGACCGAGGTTCCACAAGCCGGCGACGACTTCATGGTGATGGCAGATGAGCGCCGTGCGCGCGAAATCGCTACCTACCGTGCTGGTAAATTCCGCAACACCAAGTTGGCAAGACAGCAAGCTGCCAAACTGGAGAACATGTTCACCGACATGACCTCCGGTGAAGTCCAACAGTTGCCGATCATCATCAAGGCCGACGTTCAGGGTTCGCAAGAAGCACTGGCACAGTCACTACTGAAACTATCCACCGACGAGGTGAAGGTTCAACTGGTGTACGCAGGCGTGGGTGGCATCAGTGAATCCGACATCAACTTGGCCATTGCTTCCAAAGCGCTGGTAATTGGCTTCAACGTCCGTGCGGACGTCGGCGCTCGCAAGTTGGCCGAAGGCAATGACGTGGTCATTCATTACTACAGCATCATCTATGACGCTGTTGATGAGTTGAAGGCGGCCATGTCGGGCATGTTGGCGCCCGAGCAGAAAGAAGAAGTTATCGGTCATGCGGAAATCCGCACAGTGTTCGTGGCCTCCAAGATCGGCACTGTGGCTGGTTGTATGGTCACACACGGTGTCGTCCGTCGCGATGCTCGCTTCCGTCTGCTGCGTGACAACGTCATCATCTATACAGGTGAACTTGATTCGCTCAAGCGCATGAAAGATGACGTCCGCGAAGTCAAAGAAGGCTTTGAGTGCGGTATCAAGCTCAAGAACTACAACGACATCCGCGAAGGCGATCAGCTGGAGATTTTCGAGATCAAGGAGATCGCGCGCACGCTGTAAAACAGGGTCAATGCCTTCTCCTCTCACGAGGGGGAGGCGTGCACCATCAGCTCCGACGCATTCGCCATGCCAAGAAAAAGCACTACGCCTAACCGTAGTTTCAAGGTTGCCGACCAGATCCAGCGAGATTTGGCCGAGTTGATCGCGCGCGAGTTGAAAGATCCGCGCGTGGGCATGGTCACCTTGAACGCAGTTGAAGTAACCCCAGACTACGCTCACGCGAAGGTGTACTTCAGTCTGTTGACCGGAAATCCTGAGGAAGCCGCTGAAGGTTTGAACGCCGCCGCGGGCTTTCTGCGGGCCGGGCTTTTCAAGCGCCTTCACATTCACACTGTGCCTACGCTGCACTTTCTTTTTGACCGCACGATTGAACGTGCGGCCGATATGAACGCTTTGATTGCCAAGGCCGTTTCATCTCGTTCGAAAGATTCCGAAGAGTAACGTATGAACGCGCCGCGCACGAGGGTCGTCCGGCGCCCCGTGCACGGGGTGCTTCTGCTGGATAAGCCATTGGGTTTGTCTAGCAATCAGGCTTTGCAAAAAGCCAAATGGTTGCTGCGCGCTGAAAAAGCGGGCCATACTGGCACGCTCGACCCTTTGGCTACAGGGGTGTTGCCGCTCTGTTTTGGTGCAGCCACCAAGTTCAGTCAAATCCATCTGGAGGCTGACAAATCCTACGAAGCTACCATCCAGCTGGGCATTTGCACTAGTTCGGGTGATGCCGAAGGTGAGGTGACCTCACGCCGACCTGTTCCGACCATCACTGCAGATCAGCTGGAAGAGGTCCGTCAGAGATTTACCGGCCCCATTTCGCAGGTGCCGCCTATGCACAGCGCGCTCAAGAAAGACGGCAAAGCGCTGTATGAATACGCGCGCCAAGGCATCGAGATCGAGCGAGCCCCGCGTGAGGTCACGATCCACTCGCTGAAGATTCAGCCAGGTCCGGCCCCTGAGACATTGAACATCTTTGTCAGTTGCAGCAAAGGCACCTATATCCGCACTCTGGGACAAGACATCGGAGAAGCTCTCGGATGTGGTGGTCACCTGACGGCATTGCGCCGTGTAGCCACCGGCCCATTCGTGGCGGCTCAGTGTCTCAGTCTGGAGGCATTGGAGGCCTTGCCCGAGGCAGAACGTCTTGAACGACTTTTGTTGCCCGAGGCTCTATTGCCCGATCACTCACCTGTCACGCTAGGCGGCGAAGATGCCGGGCGGTTCCTGAGTGGTATGCGGCGTCGGGGCACGTGGCCCGATAACGAAACCGTAGCAGTATTCGGCCGCGAGCCGCATGCCCTTCTTGGCACCGCGCACGTCAAGTCCGGAGAACTCATCCCGGCGCGCTTGCTGAGCCCAATTGAAATCCAGCAGATCCTCGCTGCGTCCCCGCGCAGCCAACAACCTGAAGCTATCGTATGAGCAAACCAATCCGCAACATCGCCATCATCGCCCACGTCGACCATGGCAAAACCACCATGGTCGACCAGCTGCTGCGTCAGTCGGGCACCTTCGCCGACCATGAAAAAGTGGTCGACACCGTGATGGACAACAACGCCATTGAACGCGAGCGTGGCATCACTATCCTGGCCAAGAACTGCGCCGTTTCCTGGGGTGGCACACACATCAACATCGTCGACACGCCCGGACACGCGGACTTCGGCGGTGAAGTCGAACGCGCCCTGTCCATGGTGGATGGCGTGGTGCTGTTGATTGACGCGCAAGAAGGCCCCATGCCACAAACGCGCTTCGTGACCAAAAAAGCGTTGGCCCTGGGTCTCAAGCCTATCGTGGTGGTCAACAAAGTCGACAAGCCAGGTGCCCGTCCTGACTACGTGATCAACGCCGCGTTTGAGCTCTTCGACAAGCTGGGTGCCAACGATGAGCAGCTTGATTTCCCAGTGGTCTATGCCTCGGGTATCAACGGCTGGTCTTCGCTGGTAGAAGGCGAGCAGGGCGAGCAATGGGGTCCAGACATGTCTGCCCTGTTCGAAACCGTGCTCAAGCACGTGCCTGCGCACGAAGGCGATCCTGCTGCACCACTGCAGTTGCAGATCTCTGCGCTGGATTTTTCCACGTTCGTCGGCCGTATTGGCGTTGGCCGCATTAGCGCTGGCACTGTCAAGCCAGGCATGGACGTGGTCGTGGCTGAAGGCACTGATGGCAAGACCTTCAAAGGCCGTGTGAACCAGGTTCTGACTTTCCAAGGTCTGGACCGCGTACAGGTGACAGAAGCTGGCCCCGGCGAGATCGTACTCGTCAACGGTATAGCGGATATCGGCATTGGTGTCACGCTGACGGACCCAGTCAACCCGCAGCCGCTGCCCATGTTGCACGTGGATGAACCCACGCTGACCATGAACTTCTGCGTGAACACCAGCCCCCTGGCTGGACGTGAAGGCAAGTTCGTGACCAGCCGCCAGATCTGGGACCGTCTGCAGAAAGAACTCCAGAGCAACGTTGCGCTGCGCGTTCGTGAAACAGACGAAGACGGCATTTTTGAAGTGTCAGGTCGCGGCGAATTGCACCTGACCATCTTGCTGGAAAACATGCGCCGCGAAGGTTACGAGCTGGCAGTGAGCAAGCCGCGTGTGGTGTTCCGTGATGTGGATGGCGAGCGTCATGAGCCTATTGAGCTGGTCACTGCTGACATCGAAGAAGCGCACCAGGGCGGCGTGATGCAAGCCCTGGGTGAACGCCGTGGTGACCTCGTCAACATGGAACCCGATGGCCGTGGCCGTGTGCGGCTGGAGTACCGTATTCCTGCTCGTGGCTTGATCGGTTTCTCCAACGAATTCCTGAACTTGACACGTGGCTCTGGTCTCATCAGCAACATCTTCGACAGCTACGAAGCGCACAGAGGCGACATTGGCAGCCGCAAGAATGGCGTACTGATCAGCATGGACGACGGTGAGATCTTCACTTACGCCCTGGGCAAGCTGGATGACCGCGGTCGCATGTTCGTGCGCCCGAACGATCCAGTGTATGAAGGCATGATCGTCGGTATTCACAGCCGTGACAACGATCTGGTCGTCAACGCTACCCGCACCAAGCAATTGACTAACTTCCGAGTCAGCGGCAAGGAAGACGCAATCAAGATCACGCCACCGATCATGCTTACGCTGGAATACGGTGTGGAGTTCATTGAGGACGACGAACTCGTGGAAATCACTCCGAAGAGCATCCGCCTGCGTAAGCGTCACCTCAAGGAACACGATCGCAAGCGCGCCAGCCGCGAATCCTGAAGCACTTCCCCGAAAGGGGTAAGTAGAGAAATGGTCCAATCAGCCACTCCTGCCTGGAGCCATGCCCGTGCGGTGTGGAGTATGGTCGCGGTTACGCTGATGTGGTCCATTGCTGGTGTGGTCACACGCCAGTTAACCAGCGCAGGAGGTTTCGAAGTCACCTTCTGGCGCAGCTTTTTCACGCTCCTGGCGCTGCTGGTCATCTTGCCTTTGTGGCAAGGTGCGGGCTGGCATCGAAGAGTGGACTGGCGTCACAAAGCCTTGTTGCTTTCGGGCGTGTGCTGGTCTTTGATGTTCACCGCTTTCATGCTGGCCCTTACGCTCACAAGTGTGGGCAATGTTTTGGTCACTATGGCTGCGGGACCTCTGTTGACCGCGCTGGTGGCCAGAGTAGCCATAGGCCATCGCATGCCTGCGCGTACAGGGTGGGCGATTTTGGTGGCTGGTGCTGGCATTTTCTACATGTTTGCGAGCCAGCTCGACGCTCAAGGCTCGTTGGCCGGCATGGCTGTGGCCCTTGGCGTCCCGATAGGAAGTGCCATCAACTGGACCGTGGTGCAACGTAGCCAGTCCCAAGGTGAACGGGTAGATCTGGTACCAGCTGTATTGGTGGGGGCGGTCATTTCCACGCTTGTCACACTTCCTTTGGCATTTCCATTTTCAGCAACGTCAGCGGATCTTGGTTGGCTCGCGCTGCTTGGCGTGGTGCAGTTAGCTATACCGTGTGTGCTTTGCGTTCTGTGTGCAAGCGTATTAAAAGCGCCAGAAGTCTCTCTACTGGCCTTGCTTGAAGTGATTTTCGGTATTCTTTGGGCTTGGTTGGGTGCAGGCGAAGCTCCGGGCCGAGAGGTGCTTATCGGCGGATCACTTGTCGTGGGCGCCTTGCTCGTCAATGAGCTTCTGGGCTGGCGCAGCAGACAGGCCGCCCCTCGCATTCAAGTTTTGGACTAAGCGCGAAACTCCCTCTCCCGCTTGTGGCAGAGAGCCGGATGAGGGAGTGTGTAAACGGCTCTGCGCTGTCGTCTAAGTTATGGCTTGGCGATTTTCCAGTTACCGCCTACGCCGTCGCCGGTTTTGTCACCAGGCTTTGCGTCTTTAACAAAGTAATAAAGCGGTTGACCTTTGTAGGCCCACTGACGTGCACCATCCGTGCGAATGATGATGCTGTAGTCACCTATGGGCTGAGCCGTTGAGGCTACGTCCAGCGGAGGCCAGTTCTTGGCGCAGGTGTCATAGCACGCGGAAGCTCCACTGCCTTTTGTATCCTTGCTGAAGAAATACAAAGTCTTGCCATTGGGCCCGATCAGCGTACCGTCAGCTGCCTGCGCGGGCGTGCTGGGTTTTGACGTTGAAGTACCCATGCTGCTGCAGCCCGCGAGTGCGAGAGCGGCGATAAGTGCAATACCTGAGAGTTTCATGTGTTTCCCCATTGTTGAAAGACCTCAGCAGTTTACTCACAGGGCTGGACTATTTGTGTCAGAAATTTGGCATATCGATGACGGCAGAGCTGGCCTGACGGTGCGCGAGGCGTTTCCGCCCATACTTTGCGTGCGTCTTGAGTCAGGCCCCAACCCTGGATATCACTCACTTCCAGCCTCTCCAAACCGCCTGGGTAGGGATTCGAATGGTGTTTTCCGGCTGGGCATGGCCATGGATATCGCATAACTCTCAGGTGTCAAACGTCTCACCAATACGATCGCCACGCCAACGCAGCCCAAGTGGAGTAGCCACCCAGCGAAAAATCCCCCGGTGTAATCGTGGAGTACCGCCACGATCCAAGGCGGGATGGCTGCAATCAAAAACCCCCCGCCCTGCATGAGTGCGGAAAGCGCTCCGGCTTGGGCGGGGTCTGAGAGATGGTCTAGCGCCACAATGAACGTGAGTGCAAAGCAACCGCCCAACCCGGCCCCCAATAGTATGGCCCACAGAGCTGGCGCACCTTGGGGCCAGAATGCAAGTGCACTGAAGCCCAGGACCTGCATTGCGAGCGCCAGCCAGATCCACGGCCGCCGGTCTTTGCTCTTGCGAGCAAACGTTGGCATCAACAAGGCCGAAGTCGCTTGGCCGACAGCCAGAATGGCCAGCAGGCTTCCGCTGGCCGTGGCGCTCCATCCAAGCTCTCGGTAGAAGGGTGATAGCCACGCCACCACAGTGGAGTAGCCTCCGTTTACCAGGCCGAAGCAGGCCATCAGCAGCCACACCCGCGACCGCCGTAGATATTCGCCCACTGCGATGCGGCGCGTTCCCTCAATGGCATCAGCAGGTAGCGTGAAAGCTCCCAGAGCGAACGCAAGGGCGGCAATCAGGGCCATCCAGGCCAAGCCAAGATGCCAATCGCCGCTAAGGCCTGCCACCAGTGGAGATATTTGCGCACCAAGCGCGCCTCCCCCCATCAACATCGCGGAATACAAGCCCATCACCATGCTTACGTGGCGCGGAAACATTCGTTTGACGATCCCGGGTAGCAGCGCCTGCACGACGGCCGTTCCCAGGCCCAGCAGCGCGGCTGTGCCCACCAATTGCCACCCATTGGTCGTGAAGAGGCGTAGAAACGAGCCCATCACGAGCAAGGCCAGAGCTGCAAGAATGGAACGCCGAGCTCCAACTCGGTTCTGCAGTAAAGGGCCGGCGAACGCGAATGCTCCCATCAGCAGCATGGGTACCAGTGTGAGCAGCGCCATGCCCTGTAACCGCAGCCCAGTGTTCTGACTGATGTCGATGGCGAGCGGGCCGATGCCCGTCATGAATGGTCGCAGATTCAATGCGATCAGCGCGACGGCGGTCAGCAAAACGAAGTTGGCCGATCTTGAGCGCGCCGCGCTCATAGGTCGTTGGCTTGCAGGTTCCGCCGTTGATTCCATTGCTCGTAAAGTTCCGGTTCGCCCTCTGTTCTTACCCGCATGTGTTGGATGTCCATACTCTGCTCGGAGAAAGGTCTGGACAGGTCCTCATAGACGGCAGCGGTCGAAAGCCCGAACGGCGCGCCATCGTCGTTGGTCAAGGCATACCTTACTTGTTCGACACCCGCCATCCGCATCGCGGCCATGCACATCGGGCAAGGGTGCCCGCTGGCGTACACAGCGCAGCCTCTCAAATCAGGCGATTGGAGTGCGCGGCTGGCAGCGCGAAGCGCAGTGAGTTCGGCGTGGGAAGTAGGGTCGTTGGTGGAATGGATTTCATTGACGCCACTGGCAATGATCTTGCCATCGCGCACCACCACTGCACCAAACGGCCGGCCACCCTGGTCGATGTTGGCGCGCGCCAGCTCGATAGCTTTGTGCAAAAAACTCTCTTCTTTTATCGTACTTCTCATTTGAACTCCCTCGGCTTTGAGTTCACTTGCGTCAGGATTTTGCCCTGCAGATGGCCATGGTGTCCCCATTGAAATTTTCTGTCTGACTAATAGGGTCAAAGTGGTATATGCATCTATATTTTATTCGTCGACGCGTGCAGTTGCGCTCAGTAGGATAGGCCTTAAATGTGGCGGCTTCTGCTCCTGCCTGAGCCTATTGCAGTAGCTGAAATCAAAATACATGAACGTCCCTGGCGTTGCCGCGGCCATCAGTCGCGTAGGCTGCCGGGGGTAGGCCAAAATAGTCCGTCCTTGCCTGCAGCTTTGATTCGTGGCATAAGCTGGCGTGTGATCTGATCGCAACCAAGGAACCAAACCATGTGTGATGTGAATGACCAGGAAGAGTTGAGCAAATACACCCGCCGTGATTTCGGTACCTGGGCGGCATCTGCTGGCCTTCTGGCCGCGTTGCCCAGTGTGGCCAACGCTGTGGCTGTCACCGAGCGTGAGGTGACCATCACTACGCCTGACGGCACTTGCGACGCATACTTTGTCGCACCCAGCTCCGGCTCCGCACCCGGCGTATTGGTGTGGCCCGACGTATTTGGCCTGCGCCCGGCGTTCAGGCAAATGGGGCGTAGACTGGCCGAATCTGGCTACAGCGTGTTGGTGGTTAACCCGTTCTACCGGCAGAAAAAGGCGCCCACTGCTGCCCAGGGCGGTCAGACGCCCATCGAAGAGGTAAGGCCGCTGATGCAGGCCCTCACGCCAGCCATGCACCTCGGCGATGGCAAGACCTTCGTGACCTGGCTAGATGCCCAACCCCAGGTGGACAAGACAAAAAAAATCGGCACTACCGGCTACTGCATGGGCGGCCCCATCGCCGTGCGTACCGCCACTGCTGCACCGGAGCGCGTGGGCGCCGTGGCCAGCTTCCACGGAGCAGCCATGGTGACCGCAGCGCCAGACAGTCCTCATCGTCTGGTGGGTCAGACTCAAGCGCGCTACCTGATTGCCATCGCAGAGAACGACGACACCAAAGAACCCGAGGCCAAAAACAGCCTGCGCGCCGCGCTAGAGAATGCAAAACGGCCAGCGGAGGTAGAGGTATACCCCGCAGCCCACGGCTGGTGCCCGCCAGACAGCCGGGTCTATGATGCAGCGCAAGCTGAACGTGCGTGGACACGGTTGCTGGCTACTTTGAACAGTGGATTGGCCTGATTGGCTTGCTCCGAGGGCACCGCTGGTGATCATGACCATTGCCCGTAGGTGCGGGCGTGGTTCAGACAGGTGCTTGTTTGAATAAGGCGCAAAGCTCATGCAGATTGGTGATCTGCAGATCTGGCTGCACATCGTGCGTCCATGGGTGATCGCCTCGATTGACCCAGGCGGTCTTCATGCCTGCTGCGTGCGCGCCAAGCACATCCAGCGAGGCATCGTCACCCACGTGCAATATGGCCTCAAGCGGTGCGCCAGCCATATCAGCCGCAGCCTGGAAAATGCGAATGTCAGGCTTGCCGACACCAAACTTTCCGGCGGCAAGCGCACCGCTAAAGAGATGCGACAGGCCAATGCGGCCAAGATCCGCATTGCCGTTGGACAGTGCAATCAAGGGAAAGCGGTCGGCCAGAAACTGCAGGGACTCCATAGAGTCTTCATAGAACTCCACCTCCTGGCGAACATCCATGAAAATGCCGAAGGCGACGTCAGTCAAAGATTCATCGTCGCCAGCCAATCGCAAGGCCGAGCGAATGGCTTCTCTTCTCAATGAAGCGACGTCATGCGCCAGTTGAGGGTTGTTGTGCTCAACCTGCTCTCGAATCAGGTGTCGTTTTTCCTGGTTGGAGAGCAGTATGCGCGTTGCAGCGGCATTCTTCAAAAGCCAGGCATCCAGAGCGGCTTCAGCCTTTGCGATGGTCGGCCAGATGGGCCAGAGGGTATCGTCCAGGTCAAGGGAGATGGCGCGGATTTTCGTGATGTCGAGCATGTCGCCAGAATACCGCAGATGGGTTACCCCCCCAATCTCTCCTGGGAGGTATTCCTTTTAGCTTGTCTGTGCGCGATTAGAGTTCTCTAGCTCTTTATCCAGCGTGCGAGCGTCCTGGCAGGGAGTTCGGCCAGGGTGGCCATTCCCGCAGTGATGGGCGCAACCTTGGCACAGGTTCTGACTAATGCACGTCAAGCCGGCAAGCCTCTTTCTTTTGCATAGCCCGGGGCATGCATCCCACAGCACTTGGTGACAGAGCGACTCGCTATCCAGACAGGAATTCTGCGGCGTTGGGTCGAGTGGCGAGTGAACGGCTAAGTACTATTACCATTCACCCAGCGCCCAACTGCTGGCAACGGCAAAGTATTCCCTCAGCCACACGTTGAAGCGAATGATGAGCGGAGTAGGGGCGCCGACGCCTACGGGCTGAACGTAGCCTTGGCGCTTGGCAATCCGCAAGGCGCGCCAAAGATGAAAGTCACTGCTGACTACAGCAATGGGCTGGTTCATATCCACGCCACGCGTTTGCAGCAAGGGTTTGGTCAGCGCCAGGTTGAGTTCGGTGCTGGTGCTGACCTCTTCCACCACCATGGCACTCTGTTGCAAGCCATATTGGGCAGCCAGATAACGCGCCATGATGATGCCTTCGCTTTCCTTCTCGCCAAAGTCCACCCCACCGCTTACCGCGACGACTGCATCCGGTTGCAGCGCTGCCAGTTGGGCAGCGGTGTCTAGTCGCAGGGCCAGTGGCGCGCGCGGCTGACCATCTAACGTGCCGCTGCCCAGGACAACCATCGCCTCTACTTTGGGTGCTGCTTGTGGCTCCGAGCCCAGACCGGCAATCACCGCCCATAGCCATACCACGCTAACGGACCACACCGCCAGCGCACTCCAACCGGCGCGCCAAAGCCAGGAGCGCCACCGTGCGGCAGCACGCCAATGGCCCACCGTTCGCCAGTGCCACGCCAGCAGTAAACCTCCGGCGCCCAGCACCATCGGAACGGCCACGCCCAAATGAATATTCCCTGCGAGCAAGGGGGTCAGCCCCAAGGTCAGTAGCAGCAGGCTTGCAGCGGCTAACAGATATCTCACCAGTTTTAGCTTGATGTCCAAAGATGGCTCTCTGATCCGCCGTCTTACCAGCGGGGCGAAGAAAATCAGTGAGCAGATAAGTACTTGCTGACTGTCCAATGGCCGAAAGGGAAGAGGACCTCAACCAACTTATATAGCGGAGTTCCACCGAACTCATCGGCCGGCAACGGCCAATCGTAAGTCAAATCCCTCTGTCTTTTTGAAGCCGTACCTGCAGGTGATCGCTTCAGCGAGGAGTGCAGACCAAGGGCGGGCAAGACGCGCCACTTCTGAGCTTGCATGGCCAATATGTGTGGGGCCTTGTGCTTGCGGTTTGCCTATCTCGTCGGAATGGATCGAGTCAGTGAATGGTCCATCTGACAATGGCAAAGCAAAGATTAAAAAGCTTTAATGTTCTCGGAGCTTGTTTGCGAAAAAATTTTCATTCCTCAGATGAGGTCTGGAGATTCACCTACATCACATCGGCTCTCAGATTGGCAGAATGAAGCTTCACGTGAGAATTCTAGAAATCCATTCGGCAATGGAAATTGAACTTTAGAAACCCATCTCGCTCCATCAACTGTAATGTGAACCCAGGAGAGCCCATGGCATATCAGAAGAGAGACGTCCAAAATCTTTTAACTAATCCAGAGTTGGACCTGTTTCAAGCTAGCAGAATGAATGCTGTCAGGTCGCTGTCTCCTAAACAGCTGGAAGCAAAGATAACGAGGTCCAGAACCCTTCGCGATAAATACCGTGATCTGTTCCGGAGGCAAACCGTTTCCACTCAATCAGCATCCGGCTCTAAACGCAAGGCTCTAGGTGGTGAGAATTCTCGAACAGAACTGAAGTCTGATGTTTTTCAGGAAATACTCTCCCGCTTTGAAGCACAACTGCTCAAGGTCCAATCTAATGGAAGTGATCAGAAAGCAGGGCGCGCCCCCTCGGCGCCCGCTGATCGACGGTCGGCTGCTCCAGCTCCGAAGGCGGGGGCAGACATCGTCACGCGAGGCGCAAAGGCAGCATCTCCCAGACAATTGGCCAGAGCGGATCGGGCTGCTGAAGACGAAGCGGTCAAGGTCGTGCGTAAGCGGGCGCTGAAAGCCGATAGCTCCAAACCTGTTTCGCCCAAGAAGGCAGAGGCCAAGCGTCCCAAGACCAAATCCGTCAATGAGCTGGTCAAAGCGGTACGCAAAGCGGTCGTCACCAAACAAAAAGACGGTGTGGATGCAGCGACAGAGAATCATCCACGCAGCAGCAAGGGCAAGAAGGTTTTGGGCGATTCAGTCACCAAATTATCGCAAGGAGGGGTCCCCTCGTCCATGCCGGCTTCAGCGGCGCGTAGTAATCCGCTTAAGGATGAGCCCGTGAATATGAAAATCCACGCTTCTGCGAGATCGCGGACGCGGGCTGCTCAGGCGAAAAAAGACAGTCGTTAACGCGTATTGAGTTATCGATTTTCTCCAGGAACGACTTCGAAACCTATTCCCGCGCCGGCAAGAGCGGTGCCCATGAATACGCGTCACTGCAGTGGTTTTCGACCTAAGCGGAAACCCGGGCTTATCCCGCCAGCCATGCGGATGCCGTTCAACACACTTGGTCAGGAATGACCATAAGGAGCGATATGCATCACCCCAGCCCACTTCTGATGACACGGCGCGATACTTTGCTGGCGGGTGCCGCCACGGCAACCGGAGGAATACCCATGGCGGCAGCGGCATCTAACGTCACTCCTTCCACAGTGCCCACACCGCTGACGCGGGTCACTTTGAATGTGAATGATGAGGCGAAGACTTTAGAAATTGATACGCGCACAAGCTTGCTAGACGCTTTGCGGGAACATCTGCACCTGACAGGAACCAAGAAAGGTTGTGATCATGGACAGTGCGGCGCCTGCACAGTCATGGTCGATGGCCGGCGCATCAACTCCTGCCTTACCCTGGCGGTGATGCATGAGGGCGCTAAGGTGACCACTGTCGAAGGTCTGGGCACGCCTCAGCGCATGCATCCCATGCAGGCAGCTTTTGTGAAACACGACGGCTATCAGTGCGGTTATTGCACCCCCGGACAAATCTGTTCTGCCGTAGCGATGATCGATGAGATCAAGCAAGGAATTCCGAGCCATGTGAGCGCGGACCTGACTTCTCAGCCCATGCTCACGCCTGAGGAAGTGCGCGAACGCATGAGTGGCAACCTTTGTCGCTGCGGCGCGTATTCCAATATCGTTGAAGCGATCATCGAAGTGGCTGGGAGCCCAGCATGAAGGCTTTTACATTCGAGCGTGTCAAAACCAACCTTCAAGCCGCTGCAGCGGTTGCTCGTCAGCCCGGAGCCAAGTTCATTGCGGGCGGAACCAACCTGCTTGATCTGATGAAGCTGGAGATCGAGACGCCATCGCACCTGGTCGATGTCAATGCACTCGGGCTCGACAAAGTAGAGGCTACGGCCGAGGGTGGCTTGCGCATCGGTGCATTGGTGCGCAACACTGACTTGGCCACTGATCAGCGTGTGCGGCGCGACTATGCGGTTTTGGCGCGCGCGCTTCTATCGGGCGCTTCTGGCCAACTGCGCAACAAGGCCACGACTGCGGGAAACCTGCTTCAGCGCACTCGCTGCGCTTACTTCTATGACACCGCGCAGGCCTGCAACAAGCGCACCCCCGGAAGCGGTTGCAGTGCCATCGGCGGTGTGACGCGGCTGCACGCGGTCATCGGCCACAGCAGCGCTTGCATAGCCACGCACCCGAGCGACATGGCAGTGGCTATGCGTGTGCTTGATGCCTCGGTGGAGACCGTTCGGCCCGATGGCCAATCACGCACCATTCCTATTGCCGACTTCCACCGATTGCCCGGGAATACGCCACACATCGATACGGTGTTGGAGCGCGATGAGTTGGTCACTGCGGTGACCCTGCCCAAGCCGCCAGGCGGTGTCCACGTTTACCGTAAGGTGCGAGACCGCGCTTCCTATGCGTTTGCGCTCATTTCGGTAGCTGCTGTGGTGCAGCGCGATGGCTCAGGGCGTGTTGCTCTTGGAGGTGTGGCCCACAAACCTTGGCGTGTCGAGGCGTCGGAGGCCGCCATGCCAGGCGGTAGCAAGGAATTGACGGCGCAGCTGCTGGCCGGTGCCGAGCCCACCCATGCAAACGCCTACAAAGTGCCGTTGGTCGAGCGCACACTCGCATCGGTTTTGCTGCAGGCCAGGAGCTGAGCATGAAGTTTGACGCCCCAGCAACCAACAACGCCATTGATCAACTCAAGGTAGTAGGCAAACCTACCCCTCGAATAGACGGGCCTCTTAAAACCACCGGCTTAGCGCCATACGCCTACGAACGCCACGATGTGGCACCCAACGCGGCCTATGGCTATATCGTGGCGGCGGGCATTGCCAAGGGACGCATCGCATCCATGGAACTGAGTGCAGCGAAGGCCGCACCCGGCGTGTTGGCCGTCATCAATGCGCGCAACGCCGGAAAGATTGGCAAAGGTAAGTTCAACACTGCCAAGCTGTTGGGCGGTCCTGTCATCGAACATTACCACCAAGCCTTGGCATTGGTCGTTGCTGAGACATTCGAGCAGGCTCGCGCCGCAGCCGCACTGGTCAAAATTGAATACTCCGTTAGTCCGGGGCAATTCGACCTCGCGGCAGTGAAAGATTCCGCTCCCATGCCTGAGAAATCCAGCGGCAGCGCTCCCGACAAAACGCAGGGGGATTTCGCTAGCGCCTTCGCCCAGGCTCCTGTTCAACTCGATGTGAGCTTCACAACGCCCGATCAGACCCACGCGATGATGGAGCCGCATGCAAGCACTGCTGCCTGGGAAGGTCGCAAGCTAACGGTATGGACTGCCAATCAGATGATCGACTGGGGCGTATCGGACATGGCAAAGACTTTGGGCATTCCCAAGGCCGATGTGCGCCTTGTGTCGCCCTTTGTGGGTGGGGGTTTCGGCGGCAAGCTCTGGCTTCGCGCAGATGCACTGCTTGCTGCGCTGGGCGCGCGTGTCGTGGGCCGTCCAGTCAAGGTCGCGCTGCAGCGGTCACTTATTGCCAACAACACGGTTCACCGACCCGCTACGATCCAACGCATACGCCTTGGAGCCTCGCGGGACGGGAAACTCTCCGCGATTTCGCATCTGAGTTGGTCCGGCAACCTTCCCGGCGGGTCGACTGAACCTGCGGTGGATCAGACCCGGTTGCTGTATGCAGCACCGCACCGAGAAACCCGCGTACGGCTTGCCGTCTTGGACCTACCTGAAGGCAATGCTCAACGCGCTCCCGGTGAAGCCAGCGGCCTGATGGCCCTTGAGGTTGCCATGGACGAGTTGGCTGAGCGCCTGGATATGGATCCCATCGAGCTGCGAGTGCGTAACGACACCCAGGTCGACCCGGAAAATCCGAAGCGAGAGTTCTCTCAGCGCCAACTGATTGAGTGCATGCGCACCGGCGCGAAGCAATTCGGCTGGGAAAAGCGCAATGCGCGTCCGGCCCAGGTGCGTGATGGCCGCTGGATGGTGGGTATGGGCATGGCTGCCGCGTTTCGCGGCAACCTGGTTATGAACTCCGCCGCGCGCGTTCGGCTGAACAAAGGCGGCAGCTTGACCATCGAGACGGATATGACTGACATCGGAACCGGCTCATACACCATCATTGCCCAAACCGCGGCAGAGATGATGGGCCTGACATTAGACAAGGTGTTCGTACGCCTGGGAGACTCGAATTACCCTGTATCCGCAGGTTCTGGCGGTCAATGGGGTGCCAACAGCTCAACGGCGGGTGTTTATGCCGCCTGCATGAGGTTGCGGGAGGACATTGCAAAAAAACTGGGTTTCGATGTCGCCAACATGGATTTCGCCGACGGAATGGTCCGTTCGGGCGCCCGCGCCGTCCCGCTTGCAGAGGTCGCCGGATCGGAGGGCATGAGCGCCGAAGACAAGATCGAGTTCGGCGATCTCACGAAAAAGTATGTGCAATCCACATTCGGCGCTCACTTTGTGGAAGTTGGTGTTGATGCCGCCACAGCTGAGATCAGGGTGCGGCGCATGCTGGCCGTCTGTGCAGCAGGACGCATACTTAATCCCATGGCCGCGCGCAGCCAAGTGATTGGCGGAATGACGATGGGCGTGGGTGCGGCACTGATGGAAGAGCTTGCCGTCGACAAGAAGCACGGCTTCTTTGTGAACCATGATCTGGCGGGCTACGAGGTACCGGTGCACGCTGACATCCCCCACCAGGACGTCATCTTTCTGGACGAAGCAGATCCTCTCTCGTCACCTATGAAAGCGAAGGGGGTTGGTGAATTGGGTATGTGCGGAATCGCCGCCGCCATAGCCAACGCCGTTTACAACGCGACCGGCGTCCGAGTCAGAGATTACCCCATCACTTTGGACAAATTGCTGGATAGATTGCCCCCGGTGGCTTGATAAATGAGAGGCACCTGAGCAAAGAGGGCGAAATTTCCTTCACGAATGCGTTATTTGCGTAATTGCGTTACCGCGTTCTGTTACTTTAGTAATGGGCGCTCAAGCGTGGCGCTTCATTTAAAAGAGAAAGATCAATGCTTGCAAGCTCTCTCGGAAATTCACGGCTGGAATCGATGGATCCACCCTCGGAGTAAACACCCATTGAATCTCTGTAACGCATCATTTGATAGACAATCTCTTCCTGCCTGCTCAGGTTAGCTCGACTTGATTCAACCTTGGCCTCGACCAGATTTTCATTCATTTGCATTACCGATTGGTCATCGAGGTACGCGCCATCGCGCCAATGGTAGATCTCAATCAGCTTGTCTTGGAGCGTGTAGGGTGTGTTTCGCTTCCAAAAATTACTGAACCATCCACCGCCAAGGTAGATCACCCAAGAGCCTTCATATCCAGACGCATTCGATGAACGTTCGTCAGGATTCTTGAACCACACCCGATCGCCAGGCACGTAGTAATTCATGGGAATAGGCGAGTCAGCAGTTCCGTATTCGGAAAGAAAGACCTCGTGAAACAGGCCGGACTTGATGCACCGAGTCCTGGCAGTACGTTGCATCAGTTCGTAAAGGCTTGGCCGCGAGCCTTGAGCTTCCTGTGCGATGCCGAGCGCGATGACGTATTCGGTCGCGCGGTAACAAGAAAAGTCATATAACCGCCCGGTATCATCGGGCTGCGTTGCGGCGATCAATGCCTCCGTAAGGCTGGCGTTTGGTTTGAGCAAGAATCCTATATCTGGTTCGTCATGCCAGAACTTACCGGGTCTTTCTGCTGCATCGGTTTTGAAAGCGAGAGCAGTTTTCTCAGCAGCTTTAGCAATATTGCACCGGATCCTTACGTGTGCCTGCAATTCCTCCAGATTCGCAAAGTCAATTCTCACGGGTGCTCCGAGCAGCGCTACCCAAACCTCAAGCAGCAGCAGGTCATCGCCGATAAGATTTGTAGACTGAGCTAACCGCTGGCGCAGTTCCAGCGTGTCACATGCTGGCAGCAAGTTTGCGAAATGGGATCCGTCCAGACGCAGTCGCAATACTCTGCCTTGTATTAGGTAAAGCGGTCCTGCCACACACCATTCAAACGCGCCTAGCGGCAGCAGTATCTGTCTGAACTGATGGCACATGTGACTAGCATCTGATTCAGGAGCTAACCTGATGCTGATTCCTTCAGGCAGGGAACCGACCTTGTCCATGTATTAGCCTCCAAGAGGCCATTGTCTTGGCCTTCAGTTCTAGTTAGAGCATCAAGCCTCGACTTGACCTGCGTCTATTGCAGTTTTTCGAACGCAGTCCCTAGATCATCTTACTGCATCATTTCAACCAATATCACTGATGAGAGATGGATTTGATAAGGGTTAATCCGCACGAAGAATAGACTTTGAAATCTCTTCTCGATTCGCGCATACACGCAATTGACCGCGATCCGAAGACAGCTCGCGGCATCACAGAAAAGAGACTCGTGAAGTGTTTCAGCTAATCCTGAGCCGGATCTGTTTCGACCACGCAGGGGCATGCTGTCAGGTCACTGCCCATCCTGAGCCTGGAATCGAATATTGGAAATGCAACGAGCTCAGCGACGAGTGTCATGATCTGTGCAGAAGGCGAGAAGATCTGTCGCCTGGAGCGCTGAGAGTAGTTGAGTCCCAGCTTTCGGTTCTTGTGTGGAAGATCATCAGAGGCATATGTCTTGCAGGCATCAATGATCTGAGGCCGCGCACACAGTTACTTTTCCGACCTCCGATGAGGTGACTTCAAACACACTTCGGTCAAAAAGAAAAGCCGTTGCTACCTTGTGAGTAGCAACGGCTTCGCAGTCTTTGGCGGAGAAGGAGGGATTCGAACCCTCGGTACGGAAACCGTACGCCTGATTTCGAGTCAGGTACATTCGACCACTCTGCCACCTCTCCGCAGTGTCGAACTGTCAATTGTAGCAGGGAGTTTTGCCCAGTCCCTGAGGACTCGTAAAATTTCCTTTATGGGCGTTTTCCGGTTTGTGTGTCAGGTGTGGCCCAGACATTGATTCGAAGGAATGAAAGTTCACCTTAGATAGGGAACGTACTGGCATCACCTGCGATTAGCCGATTGACAACGTTAAGACTCTCCGGGACTGGGACTGGGACTGGACGGACACCCAAATCGTACGGCGTCGTGGTTCCTGCGAATTCACGCGGCATGCCGTCAGACCTTACGGCCTGAATGGCACACCTGGGAGCGCCAAGCTCCTGCTTGGCACTGCAGCGCTTGCAGATTCGCCAGAAT
>JAECRA010000080.1 GCA_015999985.1 Comamonadaceae bacterium
ACTGGCGCCTCCTGCCAACCCCCAGCCAGCTCAGCCCCAGGCCGAGCAGGATCAGCGACCAACTCGACAAAGTCGGCACCGGCGTAGGCGCGATGGATGTTGACGCCATGAGACCGATCTGCCCGGGGTCCACGATCCGGCCATTGACCTGCCCGTCGTCATCGCCCTGTCCGCCATCGCGCAGCGTCAGCGTGACGGTGTTGGTACCCGGCTGCGCCACGGCGTGGCTATAGGGAGCCCATGTGCCCGCGTTCAGCTTCCAATAGCGCACGCCTTGCGGCAACGCGCTCGGATAAGTGAGCGAGAGCGTCGCATCCGTTGGATCGCAACCTGCCAGCACAAAATCCAGCAGCCCGTGCGGGAAGCTCAAGCTCGTTGGCGGCGCGGTAGCGGCATCGCCTACCGCCATCACGCGCACATGCTCAAAGCGGCACGTGCTGCCGCCCCCGGTCACGGTAGCTGTCAAGGTACCAGAGCCGGTTGGTGTGCTGGCCGAGAATGATTTGGCGTCAGCCAGCGGCGTGGCCGGATTGGAGGGCGCAGGTGGCGTGCTGCTGCCGGCTTGATTGAGCGCTTCGACTGTGAAGGTATAGGTCTGTCCGTTGACCAGCCCGGTGAATGTGCAGGTAGTGGCTGTAGCAGGCGTTGGCGTGCAGGTATTTCCGCCAGGTTGCGCGGTGACCACATAGCCGGTGATGCCGCCGCCTGTTTGGGCAGGTGGTGTCCATGTCACAGTGACTTGGCCTGATGCTGTGGGTGTGGCTTGCACGGTGGTAGGTGCACCAGGCGTCACAGCAAGGATGTTCACGTTTTGCGTGACTTGTGCAGCAGCCGCCCAGTTCGCATCACCCGCTTGGTTGGCCGCCAGGGTGCAGACCCCTGCCCCCAATATGCTCACGGTTGCACCTGCAACCGTGCACACACTCACAGATGAACTGCTGTAGGTCACAGCCAATCCAGATACCGCAGTTGCTACAGGATTGACGGTGAACGTTCCGCCAGCCGAGTAGGTCTGGTCAAACTGAGCAGGGAAGCTAAGGGTGTTCACACCCTTGTCTATGGTGACGTTCTGAGTGACCTGCGCAGCGGCAACCCAATTGGCATCTCCAGCCTGATCAGCAGCCACCGTGCAGGTGCCTGCGTTGAGCATTGTCACAGTGGAGCCAGCCACTGAGCACACCACCGGGGTGCTGCTGCTGTAGAGCGGGGTCAAGCCAGATGAGGCGGTCGCCGGGGTAAGGGCAAAGGTGCCGTTGCTGGAAAAGGTCTGGTTAGTTTGCGCAGGGAACGTGATGGTGTTGGTACCCTTTTGTAGGGTGATGTTCTGCGTGACCTGCGTGGCGGCGGCCCAATTGGCGTTTCCAGCTTGGTTCGCGGCTACTGTGCAGGTGCCTGCGGTTTGCATGACCACCATCGAACCAGACAGATTGCACACGCTTGTGGTCAGGCTGTTGTAGGTCACGGCCAGCCCGGAGGCGGCGGTGGCGACCGGATGAACCGCAAAGGTGCCGTTAAGTGAATAGGTCTGATCGGCCTGCGCGCCGAAGGTGATGGTGTTGACGCCTTTGGCGATGGAGATGATCTGTGTTGCCTGTGTCGCGACATTCCAATTGCTGTTTCCAGCCTGATTGGCCGCGATAGTGCATGTGCCCGCCCCCTGCACGCTCACTGTGGAGCCTGCTACCGTACAAACGCCAGTGGTCAGGCTGGAGTAGGTCACTGCCAAGCCCGATGTGGCCGATGCTGCGCTTAGAGCGAACGTACCGCCTGCTGAGTAGGTTTGGTTGCCTTGAGCAGGAAAGGTAATGGTGTTGGTGCCCTTGTTAATGAGCACATTCTGAGTTGCTTGTACAGCGGGCAGCCAAGCGGCGTTACCGCCCTGATTGGCTGTCAACATGCAAGTGCCAGCGCTGACCACTGTGACTGTGGCCCCACTCACCGTGCACACACCCATGCTCAGGCTACCATAGGTCACGCCCAGGCCGGAAGAGGCGATCGCTGGGTTGATGGCAAATGTGCCGCCTGTAGTGAAGCTCTGGCTGCTCTGAGTCGGGAAGTTGATGGTTTGCGTGCTTTGGGGCGTCACCGAGTTGCTCGCGGCGGAGCCGGTGCTGGCGCCTTCTGCGTTGGTGGCGGTGACAGTGAAGTTGTAAGCCGTGCCACTGGTCATGCTGGAGACGACACAGCTAGTTTGGCCTGGCCCCGCTGTGCACCCACCGCTGGGGTTTCCCGTGACCGTGTAGCCGGTCAGCGCGCTGGAACCGGAGCTGCCAGGAGCTGTCCAACTTATGGCTACTTGACCCGAACCAGGTTGCGCCAGCGCTGCCTGCACGTTGGTGGGCGCGGCGGGCGCGACGATCTGGCGGGTGATCGTGATGCCGTAGGTGCGTGTGGAAGTTTCGTCACCTGAGGTCACTTTCACGGGAATCACGTTGGTGCCGGGGTCGAGCGCTACAGAGAAGGCGGTGCTGCTGCTGGCAGGTGCTCCGTTGATGGTGATTGTTTCGTCGCTTATCCACGCTGTAGGCGTGAGCGTGGCGCTCGCGCCCTGCACGGTCGTGGAGTAGTTCAGCGCGTTGCTGCTGAACGTGGGCGAAAGGGCGACAGTGCTGCCATTGGCGACTAGTGTCAGGTCTAGCAGGCGTGAATCGCTGGAGAGAGCGCCGTTGGTGCTCTTGAAGACGCTTCGGTTTTCGGTGCCAGCGAAGATCGTCTGCCCGTCGCTACTCATCGCCAAGGAGTTCACTAACTGGCTGGATAGCCCGGTATTAGTGGCGGACCAGGAGTTGCCACCGTTGGTGCTCTTGAAGACTCCACCGCCGAAGGTGCCGGCGAATATCGTCTGGCCGTCGCTAGTCAACGCCAGGGAGAACACAACCTGGGAGGTCAGCCCATTGTTGACGGCGGTCCAGGAGGTTGCGCCGTTAGTACTTTTGAAGACTCCGCCGGTGGTACCGGCGAATATCGTCTGACCGTTGTTGCTCAACGCCAGGGAGCGCACATCCAGGTGGGTCAGCCCATTGTTGACGGCGGTCCAGGAAGTTGCACCGTTAGTGCTCTTGAAGACTCCGCCGTTGGTACCCGCGAATATCGTCTGACCGTCGTTGCTCAACGTCAGGGAGTACACATCCTGGTGGGTCAGCCCATTGTTGACGGCGATCCAGGATGTTCCACCGTTGGTGCTTTTAAAGACACCGCTGTAGGTGCCGGCGAAGATCGTCTGCGCGTCGCTACTCAACGCCAGCGAATACAGGTACTGGTTGGTGAGCCCATCGTTGACTGCCGCCCAGGATGTTCCGCCGTTGGTGCTTTTGAAGACCCCACCGCCACCGGTGCCAGCGAAAAGTGTCAGGCCATCGATGGCCAGTGCCAGAGATCGCACATCCTGGTTGGTCAGCCCATTGCTGACGGCGGCCCAGGAATTACCGCCGTTGGTGCTTTTGAAAACTCCGTCTCCGTAGGTGCCGGCGAATATCGTCTGGCCGTCGCTACCTAGCGCCAGGGAGGGCGCACCCTGGATGTTCAGTCCATTGTTGACGGTAACCCAGGAATTTCCGCCGTCGGTGGTTTTGAAGACTCCGCCTTGGGCGCCTGCGAGGATCGTCTGGCCGTCGCTGCTCAACGCCAGAGAAAACAAATTTTGGTTGGTCAGCCCATTGTTGACAGCAGCCCAGGATGTTCCGCCGTCGGTGGTTTTGAAGACCCCGCCTGGAGTACCGGCGACGATGGTCTGGCCGTTGCTACTCACCGCCATGGAGTACACAAGCTGGTTGGTGAGCCCATTGTTGACAGCGGCCCAGGATGTTCCGCCGTCGATGCTTTTGAAGACCCCGCCGCTCGGGGCGCCGGCCAAGATCGTCTGGTCGTCGCTGGTTAACGCCAGCGAAACAACGTAGCCGTGGGTCAACCCATTATTGACAGCGGCCCAGGAAGCTCCGCCGTTGGTGCTTTTGAAGACGCCGTAGGAGTTGACGGCGGCGAAGATCGTCTGGCCGTCGCTACTTAGCGCGACGGCCTGAACAAACGGAACGCTAAACCCGTTGTTGAAAGCGGCCCAGGAAGTTGCGCCGTTGGTGCTTTTGAAGACGCCGCCGTTGGTGCCAGCGACGATGGTCTGGCCGTCAGTGCTCAACGCCAGGGAGTACACATTCAGGGCGGTTAGACCATTGTTGAAGGCGGCCCAGGAAGTTCCGCCGTTGATGCTTTTGAAAACGCCTCCGCCGCTGGTGCCAGCGAAGAGCGTCTGTCCGTTGGCACTCAACGCCAGAGAGACCACATTTTGGTTAGTCAGCCCATTACCGATGGCAACCCATGAGGTGCCGCCGTTGGTGCTTTTGAATACGCCGTCGCTCGAGGTGCCAGCGAAGAGCGTCTGGCCGTCAGTGCTCATTGCCAGGGCGCGAATGACGCCTCCACCAGGCCCCACAGATTCCCAAGCATTCACCGCCCATGCCGTTGAGCTCACGCTTCCCCACAGCAGCAAAAATACCAAAAGCCAGCGCGGCCACCCAGGCCTATCGTGTTGTTCCTTTGCCCCAGCGTTGAATGAGCAAGCAGCGGCAGCGTTCATGGTGACCTCGGATCAAAGAAAAACATCCAAGCGCTCCCATCGCCGCCATCCCGCAATCTCGGGATGGAGAGATTCTTCTGGACGCTTGCGCGCAGCATAGGAAACGTAACTAGTTATGTCATCACCCGAATGGGTGAGAAGCCGGAGTCGAATCCTCTTCCCGTGCCATCACGCGCGCGCTCCAATGGGCACTTGCTGCCCCCACTGCCTGGTTTCTGGGACCGTTGAGCTCCCGCTCGGCATCTCTCGGCCAAGGGGCGCAGCCAAGCACCGTGTGGAGGCAATGAGGCTTGCGGCGCTGAATGGCGCAAGGGCGTCGGTGAAGCGTTCTCAGCGTTATGCGCGCTGAGCCCTGCCCCCTGCCCCTCTTAGCCGCAGCCCTAAGAAAAATCAACCAAGCTTTTGCGCCAGCAAGGTCGGCGCAGCCGCCAGATAGGCAGATACATGCAGTCTGATGACAGCGTCAATATCCATGGATGTTGAATTTCTGTAGACATGTCGCCGGATCGCAAGATGCGAGATGGCGCCGTGGAGCAGCCAACCGATTTCCTGTCGCAGATCCAGCTGCGCAGGCAGAGCGATGCCTGTGTCAAAAGCCGTTTCTTCCACGATCGTATCCAGCAGCGTCTTGATGACTGCGGTGATGTAGGCGGGGGCCATTTCCACCTCAGCCAAGGAGGCGTAGAGAAACAGCCTCAACCATCCCCTGGTCAGAACGCCGTCGTAATACTCCCTGTAGAACGACAGCAGGCGCTGCTCCAGCGGAATCTTGCGGTCTTTCAGTTTTTCCAGCCAGACGGCCTTGAAAGGGCCCGCGATGTTGGCTTCGTAGACCGCCTCAATCAGCGCCGCTTTGCTGGGGAACACGGTGTAGAGCAGCCGCTGAGAAACACCGCAGGCATCTGCCAATGCGCGAGTCTGAGCCGTCAACCCATATTCTGAGAAAAACTCGAAAGCCTTTTCCAGGATTTGCGCCTTGCGCTCGTTGGCGGGCATTCGGGACGTGGCACGACGCTTGCTCGGCTGAAGCGTCGGTGCCGGGGCTTTGTCTTGCCTATTGGCCGCAAGAAGATCTGACTTTGCTTTCATCGTGTCGGAGCCCACTGCTTCGATTCCTGTCTGGACATGGAGTCACTTTACCTTGAAAATATATATCGTCAGATGACGATTTGTTTCCACGCGCGTCCTCATTTTTCTCATCCTTCTTTCTGAAAGGTCGTTCATGATCTACGAAATGCGCACATACCAGGTTCAGCCAGGAAAAGCCGCTGAATTTCTCAAGTTCTACCAGGAGCATGGCCTGGGAATCATCACGCGCTACGCCAGCTTGGTGGGTTGCTGGGTCAAGGAGTCCGGCGTGCTGAATTCCACCGTATTCATATGGGCTTACGAAGATTTCGGGCACCGTACAGCCCAGCGCACCAAGCTTGCGCAAGACCCTGAATGGCAAAGCTTTGTGCCCTCCATGCTGCCCTATTTGGTGCACCAGGAAAGCGTGTTCATGACGCCGGCCGCGTTCTCCCCCGCAAAGTGAAGCGCAGCGTGATGACCATAACGGTGCAAAACCATCCCCAATATCGTCACTTGACGATATAGATAAACTGAGGCAACAATAACAACGGGTCGGGTCATGGGCGAAGCCGGTGATCTGTGAGCCCATCCGAACTTGCGCGAGCGCGCGAACCAGCTTTCGCGTATCACCCACAGGGAGATTTTTCGATGAGCCAGAACTGGACCGGCGACAGCAACCGTCGTGATTTCCTCAAGTACGCTGCGGCCGCGGGCGCCGCTTCCTCAGGCGCACTGTCGTTGGACGCGATGGCGCAGAACGCGCCTATCAACCTGGCCACCTGGTCCGCCGCGGTGGATCTGGTCAGGAGCCATGTCACTGCCTTCGAAAGCAAGATGGGGCTGAAGGTCAACTACAGCAACGCTCCCTGGGCTCAGTACCGTGAAGCCATGGTCACCAAGTTCGTGGGTAAGGCGCCTATGGATGTGCTCTGGGTATCGGACAGCTGGCTTCCCGAGTGGGCCGACGCCGGTTGGATTGCCCCCATCAACAACTACCCCGAGTTGATGAAGTACAACGCCGACGCGGACGATTTCTGTACGCAATCCATGCAGTACAAGGGAAAGCAGTACGGCTTGACCTACTACTCCGACTACATGGCCTTCTTCTACGATGAAGAAATCCTCAAGAAAGCAGGCATTGCGGCGCCACCGAAGACGTGGGACGAACTGCTCCAGCAATCCCTCAAGATCAAAGCCGCTGGCCTATCTGAATATCCGATGATGCTTTCCATGGCACGGGAAAGCTGGTTGATTGAGTTTCTGACGGCCATGGTGTATTCCAATGGCGGCCGCTTCACCGACGATCAAGGTGCAGCCGTGATGGCAGACCCCAAACGAGGCGCGCAGCAAGCTCTTCAATGGGTGGTGGATGCCGTGCAAAAGCACAAGATCATATCTCCGGCATGCGTGGAGACGGGTGAACTCAACGGCTTGAAATCCTTTGGCTCTGGCAACCATGCGTTCGCTCTGCTCAGTCGTTATCGCATCCGCACGCTGAACGATCCCAAGCAATCGGCAGTAGCTGGCCGCATCAAGCAGGCGCTGATACCTGCGGGCCCTGGTGGCTCTCACATGACGGTGGGTTGGATGCGCTTTCACGGTATGTCGGCCCAGGCAGCAGCAAATAAGACCCGCGCGGCCAATGCAGTGAAGCTGATTGAATGGTTCGGCGGCAAGGCCGACGGCAAATATCAATTCCAGAAGTTGCTGTTCAACGATCTGGGTACGGGCTTCGGCGTCAAGGAGCTGTTCCGAGACCCGGAAGTGCAGGCCAACTACGCCAAGTATTCAGACCTGTCGATGTACGAGGCGCAGCAGAAGCTTGTACGCAAGAAAGACGTCATTACCCGCTGGTTCGGCGAGTGGGACGAAGTGAACGGCACGGCATGGCAATCGGCTGTGCTCGGCAAGACACCGGTGGCGGCGGCATTGAAGAAGTCCTCCGACGCCTGGAACGACATGCGCAAGTCCTGATGCTCTGGCGACGGGGTAGCTCTGCTACCCCGTCATGAGCAAAGGCGACATTGAAGGTGCCATTGAGGGCGCCTTTGAAAGCGCGATCACATGCCCCTATCCCCATGAAAAAGCGCACCAGATGTAGTGCGTTGTAGGCCAATCAAATTCAGCCCCATGAACGCTAAAAAGCCCCAGCGCCGCCCCTGGCTGACCTTGCCATCGAGTCGATACGACCAGCACAGCGCTATGCTGTTTCTGGCGCCGATGATGGCTGTGCTCATGATCGTGGCTGTGTTCCCGGTGGTCTATTCGTTCTGGGTCAGCCTGCACGATCTGAAGCTGACCAGGCCGAACCGCGTGCCGTTCGTCTGGTTCGCCAACTACGTCAAGATTTTTCAGGACCCTCTTTTCTGGGAATCAGTAGGGCGCACATTCAGCTTCACGGTGATGTCCGTGCTGGCCATCATGGTGATCGCCACCATGATGGCGATGCTCTTGAATGAGGAGTTCCGAGGCCGCCGAATTCTCTCGACCATTCTGTTGATTCCATGGGCCATCCCCTACGTGGCCAACGGACTGATGTGGAAGTGGATCTACGACTCAGGCTATGGCGCGCTGAATGGCCTGCTGCTGCAGCTCGGCTTCATAGATAAGTACGTGGTGATGCTGGGTGACGTGAGCAAGACCATGCCGCTCATCACCAATGCCTTTGTCTGGAAGGAAGTACCGCTGGCCACCATTCTTTTGCTGGTCACGCTGAAGTCCATCCGCCCGGATCTCTACAGCGCCGCGAAGGTCGATGGCGCCAACGCATGGCAGCGATTTGTTCATATCACCTTGCCCTCCCTGGTGCCAGGGTTTGCGCTGGTGATGATCTACGAATCCATGATGGCCATCCGCCATTTCGACTTGTTCTTCATTCTGACTGAAGGCGGCCCTGCAGACGCTTCCCATGTGCTGGCCTGGCAGGTGTACGTGGAGACCTTCCGCAAGCTGGCCTTTGGCACAGGCTCCGCACTGGCCTACATCATGGCGATTGCGACCTTCACCTTGGCGTTTTTCATTATCCGCAGCACCAGCCGAAAGCTTTGATCGGCTTCAAGTCCAACTTGCGGAAAAAGAGTCACTATGAAATACCTCCCCTCGCCAAGGCAACTGCTGATCTTCTGCTGTTCGATGGTCTTTGCGCTGTACGTCCTGGCCCCTGTGGCCTGGCTGGTGTCGTCCTCATTTCAGTCCGAAGCTGAAATCACGTCGGTGCCGCCGCATTGGGTGCCGGAGCAGCCCACGCTGGAGAATTTCTCTGCCATCTTCACCTCTGGTGAAACCAAGATGACTTACGAAACTCGCAAAGAGGGTGATACCGCCACGGGCGGATTCATCCCGTCCACTGCGAGCAACTTGCTGCCTTCCATGAAGAACAGCTTCATCGTGGCGTGCGCCGTGGTGGTGCTGAACTTGCTCATCGGTGTGCCGGCCGCCTATGCACTGGCCAAGATCCGCTTCATTGGACGTTCGTCTTCCATCTACTTCATGCTGACCACGCGGGTGATTCCTGATATTGCCCTGGTCGTGCCCTTCTTCCTCTTCATTCAGAAGCTTGGACTGATGGACACGCTTTCCTCACTGGTCATCACCTATCTGGCCATTACGGTGCCGTTCACAGTGTTCATTCTCCTGGGGTACTTTGAGTCGCTCCCGGATGAGCTGGACAAAGCGGCGCGGGTAGATGGGTGCTCGCGACTGCAGACCTTGTGGCTGGTCTACCTGCCACTGGCTCTGCCCTCACTCGTGGCCGTCATCTTGTTCACGTTCCTGACCAGCTGGAACGAGTTCTTGCTGGCGCTCATGTTCACGCAGACCACCGCTTCGCAGACCATGCCCATCGTGGTGGCCTCGTTCACCTCGGACTTCAACATCAGTTTCTCGTTCATCAACGCGGCAGGCGTTATGGCCATTATTCCCCCAGTGATCGTCGCCATCTTGTTTGAGCGTTACATCGTTTCTGGTTTGACCGCAGGCGCGGTCAAGGGATAGATCGCAGGCACGTTCCAGAGCATTACAGGAGTACAGATTGGCCAGAATCAAGTTTGAATCTGTCGGCAAGCGTTATCCCAACGGTTATGTCGCACTCGAGAATCTGAACCTCGACATCGGGGACAAGGAGTTCCTGGTTTTGTTGGGGCCTTCAGGCTGCGGCAAGTCCACTACGCTCAACATGATCGCCGGTCTCGAAGATGTGACCGAAGGCCAGCTGACCTTCGATGGCGAGATCATGAACACCGTACCGCCGCATAAGCGAGACGTGGCCATGGTGTTCCAGAGCTACGCGCTTTATCCGCACAAGACGGTGTATGAAAACATCGCCTTCGGCCTGAGGATGCGCAAGTACGAAAAGGCCGAGATTGACCGCCGCGTGCGCGATGCGGCGCGCAAGCTGGCCATTGAGCCCCTTCTGGAGCGGCGCCCTGAGCAGCTCTCGGGCGGGCAACGCCAGCGGGTGGCGCTGGGCCGGGCCATGGTCAGGCAACCTCAGGTGTTCCTGATGGATGAGCCGCTGTCCAACCTTGATGCGGCCTTGCGCATTTCCATGCGGGCCGAGATCAAGCAACTGCATCAGGCGATGCAAACAACCTTCGTCTACGTGACGCACGATCAAGCCGAAGCACTCACGCTGGCCGATCGGATCGTGGTGATGCAAAGCGGTGTGGTGCAGCAAATCGGTAGCCCTGAAGCGATCTACGAGCGACCCCAAAACATGTTCGTGGCCTCATTCCTGGGCAACCCGCCCATCAACTTCATGGAAGGCAGGCTCGTGCCGGCAGGTGGCGCTTTGAATTTCGAGCGCGGTGACCTCAAGATCTCCTTGCCTTCCACCATGGCCGAGCGTGTGAAGGCGCGTGCTGGTCAGGAAGTGGTGCTGGGCCTGCGTGCGGAAGACGTTGTAGAGACCAGCGGACCAGATCATGGCGCGAGCATTGCGGGGCGCGTACTCTCGGTGCTGCCCGTGGGCTCAGATCAGTTCATTGAAGTCGAGGTGGAAGGCGTCAAACTTTTCCTTCGCCTTGGTAAGGAGTACCGCCATCGCGAGGGAGAGCAGGCCACCTTGTACCTGAACCCCAACCGCCTGCACCTCTTCGACAAACAAACCACGCGGAGCTTGTTGTGGGATTGATCCTGATCTCGAAAACTGCAGTAGACCGCGTGCGGTCATCACGGGTGCGGCATGCCTTTTGAGTGCATCGGCCTTGACCGCCTTGGTGGCTCGATGGCGTGCGGGGGTCCACGGCTGGGCGCTCGCCGCCATACAAATTGAGTTAAGACCAGCGTGAAACCGGCGTCTTTTGAATACCATCGCCCCGCCTCCATTGGAGAGGCGTTGAAGCTGCTCGCAGAGCATAGGGCCGAGGCCAAACTGATCTCTGGCGGGCAGAGCCTGGTACCCATGATGAACATGCGCCTGGCCAGCCCCGCGCACCTGATCGATATCAATGACCTGTCTGAGCTGGCAGGAGTAAAGAAGCGCGGGGACCTCATTGAGATCGGCACGCTCACGCGGCATCACGAGGTGGCTTCGTCTTCCCTGGCAGCGGCTCATTGCCCACTGGTGTCGCAAGCGGCCAGCAC
This sequence comes from Comamonadaceae bacterium, assembly GCA_015999985.1. GTDB lineage: Bacteria > Pseudomonadota > Gammaproteobacteria > Burkholderiales > Burkholderiaceae_C > Ottowia. The sequence continues at coordinate 11,225 of JAECRA010000080.1, forward strand.
CATTGGCCACTATGCGATCCGCCAACGGGGCACCTTGGGCGGTAGCTTGGCCCATGCAGATCCCGCAGCGCAGATGAGCCTGGTGGCGCGTACTCTGGATGCACGCATCACCCTGGCGAGCCATGCAGGGGAGCGCGAGCTTGCAAGCGTTGAATTCTTTGAAGGGGCTATGACCACGGCAATCAGGCCAGATGAAATGATCGTGCGCGTGGGCTTTCCCATTCAGCAACCGGGAGAGCGTTCCGCGTTCAAACTATTTTCGCGCCGCCATGGGGATTACGCAATTGTCTCGGTGGCCCTGGTTGTAGGCATGCAAGAGGGACGGGTGGCCAGGCTGCAGTTGGGCGTAGGCGGTGCATCGCCCGTGCCAATCCGGCTGGACAGAGCGCTAGACGATTTCCTCGGCAAGGTCCCAGATGCTGGCTGGGTGGAGAGCATGGCCTTGGCGAGCTACCACGCGATCACACCGGAAGAATCTACCCGTATCCCTGCGATCTATCGCAAGGAGCTGACGCAGACCCTGGTCTCGCAAGCACTGAATGAACTGCTGGCAGAGCAAGAGATGGAGCCCGCATGAACAAGACAAGGATCATGCTGACGGTAAACGGCCAGAACATGGAGTTTGATGCCGAGCCCAGAAAGCTGCTGTCGGATGCGCTGCGCGAGGACTGCCGTCTCACTGGTACGCACGTGGGATGTGAACACGGTGTATGCGGGGCATGCACCGTGCTGGTGGATGGCCGGCCCCAGCGCGCTTGCCTGTCCTTTGCCATTCAGATAGAAGGCCACGAAGTCACCACGATCGAGTCTGTGGGTTCGCCCACTGACTTATCGATTTTGCAGCAGGCCATGCACGCAGCGCACGGCTTGCAATGCGGCTTCTGCACCCCCGGCATTGTGATGACGTTCGAGGCTTTTTTGCGCGAACATCCGGATCCTTCTGAGGTGGAAGTCAGAGAGGCGCTGTCGGGCAATCTATGCCGCTGTACGGGATACCAGAACATTGTGAAGGCTATTGTTGATGCCGCTCAAAGGATGAAAAAGGCGAGTTCTGTGGTTTCGGGGACGGTGTTCGCGAAAGATGCTTGCCCTTCTGTGAAGGCAAGTTCTCCACAAACGACGAGTTCACCTAATGCCTAGAGCCGACCCGTCCTTCGCGTCGCAGGCCGAGCGAAGCAATGGCCCGAATCAGGCTTCCCACCCCTTTGCCCGAGCACCACAGGTTGCCCGGAGCGCAGCGCAGGGTCACGGACAGTGGGGCCGCCCTTTCTTTGATTACTTTCTTTGGGCCGGTCATCCGGCGGCGGAGCGAACGGAAGTGACTGCGCTGCCGGGCGCACTCCCCGGCCTCCGATTTCGATGCAAGAGCAGAAGGCACTTAGCAACCGCAGCTCTTCAATCAACCGCCGTTTGCCCTCACCCCCACCCTCTCCCAAAGGGAGAGGGAGTTAAATCACCCCCGCGTGCGAAGGCAACCACCACCAAGCAGTTACTGAGAAATTCGATGCTGATGAAGTCAGCGCGACAAGACTTCGAGCGGGCTCTCAAGCCATGAGCACTTCAGAATTCCGCCACATCGGCGGCCACCAATCCCGAAAAGAAGACGCCCGCCTCCTCACAGGCAAAGGCCGCTACATCGACGACATCTTCGTCGATAACGCCCTCCATGCCTGCTTCATCAGATCCCCTCACGCCCACGCCCGTATCCTGTCCATCGACACCACAGCCGCGCAAGCCATGCCGGGTGTCGTCGCAGTAGTCACCGGCAAGGATCTGCAAGAGTGGACCACCAGGCACCGCATGGCCCCTCCCATCGACGGGCTGCACCCCATGGAAATGGACACCCTGCCCATCAGCAAAGTCCGGTTCCAAGGCGACCCTGTAGCCTGCGTGGTGGCCAGTGACCGCTACCTCGCAGAAGATGCGGCAGAGCAGGTGCAGGTTGAATATGAACCCCTGCCTTCGGTGACCAATCTCTGGCGTGCACTGGAACCAGATGCCCCCCGCGTGGATGAGTCCCTGCCATCCAATCTCCTATCGCATCAAAAAGCAGTGCATGGCGACGTAGCGGGCGCCATGGCGTCGGCCTTCCGGATCGTGGAGTCCACCTTCTCGCAGCACCGGCAAACCCATCTGCCCATTGAAACCAGGGGATGCATTGCCCAATGGGATGAAGGGCGCGCGCACCTCTTGTTCCAGGTGGGCACGCAAGTACCCCATCCGTATCGAACCACTCTGGCCGCCAGGCTGCGCCTGAAGGAAACGCAGGTCACTATCGATTCACCAGACGTCGGTGGTGCGTTTGGCCAGAAGATCGCTTTGTACCGTGAAGAGCTCACGGTGGCCGCTTTGGCCATCCAGCTCAAACGCCCTGTTCGTTGGCGCGAAGACCGGATGGAAAACCTGCTGGCCGCCGCACAGTCCCGCGAGGACCATTGCCGTACCCGGGCTGCAGTGGATGACCAGGGCCGGGTGCTGGCGTTGGAGCTGGAGATGGCCGAAGACTTCGGGGCCTATAGCTTCTACCCCGGCAACTATCTGGCACGCGTGGTCGCCATGATCCTGACGGGGCCTTACCGCATCCACCATTACAGCTACGACGTACGGGTCATGCTTTCCAACAAAACAGGCAATGCACCCATGCGTGCCCCCATGGCCATCACCAGCTGGGTTATGGATGGCACCATGGACGCCATCGCGCGGAGCCTGGGCCTTGACCCCATGGATGTTCGGCGGGTCAATATGCTCACGCGTGAAGAGATGCCCTTTACCATGCCCACGGGTGAAGTTCTCGAGGACGTCACGCCCCGTGAAACGATGGAAGGCGCACTGCAGGCCATTGACTACGCTGCATTTCGTGAACGCCAAAAAAAGGCGCGGGAAGAGGGGCGCTTGTTGGGCTTGGGTCTTTGCAACGTGGTCGAATCAACCACCTATGGCTCGAGGTTCTACAAGGCTGCCGGCATACTGGGTTCAGGCCATGAAGCGGCCTGGGTGCGCATAGAGCCCTCGGGAGAAGTGAGCGCCGCCGTCGGCCTGGGCGCCTCAGGGCAGGGTTATGAAACCTCGCTGGCCAACGCGGTGGCAGATGGTTTGGGCGTCTCGCCTGCCTGCGTCAAACTGCATCTTGGCCACACGGATATCGCTCCCTATGGCATGGGCAGCCGTGGCGCGCGGGGCGGCACAGCCGGTGGCGGCGCCCTCTATCTGTGTGCTCAGATGGCACGCCAGGCCGTGCTCGAGATCGCAAGCGCCATGCTGGGTCATGCAGATGCAGTGCACTTGCGCCTCGTCGATGGCCGTATTCAAAGCTCGGTGGCAGGCCCCTGGGAGGACACGCCCCTGACGCTGGTCGATATGGCACGCACGGCCTATCTTGACCCCCTGGCGCTGCCCCCCGGCATGAAGCCCGGCCTGGAGTTTCATACGACCTATGAACCCCCGCCTATGACTTACTCGAACTCAAGCCATGTGTGCGTTGTTGAGCTTGATGCTCAAACCGGTGCCATTCGCTTTGAGCGCTACATAGTGGCCGAGGACTGCGGCACCGTGCTGAATCAGTTCGTCGTGGAAGGTCAGCAGCACGGGGCCATTGCCATGGGCCTGTCGGGGGCCTTGTACGAACACGTGGAGTACGACGATGCCACCGGGCAAAACCTTTCAGGCTCGCTGGCGGATTACCTCGTCGCTACAGCTTGCGAACTCCCCGCCTTTGAATTGCTCCCCATGCACACCCCCAATCTCAAAACGCCAGGTGGCATGAAGGGCATGGCCGAGGGTGGCGTCATGGGGGCTATTGGCGCCGTGACGAACGCGGTCAACGATGCGTTGTCTTGCCTGGGCGTGGTGGCAGAGCGTCAGCCCCTCACCCCCGTCTACATCCGGGAGCTGCTGCGCAACTCTCGTCATTCCACTTTCTCCAAGGTGCCACCGTGAGTGCAAATATGAGTGCAAACAAATCGAATCTTCGCGTGGGCTTTGTAGGCCTGGGCATCATGGGCCAAGCGATGGCTGGCCATATTCTTGCCGCGGGGCATCCGCTTCGCATCTACAACCGCACGCGCTCAAAAGGCGACTCGCTCGCTGCCAGAGGTGCGGTGTGGTGCGATACGCCGGCCGAAGTGGCTGCCTCGTCTGATGTGGTCATCACCATGGTGGGCTTCCCTGGCGATGTGGAGCAGGTCTGGCTCGGACCCGATGGCATCCTGAAGAGCGCGCAGCAGGCGGTCTTGATAGATATGAGCACCTCCAGCCCGGCCTTGGCCCAGCAGTTGGCCGCCGAGGCCCTGACGCGCGGCTGTGTGGCTCTGGATGCACCGGTCTCTGGCGGTGATGTCGGCGCTCGCGATGCCAAGCTTTCCATCATGGTTGGTGGGGACGAGGCCGCGTTCAACCGGGTTTTGCCAGTGCTTCAGTTGATGGGAACCAATATTGCCCACGCCGGCGCAGCGGGAGCGGGACAACATACCAAGATGTGCAACCAGATCGTCATTGCCTCGACCATCATGGGCGTATCTGAAGGCCTGGCCTATGCCAAGTCTGCCGGGCTGGATCCGGAGCGGGTCTTGCAAACCATAGGATCAGGTGCAGCAGGGAGCTTTCAACTCAATGTATTGGGTGCGCGCATTGTCAAAGGTGATTTTGCGCCCGGGTTCTTCATTGAGCACTTCCTCAAGGACCTGGGCATTGCCCTATCAGAGGCCGAGCGCATGGGCCTGGCGTTGCCTGGGGCGGGGCTGGCACGCAAACTCTACGAGCAACTCGCTGCACGAGGCCTCAGCCGCCAGGGCACGCAGGCGCTTTATTGCCATTACGTTCAGGAGTGAGCATGGAATTCTTCGGCGAATACCGCATCGCGGCTCCGCAGCAGCGCGTATGGGAGGCGCTGAACGACCCTGCGATCTTGAAGGCCTGTATTGCAGGATGCCAATCCCTGGAGAAAACAGGCGAGAACAATTTCGCCGCGATCGTGACCACCAAGGTGGGGCCCATCTCAGCCACTTTCCGGGGTACGCTGGAGCTGTCGGAAATAGACCCTCCCAATGGCTACACGCTCATCGGTCGCGGTCAAGGGGGGGCGGCAGGGTTCGCCAAGATGAGCGCCAGCGTGGGTTTGCGGTCCGATGGCGAGGCAACCCTCCTGCGCTACACCGCTGGAGCAGAAGTGGGTGGCAAGCTGGCTAGTGTCGGCAGCCGCCTGATCCAGTCGGTGGCCAAGAAGAACGCGGACGATTTTTTTCTGGCCTTCGCCAGGCAGTTGTCGGGCGCCACACAGGACTTATCTCCTGCTGACACGCCAACACCGGCCTCCAGCTTGGCCCACCCGGCAGTCCTGGCAACGCCAGCAATCAGCGGCGCCTCCAATGCATCCGGACAGACGGCTCCAGCATGGCTGGTCGTTTTCGGAACAGCGGTGGGCGTTGCCTTGGGATATTGCCTGGCGTTGGTCATGCGTTGAGATTTCGACGCGTGCGCAGCGGCGGTGGAATATCCGTATGACTGCAGGCGCGCATGAGTTCGTGCCTACGGGGGATGCCAATTCCCGAGGAAATGGCTTAAGCCGTATCATTGCCCTGGTGCTTTTTACTACGCAGCCTCTTCATGGACGCCAACACCCCAGACGAACGGCCCAATAGCCCGCCAACTGAATCCGAGAGTTCCACCACGCGCTGGATCATCGCCCTATTTGCCGCGGCGCTTTTGCTGCTGGGCGGATACAAGGGCTATCAATGGTGGTCAGCCGGCGAGGAGCGCGTTCAAGCCGCTCCCACGGAAGCGGCCCCCGACATAGCCTCGATGGCCTCGGCTGCCTCTGCGGCTTCGCAAGCGCTTCAACCAGTACCTGTGCGACCAGCTCAGTCCAGCCCGGCGCCTGTGGCAGAAGGCGAATTGCAGGCACCCGCTGTGGTTGGGACCAACATCATCAACAAGTGCGAACTCAACGGGCAGGTGACTTTTACCAACGAGGCGTGTCCCGAAGGCGCAGTCGCCATGCTTTCCCCGGCGGAGGCCACTGCAGTGGATCCCAACGGTGTCCCGGGCTCCACGGGTGAAAAAGCGCCAGCCGTCGATCGCGTCGCCCTGGTATCAGAGCCAAGCGAGCAGGAGGCTGAATGTTCTTATCTGGTGGCGGAGATCACACGGCTGAACTATGAATTCCAGCAATCGCTTCCGCCACCTGTGCTCGATCAGATTGCGACCCGTCTCAAAGACATGCGTGATCGCAGTGCGGGATTGAAGTGTGCGGGCGCTCCCAAGCAAGAGTCCGCCAAACCGGCTCCTTCCGCTCGTCGCGCGGCTTCAGCACCAAAGATGTTGGAAGAAAAGGGCTAGTTCCGAATGCATCTATTCCAGAAACACCGTTCGGGCTGAGCCTGCCGAAGCCTTGCGCACGGCTTCAATCCTTCCACCAGCTCAGCTGACCGTACTGGAGTACTCAGCGCGAATCTCTTCCGTATGTTGGCCCAAACCAGGCGGCGCACGGCGGACTCCAAAGCCCTGACCATTGAGCCGTATGGGCGAAGTGAAGGTCTGAGTCTTCTGCCCGTTGGGCAACTCCAGCGCTTGTACCCAGCCCATGTGAACTGCTTGTGGATCGGCCAGCGCAGCGGCGTAGTCGTTGATGCGTGCGTGGGGCACGCCGGCCGTGTTGAACGCTTGTATCCAGTGCTCGACCGGTTGGGTGGTGAACACGCCCTCCAGAAGATCCTTGAGCGCCACCTGGTTCTTGGCTCGATCGGTGGTGGTGATAAAGCGCGCGTCTTGCGCCAGTTCAGGCTTGCCCACCACGGCCAGCACATCCAGCCACAGCTTGTGGTTACCCGCTGCAATGGCAAAGTAGCCGTCCTTGGCCTCAAAGGCTTGATAGGGCGCATTGCGCGGATGGGCAGAACCTAGTTTGCCTGGGCTGCGGCCGTTGCCAAAATATTCGCTGGTTTGTAGAGCGGCAATGCCCAGCGTGCACCCGAACATGGGGATGTCAATGTGCGCGCCCTGTCCCCCGCCTCGCACGTG